>NZ_JAFEIF010000017.1 GCF_017848645.1 Limnohabitans sp. | reverse complement strand
CAGCGACCAAGTCGCCCTCATGGCCACCGATGACATCGCCGCCATCAGCTCCGCTCAGATCAGCCACCTGGCCACGGACGCCATCAAAGCTTTGACCTCAGATCAGCTCAGCGCGATGAGTTCGGCAACAATCAATGCCATGACATCCAGTCAGATACAAGCTTTCACAAGTGACCAAATCGGTTCTTTGCCTTATTGATTGAATTGACAAGGCGATAACCGATTGGCATGGGCTTTGCTTTATCTCCTTGAACCTCTGCAACGGCAATTTCTTGCCTTTGCGGGGGCCACAAGGAGTCTTTCATGCTGCACGCCGCCCCCGCCTTTCTGGCCAAAACGTCTTACTCGGCCCTGCTCGCCAGCGCCACCCAAGAGCTCAGCCCGGCCAAAATCCGGCAATCCATTGCCGATCTGGTCGGCCAAAACCGGCTGGCCGATGCCGATGTGTTGTCGCACGAAGCGATGCAACGCTTTCCACAGAGCGAAGACATCCTGGTCATCCGTGCTTTGGTCACCCAAGTGCGCCAAGACTGGCCCGCCGCCAGCGCTGCGCTTGAGAAGTTGATCACCCTGCAAGGCCACGCTGCGCAAGCCGTGACTTGGGGCCAGTGGGTGCGCGTGCTGCGCTGCATGGGCGATGATGCCCGCGCCATGACCGTGGCCGCTCAAGGCCTGGCCACCCACCCCAAAGATGAACAGCTGCAGCAAGAGTTCAATGCTTTGCAACATGTGGGCGTGCGCCCTGCGCTCAAGGTGGCTTGATTTTTAGGGCGACATAGATTGCCGCGCTTAGCTCGCAATGACGTTTGACCCGTCATCGCGAGGCACGCAGCGATCCATTGGCCTGTGGGCATTGCAGTGCGGCTGAGGTATCGGGCTTTTTGACAGGTCCGCGCTCTCCAGCGCCGACCGTTCAACCCGTTTGAGCTGGTTGGTCATGCAGTTGAATCCCCAGTGCAGCTGTGACTTTCGAAATCGTGGGCAAGCTGGGGTTGCCTGTCCTGACAGGGCCTTCTAGAGGCTCCATCTGCCAAGGCCCGTGTCGCGCGACAGTTGCGACATCCCTTTGGCTCGTGCGGGTGGCGCTTGTTGTGCGTGAGGTGCCGCGCCAGCAGCTCCACGCCCACGCCGCTTTCGACCAAGCGGCCCCAAATGTCTGGGCGCTGCCGTGCTTGCGCCAAACCCACACCCTGGCTAAGCCAATGGCTGCCTATCAAGGCATTGTTAAAAACCTTTAGCTTGTGCTCGATGCGCGCTGTCAGATCACCTGCCCCATGTACTTGGGCAGACCACAGACCCTGCCTGCGCCCTCAAGCAAGTCCAGGTAATTCGCCAGCGTTGTGGTGTTGCACGCGTCGTCGAGTTGGCCCAGCATTTTTTGATAGCTCAAAATTTGTCCGCTCTAGACGCAAGTCAAGTCAAACACGCGGCGCAGCAAGGCCGGCTTTTGCATCGGTGCCATGAGCAACACGTCTTTGCTGATGGTGGTCTAGACCAAGGCGTCGCTGACATAGGCGGCCCAGCGCGCCTCGTCGTGCACCAGGGGCGCGGCATCGGGGTAGCCACCGTAAAAAATAAACCGCTCCATCGTGAAGTCAAAGGCCTCCTGCATTTCTGCAAAACGCCAGTGGCCCAGCCGCGTGATTCCAATCGGGCCACTATGGGGCAAAGGGGTGGGCGTTCCAGGGTCATTTAATTAACTCAAGAACCCAACCGCCACTGAGGGTCTGGATGTCGTCGCCATTTTCCCGCCATCACGATACAGGACGCCATTGCCGCCTGTCGGCAAGGCATTGCCGCTGGGCCGAGATGGAAGGCGGTTCCGTCTAGCTCCACAACAAGTTTTTACCGTTCGCAGTTCAAAAGTACCGAATTTTTTAGATTCCCACAGGTTTTGATGCAAATAAATGTGTTTTTAAGCTAAAGAAATGCTGGCACGCGGTTTGCTTAAAAGGGTTCATCCTCGGTTTTGGCCATGTGCCACCGAAATTTTGACACCCCTTTCCAGGAGACCTGAACATGACATCCCTTTACCAAGCCATGCTGTCGCAAGCCGTTTCTGGTCAGATGCTGAGCGTGCGCGATGTGTCGCAGTTTTCTGCTGCCGAGATTCGCCAGACCATGGCCGATCTGGTGGCCGCCAACCGGATTGATCTGGCCAATGCCTTGGCCGCTGCGGGCCAAAGTCTGTACCCCGAGAGCGAAGACATTTTGGCCATCAGCGCCTTACTCGCCGAAATCCAGCAGGACTGGACCACCGCCGAAGAACTGTTGCGCAAATTGGTCGACACCCAAGGCGCTGCCGCCACCCCTTTCACATGGCGTCACCTGATCCGGGTGCTGCGCTGCCAGTGCGAGCCTGGCAAGGCTTTGCAAGCGGCCCACCAGGCCATGTTGGCCCACCCCACCGACACCACATTGAATGACGAGTTTTTGGCGCTGCAAGAGTTGGTCTCAGAGCAAGTGCCCGTGGCTGCATCAGCCCACGTGCACTGATCGATGTCATCGACCGCCACCCCTTTCACTGAACCCAATTTCTAAAGATACACAGCCATGTCCGTCATCAACACCAACATCAAGTCGCTGATTTCGCAAAACGCCTTGGTCAAGAACAACCGGGCCCTGTCCGGCGCGATGGAGCAGCTTTCCACCGGCAAACGCATCAACTCGGCCAAGGACGATGCTGCGGGTCTGGCGATTTCTTCGCGCATGACCTCACAAATCACGGGCCTGAACCAGGCCGTGCGCAACGGCAACGACGCGGTGTCGATGCTTCAGACCACAGAAGGCGCGATGATCGAGATGACCAACATGCTGCAGCGCATGCGCGAGTTGGCTGTGCAGTCGTCCAACGACACCTACACAGATGTCGATCGTGGTTACATGGACTTGGAATTCCAACAACTCAAAGCAGAGGTGAATCGCATCACCAACGACACCGAGTGGAACGGCATGCCCATCATGGATGGCACCGTTCAAAATGACGATGGCACCTTCGGCAAATTTGAATTCCAGGTGGGGGCCAACGATGGCCAAATCATCACGCACACTTTGTCGGACATGGGCTTCCGCGACGATGCTCAGGCGGTTTTTGATACAAAAACAGCCAATGCACCCGGCGTTAGCCAGGAATCAACTTTGACATTGACCGGCAAATACCAAGCAGGAGACGTGATCAACGTCAAAATTGGCAATGCAACGGCCACCTACACCGTCGCAGAAGCAGACTTGACAGGGGCAGACGATGCCACCAATCTGGCCACCATTGCCACCAAACTTGCAACAGCCACAGGAGCCACTTTTGGCGGCACGGCGGTTATCGCTTCCAGCAATGCATTGACATTCACGGCCGACACTGCAGGCACGGCATTCACCACCAAGGCCACCAATGTCCTCGTCGATGAGGGTGCGCTGAAAAACATTCAGTCTCTGACCGTTCTCAACAACACGGATTCGAACGAATCCTTGCGTGAACTGGATGTGGCTCTGAACCGCATCAGCACCGAGCGCGCAGGCTTGGGCGCGGTGATGAACCGCCTGACTTACGCCGTGGACAACCTGGCCAATGTGTCGCAAAACACCTCCGAGTCGCGCAGCCGCATCTTGGACACCGACTATGCCAAAGCCAGCAGCGAATTGGCCCGCACGCAGATCATCTCGCAAGCGGCCACCGCGATGCTGGCGCAAGCCAACCAGTCGCCGCAATCGGTGTTGAAGCTCCTGCAAGGCTAAGCCTGCAGCGTGCCACGCACGCCTGCAAGCCCCATGGGTTTGCAGGTTTTTTTTCGCCCATTGACAGGCTTTCTGGCACAGGTTTTGCAATCCCTCTGGCACAGCGCTCGTTTGACAAAAGGCCGACATTTTGTTGACAGGGCCAAGCCACGCCAACCCTAGCGAGCCTTTGCAAAGCAACACCTCACCCAACTGCCCCCGACCGGAGAAACCATGACCCCGACTGCCCACCACACGCCCGAAGCCACCCGCCAGTTTTGGGCGGCCATGTGCGCCAAAGCCAACAGCCAGCTGTCGGCCCAGGGCTTGGCCGCCGCGCCACAGCGGGCCGTGATGGCTCAAGCCAATCTGGACCTGGCCACCGTGCTGGATTTATTGCGCGACTGAGCGCCGAGCAACCACAACAAAAACGGGACTCTCCTTGCCTGCCTTGCCCCCCCATCCCACGCCCTCGGCGGCACCCTCACGGGGCCCCAACTGCTGGCAATGCCGATTTTTTGGTGTGAGCTACGTCCCGGCCACGCCCTATGTCTGCCGCGCTATGGGCTTTCAGACCAAGATGCTGCCTTCACTCGAAGTGCTGCGGGTCGATGGCCAGTTTTGCAGATCTTTTGAAGCCAAGACCATCGCCACCCCTGCATCAAACTCTTGAGCTCGCGCATGGGTGGGCTCGTTGGGGCGACTGCATTTCTTTGCCGCCGACCTGGCTGCGCAACACCCGCCGGCTCTACCTCTTGCCCAAGCGCCAGGAAGATCTGCAAGGGCTGCTAGGGCTGCTAGGGCTGCAAGGGCTGCAAACCCTTGCACCACCACAAATCCCCGGCCAGGCAACTCTGTCAATCTTTCGTCTGGACGTGTCAAGCTTTTGGCTTGAATTTAAAAGTTAAAAAGTACTCTTTTTTTATTTTTAAATTCACTTTCAAGGGATTTTTATGCTGGCACAAGGGTTGCTTTACATGTTCCATCTGAATGTGAGGCCACACCGTGAAGCCAACTCCTGCATCTGCCCCTCTGGCCCTTTGGCTGGACCCCGAAAAACCGCTGAGCCCCGAGCACAGCCAAGCCCTGCACGCCAGCGGCTGGGCACTGATGCCGGTGCATACCCTCGACACCCTGGTGTCGCACGCGGCCGATGCGGCCGTGGTGGTTTTGCACCTGAGCGTGGATGTGACCCGTTTGAAGGCGGTTCAGCAACTCCTGCAAGAAGCCGGTCTGAACACCCCTGTGGTGGCACGGGTCGAGCGCCAAGAGCTGGAGCTGGCCGTGGAAGCGAGCCAGGCGGGCGCCTTGGCCGTGTTGGCCGACTGTGATGCGCGCAGCGCCAGCTGGATGCGTCTGCACAGCCTGCTCAACCCCCACGCCGCCCGCACCAGCACCCAACCCACACGCAACGTGGTCTTTGTGGACCCCGCCAGCCAACACCTGCTGGCCCTGGCCAAAAAAGTGGCCCAAGCCGACGTGACCGCTTTGCTGGTGGGCCCCACCGGCTCAGGCAAAGAAGTGATGGCCCGTGTGCTGCACGAGGCCTCGGCCCGTGCACGCGGCCCCTTTGTGGCCCTGAACTGCGCGGCCATGCCGGAAAACCTGATCGAAGACATGCTGTTTGGCCACGACAAGGGCGCCTTCACCGGCGCACACCGCGACCAAAAAGGTTTGTTTGAACAAGCCCAAGGCGGCACCCTGTTTCTGGACGAGATTGGCGAGATGCCCATGCACCTGCAAAGCAAGCTGCTGCGCGTGCTGCAAGAGCGCCAACTCACCCGCCTGGGTGGCCAAAGCGTGATCCAGCTGAACGTGCGCATCGTGGCCGCGACCAACAAAGACTTGAAGCTGGCCATCGCGGAGCGCGAGTTCCGTGAAGACCTGTACTACCGCATTGCCACTTTCCGCATGCGTTTGCTGCCTTTGTGCGAGCGCCCGGGCGACATCATCCCCTTGGCCATGCAATGCCTGAGCCAGCACGACAGCCAGGTCTGGCGCTTGCACCCGCAAGCACAGGCCCTGCTGCTGCAATACCCCTGGCCGGGCAATGTGCGCGAGCTGGAAAACGTGATGCGCCGCGCCATGGTGCTGTGCACCGACCACCATGTCACGCCCGCACATCTGATGTTTGACGACTGGTTGAGCCAGGCTGTGCCGGCCGCCTTCAGCGCAGAGCAAAACGCCCACGTCCCAAATGACCTGAGCCCGGTTGGCCTGAATACTTGGGCCAGTTCATCATCTACAGAGGCCCTGCCCACTTGGACACCTGCCACCACAGCGCAGCAGCCTGAGGCGCCCCTGCCCGCAGCCCCAGCCGATCTGCAAAGCGCAGCGCGCCTGAACGAGCACCAAGTGATCATGGCCACACTGGCCAGCACCCCCAGCAAAACCGAAGCCGCCAAACGCCTGGGCATCAGCCCGCGCACGCTGCGCTACAAGATGGCCCAGTTGCGTGAGCACGGCCTGGCCATGGCATCGGCCTGCTGAAGGAGACTTCCATGATTGACAAAGCCATTTCTCCCGCCAACATCCAGTCGATGCTGCAAACCTTGCGCAGCCACCAGGCCCAGGCCTCGGGCCTGCCCGGCGCAGAGCAACTCAAAGGACTGACGCCCGAAGTCGGCAAGAGCAACTTTGGCGAGTTCGTCTCAGGCGCCCTCAGCCAGGTCAACCAGGTGCAGGTGCAATCGTCCGAGATGCGTGCGGCTTTTGACCGGGGAGAGAACGTGGCCCTGACCGATGTGGTGCTGGGGATGCAGAAATCCTCTTTGGCCTTTGAAGCAACCTTGCAGGTGCGCAACAAGGTGCTCAAGGCCTATGAAGATATTTTGAACATGCCGGTCTGAACGACATAAAGAGAACACACCATGGCTACAGCGACCGCAACAATGAACAACGGCATGATGACCGTCCCCGCCAATTCAGGGGCCGTCTCGGCACCTGCTCCTGCGCCCAATGGCAGCATGGCCCTGACCACCGCCCCCGGTGGTGAAGGCGCTACCGCGCCCGGCACTGGCTTGAGCCCTTGGCAAACACTGGGCATGGCCGACACTTTTACCAAAGTGCTCAACCAGCCCTCGGTGCGCCGGGTTTTGCCACTGATCATGATGCTGGCCGTGATGGTCCTGTTTGGTTTGACTTATGCCTGGATGACAACGACGCCTTACCGCCCTGTGATACCCGGCTTGCAAGAGGCCGACCAACAAGCGGCCTACGAATCGCTCAAAACCTCGGACTTCAAACCCAAGATCGATCCGACCACAGGCCAGCTCACGGTGCCCAGCGACCGCTTCCATGAAGCGCGAATTTTTCTGGCCTCAAAAGGTTTACCCAAGGCAGGCGCCACGGGGCTGGAGGGTCTGAAAGACCAATCGGCCATGACGACCAGCCAATTCATGGAACAAGTCAAAGTGAATGCCGCCATGGAGCAGGAGCTGGCGCGCAGCATCATGCAAATTGGCAGTGTGCAAAGTGCCCGTGTGCACTTGGCCACACCCAAGCAAAGTGTCTTCGTGCGTGACCGCACCCCACCCAAAGCTTCGGTGGTGCTGGCCCCCTACCCTGGCCGCGCCGTGTCGGCGTCTCAAGTGCAGGCCATCGTGCACCTCGTGTCTTCCAGCGTACCCTACCTCACGCCCGACCACGTCACCGTGGTGGACAACGTGGGCAAGCTGATGACCGAGTCGGCCACCGAACAAAAGCTGGGCCTGACCTCGGCCCAGGAGCAGCACAAGCAACAAATGGAAGAAGTGCTGCGCAACCGCATCATGCAGATCCTATCGCCCATGGTGGGCGAGGCCAATGTGCGCTCGCAGGTGAACCTGTCGCTGGATTTCACACAGTCCGAGAGCACCACCGAAGACTTTGACAACCGCGACAAAGGTCCACGCACCCGATCCGAAGTGCTGGCCGAAGACCGCGCCGCCGTCCGTGCCGCCGAGGGCATACCGGGCTCGCTGGCCAACTCGCCGCCACCCGCCCCCACCACCAGCAACAACACCCAAGTGGACCCGACCAAAGGGCAGGCCGAATCGAACAACACGCTCAGCAGCCGCTCGACGCGCAACTTCGAGCTCGACCGGACAGTGCGTCACGTGCGCAGCGCCAGCGGCGGCATCAAGAAGGTCAGCGTGGCTGTGATCGTGAACGAGCGCCCAGCGCCGCCTCCGGCTGATGGCGCGGCTGTCGACCCCAAAGCCCCCAAGAGCCTGCCCTACACACCGCAAGAGCTGGAGCAAATGCAACAGGTGGTGCGCGGCGTGGTGGGCTTTGACCAGGCACGGGGCGACAACGTCTCGGTGGTTCCTGCCCGTTTTGAGGCCCCAGCACCACTGGAGACCATGCCCTGGTACCTTGAGAACACCGTACAGTCAGGTCTGACCAGCGCTCTGATCGCCATCAGTTTCATCGTGTTCATGCTGATTGTGGTGCGCCCCATCATGCGCAACATCACCGTGGCCAAGGCCCAGGCTGAAGAAGAAAAAGCCAAAGCCGCCATGGCGGACGGCGAGCTCAGTGCCGAAGACATGCGGATGATTCAGATTGGCGAAGGCGAGAGCTTGGAAGAGATCAAGGCCAAACTCAAGCCCAAGAAGTCGAGCATCAGCATCGACATGCTGGACACGGCCAACACCTACGACGACAAAGTGGCCCTCATCCGCATGCTGGTGGCCGAAGACTCGGGCCGTGTGGCCAACGTGCTCAAAGGCATGATCAAGGTCTCTTGACCGACTCAAGGAACAACAAAAATGGCTACGAAAAAAGACACCGACAAAGACGCCAAAGGCAAGGACGCCAAAGGCAAGGAAGTCAAGGAAGTGGCATCGGCTTTGGGCGATGCGCCGATTGTGATGACCGAGGAGCTGCAGCAAGAGCTGGACGCCCTGACGGGTTCGCAGCGCGCAGCCGTGCTGATGCTGTTGCTAGGGGAGCAGCAAGCAGCCGAAATCATCCGCTTCTTGAACCCCAAAGAGGTGCAGTCACTGGGCGGCGCCATGGTGTCGGTCGCAGATTTGTCGCAAGAGGCGGTGAACATCGTGCTCGACGAATTCGTGGCCACCCTCAAGAAACAAACCAGCCTGGGCCTGGGCACAGGCGACTATGTCGAAAAAGTGCTCAAACGCGCTTTGGGTGACGACAAGGCATCTTCGGTGCTCAGCCGCATCATGCCGGGTCAGGGCAGCAAGGGGCTGGAAATTCTCAAGTGGATGGATGCCCGCTCCATTGCAGAAATGATCCGGGGTGAGCACCCCCAGGTGGTCGCCATCATCTTGTCGGTGCTCGAACACACGGTGGCCGCGGATGTGCTGAATTTCCTGCCCGCAGAAGCGCGCCCGGAAATCATTCAGCGTATTGCCAGCCTGGACACGGTGCAACCTTCGGCCATGGAAGAGCTGGAGCAAATCATGATGAAACAGTTCGCCACCAACTCATCGTCCAAATCCTCCAGCTTCGGCGGCGTGAAAGCTGCTGCCCAAATCATGAACTCGGTCAAGGTGGAACTCGAATCGGCCATCATGTCCGGCCTGTCCGTGATCGACTCGGATCTGATGCAAAAAATCCAGGACAACATGTTCACCTTTGAAAATCTGGTGGGTGTTGACAACCGGGGCATCCAGGCCATCATGCGCACAGCCGAGCCGGACCTGTTGATGGTGGCGCTCAAAGGCGCGCCAGACTACGTCAAGGACAAGTTCCTCGACAACATGTCGGCCCGCGCCCGCGTCATGTTTGTGGACGACATGGAAAGCAAAGGCCCCTTGCGCATCACTGAAGTGGAAGAGGCACAAAAGAACGTCATGCGCCTGGCCCGCAAACTCTCGGATGCGGGTGAGCTGGTCCTGGCTGGCGGTGGAGATGGTTTTGTCTGATCTGAAACCCCAAGCCGCCCCCTGGAGCCCCAACCCTTTGCTCAACGGGAAAAGCCAAGCCTCCAGTTTCCTGCGTACACAATGGGACGAAGCCAAAGTGCGCTCGTTTGGCCCCTGGCGCGTGGCCGATCGCACCGAGCCGACCGAAGCCCTGACCACGCCCGCACCTGTGAATGTGGGCGAGGCCATGGACGAAGACCTGACGCAGCCAGAAGCGGCAGACGCACCTGCCTTGAATGCGCCACCCACCGAAAACACCACCGTCTCTGAAGCGGCGCTGGCGGCCTTGCTGGACGAGGCTTTTCAGCGCGGTGTTCAGCAAGGCATGGCGCACCTGCACGCCGAGCTGGAAGCCGAACGGGTCAAAGAGCGCGAACTCATCCGCCACCTGGGTATCGAGCTGCGCAGCATCAGCCAGGACCCACAGCGCTTTTTTGAACCACTCAAACGCTTGTCCTTGCACCTGGCCGAACAGCTGGTGCGCGCCGAGCTGCAAATTTCTGGTCAGGCCGTTGAGGGCCTGATCCAGTCGTGCATCCAGCAACTGGACCACCCGGCACAACCGGTCAAGGTCAGCCTGAATCCGCAAGACATGAAGCGCCTGCAGGCCATGGGCGAGGCCGTTACGGCCCACCTGGACCTGGAAGCCGACCCCCAACTGCGCCCGGGCAGCGTGCGCGTGCGCGTGCAAGACAGCGTGGTGCAAGACCTCATCGAGCACCGCCTGGAGCCGCTGGCGCGTCGCTTGCTGCCCCAGCCAGAGGCCTGGATGCAAAGCTCCATCCTGGTACAGGACAAAGTCGACGCCATGCCCGAGAGCACACCCAAGCGGGACTGGGACCGGCAGGTGATTGACGTGCAAGACACCGATGTGAAGACCTCCGACATGAACAGCACGGACATGAACAACCCAGACGAGAACGGGCCGGCATGAATTTCGAGCAAGAAGTCAACCAGCTGATCGGCGGCCTGCATGCCCCCGATCCCCAGCGCAGCGGCACCTTGGTGCGGCTGGTGGGCATGCGGCTGGAAACACGTGGCCTGATGGCCCCACTGGGCGCGTGCTGCGAAATCGTGGGCCAGATGGGCCACCGGGTCGAGGCCGAGGTGGTGGGCTTCAACGATGAGACGCTGTTTTTGCTGCCCTTCACCGAGCCGCAAGGCATTGGCCCGGGCGCGCAGGTGCGCGTGCTCAGCCACACCTCGCAGGTGTGCTTGGGCCCCGATTTGCTGGGCCGCATCATCGACGGGCGTGGCCAGCCGCTGGACGGCAAACCGCCGCCCGAGTGCCGCGATGTGCTGAGCCTGCAGGGTCGGCCCATCAACCCCATGGAGCGCGGCCCCATCAAGGAAGTGCTGGACGTGGGCGTCAAGGCCATCAACGGCATGCTGACCATTGGCCGGGGCCAGCGCCTGGGGCTGGTGGCCGGCTCAGGTGTGGGCAAGAGCGTGCTGCTGGGCATGATGACGCGCTTCACCGAAGCCGACGTGGTGGTGATTGGCCTGATCGGCGAGCGCGGGCGCGAGGTGCAGGCCTTCATTGAAGAGTCGCTCGGGCCTGTGGGCCTGGCCAAGTCGGTACTGGTGGCCGCGCCTGCCAACGAGTCACCCGTGCTGCGCCTCAAGGCCACGCACCTGACGCATGTGATCGCGGAATACTTTCGGGACCAGGGCAAGAATGTGTTGATGCTGGTGGACAGCCTCACGCGAGTGGCCCACGCGCAGCGCGAAATTGGCCTGGCTGTGGGCGAGCCGCCCACCGCCAAAGGCTACCCGCCCTCGGTGTTTGCGCTGCTGCCCAACCTGATCGAGCGCGCAGGCGTGGGCCGCCACGGCGTGGGCTCGATCACCGCCATCTACACCGTGCTGGCCGAGGGCGACGACGCCAACGACCCGATCGTGGACATCGCCCGCGCCTCGCTCGATGGCCAGGTCATGCTGTCGCGCAAGCTCGCCGATGCGGCGCACTACCCGGCCATTGACCTCAATGGCTCGGTCTCGCGGGTGATGCAAAACCTGCTCTCGCCCGAAGACCAGAAACTGGCCAACCGCTTTCGGCGTCTGTGGTCGCTGTACCAGCAAAACCAGGATTTGATCCAAGTGGGCGCGTACGAGGCGGGCAGCAACCCGGACCTGGACCAGGCGATTCGGCTGCGCACATCGATGGAACATTTTTTACAGCAAGACATGCACACCAGCCAGGACGCCGCGAGCACGCGCCGCGAAGTCCAGGCCTTGATGAGCGCCTGAGACCCCCAAGGAGAAAACCATGCGACAAGCCCGAAACTGCTGGCCCGTGCTGGTGCGCAAAGCGCAAGATGCGGTCAACGATGCGCAAAACGACATTGTCCAGGCCCTGGCCCGGGTCGACCAGCTCGAAGCCAGCCACCAGCGCCTGTGCAAGCTGTACGACGAATACCGCCTGCAGGAGCACACCAGCCAAGCGCCCGTGATGGGCATGCAAGCGAGCATGAACCACCGCCAGTTCATGGCCCAGTTGCTGAACCTGCAGCAACGCGTGGTGGTGGACCTGGGCAAAGCCCAAACCACCTTGGCCCAGATGCGCCAAAAAAGGCTGCAAGCCGAAATCGAGCTGCACAAGATGCAGTCGCTGGCCGAGCAAGACGCCAAAGCCGTGGCGCAAGACGCCAAGCGCTACGAGCAAAGGCAAATGGACGAGTTGGGCGTGCGCCAGTTCATCCTGAACATGGGGTCTTGAGTGGCACACCCTGCGCTGCGTCAGGAGAAACCAAGGTTTCTTTGACTATGATGGGTTGAAAAAACGAGTTCAGCCTTCTGGATGGACCCCGATAAATCTGCATTCAGGGCGCACTTGCATACGGAAAAAATGCCTTGGACATCCTCAAATCCTTCATGAATTTCATGGCCGGGCGGCCGCTTCGGCTGCGCATCGTGGGTTTGGTTTTTTGCGAAATGCTCTTGGGCGGACAGGCCTTGGCCGATCAAACCCACAGCGCCGCCCAATTGGCCTTGTGGCCCACCATTCCCTTTGTGCGCGGCCAGGACCTGTGCCAATACCAGGACGCCTATGGCCGCACCCGCGTCCAACAATCGAGTGACATGGCCAGGCTTTTGGGCGACTTGATCCGCGCCGGAGCCGAGCCCCAACAGGCCCCTGAGTTGCTGCAGACCCTGGACAGCCTGATCGACCAAGGACGACAGCGGGCCACCAGCGGCTTTGGCATGGACGTCTTGCTCGAAGGCAGCTTCAAGGCCGCGCTGGACCGGGTGTATGAACAGCACCACCCCCAAGTGCGCAAAGTGAGTTTCTTCAACCCCACCGCGCTCAACGACCTGGTGCGGGTGCTGCGCTCCCAGCAACGACAGGGCAGCCTGGAAGCCAATCAGCTGAGGGGTTTGACCGGTGTGGCCTGGGGCACGTATTCGTTCAGCCCAGGTTGCAAAGGCGATGTGCTGGTGACCTTGCACCTCGAAACCCAACCTGGACAGACCTACAACTACCAAGCGCGGGGCATGCCGGAGTCGGTGATGGGGCAGATCGCCTACCAGGTGTTCAGCCAGTTTCAGAAAACGCACTTTCCGAGCCAAGTCACGCACTTGGGTAAAACCCTGGAGCTGTTGGGTGCGCCGGGCAACGTGCTGGGCCTGACCAACTCGCCCCGCAAGGCCCAATACGCCTGCGAATGCATGCAAGCCAGACTGCCCACCGTGGGGGAGTACATCTACCTGAGTGAACTGGGCAACTGGAACGGCGGCGTCAGCAGCGACAAAGGCTTGTGGGCCCTGTCGCAAGAACGGGTGATGGCCCCCGAGATGCCCAACCCCTCCATGGTGCGCTCGATCAAAGAGTTTCAGTCGCCTGAGATCCGATACTTTTGCGTACGGCATGTGGGCGAGAAAACCACCACCAACCAGTGCACACCTTGAGCTTTGAAGGTGCCGATCTGCTTGTCGACACTGGCCCAAATTCAGTCTGGGTCGCGTCCGGATGTGCGGGTTTTCTCGGATACGGCTGCGGCCATCGGGGCGGATAAATGACCCATAATGATTATCTTGCCCGGATGGCTCTTGGCTGCCGGTCCTGAGTTTCATTTCCCTGTATGGAGACAACAATGAACCCCACTTCTTCACGCCGCCAAATCCTGACGCAAGGCGCAGCCCTGCTGGGTGCCACCTCGTCCGGCCTGCTGGTCCCCCAAAGCGCCCTGGCCCAAAGCGGCAAAATCCGCGTGGGTTTCATGCTGCCCTACACCGGCACCTTTGCCCAATTGGGCGTGGCCATTGAAAACGGCGTGCGCATGGCCATCAACGAACAAGGCGGCAAGCTCGGCGGCCGTGAGATCGAGTGGTTCAAGGTGGACGACGAGTCCGAGCCGTCCAAAGCCATCGAAAACGCCAACAAACTGGTGCAGCGCGACAAGGTCGATGTGCTGATCGGCACCGTGCACTCCGGCGTGCAAATGGGCATCCACCGCGTGGCCCGCGAAAGCGGCGTCATCAACCTGATCCCCAACGCAGGCGTGCACATCGCCACCCGCGCCCAGTGCGCTCCCAACGTGTTCCGCACCAGCTTTTCTAACAGCCAGCCCACCATGGCGCTGGGCGAGGCCATGGTCAAGCGCGGCCACAAAAAGGCGGTCTGGATCACCTGGAAATACGCCGCTGGCGACGAAGCCTTCGAGGGCTTCAAAGAGAGCTACACCAAAGCGGGTGGCACCATCATCAAGGAACTGGGCCTGCCCTTCCCCAACGTCGAGTTCCAGGCGCTGCTGACCGAAATCGCCGCGCTCAAGCCCGACGCTGTGGCTTGCTTCTTTGCAGGCGGCGGCGCGGCCAAGTTCCTGCGCGACTACGCTGCTGCGGGCCTCAAGGGCAAGATCCCGCTGTATGGCTCGGGCTTCTTGACCGAAGGCGTGCTGGACGCTGCAGGCCCCGCGGCCGACGGCGTCTTGACAGCGCTGCACTACGGTGACGGCATCGAGACCAAGCGCAACAAGGACTTCCGTCTGAACTACGCCAAGACTTTCAAGATGCAGCCCGACGTGTATGCCGTGCAAGGCTACGACACGGGCTTGCTGCTGGTGCAAGGCGCCAACGCGGTCAAGGGCGATGTGAGCCAAAAGGCCAACATGATCAAGGCCATGGAAGTGGCCGTGATCGACAGCCCACGCGGCAAATGGACCATGAGCAAGTCGCACAACCCCGTGCAGGACATTTACCTGCGCGAAGTCTCCAACAAAGAGAACAAGGTGATTGGCATCGCGGCCAAAGCCTTGGCCGATTCCGGCGCGGGTTGCCGCATGTAAGGGGCGGGTGCCAGATCAGGGGTTCGCCCCTGGCTTCGGCCATGCCAGCGGTACCACGGCGGATTTCGGTCCGCCTTTTTTGTGCTGAGCATGCCCGTTCTGCGTTGATCGGAGCTCACCAGCACCTTCTCCTTTCAAAACGCACAACGCTTAACCTTTAACGCTCAACGACCGACGTAAAACGCCATGGACTTCGTGAATTTTTTGATCCAGCTGCTCAACAGCGTCCAGTACGGGCTGCTGTTGTTCATGCTGGCTGCGGGCCTGACGCTGATCTTCGGCATCATGGGCGTGGTGAATTTAGCGCATGGCAGCTTTTACATGCTGGGGGCTTACTTGGCGTGGTCCTTGGCCGCGCAGCTGGGCAGCTTCACGCTGGCCATCATTGTGGGCACGGCTTTGTCGGTGGCCTTTGGCTTATTGATTGAGCGCTTGCTGTTTCGCCACTTCTACCACCGCGACCACTTGGACCAAGTGCTGCTCACGTTTGGCCTGATTTACGTGTTTGAAGAGCTGCGCTCCATGATTTGGGGTGACGATGTCCACGGCCTGCCCGTGCCCGAGTTGCTGGCCGCGTCCATTCCCCTCACCGAAAACCTGTCTTATCCGGTGTACCGCCTGTTCATGTCGGGCGTGTGCCTGGTGCTGGCTTTGGGTTTGTATTTGCTGATTTCCAAAACCCGTTTGGGCATGAAGATCCGTGCGGGGGCTTTCAACCGCGAGATGACCGAATCGCTGGGTGTGAACATCAAGTTGATCCACTCGGTGGTGTTCGCTTTGGGCATTGGTCTGGCGTCCATTGCGGGCATGATCGCCGCGCCTGTATCGAGCGTCTACCCCAACATGGGCTCACAGGTCTTGATCATGTGCTTTGTGGTGGTGGTCATTGGCGGCATCGGTTCGGTACGCGGTGCCTTGATCGCCGCCCTGCTGGTGGGCCTGGTCGACACCTTTGGCAAGGTGCTGCTGCCCCAGGCCTCGGGCATGCTGGTGTATGTGCTGATGGCCGCTGTGCTGCTGTACAAACCCGAAGGCCTGTTCAAGCAATGAAAATGACAACGACATGAGCACGCCCCAAATTCACCTCGAAACCCTGCCGCGCAGCATCCAGCTGGTGATGGTGCTGGGCTTTTTGGCGCTCGCCGCCTTCCCCTTTGTCGGCTCCGACTTCTACACGGCCATGGTCGTGCGCATGATGATCCTGGCCATCCTGGCCATGAGCCTGGATTTGCTCCAAGGCGTCACGGGCCTGGTCTCGCTGGGCCATGCGGCTTACTTTGGCCTGGCCGGTTATGTGCTGGCTTTTGTGACGCCGCAAAACGAGCCGATCAGTTTGTACACCAGCTTGCCCTTAGCGGTGGGCGGCTCAGCATTGGCGGCTTTGGTCATTGGCTTTTTGGTGGTGCGCACCCACGGCATCTACTTCATCATGGTGACCATGGCCTTTGCGCAGATGATTTTCTACATCTTCTTTGACAACAAGGCGCTGGGCGGCTCGGATGGTTTGTTCCTGAACTTCCGCCCTGATGCGGGCGTCATCGATCTGGAAAACAAGCGGGTGTTTTATTACTTCACGCTGGGCTGTTTGCTGGCGGTGTATGTGTTCTTGCGCCGCCTGCTCTGGAGCCCCTTTGGCCGGGCGCTGTCGGGCATCCGCGTGAACGAGCACCGCATGCGGGCGCTGGGCTTCAACACCTTCAGCCACAAGCTGGCGGCTTTCACGCTGGCGGGTGCCTTGGCAGGTTTGGCGGGTTATTTGTTCGCGGCGCAAACCGGTTTTGTGAACCCCGAACTCATGGGCTTTCACCTCAGTGCACACGCCATCATGATGGTGATTTTGGGCGGCATGGGCAATTTTGCGGGGGCCATTGTGGGCGCCTTCAGCTTTGAATATCTGCTGCACCTGTTCAAAGACCTGCCAGATGTGGGCGGCTTCAAAACCGGCAAACACTGGCAGATGTGGATGGGCCTGTTCATCGTGGCGCTGATCATCTTTGCCCCTAAGGGCATTTTGGGCCTGGTCAACCGGACTTTCGGCAGCAAAACAGCCAAGGGGGCGGGTCATGACTGATCGCCAAGTCTTGTTGTCCGCCCGTGGCTTGACCAAACGCTTTGGCGGCTTGGCGGCTGTGAATGAGGTTTCGCTGGATTTGTGGCTCGGCCACATCCACGCGGTGATTGGCCCCAACGGCGCGGGCAAGTCCACGCTGACCAACCTGCTCTCGGGCGACCTGCCACCCACCAGCGGCAGCATCACTTTGGGCGAGCACCCCATCACCGGCTGGACCCCCGAGAAAATCTCGCGCCACGGCTTGGGCCGCAGCTACCAAAAAACCAACATCTTCAGCACCTTCACCGTGTGGGACAACGTGCGCCTGGCCGCCCAATCGCGTGTGCAGCCCTCGCCTTTCAACCCATTGGGCTGGTTGAAGGCAGCGTCGCGCATGCATGCTGTGAACGAGCGGGCCGAGCGCGCCATGGAACTGGCCGGGCTGCAAGACCGCCGCCACGCCCAAGCCGGGGCCACCAGCCACGGCGAGCAACGCCAGCTCGAAATCGCCATGACCCTGGCCACCGAACCCCGCGTGCTGCTGCTCGACGAGCCGCTGGCGGGCATGGGCCAGGCCGAGGCCGAGCGCATGGTGCAGCTGCTGCTGCGCCTCAAAACAGAACACGCGATTTTGCTGGTGGAGCACGACATGGACGCCGTGTTCACGCTGGCCGACCACCTCACGGTGATGGTCAACGGGCAAGTGATTGCGAGCGACACGCCTGTGGCAGTGCGGGCCGATGCGGGTGTGCAGGCCGCCTACTTGGGCGAAGAAGTGGGCGAGGAACATTGAGATGAGCGATTTGTTGATCCAGGCCCAAGACCTGAACACCTATTACGGCGCGAGCCACATCCTGCGTGGCGTGAACTTTTCTGTGGGCCGTGGCGAGACGATTGGCCTCATGGGCCGCAACGGCATGGGCAAAAGCACCCTGCTCAAAACCCTGATGGGCATCGTGCCGCCACGCACGGGCACGGTGGACATCAAGGGCCAACGCATGAACGGCCGCCCCACCTTTGAAGTGGCGCAACTGGGCATCGCCTACGTGCCCGAGGGCCGGGGTATTTTCGGCAACCTGAGTGTGGTGGAAAACCTGCAAATGGCCGCCCGGCCTGGCACCAACGGGCAACGCGACTGGACGTACGAACGCGTGCTCGAGACCTTCCCGCGCCTCAAAGAACGCCTGGGCCACGGCGGCCAGCAACTGTCGGGCGGCGAGCAGCAAATGCTCACCATCGGCCGGGCGCTCATGACCAACCCTGACGTGCTCATCCTCGACGAAGCCACCGAAGGCCTGGCTCCGCTGATCGCCCGCGACATCTGGCGCATCTGCAGCCTCATCAAGGAGAGTGGCATCAGCTCCATCATCGTCGACAAGAACTGGAAACACGTCACCCAGATCACCGACCGCAACATCATCCTGGTCAAAGGTCAGGTGGTGTTCGAAGGCTCTTCGCAAATCCTGCTGGATGACCCGAGCGTGCTGGAGCAGCATCTGGGGGTTTGATCACGATGCCCACGTTCCAGCGCGCCGTCATCACTGGAGCCTGCGGAGGCTTAGGCCAAGCCTTGGCGAGGCAGCTGTTGGACTCGGGTGCGCAGGTCGTTCTGGGGGGACTGAACCTTCCGGCCATGCAAGCCTTGGCCGACTTGGCCCCCGAGCGCTGCCGCATCTTCACCCCGGACGTTTCCGATGCGCAGGCCATGCAAGCCATGGCCGCCGACTGTTTGCAGCACTGGGGCGTGCCCGATCTGGTGATTGCCAACGCGGGTGTAGCCGGTGGGTTTGAGACTTCAGACCCGGTCGATCTGGCGGTCATGCGCCGCATGCTGGAGATCAACCTGCTGGGCGTGGCCACCACGTTT
Source organism: Limnohabitans sp. (assembly GCF_017848645.1). Classification (GTDB taxonomy): domain Bacteria; phylum Pseudomonadota; class Gammaproteobacteria; order Burkholderiales; family Burkholderiaceae_C; genus Limnohabitans_A. The sequence goes on along the minus strand of NZ_JAFEIF010000017.1, from coordinate 450 downwards.
CAACCCTTTTTGAGCGCGATGCAAGACAGCGGCCAAAGGGGCGCTTTGGTCGGCGTGGCCAGTGTGGCGGGCTGGCGCGGCATGCCGGGCAACGGGGCTTATTGCGCCAGCAAAGCCGGGCTGATCGCCTACCTGCAAAGCCTGCGGGCCGAGCTGCGGCCCACCCGGCTCACGGTGCACACCATCAGCCCCGGTTATTTGCGCACCGCGCTCACGGCAGGCAACACCTTTGCCATGCCCGGCCTGCTGGGGCCCGACGAAGCGGCGCGTGACCTGCTGCGCGGCGTGGCGCAAGGCCGAGAGCACATTGTGTTGCCGCGCCGCATCGGCTGGCTGTCGCAGGCTTTGTCGCTGCTGCCTGCCCGCTGGCACGACCGCATCTTGCTGGGCCAGCCGCGCAAACCCCGCGCCCACCAAGCCGGGGCCACCCCCATTCCCGGACTCTCCCAC
>NZ_JAFEIF010000047.1 GCF_017848645.1 Limnohabitans sp. | reverse complement strand
ACGCGGTAGATCACGTTGTTTTCGAACCACTCGAAGCTCTTGTTGGTGGCCAGGTTGTTCACCGAGGTGGGCGACTTGCGCGCATCGATGGGGCCGCCCATCATGGTCATGGTCAGCGGGGTTTTTTCGCCGCGGCTGGCCATCAAGGACACGGCGGCAAGCACTGGCACCGTGGGCTGGCAAACGCTCATCACATGGCAATGGCCATAGGTGGCTTGCAGGTGGCGGATGAATTCCTGCACGTAGTTGATGTAGTCGTCCAGGTGGAACTCGCCGTCCGACAAAGGCACCAAGCGGGCGTTCTTCCAGTCGGTGATGTAGACCTTGTGGTCTTGCAGCATGGTCTTGACGGTGTCGCGCAGCAAAGTGGCGTAGTGACCCGACAAAGGAGCCACGATCAGCACCGCAGGCTGGGCCTTGAGTTGGGTCAGGGTCGCAGGATCGTCCGAAAAACGCTTGAAGCGGCGCAGCTCGCAAAAGGGCTTGTCGATTTCGATGCGCTCGTGGATGGCCACATCCGTCTTGTTGACCTTGACGGTGCGGATGCCGAACTCGGGCTTGACGTAGTCCTTGCCCAGGCGGTGCATCAGGGCGTAGCCCGCCGACACACGTTGGGCCAGAGGCGTTTGGGCCATGGGGTTCAGAGGGTTGCTGTAGAGCTTGGCTGCTGCTTGGGCCAGATCGGAAAAAGGCTCCATGATCGAGCGTTGGGTTTCAAAAATCTGATAAAGCATGTGACAGTTTCCCTTGCAACAAAAATGGTGCGCTGCAGCAATACTACAGGAGACCAAGCGGTATTTTTTGAGTCTGCCCCCTAATTGACAGTCACCTTCCGGACCGCCCAAAAAGAAACCGCCCCGTCTGGGGCGGCTGCAAGCTTGATGTCAGTCAATTCAAACGACTTTGGCGATCGAAGCGCACACGTAGTCGATGTTTTTGCTGTTCAGCGCCGCCACGCACATGCGGCCGGTGTCGGTGCCATACACGCCGAACTCGCTGCGCAGACGCACCATCTGGTCTTTGGTGAGGCCCGAATAGCTGAACATGCCGATCTGGCTGGTGATGAAGCCCATGTCTTGCTTGACCCCAGCGGCTTTGAGGCCATCGACCAGCTTTTGACGCATGGCCTTGATGCGCACACGCATTTCGGCCAATTCGCTTTCCCACTGGGCGCGCAGCTCGGGGTTGTTCAGCACAGCCGCCACCACCGCACCGCCGTGGATGGGCGGGTTGGAGTAGTTGGTGCGGATGGCGATCTTGAGTTGCGACAGCACGCGTGAGGCTTCTTCTTTGTCAGAGGCCACCACCGACAGGGCGCCCACGCGCTCACCGTACAGGCTGAAGCTCTTCGAGAAAGAAGTCGACACGAAGATGTTCAGCCCCGCCGCCACAAACTTGCCGATGACTGCGCCGTCTTCGGCAATGCCGTGGCCAAAGCCCTGGTAGGCCATGTCGAGGAATGCGGTCAGGCTCTTGGCCTTGACCACGGCAATGACCTGGTCCCACTGGGCGTCGGTGATGTCATAACCCGTAGGGTTGTGGCAGCAGGCGTGCAGCACGACGATGGTGCCGGCCTCGGCCGCGTTCAGGCTGGCCAGCATGCCGTCGAAGTTCACACCGCGCTTGGCCGCGTCATAGTAGGTGTAGCTCTCGACTTCAAAACCCGCGTTGATGAAGATGGCGCGGTGGTTTTCCCAGCTGGGGTCGGAGATCATGACTTTGGCCTTGGGGCTGACTTTCTTCAAGAAGTCGGCACCGATCTTCAGGCCGCCGGTGCCGCCAATGGCTTGCACGGTGGAGACGCGACCAGACTTGACCACGTCGGATTCAGCACCAAAAACCAGTGCTTTGACCGCGTTGTCATAGGCCACGATGCCGTCGATGGGCAGGTAGCCACGCGCGGTGGGGGTGGCCATCATGGTTTTTTCAGCCGCTTGCACGCACTGCAGCAGGGGCAGTTTGCCGTTGTCGTCGAAGTACACGCCCACACCCAGGTTCACTTTGTTGGGGTTGGTGTCGGCGTTGTACTGCTCGTTCAGACCCAGGATCGGGTCGCGGGGGGCCATTTCGACGGCGGAAAACAGAGACATGGAAAGTCCTTGGATTGTGTTCAGTGGTGGCAGAAAACCCGTTCCTCGGTTAGGCTTTCGGGTTGTCCCTTATTTTAACGGCCCCTGCCGTCTGGTTTGGCCAGGCGGTCCCTACAAAGATGTCCACCGTGCCCGAAGCCCCCGTTGTTGAAGTTGTGTCTGATGCGGACAAGTATGCTGAGGGAAAGTTCATCAGCTACCCGGGTTCCCCGTTTGAGCTCTACCAGCCTTACCCGCCCGCAGGCGACCAGCCCGTGGCCATTGAGCAACTGGTCGAAGGCGTGCACGACGGCGAGGTGTTCCAGACTCTTCTGGGTGTGACCGGATCGGGCAAGACCTTCACCATGGCCAATGTGATCGCCCAGCTGGGGCGGCCCGCCATCGTATTTGCGCCCAACAAAACATTGGCCGCGCAGCTGTACAGCGAGTTCCGGGAGTTCTTTCCCAAGAACGCGGTGGAGTATTTCGTCAGCTACTACGACTATTACCAGCCCGAGGCCTATGTGCCCCAGCGGGACCTGTTCATTGAAAAAGACAGCGCGATCAACGAGCACATCGAGCAGATGCGGCTGTCTTGCACCAAAAGCATCATGGAGCGTCGCGATGTGGTGATCGTGGCCACGGTGTCGGCCATCTACGGCATTGGTGAGCCCGAGAGCTACCACCGCATGATCATGACGCTGCGCACGGGCGACAAGCTGGGCCAGCGTGACGTGATTGCGCAGCTGATCCGCATGCAATACCAGCGCAACGACATGGAGTTTTCGCGCGGCAAGTTCCGGGTGCGTGGCGACACCATCGACGTCTTCCCGGCAGAACACTCCGAGCTGGCCATCCGCATTGAGCTGTTTGACGACGAAATCGAAAGCCTGCAGCTGTTTGACCCGCTCACGGGACGTATTCGGCAAAAGATCCCGCGTTTCACGGTTTACCCGTCCAGCCACTATGTGACGCCGCGTGACAAAGTGTTGGCGGCCGTGGAGACTATCAAGCTGGAGTTGGCCCAACGCCTCAAAGAACTGGTGGGCATGGGCAAGCTGGTGGAAGCCCAGCGCCTGGAGCAGCGCACCCGGTTTGATCTGGAAATGCTGTCCGAAGTCGGCCACTGCAAAGGCATTGAAAACTACACACGGCATTTGTCGGGCGCAGCGCCCGGCGACCCGCCCAGCACGCTAACCGATTACATGCCGCCCGACGCCATCATGTTTCTGGACGAGAGCCACCAGATGATTGGCCAGCTCAACGCCATGTACAACGGCGACAAGGCGCGCAAAACCACACTGGTCGAATACGGCTTTCGCTTGCCCAGTGCCCTCGACAACCGCCCGCTCAAGTTTGAAGAGTTTGAAAAGCGCATGCGCCAGTGCATCTTTGTTTCGGCCACTCCAGCTGACTACGAAAAAACGCATTCGGGCAAAGTGGTTGAGCAAGTTGTGCGTCCCACAGGCCTGGTGGACCCCCAGGTCGAGGTGCGTCCCGCCACGCACCAGGTGGACGATGTGCTGCAAGAAATCCGCATCCGTGTGGACAAGCACGAGCGTGTGCTCATCACCACGCTCACCAAACGCATGGCCGAGCAGCTGACCGATTACCTGAGCGACAACGGCGTGAAAGTGCGCTATCTGCACAGCGACGTGGACACCGTGGAGCGGGTCGAGATTTTGCGAGACCTGCGCCTGGGCGCTTTTGATGTGCTGGTGGGCATCAACCTGCTGCGCGAGGGCCTGGACATTCCCGAGGTGTCGCTGGTCGCTATTTTGGATGCCGACAAAGAAGGTTTCTTGCGTGCTGAGCGCAGCCTGATCCAGACCATTGGCCGCGCAGCCCGAAACCTGAACGGCCGCGCGATTTTGTACGCCGACCGCATCACCGAGTCCATGAAAAAAGCCATGGGCGAGACCGAGCGCAGGCGCATCAAGCAGCTCGCTCACAACGAGGCCATGGGCATCACGCCCAAGAGCATTGTCAAAAAAGTCAAAGACTTGATCGACGGTGTGTACAGCGAAAAGTCGGGCAAGGAAGCCGAACGCCTGGAACAAGCGGCCATGCAAAAAGCCAAGGTCGAAGACATGAGCGAGAAAGACATCGCCCGGGCCATCAAGCAGTTGGAAAAGCAAATGATGGAGCACGCCCGCAATCTGGAGTTCGAAAAAGCCGCCCAGGTGCGGGACCAACTCACCATCCTGAAAGAACAGGCCTTCGGGGCGACAGGCGGCGACAACATCGTGCCGCTGATCCGGGCTTAAGAACCCAGTGAATGACCCTATAACCCGAGTGTTTTGATCGGGATTGGTTTATACTTGACTTGTTTAGTCGGGAACCCGCTTCGGCGGGGCCAAGACCGAGCCCCCACCCACTTCAGGAGTCTGCCATGCGTTTAACCACCAAAGGCCGTTTCGCCGTCACCGCCATGATCGACCTGGCCTTGCGCCAAGACGCCGGTCCCGTGACTTTGGCCGCCATCAGCCAGCGCCAACAGATTTCACTGTCTTATCTGGAGCAGTTGTTTGGCAAGCTGCGTCGCCACAACTTGGTCGAGTCCACCCGTGGCCCTGGCGGCGGCTACACCCTGGGCCGCAAATCCACCGACATCACGGTGGCTGACATCATCTTGTCGGTCGATGAGCCCATCGACGCCACCCACTGTGGCGGCAAGGAAAACTGCAACGGCGGCGATGGCCGCTGCATGACGCACGACCTGTGGGCTTCGCTTAATTCCAAAATGGTCGAGTTTCTGGACTCGGTGTCCCTGCAAAAGCTGGTGGATGACCAATTGGCCAAAGGCCTGGTGGTCGAAAACAAACCCAGCATCAAGCGTGCGATTGCCCCGATGCCGATGAGCCAACCCATCCGCCTGACCGGCCCCAATTCCGTGTTCGACCTGGGCAACGTGTTTGCCAAATCCTGATTGAAAAGAAGTACTCACCATGACCACGCCCCACTTCCCTATTTATCTTGACTACGGCGCGACCAACCCTTGTGATCCCCGCGTGGTGGACGCCATCATCCCTTGGTTGCGCGAGCACTTTGGCAACCCCGCATCCCGCAGCCACGCTTGGGGTTGGGAAGCCGAAGCCGCCGTTGAAACCGCCCGCGAGCAAGTGGCCGACCTGATCGGCGCTGACCCGCGCGAAATCGTCTGGACCAGCGGCGCGACCGAGTCCAACAACCTCGCCATCAAGGGCGCTGCTCAGTTCTACAAATCACGCGGCAAGCACCTGATCACCGTCAAGACCGAGCACAAAGCCGTGCTCGACACCATGCGTGAGCTCGAGCGTCAGGGTTTTGAAGTCACCTACCTCGATGTGCAGGCCGATGGCTTGCTCAACATGGACGCGCTCAAGGCCGCGATTCGCCCCGACACCATCCTGATCAGCGTGATGTTCGTGAACAACGAGATCGGCGTGATCCAGGACGTGACCGCGATTGGCAACCTGTGCCGCGAAAAAGGCATCATTTTCCACGTCGATGCAGCGCAAGCCACGGGCAAGGTCGAGATCGACATGACCCAGCTGCCCATCGATTTGATGAGCTTGGCCTCGCACAAAACCTACGGCCCCAAAGGCATCGGCGCTTTGTATGTGCGCCGCAAGCCCCGCATTCGCCTGGAAGCGCAGATGCACGGCGGCGGTCACGAGCGCGGCATGCGTTCGGGCACCTTGCCCACCCACCAGTGCGTGGGCATGGGCGAGGCGTTCCGCATTGCCAAACTTGAAATGGCGCAGGACAACGCCAAGGCCCGTGCCTTGCACGACCGCTTGATCAACGGCCTGAGCGACATGGAGCAGGTGTTTTTGAACGGCCACGCGACCCAGCGTGTGCCGCACAACATCAACATGAGCTTCAACTTCGTCGAAGGCGAATCGCTCATCATGGGCATCAAAGGTTTGGCGGTCTCATCCGGTTCTGCCTGCACCTCGGCCAGCCTGGAGCCCAGCTATGTGCTGCGTGCCTTGGGCCGCAGCGACGAGTTGGCCCACAGCAGCCTCCGCATGACGATTGGTCGCTGGACCACCGAAGAAGACATCGACTACGCGATCCAGACCATCCGCGAGAACGTGGCCAAGCTGCGTGACTTGAGTCCCCTGTGGGAAATGCACAAAGACGGTATTGATCTGAGCACCATCCAGTGGGCGGCCCACTGAGTTCATACTGACCTGAATACGGAGAAAACACCATGGCATATTCTGAAAAAGTGGTTGACCACTACGAAAACCCCCGCAACGTGGGCTCGTTTGACAAGGGCGACGACAGCGTGGGCACCGGCATGGTCGGTGCGCCAGCTTGCGGCGACGTGATGAAGCTGCAGATCAAGGTCAACCCGACCACCGGCGTGATCGAAGACGCACGTTTCAAGACCTACGGCTGCGGCTCGGCCATCGCCTCCAGCTCGCTCGTGACCGAGTGGGTCAAGGGCAAGACACTCGACGAAGCAGCGGCCCTGAAGAACAGCCAGATCGCCGAAGAGCTGGCGCTGCCGCCCGTCAAGATTCACTGCTCCATCCTGGCCGAAGACGCCATCAAGGCCGCCGTGGACGACTACAAAAAGAAACACCTGAACTGACATGGCCATCTCACTGTCTGCTGCCGCAGCTCGGCATGTGACCCGGTACCTGGCCAAACGTGGCTCGGGTGTCGGTGTGCGCCTGGGAGTCAAGACCACGGGCTGCTCGGGCCTGGCCTACAAGCTCGAGTACGTGGACGAGATCGCGCCGGAAGACGTGGTCTTTGAAGGCCACGGCGTCAAGGTGCTGGTGGACCCGAAAAGCCTGGCCTACATCGACGGTACCGAACTCGACTTCGTGCGCGAAGGCCTGAACGAGGGCTTCCGCTTCAACAACCCCAACGAGCGTGACCGCTGCGGTTGCGGTGAGTCGTTCCGCGTTTAAGCCGCGTTTGAAGTCGACTGTGAGTTTTTGCGTGTGATCTCGCTGCAAGCCAACGACTTCGAGCTGTTTGACGTGCCAGCGCGCTTCGCGCAGGACCGCGCACAGCTCGACGCCCGTTGGAAAGCCCTGCAGCGCGAAGCCCACCCCGACCGCTTTGCAGCAGAAGGTGCCGCCGCCCAACGCGTGGCCATGCAGTGGTCGGTGCGCATCAACGAGGCGTATCAAAGGCTCAAAGACCCGCTCAAACGCGCCGCCTATTTGTGCGAGCTGCGTGGCGCGCCAGTGCAAGCCGAAAACAACACCGCCATGCCTGCAGCGTTCCTCATGCAGCAGATGGAGTGGCGTGAAAACCTCGACGACACCGAATCCGCTCAAGGATTGGAAGCGCTGGCGGATGAAGTGTCTGCCGAGCAGCGCCGTGTGCAGCAAGAACTGGCCCGCTTGCTCGACGAGGTGCAAGACCCTCTGCAAGCCGTGGGGCAGGTGAGGGCGCTGATGTTCATCGAGCGCTTCACGCAAGAAGTGAACGCTAAACTCGACCGATTGACCTGAATTTTCCCGATTGACCATGGCCTTACTGCAGATTTCCGAACCGGGCCAGTCGCCCGACCCGCACCAACGCCGCATCGCGGTGGGCATTGACCTGGGCACCACGCATTCGCTGGTGGCTTCGGTGCGCAGCGGCGTGGCCGAGTGCCTGCCCGATGACGATGGCCGGGTGATCCTGCCCTCGGTCGTGCGCTTCATGCCGGGCCAAGGCCGCCAGATCGGTTTCGACGCGGTGCAGTCTGCTGCTTCTGACCCGGTCAACACCATCGCCTCGGTCAAGCGCTTCATGGGCCGTGGCCTGAACGACATCGCCGACCGCAGCAAGCTGCCGTATGAGTTCACCGCCAGCGAAGGCACAGCGAAGGGTGGCATGCTCAGCATCCAGACGGTGCAAGGCCCCAAGTCGCCCGTAGAGGTGAGCGCCGAAATTTTGGCCACCCTGCGTTACCGCGCCGAAGACACCTTCAACGACGACCTGTACGGCGCCGTGATCACCGTGCCCGCCTACTTTGATGACGCCCAGCGCCAAGCCACCAAAGACGCGGCCCAGCTGGCTGGCCTGAATGTGTTGCGCCTGATCAACGAACCCACGGCTGCCGCGATTGCCTATGGCCTCGACAACGCGAGCGAAGGCGTTTACGCCGTGTTCGATTTGGGTGGCGGCACTTTCGATATTTCGATCCTGCGCCTCACGCAAGGCGTGTTCGAAGTGCTGTCCACAGGTGGCGATTCGGCCTTGGGCGGCGACGATTACGACCAAGCCTTGGCCGACTTCGCCATGGCCCAGCAGCCCGGCTTGCAAGCCGCCACGGCCGAAGATAAAACACGACTCAAGGCAGCGGCCCGTGCGGCCAAAGAAGCCTTGACCACTGCAGACACAGCCAGCCTGAATGTGGCCCTGTCCACTGGCGCTCTGTCGGTGCAGCTCAGCCGCGCTGATTTCGAGCAAGCCACCCAAGCCCTGACGGCCCGCTGCATCACCGCCGTGCGCAAAGCGCTGCGCGATGCGCAGCTGGCCAAAGACGATGTGCAAGGCGTGGTCATGGTCGGCGGCTCCACCCGCATGCCGCAAATCCAGCAGGCCGTGGCCGAATTTTTTGGCCAAGCCCCGCTCAACAACCTCAACCCCGACGAGGTCGTCGCCTTGGGCGCGGCCATTCAGGCCAACCAGCTGGCAGGCAACAACGCCGCAGGCGAATTGTTGCTGCTCGACGTGATCCCGCTGTCGCTGGGCATCGAAACCATGGGCGGCCTGGTCGAGCGCATCATCCCGCGCAACCAGACCATCCCCACCGCCATGGCGCAAGACTTCACCACTTACCAAGACGGCCAGACGGCCCTCGCGCTGCATGTGGTGCAGGGCGAACGTGATCTGGTGCAAGACTGCCGCAGCCTGGCCCGCTTTGAGCTGCGAGGCATCCCGCCCATGGCCGCTGGTGCCGCCCGCATCCGCGTCACCTTCACGGTGGATGCCGATGGTCTGCTGAACGTGGGTGCCAAAGAACAAATCAGCGGTGTCGAAGCCCGCATCGACGTCAAGCCCTCGTATGGCCTGAGCGACGACCAGATCGCCACCATGCTGCAAGAAAGCTTCACCACCGCCCAAGCCGACATGAAGGCGCGTGCCTTGGTCGAGGCGCGGGTCGATGCCGACCGCATGCTGCTGGCCACCCGCAGCGCCTTGGCCGCCGACGGAGATTTGCTGCAAGCGCCTGAGCGCAACGCCATCGACGCACTCATGGCCACACTGCAAGCCGCCGTGCAAACCGAACAAGACGCCAAGGCGCTGGAAGAATGCACCCAGGCATTGGCCAAGGGCACCGAAGCCTTTGCCGCTGAGCGCATGAACCACAGCATCCAGAAAGCCCTGGCCGGTCAAAACATCCAGGCCTTGTAAAAGCCCGACCTGCCCTGAATTGAGAAGACTCTTATGCCCGTCATCAAAATCCTGCCCCACGCTGAGTATTGCCCCCAAGGTGCCGAGATCACCGCGCCTTCGGGCACCAGCATCTGCGAAGCGCTGCTCGACAACCACATCAACATCGAGCACGCCTGCGACATGAGCGCAGCCTGTACCACTTGCCATGTGGTGGTGCGCGAAGGCTTCAAGACGCTCAACGAGATGGAAGAAACCGAGGAAGACCTGCTCGATCGCGCCTGGGGCCTGGAGCCCAATTCGCGCCTGAGCTGCCAGGCCTTTGTGGCCAAGAGCGATCTGGTCATCGAGATCCCGCGCTACACCATCAACCACGCCAAAGAACTGCACTGAGCCGGAGCTGCAAGCCATGCGTCAAATCGTTCTGGACACCGAAACCACCGGCCTGTCGGCCGAAGGTGGTGACCGCATCATCGAGCTCGGTTGTGTGGAGCTGTACGCCCGCAAGCTCACGGGCAACAACTTGCATTTCTATTTCAACCCCGAGCGCGACAGCCACGAAGACGCCCTTAAGGTGCACGGCATCAGCAACGAGTTTTTGCGCGACAAGCCCAAGTTTGCACAGCTGGCCGATGAAATTCTGGATTACTTGGCCGATGCGGAACTGATCATCCACAACGCGGCTTTTGACATCGGCTTTCTGAACAAGGAACTCGAACGCGTTGGCAAAAAGCCTTTGAAGGCCTATGTCAGCGGCGTGATCGACACCTTGGCCATGGCCAAGGAAATGTTCCCCGGCAAGCGCAACAGCCTCGACTCGCTCTGTGACCGCCTCGAAGTCGACAACTCCGGGCGCACGTTGCACGGCGCTTTGCTCGACGCCGAGTTGCTGGCCGATGTCTACATCAACATGACCCGTGGGCAAGAGGCCTTGCTGATCGACGCGGGCGATGCGCCCAGCAACACCCAGACCGTGGTGGTGCAGGTGAATCTGAGCCAATACGTGTTGCCGGTGCTGACGGCCAACGCGCAGGAGCTGGCTGCCCACGAAGACCTGTTGGCGCAACTCGACAAGTCCAGCGGCGGCAAAACCGTGTGGCGTCAGGCACAGGCCGCCTGAGCCGATCGGGGCGGGAAGTCATTGCTGTGAAGGCGCACATTTTTTGCCAAGTTGGGCCCAGATTGGCCGAATTTTTATGCCATAATTGAGGTCTTCGCTACAAGGCGTAGGGCGATTAGCTCAGGGGTAGAGCACTGCATTCACACTGCAGGGGTCGCAAGTTCGAAACTTGCATCGCCCACCAAAATTCAAATTTAAATGAAGCACTTAAAGGTCACTTTAAGTGCTTTTTTGTTGTCCACACGGACTGAAGTCGAACAGGGCCGGCATCAAGCCTTGAGACAACTAGCGCTTTGAAGAGCTTTTGCATGGACGGTATGTTGTTTTTATTTTTACTGCAACCACACAGGTATTGGCACTAAGGGAAATTCGTAAATCTGTGTGTTCAAAAATCCTATATCGAATTAGCAATTGCCTTACTTGCTGTTTTCATTTTTCCATTCATCATATTTTTAAAAAGCCTAAGGCAACGCTATAAATTATTTAATTCTTATGAATTAAATTTAGGAAACTCGGTTGAAGTTCACGAATTGATAAGAAGCTAAAACTGGATTGAGCCCAATCGTGTTCTTTGTTGAAAATTCTTTCAAAAAATTAAAATGCTTTGATGAGATTTAACAAATGAATTACCTCGCGCTTGGCACTGCCAGGACCTTGTTCATGTGCGCAGCGTTTTCACTCGCGGGTTGCGTCAGCACCGACGGTGTCTCTTTTCCTGTCAGTTTCCCCGCTGCATCTCAATACAAACTTAAATCTGCGGCGCATTGGCAATTGATTGCTGAGGATGTTGCGGGTCAAATGAAGCAGTCGCTGATGGCACAAAACCATTTGCAAGCTGCCATTTACTTGGAAGAGCCTGCTCAGCCAACTGCCTTCGAGAGAAGTTTATTGCCAATGCTCAGGGCAGGATTGCTTTCGCAGGGACTCAAGGTCAGTGTAAGAAGTCAAGACGCGGCTGTTCTCAAGGTTCAGGTGAGCAAGGTTTCGCACGTTGCAAGCTATAGACCGGGCACCTTGACCCTTTTAGGTGGCGGGCTGCTGGTGTTGCGAGAAATCGTTCGGCACCACTCACCCGTGTTGATCAATGCCGGTGGAGCTTTGGCCGCCATCACGGCTGATGTTGCCATGACGCGAAACAATACACCGCCAGATTTAGAGCTGATCTTGTCTGTCAGTGTGCAAAAGGAAGGGCAATATTTGGCAACCAGCAATCAGGTTTATTACCTGTCTTCCCAGGACCTGGACATGTACCAAAATTTGCCGCTAACAGGTCGAATTTTTCCAGTGAATGGTCCAGGTGAATCAAAATGAGTGCGCTTTTAAAGTCACTGTGTTTGCTTTGCGCGTTGTTCGTATCGGGCTGTGCGACCGATCTGGACGTGCTGCCAGGTAGTGAAGAGAAAAATCCGCTCATCTCCAGCAACTATGCAGCAGCCGATAGGCTCCTTACGGCTGCTGTGAAACAAGAACTTCTGAGCAAAGACAAACGTGTATTGGTGGCGTCGTGGGTCGATGTGAACCAGGTTTCACGCACCAGTATTTTTGGCAAGATGATGGCCGAGCAACTCGCGAGTCGCTTGGTGCAACAGGGTGTTGCCGTGATCGAGGTCAAGCTGCGTTCCAACCTTTTCATCACAGAAAAGGGCGGTGAGATGCTGCTCTCGAGTGAGATCAAAGAAATCAGTCAGCAGCAAAACGCGACGGCCGTGGTTGTGGGCACCTATACAGATGCGGGGACCTCGGGTGTTTATGTCACTGTCAAACTGGTGCGTGCATTGGATGGGGTGGTGATGAGTGCGACAAACTTCATGGTGGACCGCAAATTGGTGATCAGAATCATCAACCAATGAAACATGACCCATACCCAAATCAAGGCTGGATCGGTCTAAAGGTGGCTTCTAGGCCAAATGGGCTGAAGCACCCAGCATCACCAAAGTAAACGCTGCGACGCCTGCTCAACATGCTGCCATTGAGGATGTGCACCCCCATGATCAGCTCTCCTCGACTTGGGGTCGAGGCGGGGTTGAAGGCTCAACTTGAACCTTGGCCCGCGCCGTCATGGGCAAGCTCAAGGCCATCAGCGCGCCCAGCAGGTTCACGCCAGCGGCAATGCGCATGGCTTGGTCATAACCCTGGGTCTGGTCGTACAGCCAGCCTGCCAGCACCGGCAGACTGATGGCCGCGATGCACCAGGCGATGTACATCTGCCCGGCCACCCGGCCAAAAGCATTGGGGTGCCAGTAGCGCGCAATGGCCCCAGCCGTCAGACCCGAAATGAAGCCATAGCCGCAGCCGATCAGCGTCATGGACAATACCGCCATGCCCGGCCCCGGCCAGGTCAACAGCAGGCACGAACCGCTGAGGGCGATCAGGTGGGCCATGCAGGCCACGCGAGGCACCGCGAAACGATCAATGAGCCAGCCCCCACCAATACGGGCAGCCGCAATCGCACCGGTGATGAACGTGGTGCCGCCGAGCGCAAACAGGCTTTTTGCGCCATAGGCCTGCAAAATGCCAGCGGCCTGGCTCATCACCATCAGGCCCGCCGAAGCTGCAAGAAAGAAAACCGTGAACAGCCGGGCAAACAAGCCCCAGTGGCGGGCCTGGCTGTCGGCTGCACTCGCGCCAGGGTCTTGCATGCGAACCTGCGCACGATGCCAGAGCATGGCGGCGACGGCGCAGCTGGTCAGCACCGTGATCGCCAGGCCCGCCAGGGTGGCGCGCAGGCCAAACGCCTCGATGGCCCAGCCAAAGACCGGTGCGCCCAGCATGGCCCCCATGGGGTACAGACTCACCACGTAGCCGTTGGCCAGCCCGCTCATCGGGCTGATGGTCTGATTCAGACCCTGTTGCATCATGACAAAAACCACCCCGCCGCCCAGTCCGAACAGAACGCCGTAGCCCAGCAGCAAATGCTCGATACCTTGTGCAGCGGCGCAGATCAGCAGGCCAGAGGCGCTGAGTGCGCCACAAACCAGCAGCAGGGGCACGGGTGGGAAGCGGCGGTAAAGGGCGGGTCCCATGAGCATGCCGATCGTGAGAAAGATCGATGCCATGGAAAACACGATCGCCATCTCGGCCCGGCCAATACCCAGCAGCGCCTCCATCGGCTTGAGGAAGACAGAAAACGCATAGACGGTGCCGAACGGCAGATTCACCACCGTGGCCGCCGCCAGGACGAGTGCCCCTCGGCTGATGCCTCGTGAGGTGGGTGAACCGCTCATCGTTGCCCCGCGAGACTGCCGCGATCAAGACAAGCGGGACCCAGCCGACTGGACAGAACAGGATGGGGCATGCGTGGCGTTTTCATTTTTTAGAACGCCAGTTTATCCGACTGAATTTGGCGGGCATGCTCAAGCGCACGGAGGTCAGTTCAGTTTCGTGGAGGCCGTTGGGTTGACGTGGAGCCTAGCCATTTGTCAAGACGCGGCACCCGTCGAGCCATCGGCATTCTGGCAGGAGGGGTAGCCGTCTTACTTCTTGTGGGCACTCTTCCAGTATTCTTGGGTCCGAAGTTCGGAAAAACGCACCCCGCGTGACCCGCTGCCCACAACCCCATAGAGTCCGGAGTGACCCCATGCAAGCCCATGAAACCTTTGAAGCCCTGTTGCCGCTGCGCGCCGATCTGGCGCTGGCCTTGCGTGCTGCTGCCCATCAGGGGCTGAGCGAGGGCGTGTGCAACCACTTTAGCGTGGCGGTGCCCGGCCAGGCCGACTGGTTTTTGCTCAACCCGCGCGGCCTGCATTGGCGTGAGGTGCAAGCGTCGGACATCGTGATGTGCAACGCAGCGGGCGAGCAACTGGCGGGCCCACACCCGGTGGAGCCCACGGCCATGTTCATCCATGCGGCGGTGCACCGCATCGCTCGCAAATCGGTGGTGCTGCACACCCACATGCCCTATGCCACCGCGCTCACCTTGACGGCGGCGCGTGCCTTGGACACCACCTTGTCGCAGACCGCCATGCGCTTTCATGGTCGCCTGGCGGTGGACGCGCACTACAACGGCCTGGCCTTGGACATGACCGAGGGTGAACGCATCGCCCAGGCCATGCAAGGGGCGGATGTGGTGTTCCTGGGCAACCACGGCGTCATCGTCTGCGGTGAACGCGTGGACTATGCCTACGACGACCTGTATTACCTGGAGCGAGCCTGCCAGGCGCAGGTGCTGGCGGCCTCAACAGGTGTGCCTTTGACGCCCGTGGACCCAGCGCTGGCAGCGCGCGTAGCGGAACAGACCAACGGCGAGCGGCTTCAATCAGAGCTCTTTTTCGCCAGCCTGCGGCGGACGATCGGTTGAGTTTGTGACGCGGCAGTGAAGTGATGGGTCAGTTCGGTCGGTATCTTCATATTTGAATTTTGCGCATGTGCACCAATTTCACGCCTACCCAACGCGCCCCATGGGTCAAGGAGAACCTGGGGGTCGATTTGCCCTCGGGCTATCCCGACGAAGCCTATCCGGGCTACGCTGCACCTTTGGTCGTTCAAAGCCACCGGTCCGGACGTGTGGCCTGTGGTTTGGCCCGATTCGGCTTGATTCCCGGTTGGGCCAAAGACGACAAGATCAGCCGTCATACCTACAACGCCCGAAGCGAAACGGTGACAGAAAAGCCGAGCTACCGCACCGCATGGCGGCAACGGCAATGGGGTCTGGTGCTGGTCGATGACTTTTACGAACCCAGCTACGAAACGGGCAAGGCTGTGCGCTGGAAGATCCAGCTGGCCTCGGGCGATCCGTTTGGCATGGCCTGTCTTTGGGATCGATGGAAAGACCCAGTGACAGGGGAGTGGGTGGTCAGTTTTTCCATGCTCACCGTGAACGCCGACGAGCATCCCGTGATGCGCCAATTCCACAAGCCCGGCGATGAAAAGCGCACCCCCGTCATCATTGCCCCGCATTTACACGATCAGTGGCTTTCAGCCGATGCGACTCGAGCCGCTGAGTTGATGACGTGGGCGCACATGCCGGATTTGGTCGCCATGGCCGCGCCCAGATCATTGTGAGCGCATCGGCCATCCGCTAGGGCTGGCGCGCCAGGCCACTTTGTGCCCTGACATCCACAACCCCTCAACGGGTTCAAGTTTGTTGAACCGCGTGCTGGAATTGGCAGATGCAAAAAAGCCCGCACAAGGCGGGCTTTGGGGTTTCGGCGGAGTGCCTGTGATCAACGCTGCACGTCGCGGCGCACAGAGCCGGTGAACAGCTGACGTGGGCGGCCGATTTTGTACTCGGGGTCGCTGATCATTTCGTTGAGTTGGGCAATCCAGCCGACGGTGCGGGCTAGGGCGAACACGCCGGTGAACAGGTTCACGGGAATGCCGATGGCGCGTTGCACGATGCCGGAGTAGAAGTCCACGTTGGGGTAGAGCTTGCGGCTGACGAAGTATTCGTCTTCCAGCGCGATCTTTTCCAGCTCTTTCGCGAGCTTGAACAAGGGGTCGTTTTCCAGGCCCAGCTCTTTGAGCACTTCGTCGCAAGTCTCTTGCATCAGCTTGGCGCGCGGGTCGTAGTTTTTGTACACGCGATGACCGAAGCCCATCAGCTTGACGCCGGAGTTCTTGTCTTTGACCTGGTTCATGAACTCGCCAACTTTGGACACGCCACCCATTTTCTGGATGTCTTCGAGCATGTTCAGGCAGGCTTCGTTGGCACCGCCGTGAGCTGGGCCCCAAAGGCAGGCCACGCCTGCAGCGATGGCCGCAAACGGGTTGGTGCCGGACGAGCCGCATAGACGCACCGTGGAGGTGGAGGCGTTTTGCTCGTGGTCAGCGTGCAGCGTGAAGATGCGGTCCATGGCGCGCTCGAGCACGGGGTTGACCACGTAGTCCTCGCAAGGTGTGCCAAACATCATGCGCAGGAAGTTGCCCGCGTAAGACAGGTCGTTGCGTGGGTACATGTAAGGCTGGCCTACGCCGTATTTGTAGGCCATGGCCACCAGGGTGGGCATCTTGGCAATCAAGCGGATCGCGGCAATGTGGCGGTGATCCGGGTTGTTGATGTCGGTGCTGTCGTGGTAGAAGGCCGACAAAGCGCCAATCAGACCGGTCAACACGGCCATGGGGTGTGCGTCACGGCGAAAGCCTCGCAGGAAAAACTGCATCTGCTCGTTGACCATGGTGTGCTGGTTGACCAGTTTGTGGAAGTCCTTGCTTTGCTGGCCCACGGGCAACTCGCCGTTCAGGAGCAGGTAGCAGGTGTCCAGGTAGTCGGCCTTGTTGGCCAACTGTTCGATGGGGTACCCGCGGTACAGCAGTTCGCCCTTGTCGCCGTCGATGTAGGTGATGGCCGACTGGCAAGAAGCCGTGGACAGGAAACCCGGGTCATAGGTGAACATGCCGCTTTGCGCGTACAGCTTGCGGATGTCGATGACGTCCGGACCGATGTTGCCGGAGTACACGGGCATGTCGATGCTGGGGCTGCCATTGGTGAACGACAGGGTGGCTTTGTTATCGGCGAGTTTCATGGTGGGTTTCCTCTTGGTTTCCAGGGTTGAACCTTGGCAGGCTCAGGCTCTCAGCATGTCCAGGACTTCGCGCACCTCATCGGTGCTGATCTCGGTCTGCAGCTCCGTGCGGCGCAACAGCAAGTCCATGAGATCGTTGTCTGACAGGTCCATCAGCACGTACATGCCCCGGGCCTGGCCAATCGTCAGCGCAGTGGCGTGACGGTTGAAAAAGCGCTCGATGAACAAATCGTTCTCGAGCAGCCCGCGTCGGCTGCGCCAGCGCAGCTTGCTCAGCGACCGCTCGCTCAATGGGGCGAGGCGGTCAGCGCCAATTAGCGACGCGTCTTCCAGGATCGGGGTGACGGTCATCAGACGGCGCGGCGAACCATCATTTCTTTGATCTTGCCAATCGCCTTGGTGGGGTTCAGACCCTTGGGGCAGACATCGACGCAGTTCATGATGGTGTGGCAGCGGAACAAGCGGTAAGGGTCTTCCAGGTTGTCCAATCGCTCGGCAGTGGCTTCGTCGCGGCTGTCGGCGATGAAGCGGTAAGCCTGCAGCAAGCCAGCGGGACCCACGAACTTGTCAGGGTTCCACCAGAAGCTGGGGCAGCTGGTCGAGCAGCTGGCGCACAAGATGCACTCGTACAAACCGTTGAGCTCGTCACGCTCTTCCGGGCTTTGCAGGCGCTCGGTTTCAGGCGGGATGGTGCTGTTGATCAAGTAAGGCTTGATCGAGTGGTATTGCTTGAAGAACTGGGTCATGTCCACGATCACGTCGCGGATCACGGGTAGGCCGGGCAGGGGCTTGAGAACGATGGTGCCGGGCAGGGTGTTCATGTTGGTCAGACACGCCAAACCGTTTTTGCCGTTGATGTTCATCGCGTCCGAACCGCACACGCCTTCGCGGCAGGAGCGGCGGAAGGAAATGCTGGGGTCCACGGCCTTGAGTTTCATTAGGGCGTCGAGCAGCATGCGTTCATTGCCGTCCAGTTCGACCTGGATGGTTTGCATGTAGGGCTTGGCGTCCTTGTCAGGGTCGTAGCGGTAGATTTGAAAAGTGCGTAGGGTCATGGAAGAACTCCTGGTGTATTCGGGGGGTGGACCGCCACCTTGGGTGCGCGGTCCGAACAATCTTTAGAAGGTGCGAACCTTGGGTGGCACGGAGTCCACAGTGAGGGGCTTGAGCTTGACCGGCTTGTAGGTCAGGCTGTTGTCGGCGCTGTGCCACAGGGTGTGCTTCATCCAGTTGGCGTCGTCGCGACCCAATGGGGCCACGGCGTCGTCCACGGGGCGCTCGTAGTCGCTCACAGTGTGGGCACCACGGCACTCGCGGCGGGCAGCGGCAGACACCATGGTGGCTTGTGCGCTCTCGATCAGGTTGTCCACTTCCAGGGCTTCAATGCGGGCGGTGTTGAACACTTTGGAGGTGTCCTTCAGGCCGATGGCATTGACGCGCTCGCGGATGGCAGCGATCTTTTGCACGCCTTCGTCCATGGAGGCTTGGGTGCGGAACACGCCAGCGTGTTGCTGCATGGCCGCGCGCATGTCGTTGGCCACGTCCTGGGCGTATTCGCCGCCACGGCCTTCGAGCTTGTTCAGGCGGCTCAAGGTGAAGTCTGCGGCGTCGGCGGGCAAAGGCTTGTGCGACTTGGTTTTGGAGGCGAAGTCGACGATGTGGTTGCCCGCTGCGCGGCCAAACACCAGCAAGTCGAGCAGCGAGTTGGTGCCCAGGCGGTTGGCGCCGTGCACCGACACGCAAGAGCATTCGCCCACGGCATACAAACCGTTGACCACGGCGTTGTGGTCGGTGGCGTTTTGCGTCACAACCTGGCCGTTGATGTTGGTGGGGATACCGCCCATCTGGTAGTGGATGGTGGGCACCACCGGGATCGGCTCTTTGGTGATGTCGACGTTGGCGAAGTTGACGCCGATTTCGTACACCGAGGGCAGACGTTTGTGGATGGTCTCTGAGCCCAGATGGTCCAGCTTGAGCAGCACGTAGTCCTTGTTGGGACCGCAGCCACGGCCTTCCTTGATTTCCTGGTCCATGCAGCGGGACACGAAGTCACGAGGGGCCAGGTCTTTCAGGGTGGGCGCATAGCGCTCCATGAAGCGCTCGCCATTGCTGTTGAGCAAGATCGCACCTTCGCCACGGCAGCCTTCGGTCAGCAACACGCCAGCACCGGCCACGCCGGTGGGGTGGAATTGCCAGAACTCCATGTCTTCCAAAGGAATGCCGGCGCGAGCGGCCATGCCCAAGCCGTCACCGGTGTTGATGAAGGCGTTGGTGGAGGCGGCATAAATGCGGCCTGCGCCACCGGTGGCCATCAGCACGGTCTTGGCGTGCAAGACGTGCAGGTCGCCGGTTTCCATCTCCAGGGCCGTGACGCCGACCACGTCGCCTTCGGCGTCGCGGATCAGATCGAGTGCCATCCACTCCACGAAGAAGCTGGTTTTGGCCGCGACGTTTTGCTGATACAGCGTGTGCAGCATGGCGTGACCGGTGCGGTCAGCGGCAGCGCAAGCGCGTTGCACAGGCTTTTCGCCGTAGTTGGCGGTGTGGCCGCCAAATGGACGCTGGTAAATCGTGCCGTCAGGGTTGCGGTCAAACGGCATGCCCATGTGCTCCAGGTCGTACACGACCTTGGGCGCTTCACGGCACATGAATTCAATGGCATCCTGGTCGCCGAGCCAGTCGGAGCCCTTGATGGTGTCGTAGAAGTGGTAGTGCCAGTTGTCGTCGGACATATTGCCCAGCGATGCACCGATGCCGCCTTGGGCCGCCACGGTGTGTGAACGTGTGGGGAACACTTTGGACAGGACTGCGACATTGAGGCCGGCGCGGGCCAGCTGCAGCGAGGCACGCATGCCCGAACCACCGGCGCCGACGATCACGACGTCAAACTTGCGGGTGGTGATTTTGTCTTTGGTATAGCTCATGGTTTATCTTGGTTGGTGTGGTTTCAGCGCAATGACAGGCGAGGGCTGACGCATCACAGGCGCCACAGGGCCTGAACAGCCCAGCCGGCACAGCCGACCAGCCAGACGAGGGTGAAGACGTGCAAGGCCAGGCGCAGGGCCAGGGGCTTGACATAGTCCATCCAGATGTCACGCATGCCCACCCAGACGTGGTAGAGCAAGGCGATGATGACGGAGAAGGTCAGGACCTTCATCCACTGCGAGGCAAAAATGCCAGCCCATTCTTCGTAGCCGATGGGGCCGGAGGTGAAGATCACTTGGGCCAGCAAGACCACGGTGAAAAGCGCCATCAGGACGGCGGTCACACGTTGGGCCAGCCAGTCGCGAAAGCCATAGCCAGCACCGGTCACGATGCGTTTGGAGCCGTAATTCACGGACGACATAGGTCAGTTTCCTTGTTGTTTTGAATGAGGGGCGGAGAAATCAATACAGGCCAAACAGCTTGGCACCCAGCACGGCGGTCAAGCCCAGGCTCAGCACCAAAGTGGCCACGGCAGAAGACTTGCCGAATTCTTTGGTCACGGCATGGAAAGCATCCATGTAGATGTGGCGCACGCCAGCGATGAAGTGGTGCAAATAGGCCCAGATCAGGGCCAGGGCCAACAACTTGAAGAACCATCCGGGCACAAAGCCGATGCCGATGCCGAAAGCGGCTGACAGCTTGGCAAATGAAATCTCGGAGGTGATGGAGTTGTCAAACAGCCAGATGAACAGGGGCATGAGCAAAAACATCAGGAAACCGCTGATGCGGTGCAGGATGGAGACAATGCCAGCGGCCGGCAGGCGGTACGAGGGCAAGTCTTTCAGAGCGTTGATGTTGCGGAATTCAGGCCGCTTGCGGGCGAGTTCGGTCATGTGGGTACTTTCTGGGTGTAACGCGTTTGTGTTGTAGATAACAAGCCGGGTGGATTCTATTGCAACGCAGCAAACTGACGCGAGCATTTCAGCGACAGTCTTCTACAAGACGTGGCAGGCGGGTCCGGGTCAGTTCAAATCGTTGCGGTAATGGTGGGTGTCGGTGCGGTAGAAGCCGCGCCGCAGCTCCATCGGGGTGTTGTTGTAGGTGTAGGCAATGCGCTCCACGCTGAGCAAGGGGGTGTTGGGCGGCAGCTGCAGCAATTCCCTTTGGGCCTTGTCGGGTAACACGGCCCGGATCTTTTCTTCGGCACGCACCATGCGCACACCGAACTCGGTTTCAAACAGGGCGTACATGGGGCCGTGGTAGTCGGCCAGGCGCTCTGCCGTCAGGCCCTTGAAGGGGGTGCCGGGCAACCACAGGTCTTCCAGGATGGTGGGGACGTTGGCAAACGAAAGAACTCTTCGCACTTGCAGAACAGTGTCGCCAGAGCGCAACGCCAGCGCGCGCGCGATCTCGGCCGAGGCGCGCAAGCGCTTGCAGTCGACGATCTCGCGCTGGGCAGGGCCTTCGGTGTTGAGGTCGCCTTGGTCGGGCACCAGTTTCAAAAACCGGTATTGCACTTGGTGCTCTGCGTGGGTAGCGACAAAGGTGCCTTTGCCTTGCTTGCGGATCAGCAGGTGACCGCTGGCCAGCTCGTCGATGGCTTTGCGCACGGTGCCTTGGCTGACCCGGTAACGCGCAGCCAGTTCCATTTCGCTGGGAATGGATTCGCCGGGCTTCCACTCGCTGGTTTGCAGGCTTTGCAGGATCAAACCCTTGATTTGCTGGTAGAGCGGGCTGAACGCGGGTGTTGCAGCTGGCGTTTCGGTAGCAGAAACGGCAGCAGCTGGGGGGGCTTCAGTTGGGGGCAATGAGTGGTTCATGGG
>NZ_JAFEIF010000012.1 GCF_017848645.1 Limnohabitans sp. | reverse complement strand
GGCAAAGGGTTGGCCAGTGAGATGAAACCGGAGCCAAGGCGAAAAAAGCTTCGATCATCCAAGGTGTGTGAGGGGATGCGGCGGGTGACGATTCACGGTCCCCCGTCATGAGGAACCCGCCGCATCCCCTCACACACCGCCCAAGCGAAAGGGGCACACAACCCAAGCAACAGGCAAACACGTCAGAGCAGCCGAACCTTCACGCTCTTGCCCTTGATCTTGCCGTGCGACAACTGCGCCTCGACCTTTTTGGCCAAGTCCGCCTGCACCGCCACATAGGTTGAAAATTCGTTGACATTGATCTTGCCCACCTGCTCGCGGGTCAAACCACACTCGCCCGCCAGCGCGCCCATCACGTCGCCTGCGCGAATCTTCTCTTTGCGACCGCCCACGATTTGCAGCGTGCGCATGGGCGGCTTCAACAAACCACCCGCAGCGGGTACCACATCGGCCAAGGGTGCCCAGTTAGACTCACGGCCCTGCATCACCTCGATCTTGCCGATCGCGCCCATCTCGTCCATGCTGGCCAGCGTCAGCGCCAAGCCCTCGGCATCACCACGGCCCGTGCGGCCAATGCGGTGGATGTGGATTTCCGGGTCGGGCGTCACGTCCACGTTGATCACGGCTTCCAGGCCTTCCACGTCCAGCCCGCGGGAAGCCACGTCGGTGGCCACCAGCACCGAGCAGCTGCGGTTGGCAAACTGCACCAGCACCTGATCACGTTCGCGCTGCTCCAGCTCACCAAACAGCGCCAGCGCGCTGTAGCCCTGGGCCTGCAGCACCGCCACCAGATCGCGGCACTGCTGCTTGGTGTTGCAAAAGGCCAGCGTGCGCTCGGGGCGAAAATGCGCCAGCAACTTGGATACCGCGTCCAGACGCTGGCTTTCGCTCACTTCGTAAAACACTTGGCGAATCTTGTGCGCACTGTGCTGCGCCTCCACTTTCACGGTCTGCGGTGCACGCATGAACTGGGCCGCCAACTTGGCAATACCCTCGGGATAGGTGGCCGAAAACAACAGGGTCTGCCGGTCTTTGGCGCACTGGCGCACCACTTTGGCGATGTCGTCAAAAAAGCCCATGTCCAGCATGCGGTCTGCTTCGTCCAGCACCAACGTGTTCACGCCTGCCAAACTCAGCGAGCCACGCTCCAGATGGTCCAGGATGCGGCCGGGCGTACCCACCACCACATCGGCACCGTGCTCCAGGCTCACGGTCTGGCCTCTCAAAGCCACGCCACCGCACAGGGTGACGACTTTCACGTTTTGACGAGCGCGGGCCAGTCGACGGATCTCTTGTGTGACCTGATCAGCCAACTCGCGGGTGGGGCACAAAACCACAGCCTGAATGGCCGCGCTGGGCGAGCCCGCCGTTTGCAGGCGCTCGATGAGGGGCAGGCCAAAAGCGGCGGTTTTGCCGCTGCCTGTGCTGGCTTGGGCGATCAGGTCTTGCCCGGCCAGGGTCAGCGGCAAGCTGGCCGCCTGAATGGGCGTCATCTGGGTGTAGCCCAGTTGTTCGAGGTTTTGAAGGGTGGCGGGGGCCAGCGTGAGCTGGTCAAAGCGAGCCGATGTCGCGTCTTGGTTTTTTACAGTCATGCACCGATTATCGGTGGCAGGGATCGTGGGTGGGCTTTGCGCTGAGGACCGAGCGCTGAAGACCGCCAGCTGATCGCAGATTTGCTATACGACCTGGACAAGCTCAAGCGCTCATGCGCATCGGAATGGTGATCGGCCCATCGTTCACCAGCGACACCTTCATGTCGGCCGCAAACTGGCCCGTCTGCACCACCGGGTGCGCGGCTCGGGCCTGCGCCACAAAGTGCTCGTACAGACGCAGACCGTCTTCGGGCGCCGCCGCCTGCGTGAAGCTCGGGCGGTTGCCCCCTGCGACATCGGCGGCCAATGTGAACTGGCTGACCACCAGCAAACCACCGCCCACGTCCTGCACGCTCCGGTTCATCTTGCCCGCCTCATCGCTGAAGATGCGCAGCTTGAGCATCTTGGCCAGCATTTTGTCGGCCACCGCTTCGGTGTCGCCTTTTTCGGCGCACAGCAGCACCAACAAGCCTGCGTCAATCTCGCCGATCACCGCCCCATCCACGCGCACACTGGCTTCACTCACCCGTTGCAACACCGCGATCATTTCAAGTCCCTCGCATCGTCAAAGTGCGCTTCCACATCGCTGGGCAACAGCTGGATGGTGGCCCGCAAGCCGGGCACCTCGCTCATCAGCGCCTGCTCCACACTGGCGCGCAAAGCGGCGGCCCGGCCCAGTGTCCAGCTGGCGGGCATGTGCATGTGCACGTCGACAAAACGGCGTTGCCCGGCTTTGCGCGTGTTCAGGTGGTCAAAGCGGATGATCTCGGTCTCGCCGCGCTGGTGGGCAAAACCATCGAGCACCCGCTGCACATCGGTCAGCACTTCAGGCTCCAGCGCCTCGTCCATGAGGCCCTGCGAGGAGCGCCAAACCAGGCTCCAGCCTTCTTTCAGAATGTTCAGAGCCACGCCGATGGCGACCACGGCATCCAGCCACAGCCAGCCGCTCACGCTCACCAGACCAATGCCAACCACCACCCCGGCCGATGTCCAGACGTCGGTCACCAGATGCCGAGCGTCGGCTTCGAGCGCCAGCGAGCGGTGCTGCCGGGCGGCGCGAAACATCAGCCAGGCCAGAAAACCGTTCAAGGCCGAACTGCCCACCGACAAGGCCAAGCCCCAGCCGACCTGCTCGATGGGCTGCGGATCGAACAAGCGATGGACCGCCACCCAAATGATGCCCAAGGCGGCCACCAGGATCAGGATGCCTTCGAAGCCCGAAGAGAAATACTCGGCCTTGTGGTGGCCGTAGGGATGGTCGTCGTCGGCGGGGCGCGCCGCAATTGTCACCATCATCAAGCCGAACACCGCACTGGCCAGATTGACCAGCGACTCCATGGCGTCCGACAGCAAACCGACCGAACCGGTCAACCACCAGGCCCCGGTCTTGAGGGCGATGGTCACGAGCGCCACCACCACCGAAGCCCACAGCATGCGGGTGGGCGTCATCCAGGCATCAAATCTTTTCATGGACCCAGCATACCCGCGATGGATGACTTGTCCGTGCGCCAAGCCCCCATCAAGCCAGCGTGACCTTGGCAAACTTGCGCTTGCCCACCTGCACCACGTAAGTGCCCGCCTCGAGTTTCAGGCCCTTGTCGCTGACCACGCTGGAGTCCACACGCACACCGCCGCCGTCGATCAGGCGTCCGGCCTCGGTGCTCGAAGGGGCCAGGCCCGCCGACTTGAGCAAAGCCCCAATGCCCAAGGGCGCGCCCGACAGGCTGACCTCCGGGATGTCATCAGGCACGCCGCCCTTGCTGCGGTTGATGAAATCCTGCTCGGCCGCATCGGCGGCTGCTGCGCTGTGGAATCGGGCGGTGATTTCCTTGGCCAGCATGACCTTGGCGTCTTTGGGGTTGCGGCCGCCTTCAATTTCCTTTTTCAGCGCCTCGATCTCGGCCATCGACTTGAAGGACAGCAGGGTGTACCAGCGCCACATCAAGGTGTCTGAAATGCTGAGCACCTTGGCGAACATGGTGTTGGGCTCTTCGCTGATGCCGATGTAGTTGTTCTTGGACTTGGACATCTTGTCCACCCCGTCCAGGCCTTCGAGCAGCGGCATGGTCAGGATGCACTGCGGCTCCTGGCCATGCTCGGCCTGCAGGTGACGGCCCATCAGCAGGTTGAACTTCTGGTCGGTACCGCCCAGCTCCAGGTCACTTTTGAGAGCGACCGAGTCGTAACCCTGCATCAGCGGGTACAGGAACTCGTGCACCGAAATCGGGGTGCCGGCCTTGAAACGATCGTGGAAGTCGTTGCGCTCCATCATGCGCGCCACGGTGTACTTGGCGGCCAGCTGAATCATGCCCATGGAGCCCAAAGGCAGCGACCACTCGCTGTTGTAGCGGATCTCTGTTTTGCTGGGGTCCAGCACCAGACTGGCTTGTTTGTAATAGGTCTCGGCGTTGGCCTTGATCTGCTCGGGCGTGAGCGGCGGGCGGGTGCTGTTGCGGCCCGACGGGTCACCGATCAAGCTGGTGAAGTCGCCGATCAAAAAGATCACCTGGTGACCCAGATCCTGCAATTGGCGCATCTTGTTCAGCACCACCGTGTGGCCGATGTGGATGTCGGGTGCCGTCGGGTCCAGGCCCAGTTTGATGCGCAAAGGCACACCGGTGGCCTCAGCCTTGGCTAATTTTTGCAGCCAATCTTCCTGTGGAATGAGCTCTTCACAGCCCCTTAAAGTGACTTCCAAAGCATTCAAAACACGGTCGTTAACCGGGTATTTTGTAACAAGCGTTTGATTCATAAGGGTTTTTTCTGTGTTGAATGCGGTGTAGACCGATACAATGGGCCTTGTAGTTTGATAAGCATTTTATGTGCGACCTGAAGAACATGGGCGTTGACCGCCCTGCTCTTTCACGGCGGTCATCGTCCCCCATCCCCTTTTCATGCCGATCCTTTCCACCATTCAGTCACGACTGATTTCTTTGCTGCTCAACTTTTTGTTCCTGTGCACGGCCGTGCTGGGCGCATTGTTGATTGCCACGCAAAGGCTTTTGGCTTGGCTGGACGGCTACCACCCTCAACTGCACCAAGCACAGCAGGTTTTTCATGGCTGGCTCAGACGCCACCCTAAAACCATTGCCGCCAGCCTGGCCAGCGCGTTGTTGGTGGGCGGTGGTGGCGCTTTTGCTGTGGCCAATTTGGGACCAGACATTTCCGACCAACCTGTGGTGAACATCACGGTGCCGATCGAAATCGCACAACTGGAATCGCAAGCCCAGTTGCTCGACCAGTTTGAAGTCAGCCTGACCCGTTCTGACAACACCCGCCCTTCAGACACCCCAGAAGCTTTGTTGCGCCGATTGGGACTCGTTGATGCCGAAGCTGCCGCTTTCTTGCGCAAACACCCTCTGGCCCGTCAGGCCCTTCAGCAAGGTGGACGCGCAGTGTCTGCCGAAGTCACCGGCCAACAATTGCTGCGTTCATTGAGCGTTCGCTGGCTCAAAAACGAAAACGACACTTTTTTCCAGCGACTTCGCGTGGAGCGTGCTTCCCAAGGTTTTCAGGTGGCGCTTGAGACATCGCCCATGAACACCAGCATCCGCATGACCGGCGGCACGGTGACCCGCTCTCTCTACGATGCGGCTGATGAGGCCCGCCTGCCGGACCCGGTCATCCACCAGCTGACCCAGATTTTTTCCAACCAGATTGACTTCCATCGCACCCTGCGCAAAGGTGCTCGTTTTTCGGTGGTTTACGAAGTCCTTGAAGCCGACGGTGAACCTCTGCGAACCGGCCGAGTACTGAGCGCCGAATTCCACAACGACAACCAGCAATACGATGCCGTCTGGTTCCAAGAGCCCGGTCAAAAGGGCAATTACTACGACATGGATGGCAAAAGCCTGAGCCGCTCTTATTTGGCTGCACCTTTGGCTTTTTCTCGCCAGTCCAGTGGTTTTGCCATGCGGCTGCACCCGATTTTCAACACACAACAAGCACACCGCGGTGTCGACTATGCTGCGCCAACCGGAACACCCGCCATGACCGTAGGTGATGGTGTGGTGATTTTTGCGGGTTCGCAAGGCGGCTATGGCAATGTGGTGGAGATTCGCCACGGCAATGGCCACACCACTTTGTATGCCCACCTGAGTCGAATCCACGTGCGCAACGGCCAAACGGTGCAAAAAGGTCAAGTCATTGGTGCTGTGGGATCCACCGGCTGGTCAACAGGTCCTCATTTGCATTTTGAATTCCGCGTCAACGGAGTCCACGTTGATCCTCAAAAAATCATCCAGCAAGCTCAAAGCGAACCCATAGGGCCCTCTTCCATGGGTCGGTTCGTGGCTCTAGTCGGTCAAGCCCAATCTCAGTTACAAGCCGCAGCCCAGATGCGGGAAGTCACCAGCCAATAAACTGCCCGGACAAGGAAGACCTGACACCCTGTGTTGTCTGCCTCTGCCTTAGACTTCGGTCTTACAGTTTGGGCTCATTCCATGTCCACCTCGCATTTCATCGGCCTCATGTCCGGCACCTCCTTGGATGGGGTGGATGGCGTTCTTGCACGCTTGGACAGCGCTGGACAACTTGAAGTGCTGGCCCATGACTTTGTGCCCTTCGATGCGACTTTCCGCAGCGAATTGCTGGCACTCAACCAAAGCGGCCCCAACGAACTGCACCGCAGCGCCTTGGCTGGCAACGCCATCGCCCGACATTACGCCGACGTGGTCGCCGCATTGCTGCACGAAACAGAACTCCAGCCCTCACAGGTCAGCGCCATCGGCGCCCATGGTCAGACCGTGCGCCATCGGCCCCTGGAATTCGACGCAGATCCAGCACGTCATCAGCCTGCGGTGGGCTACACCCTGCAATTGATCAACCCTGCTTTGCTGGCCGAACTGACGGGCATTGATGTGGTGGCCGACTTCAGAAGTCGGGACTTGGCCGCCGGAGGGCAAGGCGCGCCGCTGGTGCCGGCTTTTCACCAAGGTGTATTTGCCCAGCCCGGGCGCTGCGTAGCCGTACTCAACATTGGGGGCATCGCCAACTTGAGCTTGCTCAAGGCAGACGGCTCGGTGTTGGGTTGGGATTGCGGCCCGGGCAATGCCCTGATGGACTTCTGGTGCGCTCGCCACACCGGACAAGCTTTTGACCGAGACGGGGCTTGGGCCACCACAGGCCAGTTACATCCCGAATTGCTGTTCAGCTTAGCCAGCGAGCCTTTTCTGCACAAACCGCCACCCAAAAGCACCGGGCGCGACCTGTTCAACCCCAGCTGGCTCCTGCAACACCTGACCTCGTTTGAAGACCTGAAACCCGCCGATGTGCAGGCCACCCTCTGCACCTACACGGCCTATGCCTGCAGCCAGGACCTCTTGCGCTATGGCCCTGAGGCCAGCCAACTGGTCGTGTGCGGTGGAGGTGCATTGAATGGCGAATTGATGCGCCAGATGACGGCGCACTTGCCGGGTCTGCCTGTTTTGAACAGCGAGGCCTTGGGCCTGCCACCGCTGCAAGTCGAAGCCGCCGCCTTTGCCTGGCTGGCTTTCAAGACCGTTCGGCGCGAAACTTCCAGCCTGCCAAACGTCACGGGCGCCCAAGGCGCCCGTGTCTTGGGGGCCATTTACCCCCGGTGATGTGTGGCCAGCCCAGCTGGCCGAACCCTGCAATCAGGTCGAAAAAGAAGAGCCGCAACCGCAAGTCGATGTGGCGTTCGGGTTCTTGATCACGAACTGAGCGCCCTGCAGGTCTTCCTTGTAATCGATCTCGGCACCAATCAGGTACTGGTAGCTCATGGCGTCGATCAACAGGGAGACGCCATTCTTGCTCATGGTCGTGTCGTCTTCGTTGGTGATTTCATCGAAGGTGAAACCGTACTGGAAGCCCGAGCAGCCGCCACCCTGCACAAAAACGCGCAGCTTCAACTCAGGATTGCCCTCTTCGGCAATCAGGTCGGCCACCTTGGCAGCGGCGCTGTCGGTGAAGACAATCGGTTCGGGCATTTCGGTCTGGATATTTTCAGCAAGAGCGCTCATGGTGTTTCTCCGGTTCAATGCCAAATAGTATAGCGCGCTGGTCGGGAATTACCGCCCAGCCAATCCAGTAACGCTACTGGGCTCATGGGCTTTTGAAATCCCAAGCGCCCAAACAAAAAGCCGCTGCGGCGAACCGGAGCGGCTTTTTGGCCAAACAGGCAAAGCGGATTAACGCTTGGAGAACTGCTTGCGGCGACGAGCGGAGTGCAAGCCCACCTTTTTACGTTCGACTTCACGGGCGTCACGAGTGACAAAACCAGCTTGGCTCAGCATTGGCTTGAGCGAAGCATCGTAGTCAATCAGGGCGCGGGTAATGCCGTGGCGCGATGCGCCGGCTTGACCGGATTCGCCACCGCCGTGCACGTTGATCATGATGTCGAAAGTTTCGGCATGGTTGGTCAACATGAGGGGTTGCTTGGCGATCATGATCGAAGTCTCGCGGCCGAAGTAGGCTTGGATGTCCTTGCCGTTGACCGTGATCTTGCCAGTGCCTTTTTTCAGAAACACGCGGGCGACGCTGGATTTGCGACGGCCTGTGCCATTGTTCCATTCACCAATCATCTCAAGGCTCCTTAGATGTCCAGCACTTTAGGCTGTTGGGCGGTGTGTGGGTGCTCTGCGCCGCCATACACCTTGAGTTTCTTGATCATGGCGTAACCGAGTGGGCCCTTGGGCAGCATGCCCTTGACAGCCTTCTCGAGTGCGCGGCCAGGGTGCTTGGCTTGCATGTCGCGGAAGTTGGTGGCAGTGATACCGCCGGGATAGCCCGAATGACGGTAATACACTTTGTCCAGTGTTTTGGTGCCAGTCACTTTGAGCTGGGCAGCATTGATGATGACGATGAAGTCACCGGTGTCGACGTGAGGCGTGTAAATGGCCTTGTGTTTGCCGCGCAAACGGAGAGCAACTTCGCTGGCTACTCGTCCGAGGACCTTGTCGGTCGCGTCAATCACAAACCACTCGTGCACGACCTCAGCGGGTTTGGCGCTGAAAGTTGTTGTCATGAGTTTTCTCTTTGAAGAAAGGTTTGTCGGGCCCTTTTCCACGGTCGGTGTTCCTCTGTTGGGAACCTCTTAGGTGGGAGATTGCTTGAACCTTTTCAGGTTTGGGCGTCTTCGCCGCGGGGCCACAAAATCGCTGCGAAGCCTCACATTATACGAAAAATCAAGGACTTGCAGAAGTTATTGGTTACCATCGACGCATGTTCAGTTACCGACACGCTTTTCACGCGGGCAACCATGCCGATGTGCTCAAACACATCACCTTGCTCGCCACCATGCGCCACCTCATGCAAAAAGAGGCCGGCATCACCCTCATTGACACCCACGCTGGGGCCGGTTTGTACCGTTTGGACGGAGATTACTCGCAAAAGGGAGGAGAAGCCGAAGACGGCTTGTTCAAACTTCTGGCCGCCGCCGAAAAGCTCGATGCCTTGCCCGAACCCGTCCAAGACTACCTCGAGCAAATTGCCAGCTTCAACCCCAATGGGCAAGCCAAGATTTACCCCGGCTCGCCCTTTTTGATGCAACGGCTGATGCGCCACGCATCGCGCGACCGCCTTCGCCTGTTTGAGCTGCACCCCACCGACAGCAAAGCCCTGATGTCCAACATCGCCCAGCTCGAAGCCGGGCGCACGGTCACGGTGAGCCGCGAAGACGGTTTTGAGGCCCTCAAAAAGCTGCTGCCACCACCACCCTCGGCCACGGGCTCCAAGCGCGCCATGGTGCTGATCGACCCCAGTTACGAGATCAAGTCGGATTACAGCAAGGTCGCCAGCGTCATTCAGGAATACCTCAAGCGCTTTTCGACAGGCACCTACCTGGTCTGGTACCCCATCATTCCGCGCCCTGAGGCGCACGACCTGCCCAAACGCCTGCGCACCTTGGCCAACCAGTCGCAAAAACCCTGGCTCAACGCCACGCTGGCCATCGGTCGCGGCCCCGGCGACGAAGGCGGCCTGGTGGCCAGCGGCATGTTCGTCATCAACCCACCCTTCACCCTGAAAGACCAGATCCGCCAGGCGCTGGATGTGGTCGGGCCCGCCTTGGCCAGGGGCTCTGGAAAGAACTGGGCCGTCGAGTCGTCTTGAGCGGCCTTGGGCATTGGGGTTCTGAAGCTGGCTTTTCCCCTTGAAAACACGGCATCAGGGAAATACCTGAGCGCAGCGTGTTGAAATTAACCGACCGCCCGGTCGGTTAATGGTTATACTGGCACCTGCGCCGCGATCATTCCATCCTGTTTGGCGCAGGAGAAGCCCATGTACACGCAATCTTTCAGCGTCCCGGACGGAACCGAGGACGTCAAGTCGGTCGGCTTGAAGGCCGTCCCCAAAGCTCTGAGCGCCCAAGACGCCGCCCTGCAAGCCGCCTTTGACGCCCGCATCGACGCCGATGGCCGCATCGAGCCCCGCGAGTGGATGCCAGAGGCCTACCGCAAAACCCTGGTGCGCCAGATCAGCCAGCACGCGCACAGCGAAATCGTCGGCATGCTGCCCGAAGGCAACTGGATCAGCCGCGCCCCCAGCCTGAAGCGCAAAACGATTTTGATCGCCAAGGTGCAAGACGAAGCCGGTCACGGCCTGTACCTGTACAGCGCTGCCGAAACCTTGGGCACCAGCCGCGACCAGATGCTGGACGCCCTGCATTCCGGCAAGGCCAAGTACAGCTCCATCTTCAACTACCCCACGCTCAATTGGGCCGATGTGGGCGTGGTGGGGTGGCTGGTCGATGGCGCGGCCATCATGAACCAGGTGCCCCTGTGCCGCTGCTCGTATGGCCCTTACGCCCGCGCCATGGTGCGGGTGTGCAAGGAAGAAAGCTTCCACCAGCGCCAAGGCTACGAAGCCCTGCTGGTCATGATGCAAGGCACGGCCGAGCAAAAAGCCATGGTGCAGGACGCCGTGAACCGCTGGTGGTGGAAGTGCCTGGCCATGTTCGGACCGCCCGATGCCGACAGCCCCAACAGCGCGCAAGGCATGCGCTGGGGCATCAAACGCATCAGCAACGACGACCTGCGCCAGAAATTTGTCGACGCCACCGTGCCGCAAGCCAAGGTGTTGGGTGTGACCTTGCCCGACCCCGACCTGAAGTGGAACGAAGCGCGCCAAGCCCACGACTACGGCCAGATCGACTGGGACGAGTTCTGGGCCACCGTCAACGGCAACGGCCCCTGCAACAAAGAACGCCTGGGTGCCCGCGTCAAGGCCTGGAACGACGGCGCCTGGGTGCGCGAAGCGGCCCTGGCCCACGCCAAGAAACAACAGCAACGTCAGATGAAGGAAGCAGCATGAGCACCGCCGCATTGAAAGAATGGCCTCTGTGGGAGGTCTTCGTCCGCTCCAAGCAAGGCCTGGAACACAAGCATTGCGGCAGCCTGCACGCCTCGGATTCGGAGCACGCTTTGCAAATGGCGCGTGACGTGTACACCCGCCGCCAGGAAGGCGTGAGCATCTGGGTGGTGCCGTCGGCCAACATTTCGGCGAGCGAGCCCAACGACAAGCCTGAATTTTTTGACCCGGCCAGCGACAAGGTGTACCGCCACCCCACTTTCTACGCGATTCCGGAAGAAGTCGGCCACATGTGAAGCCGTTCGGCGCTCAGCGTTGAGCGTCACGCACCCAACACCCTTATGAACACGCCCAACTCCCCAACGGCCTCGCTCAACGCGCCGGTCGATTACCTGCTGCACCTGGCCGACAACGCGCTGATCCTTGGGCAGCGCAACGCCGAATGGTGTGGCCACGGCCCCATCCTCGAAGAAGACATCGCGCTGTCCAACAACAGCCTGGACCTGGTGGGCCAAGCCCGCATGCTTTACCAGCATGCGGCCGAACTGCAAGGCGGCGGCGCCACCGAAGACACGCTGGCGTATTTCCGCGACGTGCCCGACTTCAAGAACTACACCTTGTGCGAATTGCCGCACATGCCCTTGATGTCGGCCACCGCCCAAGGCGACCGTGATTTCGCCATGACCATGACGCGCAACTTTTTGTACAGCAGCCTGATGGTGCTGGTCTGGGACCAGCTGCAAAACTCCAAAGACACGCAACTGGCCGCGATTGCTGCCAAGTCACTCAAGGAAGTGCGCTACCACCTGCGCCATTCTCGTGACTGGCTGGTGCGTCTGGGCGACGGCACCGACGAGTCGCATGCCAAAGCACAAGCGGCCGTTGACCAACTGCTGCCTTTCACCCAGGAGTTTTGGGCCAGCAGCCCGCATGAAGCCGCCGCGCTGGCCAACGGCACGGGCATCGACATGGCCGCTTTGCAAAACGACTGGAACCAGATCGTGGACCAGGCCCTGCAAGAAGCCACCCTCCAGCGGCCGGCCGATGGCGGCTTTGTGCCCACAGGCAAACAAGGCCTGCATTCCGAGCACCTGGGTTTTGTGTTGGCTGAAATGCAAAGCCTGGCCCGCGCACACCCGCAAGCCACCTGGTAAGCCCCAAGCCATGTCCACCCTCACTTCGCAGCCCAGCCCCGCCGATGTGGCCCGCGCCTGGGTCCTGCTCGACAGCTTGACCGACCCGGAAATTCCGGTGGTCACTTTGCGCGAGCTGGGCATATTGCGCGACGTGCGCGCTGGAGAAGCGGGACTGGACGTGGTCATCACGCCCACCTACAGCGGCTGCCCGGCCATGGGCGCGATCGAGGACGACGTGAAAGCCCTGCTGGCGGCCAACGGTCTGCAAGGCCGCGTCGTCACGCAACTGGCCCCGGCCTGGACCACCGACTGGATGAGCGACGCGGCCAAAGACAAACTGCGCGCCTATGGCATCGCCCCGCCGCACGCCTGCAGCAACGCGGGCTCGGGTGCGGCCAACGTGGTGCAGTTTGCAGCGCGTGGGGCCAAGCCCGAGGTGGTGAACTGCCCGCAATGCGGCTCGGCCAACACCACCGAAACCTCCCATTTCGGCTCGACCGCCTGCAAGGCCCTTTACCGGTGCCTGGCTTGCATGGAGCCCTTCGATTACTTCAAACCTTACTGAGCGGCCTTGCCGCGCTGAAGCACCATGTCCGCACCCCGATTTCATGACCTCCCGATCGCACGCGTCAACCCCGAAGCGGCTGGTGCCGTGGCGATCACGCTGAACGTGCCCGCCGATCTGCGCAGCAGCTTCGACTTCCAGCCGGGCCAGTTCCTGACCTTGCGTGCGGACATCAACGGCGCGGATGTGCGCCGCAGTTACTCCATCAGCTCGGCCCGCAGCCAACTGCAAAATCACGGTGTTCTCGAAGTGGGCATTCGCCCCGTCGAAGGCGGCGTGTTCTCCAACTGGGCGGCCACCCAACTCAAGGCAGGCGACACCTTGCGCGTGATGCCACCCGATGGCCGCTTTGTGGTGCAGCGGCCCCGAGCGATTCACCGCGTGGGCTTTGCGGCTGGCTCGGGCATCACGCCCATCCTGTCCATCCTGGCCAGCACCCTCGAAGAACAGCCCGAGAGCAAATTCACTCTGGTCTATGGCAACCGCCGCATGGACAGTGTGATGTTCAACGAAGCGCTGCAAGACCTCAAGGACCGCTATCCCTCGCGCCTGACCTTGATCCATGTGCTCTCGCGCCAGGCGCAAGAGGTGCCCCTGCTCGAAGGCCGCATCGACGCGGCCAAAGTCCAGGCCATCATCGACGCCTTCTTGCCCGTGGGCAGCATGGACGAGGTGTTTGTGTGCGGACCCGAGGCCATGATCGAAGCCACCGAGCAAGCGCTGCTGAGCGCAGGCGTGAAAGCCGAGCGCATCCGCACCGAGCGCTTCAGCTCACCCACACTGGATGCACTGGCCCCCGAGGTCCGCGCCAAAGCCGTGCTGGGCCACCCCGCCACGCGCGAGCAGGGTGAAGTGCAGCTCACCGTGGTGCTGGACGGCAAGCCCTACAACATGCCGATGAACCGCAACGAAAAGATTCTGGACATCGCCTTGTCGCTGGGCCTGGACCTGCCCTACTCGTGCAAAGCCGGGGTGTGCTGCACCTGCCGCTGCAAGGTCATGGAAGGCACGACCGAGATGGAGAAGAACTTCACGCTCGAAAAGCCAGAAGTCGAACAAGGCTTCATCCTGTCCTGCCAAGCCCGCCCGACCAGCGAGCGCGTGGTGATCAGTTTCGACGAGCGCTGAAAGAGCGCCCGTTCACTCGCCCGACTGCTGCATCGCCCACATGCTGGCGTAGCGGCCTTGTTGGGCCAGCAGCTCGGCATGGTTGCCGCGCTCGATGATCTGGCCTGCGTCCATCACCAGAATCTCGTGCGCGTCCACCACCGTGGACAGGCGGTGCGCAATCACCAAAGTGGTTTTGTTTTGCGCCACGCTGGCCAGCTCAGACTGGATGGCGCGCTCGTTGGCCGAATCGAGTGCCGAGGTGGCTTCGTCGAACACCAAAATCGGTGGGTCCTTGAGCAAGGTGCGGGCAATGGCCACGCGCTGCTTTTCACCGCCCGACAATTTGAGCCCGCGCTCGCCCACCGAAGTTTGGTAACCCTTGGGCGTGGAGGCGATGAAGTCGTGGATGCGAGCCGAACGCGCCGCGCCCTCGATCTCGGCCTGGCTGGCCCCGGGGCGGCCGTAGGCGATGTTGTAGGCCACGCTGTCGTTGAACAGCACTGTGTCTTGCGGCACGATGCCCAAGGCCTGGCGCACACTCGCTTGCGTGACCTGGCGGATGTCCTGCCCCGCGATGCGAATGAAGCCTTGCTGCACGTCGTAAAAGCGAAACATCAAACGCGCCAGCGTGGACTTGCCCGAACCCGAAGGCCCGACCACCGCCACCGTTTTGCCCGCAGGAATGGTGAAGCTGATGTCTTTCAGGATCGGCCTGTCGCTTTCGTAGGCAAATGACACGCGGTCAAACACCACATCGGGCGCGCCTTGCAATGCCAGCGCGGGTGCACCCGGCACATCGGCCACTTCGCGCTCGCGGTCCATCAGCACAAACATCTTGTCCAGATCGGTCAGGCTTTGTTTGATCTCGCGGTACAGCACACCCAAAAAGTTGAGCGGAATGTACAGCTGGATCATGAAGGCGTTGATCATGACCAAGTCGCCCAAAGTCATGCGCCCGGCCACCACCCCTTCGGTGGCACGCCAAAGCATGGCCACCAGGGCCGACGCGATGATGAGCTGCTGCCCGGTGTTGAGCAATGACAACGAGGTTTGTGCCTTCAGGCGCGACAAGCGCAGCCGCTCCAGGCTTTCGTCGTAGCGGCCGGCTTCGAAGCGCTCATTGCCAAAGTATTTGACGGTTTCGTAGTTCAACAGCGAGTCAACCGCCCGCGTGTGGGCCGCGGAATCGAACTCGTTGGCCTGCTTGCGAAACTGGGTGCGCCACTCGGTCACGCGCACCGTGAAAAAGATGTACAGCGCCAAAGCCAGCAACGTGATGCCCGCAAACCAGGCGTCGAACTTGACCGCCAAAATGGTCAGCACCAAACCCACTTCAATCAAGGTCGGGATGACGCTGTAGAGCGAATACGAAATCAGCGACTCGATGCCGCGAACGCCGCGTTCGATGTCTCGCGTCATGCCCCCGGTCTGCCGCGCCAGATGAAAGCGCAGGCTTAAAGCATGCAGATGCTCAAAGGTTTGCAAGGCAATGCTGCGCGACGCGCCTTGTGTGGCCTTGGCAAACACCAGCTCGCGCAACTCGGTGAACGCGGACGTCATCAAGCGCAAAGCGCCGTAACCCACCAACAAGGCCACCGGCACCACCAGCACGGCCTGCGGGTCGCCGGGCTTGAGGCTCATGGCGTCCACCAGCTCCTTGAGCAGCAGGGGCACACTCACATTGGCCAGCTTCGCGCACACCATGAGGCTGAGCGCAATGACCACGCGCCATTTGTACTGCAACAAATAGGGCAAGAGGCGCGACAAGGTTTTCCAGTCGTTGCCGGGCGGCGCTTGAGTCGCAGCGCCGGGCTTGGCACCTGGGGCATGGGGAGAAGCAGGGGCAGCGGTTTCGCCGTGGTGGCGCATAAGGGACAATCCGGTTTTGACGTTAACCACCGATTGTGCCCATGTCTGACGCCTCACACCCGAACACCGTGTCTTTGCCCACTGACCAGGAGCTGGTGCTCAAAGTCATCCCCATGCCCGCCGACTGCAATGCCAGCGGCGATATTTTTGGCGGCTGGGTCATGGCGCAGGTCGACTTGGCAGGGGCCGTGTTGCCCGCGCGGCGCGTG
Organism: Limnohabitans sp.; assembly: GCF_017848645.1. GTDB lineage: Bacteria > Pseudomonadota > Gammaproteobacteria > Burkholderiales > Burkholderiaceae_C > Limnohabitans_A. Next base: position 6,397 of record NZ_JAFEIF010000012.1, on the reverse strand, counting down.
CGGGGCCGCATGGTCACTGTGGCGGTGAACGAGTTCATCTTCAAACAGGCCGTCAAGGTGGGCGACATCCTGTCGTTTTTCTCGCGCATCGTGCGCGTGGGTCGCACCTCGGTCACCGTCAAGGTGGAGGTGTTTGCCGAACGCTTTCAGTTGCAGGGCCAGTACATCAAGGTCACCGAAGCGAACCTGACCTACGTGGCGGTGGACGACCAAGGCAAACCCAGGCCCGTGCCTGCGGAGTGAATCGCCCGAGAGGTCAGGACACGATGTAAGCGGCAGCGCCGGTCGACATCAAGGTGCCGTCGGGCCCACAAAACTCCATGCGCGACGACCCCACCCGCGAGCCCACACGCAAGGCGTTGGCGGTGATGGTGAAGTGCTCGCCAATGCCAGGGCGCAGGTAGTCCACCCGCAAGTCGATGGTGCCCAGCTTGGCAAAGCGCTCCAGGCGTTTGGCGGGCGGCTCGTCCATGTGTTTGGCGGCCAGTGCAGCCATCACAGCCGCGCTGCCAATCGCATCGAGCACGGCGCTGATGACGCCGCCGTGTATGCGGTTGTAGGCAAAATGACCTACCAACTCAGGCCGCATGTCGATGCGGGCCTCCACGCCGTCTGGCGTGACCTTGACGAGCTTCAAGCCCAAGGTTTTGTTGAAGACGATTTTTTCTTCGTAGATCTGGCGAAAACCTTCGATGTACTCGGGTTCCAGAACGATGGGGTCAGGTGAACGGTGGGGCATGCCTGAGATTCTAGGGAAGAACCGCGCTCGGCAGCCCCAAGCCTTCAAAGTTTGGAAAAATCAGGCTTGCGCTTTTCCATGAAAGCACCAAACGCCTCTTTGGCGGCGGGCTCGCGCAGCATGCGGCCAAAGTCTCGGCCTTCTTCGTCCATCTTTTGCAGCACGGCCTGCTGATCGCCGCCCTTCATGAGGCGCTTGGTGGCGATCAGTGAAGTCAAAGGTTTGGCGGCCAGTTTGCGGGCTTGCGCCTGGGCGTAGCCGTTGACCTCGGTGGGTGGCACCACGCGGTTGACCAGGCCCACCTCTTGCGCGGCTTCGGCAAAAAAGGGCTCGCCCATGAGCAGCGCTTCGGCGGCGCGGTGGTAGCCGAACATGCGCGGCGCCAGCAGGCTGGACGCCGCCTCGGGGCAAAGACCCAGGTTGACGAAAGGCATGGAAAACGCCGCGTTGTCACCCGCGTAGACCAAGTCGCAATGGAACAGCATGGTGGTGCCGATGCCCACCGCAGGCCCGGCCACAGCGGCGATCAGCGGCTTTTCAAAGGTGGCAATGCCGCGCAGGAAACGGAACACGGGCGACTCTTGTGTGGTGGGCGGCTGGTTCAAAAAGTCGCCGATGTCGTTGCCCGCGCTGAAGATGCTCTCGTGCCCCTGAAACACCACGACCCGAACGGCGGGATCGGCCGCCGCCTGGGCCACGGCGTCGGCCATCGCGGCATACATGGCAGCGGTGATGGAGTTCTTCTTGTCCAGGCGGTTGAAGGTGATGGTCATCACCCCCGCGTCGGTGTGGGTCAGGATGTCAGACATGCGGGTCCTTGAGGTGTGTTGCGGGAGGCGAGGCGGTTCACTGAACCCGAATCCAGGTTTGCGTGCGTCCCAAAATGGGGGCGCCGATGAAACCACGGACTTCGAGTTTTTTGCCGCCGTCGACAGGGGTCAGGCGCAGGCTGTAGTTTTTGCCGTTCTCGGGATCGAGGATTTTCCCACCCTCCCACACCGCTTTGCCGTCACTTTGTTGACCGCCACGGATGATTTCCATGCCGATTTTGGGCTTGTCTTTGCGGTCGTCGGTGCACAGGTTGCAGTTCGGCTCGGTGCTGGGGGCGGTGAGCAAAGAGCGCTCGACCACGCCCGACAGGGTTCCCGATGCTGTCTGGCTGATGCGGATTTCGGCTTTGGGCTGCTTGCTCTCGTCGTCGATGCTGCGCCACAGGCCCACCGGGCTCATTTGGGCGTGTGCGGCCAGGCTCAGCAGGCCAGCGCTCAGGGTCATGGTCAGGGTCAAAGCGGTTTTGATCATGCGGTTCTTCCTTTTAGAAGCTGGGGGTTCAGGCCAGCGCGGCGTCGGTGTCCATCAGCACATCGCTGCCGGCGCGGATGCGGCGCATCAGGGTCGAAGTTTCGGGCATCAGGCGGGTGAAGTAAAAACGCGCGGTCTGCAGTTTGGCCTGGTAGAACGGATCGGGGCGCTGGGCCTCTTCCTCGGCCTCGGCCAATTTGGCCAAAGCGATTTGCGCTGAGCGGGCCCAGAAGTAACCCAGCACCAGGTGGCCCACCACGCGCAAATAGTCCACCGCAGCTGCGCCCACTTCGTCGGCATTGCTCATGGCTTTCATACCGACTTCGCCTGTGAGTTGCGTGAGCTTTTGGCCCAGATCGGCCAGCGGCTTGATGAACTCGCCCATGGCTTCGTTGGCCATTTCGGCCTTGACCAGTTGCTCGACCAATTTGCCGAACTTTTTGAGGGTGGCACCCTGGTTGCCCAACACTTTGCGGCCCAGCAAGTCGAGCGACTGGATGGTATTGGTGCCTTCGTAAATCATGTTGATGCGGGCATCGCGCACGAACTGCTCCATGCCCCACTCTTTGATGTAGCCGTGGCCGCCAAACACCTGCTGGCAGGCCGATGTGGCTTCCCAGGCGTTGTCGGTGGTGAAGGCTTTCACGATGGGCGTGAGCAAGGCCACGACTTCGGCGGCTTCGGCGCGCACGGCCTCGTCGGGGTGGTTGATCTCTTTGTCGAGCAACAAGGCGCAGTAGCACGCCAGGGCCCGGCCGCCTTCGGCATAGGCCTTGGCGGTCATCAGCATGCGGCGCACATCGGGGTGCACGATGATCGGGTCGGCGGGTTTGCCGGGGGCTTTGACACCGGTCAGCGAGCGCATTTGCACGCGGTCTTTGGCGTAGGCCAAGGCATTTTGGTAGGCCACTTCGGTCAGGCCCAGCGACTGGTTGCCCACGCCCAAGCGGGCCGCGTTCATCATCACAAACATCGCGGCCAGGCCCTTGTGCGGCTGGCCCACCAGGGTGCCCACAGCCTCGTCCAAAACCATCTGGCACGTGGCGTTGCCGTGGATGCCCATTTTGTGCTCCAGGCCACCGCAGTAAATGCCGTTGCGCGCGCCCATGCTGCCGTCAGCGGCCACATTGAACTTGGGGACGATGAAGAGGCTGATGCCTTTGCTGCCGGGGGGGGCGTCGGGCAGACGGGCCAAGACCAGGTGCACGATGTTGGGGGCCAGATCGTGCTCGCCTGCGCTGATGAAAATTTTCTGACCGCTCAGCTTGTAGGTGCCGTCGGCCTGTGGTTCGGCTTTGGTGCGCAAGAGCCCCAAATCGGTGCCGCAATGCGGCTCGGTCAGGCACATGGTGCCGGTCCACTCGCCGCTGGTCAGCTTGGGCAGGTACAGGGCTTTTTGCTCGGGCGTGCCGTGCGCGTGCAGGCATTCGTAGGCGCCGTGGCTGAGGCCCGGGTACATGGTCCAGGCCTGGTTGGACGAGTTGAGCATTTCGTAAAAGCACTGGTTGACCACAAAGGGCAAGCCTTGACCGCCGAAGTCAGGATCGCAGCTCAGCGATGGCCAACCACCCGCGACGTACTGCTCATAAGCCGCCTTGAAACCGTCGGGCGCTTTGACCTCGTGTGTGTCGCGGTTGAGCTGGCAGCCCTGGGTGTCGCCCGAAATGTTCAAAGGAAAGACCACTTCGGCTGCGAATTTGCCTCCTTCTTCGAGCACCGCATTGATGGTGTCGGCGTCGGTGTCGGCGTGCTTGGGCAAGGCCTTGAGTTCGGCGCTCACGTTGAGCAACTCGTGCAAGACAAACTGCATGTCGCGAAGGGGTGGGTTGTAGACGGGCATGGGGGGACTCCTTGAATCGGTGTGTCAGTGAGGATGGGGGAAATCAGTCGTGGGTCGGCTTGCGGCGGGCCTTGGGCACGGCCACCAGCTTGGGCGATTTGGCCGCGCTGGCTGGTGCGGACGAAGTCGTGGGCGCGGGCGACGTTCCAGAGCCTGCGTAGCGGGCCAAAATGTGCTGAAAGCCTTGGCGGGCGCGGTCGGCGGCGCTGGGGTTGCGCAAAAAACGGGCTTCGTAATGCAGCGCCAAAATCAGGCCATGGATTTCAAAAGCGATCTGGTGGGCGTCAGATGCGCGGCTGAGTTGGCCTTCGGCCTGGGCCAGCTCCACAGCCCGGCGCAAAGCGGTTTGCCAGGTGGACACCGACGAAGCCAGCGCGTCGCGCACCGGGCCGCTGCGGTCGTCAAACTCGACCGCACCGCTGATGTAGATGCAGCCCGAATCGATCTCGGCCGAGGTCTGAACCATCCAGTTGTCAAACAGGGCCTGCAGGCGCGGCAGACCTCTGGGCATTTGCATGGCGGCGTAAAACACCTCGGCCTCAAAACGGTCGTGGTATTCACGGATGACGGAAATCTGCAGCTCTTCGCGCGAGCCGAAATGGGCAAACACGCCCGACTTGCTCATGCCCGTGACCTCGGCCACCGCACCAATGGACAGGCCTTCGAGGCCAATTTGCGAGGCCAGGCCCAAAGCGGCGTCGATGATCACGGTTTTGGTTTGCTGACCTTTGATGAGCACGCGCCGACCGGCCTCTGGCGCAGGCAAGCTATCAACTTTGGAGGGGGTTTTGTGATCGGTCATGGCGCATCAAAAAAGAACGACCGTTCTATTTTGCACCATTTTTGCCACCAGCGCCCATGCACCCGGACACATCAGGGTAAATCGGGGGGGGTTCAGCGTTCAGCGTTTGGCGTGACGGATCCATTCTTCAACGCTCAACGCCCAACGCTACGACCCAGCTTGGTCTTTCATGGGCAGATGACCCGCCAGCTCCAACTGCATGCAGATCATGTTGACCAGCATGGCCGCCGAGGGGCGGCCGGTTTCGATGACAAAGTGGGCCGCTTCGCGGTACAGCGGGTCACGCGCTTCAAACAAGGCGCGTAAACGGCTGAGCGGATCGTCCACCTGGAGCAAAGGCCGGGCGGTGTCGTGGCGCACGCGTCTGTACACATCTTCGGGGGAGGAACGCAAATAAATCACCTGGCCGCGTTCGTGCAAGTGGCGGCGATTGGCTTCGCGCAAAACAGCGCCGCCCCCCGTCGCGATCACGCCTTGCTGCGTTTGAGTCAACTCATCCAGCACCTGCTGCTCCAGATCCCGGAAACTGTCCTCACCCTCGCGTGCAAAAAACTCCCGAATCGAGCAACCCAAGCGGTGCTCGATCACATGGTCGGAATCGACAAACGGCACACCCAGACGGCGCGCCAACTGGCGGCCAATGGTGGTTTTGCCCGAGCCGGGAAGGCCCACAAAGATGATGCTCAAGGGAAGTCTCGTGCAGAAAAATTCGGCGTCAACCCCCAAGCCTGGGGCCTGGGGTTCAGGGCCTGCAAGTGTATTCGACATGGTTTGGGGGCCATGCAACGGGGCTGCCGCATCGGCTGGGGCACAAGGCCCTCGCAAAAAGTGGCGCTGAACTCAGGGCGGCGCGGTCGCCGGACCATCGGCCATGACGCGGGGTGTCAGAAAAATCAGCAACTCGCTTTTGCGCTGGGCTTGGTCGCGGTTCTTGAACAACCAACCCAAGCCCGGCACATCCCCGAGGCCCGGCACCTTGGCTTCGTTGTTGCGGTCGGTCTCCTCAAAAATACCGCCGAGCACCACAGTGCCGCCGTCCTCCACCCGCACCTGGGTCTTGACGTGCTTGGTGTTGATGGCAAAACCGGCCGGGGTGACTTGACCCACGCTGTCGCGGTTCACGTCCACCTCCAGCACCACCGAGCCATCGGGGGTGATTTGCGGCGTCACTTCCAGCTTCAGGTTGGCCTTGCGAAAGGTGATCGCGGTCGCGCCACTGGCCGATGCGGTCTGGTAAGGCAATTCGGTGCCCTGCTCGATCAAGGCCTTGGTCTGATCGGCCGTGACCACCCGGGGGCGTGAGACCACCTTGCCCCGGCCATCGGCTTCGAGCGCGGAAATTTCCACATTGATGAACCGGTCGGCCGCCGCATTGAACAAGGACACGGCAAAACTGGCGGGCGTGTTCAGTGTCTGCCCCGCCGAGCCCGCAGGCAGCTTGACCTGGTTGCCCGTCACCACCCCAGCGCCCGTCTCGGCATTACCCGCCCCCAGCGCCAGTGTGTTAGCGCGCTGGTTCACTCGCAAGGGTACCGCGAGGCCCGCCCCCAAGCGCACGCCCAGCGATTGCCCAAACTGGTCATCGGCCTCGACGATGCGCGCCTCGATCAGCACCTGACGCACCGGAATGTCCAGTTGGGCCAGGATTCTTTGCACCTCTGTCAGGCGCTGGGGCAAGTCGGAGATGAACAGCTGGTTGGTGCGCGGCTCGGCC
>NZ_JAFEIF010000056.1 GCF_017848645.1 Limnohabitans sp. | reverse complement strand
GCAAAACCCCTCCCCCGCCGCAGCCCCTCTCGCACTGCCTTGCGGTTCATCTGAGACTCAAGCCCCGAAGAAGCCTTTCAACTTGTCGGTCCAGCTCTCGCCGCTGGGCTGGTGCTTGCCGCCACCTTTGGAGAGTGACTCTTCAAACTCCTTGAGCAGTTTCTTCTGGTGCTCGGTGAGCTTGACGGGCGTCTCTACGGTGATGTGGCAATACAAGTCGCCCGGGTAGCTGCCGCGCACACCCTTGATGCCCTTGCCGCGCAAGCGGAACTGCTTGCCCGTCTGGGTGCCTTCGGGGATGTCGATGGCCGCTTTGCCGCCCAGCGTGGGCACTTCGATTTCGCCGCCCAAAGCCGCTTTGGAAAAGCTGATCGGCACTGCGCAATGCAGGTCGTCGCCATCGCGCTCAAAGATGTCGTGCTTTTTCAGGCGGATCTCGATGAACAAGTCACCCGGTGGCCCGCCATTGGTGCCCGGTTCGCCATTGCCCGCGCTGCGGATGCGCATGCCGTCATCGATGCCGGCCGGAATTTTGACTTCGAGTGTTTTTTGTTTCTTGACCTTGCCCTGCCCGTGGCAAGTGCCGCAAGGGTCGGGAATGATCTTGCCCGTGCCCCGGCAGTGCGGGCAGGTTTGCTGCACGCTGAAAAAGCCCTGACGCATCTGCACCTGGCCCTGGCCGTGGCAGGTCGCGCAGGTTTTGGCGCTGGTGCCGGGTTTGGCACCTGTGCCGTGGCAGGTGTCGCACTCGTCCCAGCTGGGGATGCGCAGCTGCGAGTCCTTGCCATTGGCCGCTTCTTCGAGCGAAATCTCCATCGCATAGCTCAGGTCCGCACCACGGAAGACCTGGCGCCCACCGCCGCGTCCGCCCCGGCCCTGGCCACCAAAGATGTCGCCGAAAATGTCGCCAAACGCGTCACCGAAGCCACCAAAACCTTCGGCACCGCCGCGCATGCTGGGGTCAACCCCGGCGTGGCCATGCTGGTCATAGGCGGCACGTTTTTGCGCGTCTGACAGCATCTCGTAGGCCTCTTTGACCTCTTTGAATTTGCCCTCCGCCTCTTTGGCTTTGGCGTCTTCCCCCTGGTTGCGGTCAGGGTGGTACTTCATCGCCAGCTTGCGATAAGCCTTTTTGATGTCATCGTCCGAGGCGTTTTTGGCAACGCCCAGCACTTCGTAAAAATCTCGTTTTGTCGCCATGGGGCAAATCCAACCGTTAGAACAAGAACGCCGCGAAGGCGATTCAGTCACCTGAATCAGCTTGCGCGGCGGGACTGCGGCCAGGCCGCAGAGGGTGGGGTGTTAGCCCTTTTTGACTTCCTTGACTTCAGCGTCCACCACATTGTCGTCTTGTGGTTTGGCATCGGCGCCGCCGGCTGCAGCACCCGCAGCGGCTTGCTGCGCTTGCATGTCGGCATAGACCTTTTCACCCAGCTTCTGGCTGGCGGTCATCAGGGCTTCGGTTTTGGCTTCGATGGCGTCTTTGTCTTCGCCCTTGAGCACCTCTTCCAGAGACTTGGCGGCCGCCTCGATGGCTTCTTTCTCAGCCGCTTCGATCTTGTCGCCGTGTTCGGTCAGGCTCTTTTTCACGCTGTGCACAGCGGCTTCGCCGGCGTTGCGGGCTTGCACGAGTTCGAGCTTTTTCTTGTCTTCCACCGCGTTCAGCTCGGCGTCTTTCACCATCTGCTGGATTTCGGCTTCAGACAAACCGGAGTTGGCCTTGATGGTGATCTTGTTTTCCTTGCCGGTGCCTTTGTCTTTGGCGCCCACATGCAAGATGCCGTTGGCGTCGATGTCAAAAGACACTTCGATCTGGGGTGTGCCGCGTGCGGCTGGCGGGATGCCTTCGAGGTTGAACTCGCCCAGGGCCTTGTTGCCGCTGGCGATTTCGCGCTCACCCTGGAACACCTTGATCGTCACGGCCGGCTGGTTGTCTTCGGCGGTCGAGAAAGTTTGTGCAAACTTGGTCGGGATCGTGGTGTTCTTGGTGATCATCTTGGTCATCACACCGCCCATGGTCTCAATGCCCAGGGACAAAGGTGTCACGTCGAGCAGCAGCACGTCGGTGCGGTCGCCGGACAAGACTTGACCTTGAATCGCAGCGCCCACGGCCACGGCTTCGTCAGGGTTCACGTCCTTGCGAGGCTCTTTGCCGAAGAACTCTTTCACCTTCTCTTGCACCTTGGGCATGCGGGACATGCCGCCGACCAGGATGATGTCGTCGATCTCACCGACCGACACGCCCGCGTCCTTGATCGCCATGCGGCAAGGGGCGATGGTGCGCTCGATCAGCTCTTCCACCAGCTGCTCGAGCTTGGCGCGGGTCAGCTTGATGTTCAGGTGCTTGGGGCCTGTGGCGTCGGCCGTGATGTAGGGCAGGTTGACATCGGTGGCTGCCGAGCTCGACAGCTCGATCTTGGCCTTTTCAGCGGCTTCTTTCAGGCGCTGCAGGGCCAGCACGTCTTTGGCCAGATCGACGCCGGATTCTTTCTTGAACTCGGTGATGATGTGGTCAATGATGCGCTGGTCAAAGTCTTCGCCGCCCAGGAAAGTGTCGCCGTTGGTGGACAGCACTTCGAACTGCTTTTCACCGTCGACGTCGGCGATCTCGATGATGGACACGTCAAATGTGCCGCCACCCAAGTCATACACAGCGATCTTGCGGTCGCCCTTTTCTTGCTTGTCCAGGCCAAAGGCCAAGGCTGCAGCGGTGGGCTCGTTGATGATGCGCTTGACGTCCAGACCGGCAATGCGGCCAGCGTCTTTGGTGGCTTGGCGCTGGGCGTCGTTGAAGTAAGCGGGCACCGTGATCACGGCTTCGGTCACTTCTTCGCCGAGGTAATCTTCGGCGGTTTTCTTCATCTTGCGCAGGATTTCAGCGCTGATCTGTGGCGGGGCCAATTTGTTGCCGCGCACTTCCACCCAAGCGTCGCCGTTGTCGGCTTTGGCGATGGTGTAAGGCATCAGATCGATGTCTTTTTGGACTTCTTTTTCGGCAAACTTGCGGCCGATCAAGCGCTTGACCGCGTACAAAGTGTTGCGGGGGTTGGTGACTGCCTGACGTTTGGCCGAAGCGCCGACCAGAATTTCGCCGTCTTCTTGGTACGCAATGATCGACGGGGTGGTGCGAGCGCCTTCGGCGTTCTCGATCACTTTGGTCGTGTTGCCTTCCATGATGGCCACACACGAGTTGGTGGTGCCCAAGTCAATACCGATGATTCTTCCCATTTTGATACTCCGAAATTGGTTAAAAGTGCTATGTTTGGCAGTTGAGGCGGCTGGGACGCTTTTCAAGTCCCCTTGCGCCAAAAAGGTTTTATTTGGGGGCGGTCACCGTCACCAAAGCCGGGCGCAGCACGCGGTCGGCAATCTGGTAGCCCTTTTGCAGCACGGCGACCACGGTGTTGGGTTCCTGCTCGGCAGGCACCACGCTGATGGCCTGGTGGTGGTGTGGGTCGAATTTGGTCCCGGCAGGTGGGGCAATTTCGACCACTTTGTTGCGCTCCAGCGCGCTTTTGAGCTGGCGCAGCGTGGCCTCTGACCCTTCGCGGATCTGCTCAATCGTCACGTTGGGGATGGCCAAACCGGCTTCCAGGCTGTCGAGCACGGGCAGCAGGCTGTCGGCAAAACCCTCCACAGCAAATTTGCGAGCCTTGGCGATTTCGTCATCGGCGCGGCGGCGGGCGTTTTGCACATCGGCCTGGGCACGCAAGTACTGGTCGGCCAGATCGGCGTTTTGCGCCTTCAGATTGGCCAGCTCGGCTTGGGTATCGGCCAGCGGGTCGGTGGCGGTCATGGCGGCAGCAGCAGCCAGTTCTTCGTCACTCAGGGGCTTGGGGTCTTGGTTTTGTGTGGCTTCTGACATGAACAATGTCCGCAATAAATGAATACCCCTCTTAAATAGGGGCGTTGTTTCGGGCTTCAAGGGGGGCTTTGCAGGTCACATGCCCCGGGAATCAAGCAAAAATGGCGCAAGAAGGACGCAAGAAGGGCGCAAGAAAAACCCGCCTTGGGGCGGGTAGGTTGCAAGAACCCGCCCCAAGGCGGGTTGTGCCGCAGCCCGTTCGCCTTGGGCTCAATCGAGGGCGAGCAGTTCCACGTCGAACTTCAAAGTGGCATTGGGCGGGATCACACCGCCAGCGCCACGGGCACCGTAGCCCAGCTCGGCGGGGATGATCAGGGTGCGTTGACCGCCCACTTTCATGCCCGCCACGCCTTCATCCCAGCCCTTGATGACCATGCCTGCGCCCAGACCGAACACAAAGGGGTCACGGCGGTCACGGCTGGAGTCAAACTTCGCACCTTGTTCGCCGTCTTTAAAGAGCCAGCCGGTGTAGTGCACGGTGACGTCTTGGCCCGCTGTGGCGACTTCGCCTTCGCCGACAACGGTGTCTTCGTATTGCAGGCCGGAGGGGGTGGTGTTCATGAGGGGCATCCTGTCAGAAAGGGCCCGGTGCCGCTGGCGGGCCGCCGGGTTGTGGAAAACCCAAAATTATGCCAGCCCCGCCAAGCCTCAGCCCGCCCCTTGGCGTTTGGCCAAGTCGCGCATCAGCGCACCCACGCCATAGGTCCAGGCCGGCGCCTGGTCCGAGGTGGTGACCCGGTTGACCAGGGTGCCCAGTTGCGGGGTGGAAATGCTGACCACATCGCCCACCACATGGGTGAAGCCCTGACCCGGGCCGTGGCGGTCTTGGGTGGGGGCGAACATGGTGCCCAAAAACAGCACCATGCCGTCCGGGTACTGGTGGTATGGGCCCATGGCTTGGCCCGCCAGGTCCAGCGGGTCCCGGCTGATCTGGTTCAAGGCGCTGCTGCCTTGCATCACAAAACCCTCGGGGCCTTGCACTTTCAGGCTCAGCTCGCACTGGCGCACGTCGTCGATGCTGAAGTGCTCGTCAAACAGGCGGATGAAGGGGCCGACGGCGCAACTGGCGTTGTTGTCCTTGGCTTTGCCCAGCAGCAAGGCGCTGCGGCCTTCGAAGTCGCGCAGGTTCACGTCGTTGCCCAAGGTGGCGCCCACCACCTCGCCGCGCGAGTTGGCGGCCAGCACGATTTCCGGCTCGGGGTTGTTCCATTGGCTGCCCGGGTGGATGCCCACCCAAGCCCCGGGGCCGACCGCGCTCATGGGTTGCGCCTTGGTGAAGACTTCAGCATCGGGCCCGATGCCCACTTCCAGGTATTGCGACCACATGCCCTGGGCCAGCAGCACGTCTTTGAGCTGGGCCGATTCCGGGGAGCCGGGCACCACGCTGCGCAGGTTGTCGCCAATGACCGCCACCACCGCCTGGCGCACGGCTTCGGCGCGGCTGGCGTCGCCACGGGCTTGCTCTTCGATCACACGCTCGAGCATGCTGGCCACAAAGGTCACGCCTGCGGCCTTGACGGCCTGCAGGTCGCAGGGGGCCATGAACCAGGGCTGGTCGGCCTTGCGCAGCGTTTCGTCGCTGTTGGCCCAAGCCTCGGCGGTGCTGGCCAGGCGCTTGGCCTGGCCCGATGCCAGGCAGGCGCGCACTTGGGCGGCCACGCCAGGCAGTTCCAGCAAAGCACTGCTGGTGGTGGCCAGGCCTGACAGGTCCAGCACGTCTTGCGGGGTAACGGCCACCAAAAATGGGCCAACGCCCGGCACCCACAAACGGCCGATCAACAAGGCCTGGTGCGCGTCTTGGGGCAGTTGCATGAGGAGCATGGTGAACCTGTGGGCTTTAAAAAACAGCATGGTGTCAGACATCGGCATGGCGCGCTGTCACCCTTGTCATGCCCTCGCCAAAGGCGGTGGCGCCGTGCCGGGGCGGCCAGAGGCGGCGGCTTCAAGCGGGGTCCAGCGGGCGGTGGGTGCCGGTTGAAACGATTGCTTGCAATTTATGTGGCTTGCCCCACATGGGCAGGGGTGGGTGTCGGTTAGATTTGGCGGGATACATCACTCACTTCAAGGATTGACCATGACCCGAAAAAATGCTGCATTGACCTCCATGGGTGTTGCCACTTGTGCGGTGGCCGTTTTGTTGACCGGTTGTGCCACCACGACCTCACAGCAAAAAGGGGCCGGGACGGGGGCCGTCATTGGTGCTGTGGCCGGACAAGTTTTGGGCCGCGACAGCAAATCCACGGTCATTGGCGCGGGCTTGGGGGCTTTGGGAGGGTACATCTGGTCCAAGCAGATGGAAGACAAAAAGCGCGCCATGGAGCAGGCCACGGCGGGCACAGGCACCGTGGTCACGCAAACCCCTGACAACCAACTCAAGTTGAGCATCCCGAACGACATCTCGTTTGACACCGGACGCGCCGACATCAAGCCCAATCTGCGCCCCATCCTGGACCAGTTTGCGCAAGGCCTGAGCCAGCAAACCAGCATGGAAGTGCGCATCGTGGGCCACACCGACAGCACCGGCAGCGACGCGATCAACAACCCGCTGTCGGTCAACCGCGCCCAAAGCGCCCGTGACTACCTGGTGGGCCGGGGCGTGAACAGCAGCCGCATCAGCATCGACGGGCGCGGCTCACGCGAGCCTGTGGCCGACAACGGCACCGCCGACGGCCGTGCACGCAACCGCCGCATCGACATCTTCCTGGCCGAGCGCGGTCAAAGGTAAATTTTTTGCAGCAACGCCAGCAGCGTTTTGCGCTGGGCTGGCGTGAGCTTGGCGGTTTTTTCGATTTCCAGCTCGGTGGCCGTTTGTTCGGCTTGCACCATCAAGGCCCGGCCTTTGGGGGTGGCGTGCAGTCCCACGGCACGGCCATCGTGCGGATGGGGTTTGCGCTCGATCAGCCCGCGTGATTCCAGCGACTGGATCAGGCCCACCAAATTAGGGGGCAAGAGGTTCAGCGTTGCGCACAGCTGGCGCGAGGTCACACCCGGGTTGTGGCCAATGGTGGACATGACCGAAAAATCGACCGGCTTCAAACCATAAGGGGCCAGGCGCTCCAAAAACAGCTCGATGATGCTCAGCGCAGCCCGGCGGGCGTTGTAGCCCATCAGGGTTTGCAAGTAACTCGTGTCCACCGTGTCCACAGCGTGCGACGAGGTCTTGGCGGGCGAGGCACGCGTTCGGCGGGGCTTGGCGGGCAGGCTCTGGCCGGGTGCATCGTGCTCGGTGGTGCCGGGCTTGGAGGCTTCGGGCCTTTGGGCTTTGAGCGGTGTTGGGCGGGATGGGTTACGGGGCATGTCAGCGCGAAAAAGTTGGCGCAATAAAGAAGGCGAGATTATGCCGCCGCGCACTGCTGCACGATGATGAAGCTGCGCATCTGGAATTCGGGCAGCACCCAGCTGCGCAGGGCTTGGACCGGGGCACGCCAACGCGTGTCGGCGTTGGGGGTGTCGGCGTCCACGCCCGCTTCGATGCGCAGCCAGGCCCAGTCCATCAGCACCAGGGCCACAGCGCGCAAATAGTCGTCGGCCACACGGTAAGCGAGCGCCGCGTCTTTGGGCGCAGCCTGCACGATTTGTTGCGTCACCGCCCGCAAGGTCTGGATGCGGGCCTGCGCTGGGGTGTGGGCTTTGCCGGCTTTGGCCGCCTGGGGCAAGTCGGCCGCGAGGGTGTCCAGCAGCGCGTTCATGCCCGCGCCGCCATCGGCCAGCACTTTGCGCACCAAGAGGTCAATCGCCTGAATCTCGTTGGTGCCTTCGTAAATCATGGCCACGCGGGCGTCGCGCACGATTTGCTCAATGCCCCATTCCCGCACATAGCCGTGGCCACCCAGCACCTGCAGGCAGTCGCTGCCGCCATGGAAAGCCTGATGGGTGAACACCGATTTCATGACCGGCGTGACCAGCGCGCACCAGCGCTGGGCGGCGGCTTGCGTGTCGGCGTTGGGGCTGTGTTTGATCTGGTCCAACTCAAGGGCCGTGCGGTAAGCCAACACGCGACCGGCATCGACCCAAGCGCGCTGCGTGTCCAGAATGCGGCGCATGGCGGGGTGCTCGGCAATCAGGTCGGCTTCACCTGCGCTTTTGCCCTTGCCCGGCGCACGCATCTGGCGGCGCTCTTGTGCATAGGCGTCGGCCTTTTGCCAAGCCGCGTCCAAGAGGCCAATGCCTTGCAAGGCCACATGCAAGCGGGCGGCGTTCATCATCACGAACATGGCGTTCAGGCCCTTGCCCGGTTCGCCCACGATTGAAGACACCGCTTCGTCAAAACGCATCACGCAAGTGGGGCTGCCGTGCAGGCCCATTTTTTCTTCGATGCGATCGCAGTGCATGCGGCTGCGCGAACCGTCGGAGTAGAACTTGGGCACCAGAAACAGCGACAGGCCTTTGGGGCCGGGCGGCGCGTCGGGCAGGCGGGCCAGCACCAGATGCACGATGTTGTCGGTGAGGTCATGCTCGCCGCCCGAGATGAAAATTTTGGTGCCGCTCACGGCGTAGCGGCCATCGGGCATGGGGACCGCCTTGGTGCGCGCCAGGCCCAGGTCAGAGCCCGCGTGCGGCTCGGTCAGGCACATGGTGGCCAGCCATTCGCCGGTGGCCACTTTCTCCAAATACTGCGCTTTGAGTTCGTCGCTGCCGTGGTGCTTGATGCATTCGTACGCGCCATGCAGCAAGCCCGGCGCCATGGTCCAGCCGTGGTTGGCGGCGCTCAGCATTTCGTAGAGCATGGCTTCGAGCACGCTGGGCAGGCCCTGGCCGCCGTCTTCGGCGCTGGCGGCCAAAGCGGGCCAGCCCGATTGCCAAAAGGATTTGTAGGCGGCCTTGAAGCCCGGCGGCATGGTGACCACGCCGTCTTTCCATTGGGCCCCGACCTCGTCGCCATCGCGGTTGAGCGGGGCGATGACTTCGCCCACGAACTTGCCTGCTTCATCCAGCACCTGCTGCATCAAGTCGGCGTCCACCTCGGCAAAGGCGGGCAGAGCTTGCAGTTGGGCCGGTGCGTTCAAAACGCGGGACAACAAAAATTGCATGTCCTCGGTGCGGGGCTGGTAGGCGTTCATGGTCAATTAGAAAAGTTCGCTTCAAGGGCCGAGTTAACGGTTCATTGGCAAGAAAAACTTGCGGCATTTTCCAAAGAGCCGGAGCCCATGTACTTGGCGACCTTGGGGTAGGCACACAAGGGACGTGTGCGCTGTGCGCTCCAGCTTGCTGGCAATTCGGTATTCACACCGCCTGCATTGCCCGCCCCGCGCACTTGTGCGGTGATGCTGTCAGGGGCAATGCCTTGCTCAACCCAAGCCACTAATGGCGTGAGTGCGTCAAACTGGTCTGCAGCGGGGCCTGCGCTGCAATGGTTCATGCCGGGAATGGGAAAGTGGCGTACAAAGTTGGCGCTGTTGGGGATCTGTTTGGCAACGCGGTCAACCCAGGCGCGTGTGTCGGTTTCAGAGAAAACCGGGTCACTCACCCCGTGGTAAAGCATGATTTTTGCTCCGCGTTGTTGCACATTCTTCATGTTGAGGGGCTGCGCATGGTTCACCGGTGTGATGGTCTCGTCGGCACTTTCGCTGTAGCCCGGTGGCTTGGCAAAAATACCGTTAAACAAGTTGTCGTAATCGGTATCGAACGCTTTGACATCCCGCTTGGGGCTGGTGAACACATGGCTCAAAGCGCCAGGGTCCAAGGCTTGGGAGAAAACAAATTTCCAAGTGGCCCAATTGTTTCCCGACACGCCCGTGTCAAAGGGAAATGCGCTGTAGTAAGGCTCTCCCTTGGTGGTTTGGCCACCTTGGAAGACTTGCGCAACGACATTTTTTTGCACGGCACTCAAGCATTTGCCGTCGCGCCCTGCGGTGCAACTGGGGACATCTCTTTGCACGTCAAAAGCTTTTTGACAAGCCGATACGTCTTGAACCATGCCGTCGGCCGCACCATCGAGTGCATCGCATTTGGCCAAAACGGCACGGGCCAATATGTGTCGGTCATCGGCGGTGAAGCCCGCACCGATGTCCGGGAATTTCAAATTGGGATTGAAAGGGTGGTTCACCGTCGGGCCAGCGGGTGCCAAGCTGTTCCACTTCGACGATCCCCAAAGCTGTGCCAACGCGGCGTTGGGTAAACGGTAGCCTGGCGCGCCAGCCAAGTAGCCGTCAAACTGTTCTGCATACCGTGATGCGGCCACCAAGGCATGTCGGCCGCCATTGGAGCAACCCGCAATGTAAGAACGGTCCGGCAATTTGCCATAAGCCGTTTGGATCAAAGCTTTGGCCATGGGTGTGAGTTTGCCAACGGCGGCATAACCGTAATCTTGGCGTGCCTGCGGTTCTGAACCAAAGTAAGGGTTTTGCCCAGAGCTATGCCCGGCATCCGAACTGATGACCGCAAAGCCTTGTGCGAGTGCGCCGGTCAATGGTCCTCCACCCAATGCACCCAATGCGGGTTGCACGACACCATCCAAGCCGCCGTTGGCTTGGTAGAAAAACCGACCATTCCAGTCTTTGGGTAAGCGCATTTCAAAGCTAATGGCGTAAGGCTGTCCATCGGCACCTTGCCGTTCATGCATCTTGCCTTTGACTAGGCAGTGCTCGCTGACCGTGTAGGCGGTGACTGCGGTGGGCTGCGGACCGTTGCGCACGGCACCGGCAGGAACCAAGGCGGTGGATTCAATGCGTGTTGCCGAGAATTTGAATTGTTCGCCCAGTTCTTTACATTGAGCCAAAGTGCCACTGCGCGCAGGAGCCAAATTGGGAGGTGCGCTGGACTGCAATCCACCCGCACAGCCAGCCAACAACCATAAACTTCCCAAAGCAAATAATCGGATCGTCATGTTCGTCCTTCTTTCGTTGTGAAATTGCAGTGCCCCGATGACCCTGCTGCTGCATCCAGCGTCTTGGCCATCGATGAAACTTTTTTGAAACGACCTGATCAATCAGGAGTCCACGCTGAAGCCGATGCGCTTGATCAGCGGACCCCAACGCTCGAGTTCCACTTGCGAGCTCTTGAGTTGGTCCGCAACCGTGCCGCCAAAAGGAATCAGGCCCACCACGGTCAAAGCGTCTTGCACGCCTTTGTCTTTGAGGGCGGCATTGACCGCCGCATTGGCCGCTTGCACCACGTTGGCCGGGGTTTTTGCGGGGGCATAAAAGCCGAACCACTCTTCCACGGTCAATTCAGGAAAGCCTTGCTCGGCAAAGGTGGCCACGTCGGGCACAAAAGGCGAACGGGTTTTGCCTGATGTGGCCAGGATGCGCATCTTGCCGGCTTTGTGGTTGGCAATGAAGTCGCCGTGCGGTGTGAACATGCAGGCGATTTGGCCGCCGACCACGTCGGTCACGCCGGGCACCGAGCCACGGTAAGGCACATGCTTGAATTCGAAGTTTTGGTTCAGGCCGAGCAAAGCCCCAATGAAGTGGGGCGTGGAGCCTGCAGCGGGCGAGCCGTAGCTGGCTTGCGCGGGGTTGGCCTTGGCCCAAACGATGAAGTCTTTCACGTTCTTCACACTGGCCGGCACCATGGGGCCGACAGCAAAACCGTGGTGAATCATGGAGGCGGTGCCCACGGGCGTGAAATCATCAAACGGCTTGTACTGCAGGTTTTTGAAGATGTGCGGATAAAGCGAGATGGCTGAGAACGGGGTCATGGCCAGCACGGAGCCGTCGGCCGGAGCGCTTTTCAGCAGGTTCAGGGCAATCTGGCCACCTGCGCCGGGGCGGCTGTCGATGATGCCGGAATTCTTGCTGTAGGGCGTGCCGCCAAATTTCTCGGCCACACGGCGAGCGCAGATGTCGCCGGAGCTGCCGGGTGGGAAGCCGTAGAGCACTTTGACTTGCTCGATCGGCAGGCCGCTTTGCGCCCAGGCTTGCTGGAACGCGGTGCTGCCCAAAATGGCGGCACCGAGGGTGGATTGGATGAATTCGCGACGGTTGCTCATGCTTGTCTCCTCGAAAGGGTGGATGAAAAATTCAGGTTGGGGGAAAGAGGGGAATCGAACCCATCAGCTGCACAAGGTGCGGATGTCTTCTGGCACGGCAATGGCTTTGATGCGGTCCGGGTCTTCGGGGTGTTTGATGCAAAAGGCGCGCACCTCGGTGCCCTCGCACAGCACGGTGTCGCCACGCATCACCACATGTTTGTGCACAAACACTTTCTCGCGCCACTCCTGCACGCTGGTGTGCACCTGCAGTGTTTCGCCATAGGTGGCGGGGCGGATGAATTTGGTGTTGATCTCCAAGAGGGGCGTGCCGATGATGCCGCGCGTCTTGACCAACTCGCGCCAGGGTGGGATGCCGCATTTCATGAAGAAGTTCAGCGATGACGCGTCCATCCATTTGGAGAAATTAGGGAAAAAGACTATGCCCGCGGGGTCGCAGTCACCGAACACCACTTGCACTTCGTAAACAACGGTTTTGCTCATGTTCGGCTTTCAGCGGGGGGCCATGCGCAAGGCGCCATCGAGGCGAATGACTTCGCCGTTCAGGTGGTCGTTGTGCACGATGTGGCAGGCCAGTTCGGCAAATTCGCTGGGCTTGCCCAAGCGGGCGGGGAAGGGGATGCTGGATGCCAGCGATTGCTGGATCGGTTCGGGCAAGCTGGCCAACAAAGGGGTCTTGAACAGGCCGGGCGCGATGGTGCACACGCGGATGCCGTGTTGTGCCAAATCGCGTGCCATGGGCAGCGTCATGCCCACCACACCGGCTTTGGACGCGCTGTAGGCCTGCTGGCCCACTTGTCCGTCAAAGGCGGCAACCGATGCGGTGAAGACCATCACGCCACGGGCACCATCTTCCATCGGCTCGAGTTTGGCGCAGGCCGCTGCAAACAAACGCGCCGCGTTGTAGGTGCCGATCAGGTTGACATTGATGACCTTGGCGAACTCGTCCAGCGGCGCGGCTTTGCCGTCTTTGCCGACCACGCGCTTGGCGGTGCCAATGCCGGCGATCTGCATCAAGATACGGGCGGGGCCGTGGGCTGCGGCGGCAGTCTCGATGGCCTGGGCCATGCTGTCTGCATCGCTCACGTTGCAGTGGACGGCCACGCCGCCGATGTCGGCTGCCACGCGCTCGGCGTTGGCCATGTTGAGGTCGAGCACCGCGACCTTGGCACCCAGGCGGGCCAGTTCGCGGGCTGTGGCTTCACCGAGGCCTGAGCCACCGCCGGTGACCAATGCGGCTTGTCCTTGAATGTTCATGTCAGTTCCTTTTGATGTCGTTTTGTTTTTGCAGGAGATCGCCCACAGGGTGGGCTCCCACAAGGGCTCCTACAGGGGGGTCATGCTGCCTCGGGGTTCTCGATCAAGAGCGCAATGCCTTGCCCGCCGCCCACGCAGGCGCTGGAGATGCCGTAGCGCAAACCGCTGCGCTGCAACTCACGCGCCAGCGTGATGGTCAGGCGCACGCCGGTGGCGGCCAGGGGGTGACCGAGCGCGATTGCGCCGCCGTTGACGTTGAGCTTGGACACATCCAGACCCAGCTCTTTCGCCACCGCCAGGGTTTGCGCGCCTTGCGCTTCGTTGATTTCAAAGCGGCCAATGTCGGACAGCTTCAAGCCTGTGCGCTCCAGCAGCAATCGAATGGCCGGGGCAGGGCCAATGCCCATGATCTCGGGCGGCACACCCACAGCCGCAGCAGCGACCACGCGGGCCAAAGGTTTCTTGCCGTTGGCTTTGGCATAGGTGCCCGACGTGACCACACAAGCCGCTGCCGCATCGACCAGGGCCGAGCTGTTGCCACCGGTTTGCACGCCGCCTTCGTACACAGGCCTGAGTTTGCCCAGCACCTCGGCTGGCGAGATGCGTGGGTGGGTGTCGGCGCTGACCTCGGTCACTTTGCCTTGCAGCTTGATGCCGCGCGAGACGTAGCCTTCGAGCTCGAACTTTTCGGTGACCACGGGCACGATTTCGCCCGCATGAAAACCTGCGGCCTGAGCGGCCACAGCTTTGGCAAACGAGTCGGACGCGAATTGGTCCACTTCTTCTCGGGTGATGTTGTATTTTTTGGCCAGGTTCTCGGCGGTCTGGATCATGTTGATGCCTGCGGCCGGGTCTTTCAGGGCTTCCCACATGAAGTCCTTGAAGCCCACCGGCGCGCCCAGCTTGAAGCCGGTGCGGTGGTCAAAGGCGGCAATCGGGTTGCGCGTCATGCTCTCGGTGCCGACCACCAGCGCGGCCTCGCACACGCCCGCTTCGATCTGCTCGCCCGCTTGGCGAAACAACTCAAACCCGGTGCCGCAAATGCGCTGCACCATGATGGCGGGCACCTCTTGCGGCACGCCTGCGTACAGGCCAATGTGGCGCGGCAGCACAAACTGGTCGAAGTCGCCCGGAGCCATGTTGCCGGTGATGACCGAGCCGATCTCGCTGGCGGCGATGCCCGCGCGCTTCAAAGCTTCGCGTGCGGCCTTGATGCCCAGGTCGGTGGGCGAGATGTGGCCCAACGCGCCGCAGTAATCGACCATGGGCGTGCGCACGCCTTCGTGCATCCACACATCGGCAAACGCGTTGAAAAATCCTTTGGGGCTCATGTCTGTTCTTTCGATTTTTTGTGGGAACGGTCTCTGACCGCGATCCGCAGGGGTTTTGTCATTGGGGTTGAAGGATGTTGGGCAAAGTGCCTTCGTGCAGCGCGGCCACAGTGCCCGCACGGTGGGCCAGCACCGAGCGTTGGTTGATCGAGCCCTTGTCGGTGATCTCGCCCTTGTCGATGGTGGGCGGCTCGCTCAAAAGACACAGGCGGGCAATGCGGTTGGCGCTGCCCGTGGCGGTTTGGGCCAGAATGTTGACGACGTCCTGAAACTTGGCCAGTACCGGTGCCGAGGCCAGCACGTCGGCCAGCGGCGCATCAGCAGGCAGGCCGCTCAAGGCGCGCACCGCCGGGGTCGGGAAAATCATGGCGCCGACTTCTTTGAGGTTGATGCCGGTCAGCACCGCGTCCTGGATGTAAGGCGCCCCTGCCAAGATGATCTTGGCGCGCAGCGGTCCCACGCTCACAAAGGTGCCGGTGGCCAGCTTGAAGTCTTCGGCAATGCGGCCATCAAACTTCAGGCCCAGGTGCACATCGGTTTCGTCGATCCACTTGACCGCATCGCCCGTCTTGAAGAAACCTTCTTCGTCAAAGGCCTCGGTGGTTTCCTGCGGCGCGCGCCAATAGCCGGGCGTGATGTTCGGGCCCCGGTAGCGCACCTCGGTTTTGCCCTCGCTGTCCACCAGCTTGAGCTCCAGGCCGGGCGTGGGCACGCCCAGGTCACCCGCTTGCACAAAGGGGTTGGTCACGAAGATGCCAAACGGGCCGGACTCGGTCATCCCTAAGCCCGTGCCCATGACGATGCGCTCGCCCACTTCACGCTCCTGGCTGGCATACAGGCTGTCCCAGATGGGCTGGGCCAAAGCGGCCCCGGCGTAAAAGAACATCTGCACCCGCGACAGCAGCGTTTTGCGCAGCTGGTCGTCGGTTTGCATGGCGTGGGCAATCGCTTCAAAACCGGTGGGCACGTTGAAGTAGACGGTGGGCGCGATTTCGCGCAGGTTGCGCAAGGTCTCGTGCATCAAGGCGGGCGTGGGCTTGCCGTCGTCGATGTAGAGCGTGCCGCCGTGGAACACCGTCATGCCAAAGTTGTGGTTGCCGCCAAAGGTGTGGTTCCACGGCAGCCAGTCCACCAGCACCAGCTCACGCTCGGCCAGCACGGGCATGGACTGCGCCATTTGTTGCTGGTTGGCGCACCACAGGCGGTTGGTGTTGATGACCGCCTTGGGCATTTTGGTCGAGCCGCTGGTGAACAAAAACTTGGCAATGGTGTCCGGGCCGGTGGCGGCCATGGCGGCATCTACTGCGGGCGTGGCGGGGGTGGCGCACAGGCTGTCAAAAGCCGTGACGGTGCGGCCGGGCACCTCGCCCTCAACCATCACGACTTCCATGTCATCGGCCACGGTGGCTGCGATGGCTTTGGCGTAGCGGGCGTCCGAGGCGAACACCAGGCCGGGCGTGACGGTGCGCAGCACATGCTTGAGCTTGTCGTAGTCCACGCTGACCAGCGAGTAGGGCGGCGAGGTGGGCACAAAGGGCACACCCGCGATCAGGCAACCCAGGGACAGCAAGGCGTGCTCCAGGCTGTTTTCGCTCAGGATGACCACTGGGCGCTCAGCGCTCAGGCCCCGGTCGAGCACGCTTTGCGCAATGCTGCGCGCCGTTTGCCAGGCCTGTGTGTAGGTGATGTGCCGCCAGTCGCCCAGCGTGCCATCGGCATTTTTCACGCGCCGGGCCATGAAGGTTTGGTCGGGCTTGTGGTGCGCCCAGTGCTGCAGGCGGTCGGTCAGGCGCTCGGGGTAAGCCTGCAGCGCCTGATCGGCTTGCAGGTAGCGCGTGCCGGGCGTGCCGTCGCGCAGGCTGACACGGGTCACGCCAAATTTGAGCGGGCGAAATTGGGGGGCGTTCATGCGCGTCTCCGGGTCAGCTTTTTTGCACTTTGGCCGCCTTGCCTTCGAGGAAGGCGCGCACACGGGCTTTGGCTTCGGGGGCGGCTTGGGCGATCGAGGCCATCAGGGCTTCGGTGAACAGGCCATGGTCAGCCGGTTGCTCGGCAATGCGCGGCATGGCGTGGGTGAGGGCAAAGTTGGTCAGGGGCGCGTTGGTGGCAATGCGGGTGGCCAACTCGATGGCCTTGGTCAAAGCCGTGCCGGTGGGCACCAGGTATTGGGCAAAGCCCACACGCTCGCCTTCTTGCGCGTCGTAGACACGGCCCGTGAGCATCATGTCGATCATGCGCGCTGTGCCAATCAGTTTGGGCACGCGCACCGAGCCGCCGCCGCCCACAAAAATGCCGCGTGTGCCTTCGGGCAGCGCGTAAAAAGTGCTCTCGTCGGCCACGCGGATGTGGCTGGCGCTGGCCAGCTCCAGGCCACCGCCCACCACCGCGCCGTGCAGCGCGCAGACCACGGGCACGCTGCCTTGTTCCACCGCGTTCAGGGCCACATGCCAGCCGCGTGAGTGGTGAATGCCTTCCCCCGCATCACGCTCTTTGAGCTCCGACAGGTCGAGTCCGGCGCAAAAATGGTTGCCCTCACCATGGACCACGGCGGCGCGCGCCTCGGGCGGCAGGTTCTGGAACACATCGCGCAGCGCTTCGATCAGGGCGTCGTTGAGCGCATTGCGCTTGGCGGGGCGGCACAGGCGCACCACGGCCACAGCGCCTTGCATTTCCAGGGCTACGCCGTTGGCGGCTGCACGTTCCAGGATCGGGTGGGGGGCTTGTGTCATCGGAAAGGGTCCTTGGCAGGTCTGGTTCAGGGGGTGCAATAAAGTTATTGCTAATAACGATATTGTGCGCATCAGAAGGCGTTCGGGTATTGGGTGTTTACCCTAGGTTTTGATGCTGCCCGTGCCAAGTTGTGGGTTGTCAGCTGTCGCAGATGCGGGCGCGTGTGTGCCGGGCAAGTGTGCGCGTGCGCTTGACCGGCTGGCGCAGCCGGGCTGGGTGACTCAGAGGCTTTTTTCGTCGCCCGGGCGCATGCCCTTGAGCCAATACACCCAGGACAGGATCACGGCCACAGCGGTGTAAAGCTCAGGGGGGATTTCCTTGTCCAGGTCGATGCGGCTGAGCAAGGCCAGCAGCTGCGGGTCTTCGGCCACATACACGCCGTGACGCTGGGCCTCGTCGATGATGCGCTGGGCCAGCTCGTCCTCGCCTTTGGCGCTGATGATGGGGGTTTTGCGCTTGCCATACTCCAGGGCAATCGCCTCTCTGAGCGGGGCCTTCATGTTTTCACATCCAGCAAGCTGCCGGTGTCGGGTGGGTTCCAGGGCATGGGCTCGGAGGGGCCAGGGCCGTGGATGACCTGCAGCCGGGTCATGTTCAGGCCTGCGCTGTCCAGCTCTTCGGCCAGGTTGGGCGTCAGGTCGCGGGCACGGTGCACCACATCTTCGCGCAAGGCCCACATGACCATGTCGACCTCGGTTTCACTGCTGATGCGCGTTTGCAGCCACACCTCGCCCAAATCGCGGTTGCGGGTGTGCAAGTGAATGACCAACGGGGCTTTTTCTTCGCCGCGCTTGCGTCTGCCCCGCACAAAACGCAGGGCCACGGGTTCAGCGTCCGAAAAAGGCAGCATCATGGAGAACACCCACTCACGACCCGTCAGGGTCTCGGCCGCTGTGAGCTGGTGCGACTCGATGTCGTCAATGGCATCTTGCACGCGGCCCGTCGCCTCGTGGCTGGTGCTTTGCAGCAGACGCAGCAACTGCCGCAGCCCCGACTTCAGGTCCACCAGCCCACTGCCTTGGCCATTGGCCAGCAGGGACTCGGTCGACAAGCCGCTGCGCTGCATGAGTTGCTGGAGTTTTTCCGGGGTCAATTGGGCCATGCTGGGGCGCAGGCGCTGCCACTGCTGCAGCCCGGCCAGCTCCGGGGCGGCCGTGTTCAGGCTTCGCAACAGGCTGTCGAGTCCGCCTGGGCGCAGCAGCAGGGCCAGAGCCCCCATGTCGGGCGGTCTGAAACCCAGTTGCTGCATGCGGTTGGGCATTTGCGCCAAAGGTGCAGCGGCGGCGGGCGCAGCGGTACCGGTGGCTTGCAGCGGGCGCAGCCAGATCGAACCATCACTTTGCAGCTGCACCCGAAACAAGGCCGTGTCACCCGAGGCCAGGCGCAGCCCGGCGGGCAGATCTTTGGGCAAGTCGATGAAGCGCCCGGCTTGTGCGGGGTCTTGCAGGATCAGACGGACCCGGTCTTGGCGGTTTTCGACGGTGGATTGAATCACCTGGCCGTCGCGCAAGCCCAGTTCGGCGGCGCTGCGCTCGACCACCAGCGGCAACTTTCCCTCCAGGTAAATGGTGGGAATTTTGGGGTTGAGGTGGGCGGTTTCAGCCCCGGTGATCATGCGGCGGCCTGCGCTGCGATCAGGGGTAACGCACCCAGCGGCGCTGGTCGTTCGGATCGATGGCAGCTTTGTGGTCTGTCTGCGCTTGGCTCCCCTGCAGCAAAGGCACAGCCCCCGGGTATTGGGCCAACATCATTTGTCGCAAAGCGGGCAGGCTGGGCACCTTCATGGCGACCCCGGCACGCATCTGGTTGGGCGAGCCCGAGGGGAAGACCTGCGGGTTCAGGCTGACAAAAGCCTTGCGCAAAAAGTCGGGGTGCAAAGGCACATCCGGCAAGGTGCGGCGGATCAGGCGGTCCAGCGTCTCGCCGCGCTGCACCGTGACCGTGCTGCCCACGGCGGTCAAGGCCCCGGGCTCAGGTGTCATGCCCGCAGCGCTGGCATGCGCAGCACCCCCTGCAGAATGGGCAGGCGTGGGCGGCAGGCCACCTGATTGCTGAAACGCCGCTTGCGGGCCCAACAGCGCCTTGAGCGCCGAGGCCGCTGCACTGTCAGCCGACCAGGCCGCCGTGCTCCAGCAGGCCAAAGCGCAGCTGCCGAGCAGCCAGGCGGCCAAGTGACGGGGGGTGAAAACAGCAGAGGTCATGTCGTTATTGTGGTTCGGGTTGAACGGGCTCACAAGGGCAGGGCCATCCAGGCGCCATGCGAGGCCAGGGCTGGGCCAGCCAGTTGTTGCAGCTCGGTGCGGTGGGGGCCAACCTTGACCACCTGGGCCAAAGCCAAGTGTTGGGCCACGCCAGGCTCCAGCATGCGGGCGGGCACATGGGCGGGGTCCATCAAGAGCACACGGTCCCCGGGGCGCAAGCCGCTGTCAAAGCCCGCTTGCAATTCCAGCGAAGGCGTGCCCTGGCGGCGCACATGGAACTGCACCGGCTCGCATTCGGTCTGCCGGTCCAGTTGGGCCACCCATTGGCGCATGCGCTCCTGCAGCAGGCCTTGCATCTGCTGCGCCCAAGCCCTGGGGCTTTGGGCCAGGGCCAAAGGGGCAATCGAGACGATCTGTTCAATTTGCCACTGCGGCACCAAGCGTGCAGTCGGGCTGAGCTTTTGGCCCAAGCGCACGCTCAGCGTCCAGCGCCACGGCGGGGCGGTTTCGCTCAGGCTCTGGCTCACGCGCTCAGTCCACGAACGAGGGGCCTCGGCCGGCGCGTGTGGCTGCAGTGAAATCTCGGCCATCCAGCCACTGCGCTCCTCGGTCTGGCCCGTCAGGGCGCGCATGTAGGCGTTGTCGGACTGCGGGGCGGCCTGCGCCACGCTGTGCGTGCGCCAGCGCTGCGACAGCTGCATGTTCTGGCCCCAGGCCTCTTGCGCCAGGCCCAGCAGGGTCTGGCTGGCAAACAGCTGCGGGCCACTGAAACCCTCGGGCATCACCAGCTGCACGCCCAAAGGCAAACGCCAGGGCCTGGGCGGGGCCTTGCAGCTTTGGTCGGCCCCCACGGGCTTCCAGCCCCAGGGCAACACCTCGGCACTGACCTGGGTCACGGGCTCATCGCCTTGCACATAAGACAACACCCGCACACCGCGCACCTGCGCCTCGGAGTGGAAATGGGCGCTCTCATGCAAAGCCCCCTTGTCGTCCACCCAAGCCGTGCTGACCACCCGGGTGGGCCGGTCCAGCGTGGCGTCCAAAATCGCCTGGCGAATGGCGGCCAACTGCGCGTCGTATTCTTTTTGCGGGTTCTTCTGGGCCGCCTTGGCCGCTTGGGCCTGGGCCTGGGCCTGGGCCTGGGCACTCAAGAGGGCCTGCACCGGGGCCGAGGCCAGCGCCTTGGCCGCCAGTTCTACGGGGCTGGGGCTTTGGGCCCCAGCCGTGGTGGCCAGTGCACAGGCCAGCGCGGCTGCGCTCATGCGCAACCAGGCCAGGCCAGAGCCTGGGCGGCGGTGCAGGGCAGGGCGGGGCAGGTTCACGAGGGCCAGCATGGGGTCATCCAATCCGAGACGGTTTGAGAGGCGATTCTTGAGGGCCGATCAACGGCGGCGCGAAGCCATCTGGCCCAAGTACAAGGCACGCAAATCACGCACCACATACTGGTCCAGCGACAAGGTGGTCTCGTAGGTGTCCTCGCCCACCGGGGTGATGCTGACCATGGTGGCCCCATAAATCACGCCCTCCACCTTGGCGCGGAAGGTGTCGCTCATGACCGTCATGTCGGCCACCGTGGTGCTGGCGTCCAGCTGCTGGCCGTAGACCTGCTCGGTCAAGGAGCGGTAAGCATCAAGCTTGGAGGCGCGGATGGCCAGCAAACGCTGCTGGGCCGGGTTCTTGTGGTTTTGCACGCTGATCACCGCGTAGCCCGTGGCCACCAGGGTTTCACGCTTTTCCACCAAGGGGCTGATCATGGAGGTGGGTGCCGCAGGCGCCATGGTTTTGTCCTGCCCCATGATGTTCAAGGGCACGGATTGGCAGCCAGCCAAGGCCAAAGTGGTCAGCAGCGCTGCAGTCAGTGATCGGGTACGGGTCATTGTGCTTCTCCATGAACTTGCATCCATGCCAACCAAAGCGGCGCGTGGATGTGTTGTGACTTGATGCATACATCGGCAGCACGGCCCAAGTCTTGAGCGTTGACCGACCAATCCCGCGTTTTTGAAGCGCATTTGCGCCATATTGAACCTCAAAATACACAAATAATTTGTGAAATTTGATGATAAAAATGTATTTTTCCTCCAAATACTTGCTAAGATCGCATTTGTTAATTTATAAACTGATAAGTGAATAAATTGATAAAAGTTCATCAACTGCAATCTGAAGCCTTCAGTGCAATCCGCCCGCCCGGCATGCCCTGAACGCCACCTGAGCCCACCAGACACCTGACAGACATGAAAGCCAGCGCCAGAACCCAAATCATTGGACAAAGCCGAGCGACGCAGTTCCTGCGCGAGCTCATCCAGACTTTGGCGGCTTCATCATCCACAGCCCTGGTCACGGGCGAGAGCGGCACCGGCAAAGAGCTGGTGGCCCAGGCCCTGCATGCCCAAGGCCCTCGCGCCAGCGGCCCCTTTGTGCCCATCAACTGCGGTGCCATTCCACGCGAGCTGATCGAAAGCGAGCTGTTCGGTCACCGCAAAGGCACCTTCACGGGGGCCGTGGCTGACCGACTCGGCCGCTTTGAGCTGGCCCACGGCGGCACCCTGTTTCTGGACGAAATCGGCGACCTGCCCATGGACATGCAAGTCAAGCTGCTGCGTGTGCTGCAAGAGCGCTGCATCCTGCCCGTGGGCGCCTCGCGCGAAGTGCCGGTGGACGTGCGCGTGGTGGCGGCCACCCACAAAAACCTCGAAGCCGAAGTCGCCGCCGGGCGCTTCCGCGAAGACCTGTACTACCGCATCAACGTCTTGCCCATCACCACCACTGCCTTGCGTGAGCGGCCCGACGACATCGCCGCCTTGCTGCAGTTCTATGCCGAAAAGCACACATTGCCCGGCAACCGCCCCCTGAAATTCGCACCCGACATGCTGCAGCTGCTGCAGGCCTACGCCTGGCCCGGCAACGTGCGCGAGCTGTCCAACCTGGTTGACCGTTTTTCGACCCTGTTCCCTTCGCAAACCCTGCAAGTGCACACCGTGCCTGCCTGCATGATGCCCTCGGGCCTGGCGGCGCTGCAGGCCCAGCGCCTGAGCCAAATGCCCACTCCGGCCCTGCAGCAGACCTTGTTCAGTGCCGCCACAGCCCCACAAGCGGCAGTGGCCTTGGGCGAGCCCAACTGGACAGCGGCGGCTACAGCTGCCCCAGCCGCCACCGACAGCCCCTGGGGCGACAGCGATCCGCTGAGCTACTTGTTTGCCAGCAGCGACAACGCCGCCCCCGCGCGCTC
>NZ_JAFEIF010000035.1 GCF_017848645.1 Limnohabitans sp. | reverse complement strand
CGGTGCAATGGGCACCGATGCGCGCGCTGCCCGCCACCCCCACACAGCCGGCCATGGCGGTGTGCGCACCGATGTGCACGTTGTGGCCAATCTGGATCAGGTTGTCGAGCTTGACGCCATTGTCGATGACGGTGTCTTCGAGCGCGCCGCGGTCGATGCAGGTGTTGGCCCCGATTTCCACATCATCTCCGATGCGCACCGCCCCCAATTGTTCGATTTTTTCCCATTGGCCTTGGTGCTGAGCAAACCCAAAACCGTCAGCGCCCACCACGACCCCAGAATGCAGGATGCAACGCGCCCCCACCGAGCAGCCCTCGGACAAGGTCACACGCGACTTGAG
Source organism: Limnohabitans sp. (assembly GCF_017848645.1). GTDB lineage: Bacteria > Pseudomonadota > Gammaproteobacteria > Burkholderiales > Burkholderiaceae_C > Limnohabitans_A. The sequence continues at coordinate 22,450 of NZ_JAFEIF010000035.1, read as the reverse complement.
CACCGAGCCGGACCCGACCTTGGCACCACGCTCGACCACACACAAGGGGCCAACCACTGCGTCATCGGCCACCCAAGCATTGGGGTCGATGACGGCGGTGGGGTGGATGCGAGGCCCCTGAACAGCTTGCTGGGTCTGCTTCCACAAACGGGTCAGCCGCGCAAAATACAGGTAGGGGTCTTCGGTGACGATGACGGAGCGTCCCTGGCTGGCCAGCGCTTCAAAAGCGGGCGCCACGATCACGCAACCGGCCTGACTGGCCGCGAGTTGGTTTTGGTATTTGGGGTGGCTGAGAAAACTGATCTGATCGGTCCGCGCCGTTTGCAAGGGCGCCAGGCCAGCGATCACCCAAGCAGGGTCACCGCACAAACGCCCACCAAGCCGATCAACCAGTGTGGCGAGCGTCAAAGACACTGGGCGGTACCCGTCACGTCAGACGGGCTTATTTGGCCGTCGAGGCGTTGAGCGCCTTGATGACTTTTTCGGTGATGTCGTGCTTGGGGTTGATGTAGACCGCTTCCTGAAAAATCACATCGTATTTTTCAGATTCAGCCACCTGCTTGACGGCGCGGTTGGCCCGCTCGACCACGATTTGTTGCTCTTCATTTTTGCGGGCATTCAGGTCCTCCTGAAACTCGCGGCGCTTTCGCTGGAATTCGCGGTCTTGCTCGATCAACTGCTTTTGGCGGGCCGTGCGCTGGGACTCGGCCAAGGTGGGGGCTTCGCGCTCGAACTTTTCAGAGGCCAGCTTGAGGCTGTTGCCGGTGTCTACCAACTCTTTTTCACGGCGCGAGAATTCTTGCTCCAACTTGGCCTGCGCCTGCTTGGCGGTCGCGGCCTCACGGAAGATGCGCTCGGTGTTGACAAAGCCCATCTTGATGTCCTGAGCCTGAGCCATACCGCTCACACAAGCTGCAGCGGCCAACAAGGCCATGGTGATTTTTTGACGAAACGTGTTCATTAGAAAGAGGTTCCAATTTGGAATTGAAGTCGCTGGATTTTATCGCCTGTCTGCTTGCGGATCGGCGTGGCATAAGAAAAACGCAAAGGACCCATGGGCGAGATCCAGCTCAGACCCACACCTGCAGAGGCGCGCAAGGCATCGGCTGAGACCTGTTGATTCTCGCCAAAAGCACTGCCTATATCGGTAAATCCAAACAACCTGAGGGTTCTGTCGTTGCCCGCACCCGGAAAAGGCATGATCAACTCGGTGTTAAAAACCAGCTTTTTAGGTCCGCCCAAGTAAATCAATGCTGGATTGGTTGCGCTGTTGGGCTCTGAAGGTCCCAAGGTCGACTGCTCAAACCCTCGAACGCTGCCCAGTCCGCCCACATAAAAGTTTTTGAACAATGGATACTCTTGGCCTTTCAGACCTTGGCCCCAGCCCAGATCTGTGTTGAATGCCAAGGTGTATTTTTTGCTGAGAGGGTAATACTGCTGGTATTGGTAACTGGCCCGCACATAGCGAACATCTCCCCCCACGCTCACATCGGCATTGACACGCTGAAGGCTGCCTCGGGTGGGTACCAATGCACTGTCTCGTCCGTCCCGGGCCCAACCCAAAGTCAAAGGCAAGGCTGTGCTGGTGGCACCAAATTTTTGGCCATAGGCTCGGTAAGCATCCGGCAAACCCGTGCCTTCACGAATTTCGGTTTGCTCGGCGTTGGCCCCCACAAAGACTGTATCCGTTTCCGTCACGGGTACACCAAAACGCAAACCAGCGCCGGAATTGATCAGTTGATAAGCATTCACGTCCCCCAAATAAGGTCGCGTGGTGCGCTGGAACAGATCGACCGTCCTGGAAATGCCATTTTTCGTGAAGTACGGGTCGGTGGTGCTGAGCACCAAATTGCGGTTGAACTTGCTGGTGTTGACTTCCACGGCCAGGTAATTGCCAGAACCAAAAGCGTTCTCCTGGCGGATGCCAAAGCTCAAGGCCACTTTTTCAGCGGAAGAAAAACCCGCGCCCAAAGAAATGCTGCCCGTGGGCTTTTCGGCCACCGTGAACAACAGATCCACCTGGTCGGGCGCGCCGGGCACCTCCAGCGTTTCCACGTTCACTTGGGTGAAATAGCCCAGGCGGTCAACGCGGTCACGAGAAAGACGGATTTTGTCGCCGTCGTACCAAGCCGCTTCAAGCTGGCGGAATTCGCGGCGGATGACTTCATCGCGGGTGCGGTCATTGCCTGCCACCTGGATGCGGCGCACATAGGCTCGGCGCGAAGGCTCGGCTTGCAGAACAAACGCCACACGGTTGTTGCGCCGGTCAATTTGGGGCTTGGCCTCGACACGGGCAAAAGCAAAGCCGAATTTTCCAAAGTAATCGGTGAAAGCCTTGGTGGTTTCGGCCACGGTCTCGGCGTTGTAAGGCTTGCCCACAGCGATCTTGACCAGCGCTTTGAACTCGTCATCACGGTTGAGGTAATTGCCCTCCAGTTTGACGCCAGAGATCACAAAACGCTCACCTTCGGTGATGTTGATGGTGATCGCCATGTCCTGCTTGTTGGGCGACATCGCCACCTGGGTGGAGTCGATGCGGAACTCCAAAAACCCCTGAGACAGGTAAAAGGAGCGCAAGGCTTCCAGATCCGCGTTCAGCTTGGTGCGCGAATACCGGTCGGACTTGGTGTACCAACTCATCCAGCCACCTGTGTCCAGATTGAACTGGTCGCGCAAAGTGGCGTCGCTGAAAGCCTGGTTGCCCACAATGTCGATCTGGGCTATTTTGGCGGGACCGCCCTCGGTGATGGTGAATGTCAGATTCACCCGGTTGCGGTCAATGGGCGTGGCGGTGGACACCACCTCGGCACCATAAAGGCTGCGGCTGATGTACTGGCGCTTGAGTTCTTGTTCGGCCTTGTCGGCCAAAGCCTTGTCAAAAGGCCGTCCTTCAGACAGTCCCACATCCTTCAAAGCCTTGACCAGAACATCCTTGTCGAACTCCTTGAGCCCGATGAACTCTACTGAGGCCACCGAGGGGCGCTCTTGCACCACCACCACCAGCACATCGCCCTGGGTCTCCAGGCGCACATCCTTGAACAAGCCCAAGGCGAACAAGGAACGAATGGCGGAGGCGCCTTTGTCATCGGTGTAACGGTCGCCCACCCGCAAAGGCAAAGACGCAAACACAGTGCCAGGCTCGATCCGCTGCAAACCCTCGACACGGATGTCGCGCACGGTGAAAGGATCGACGGCCCAAGCAGGCAAGCTGAGCATGGCGCAGGCCAGGGCCTTCAAGGCTGAAGGCAAGACTTGGGCGCGAAAATCAGGAAAATTCATGTTGCAATCGTTCTAAAACCAAGCCTTCTTCAGGGGTGAAGTCAGGCTTTGAAAACCGGACCCCAACTCACACTCGCAAGCCTTTAAGGCAAGAAACGGGTCTGGGTTGGGAGTTTTGGCAGCTCACAGAGAGCCGACCAAATGCATCAAAAGATAATACATCAGGACCAGGCTGCAGCCACCTTGGACAGGGCTCACCACGTTTGTATTTTCATGCCAGGCGGGTCAGGTTGCGCTCAGCCTCCTGGCGGCTGCGCGCATCGAGGGCCAGCAAGTCATCCAGACACTCGGGTGGCGAGCACTGCAAACTGTCCAGCGTGGCGCGGTTGAGTTCATGGATCTGGTCAAAGCGTATGCGTTTGTTCAAGAAAGCCTCCACAGCCACTTCGTTGGCCGCGTTCAAGATGGCACAGCTGCCTGGCGCACCCCTCAAGGTTTCCCAGGCCAGTCGCAAACCAGGAAAGCGCAGCACATGTTCGGGCTCATCCATGGCTTCGAAGGTCATGGCGGCCAGCGCGTGAAAGTCCAGCGCTGCCGCGCCCGATTCGATGCGCTCTGGCCAGCTCAGACCATAGGCAATGGGCACGCGCATGTCGGGCGTGCCCAGCTGCGCCACCACCGAATGGTCGCGGTACTGCACCATGGAATGGATGACGCTTTGCGGGTGAATGACCACCTCCAACTGATCGGGCGACAGACCAAACAAGTAACGCGCCTCGATCACCTCCAAAGCCTTGTTCATCATGGTGGCCGAATCCACGGAAATTTTGCGCCCCATGACCCAGTTGGGGTGTGCACAGGCCTGCTCAGGGGTCACCTCTCTCAAGGTGCGGGGGTCGCGGGTGCGAAACGGGCCGCCAGAGGCTGTCAGGATGATCTTTTGAACGCGCCGTTGCCAGCTCGATGCGTCTTCGGGCAAGGACTGAAAAATCGCCGAATGCTCGCTGTCGATGGGCAGCAGCAGCGCCCCACCCTCGCGCACGGCCCGCAAGAAGACATCGCCGCCCACCACCAAGGCTTCTTTGTTGGCCAGCATCAAGCGCTTGCCCGCACGCGCAGCCGCGATGCAGGGCGACAAACCCGCCGCGCCCACAATGGCGGCCATCACAGCGTCCACCTGCGGGGCCGAAGCCACCTCGTCCAAAGCCGCAGCACCCCAGCGCACCTGAACGGGCAGACCTTCAGCCTTGACCCTCTCGGCCAGTTGCCGGCCAGCCGACTCCTGCACCATCACGGCCACTTCGGGTTTGAAACGCCCACACTGGGCCAGCATCAGGTCCACCTGGCTGGAGGCCGTCAGGGCGTGGATGCGGTATTGCGCGGGGTGGCGGCTGAGCACATCGAGTGTGCTGGTGCCAATCGAGCCGGTTGAGCCCAGAATCGTGATGCATTGCTGTTTGTTCATGCCAGAGGTCTCCACATCAAATCCAGGCCACGAGCATCATGGCCAAGGGCAAAGTCGGCAGCAAGGCGTCCACGCGGTCGAGCACGCCGCCGTGACCAGGCAACAGGCCTGAGCTGTCTTTCATGCCCGCGCTGCGTTTGACCAAAGACTCCACCAAATCGCCCACCACGCTCATGGCCGACATGAACAGCAATGCCGGTACGGCCACCCCAGCGCCTCGGGCCCAAAGCAGCGTGTAAAAGCTGGGTGTGATCGGGTTGTGGGTCCGATCAAAGACTGTCCAAAGCCAGGACACCAAAAAGACCCCCAGCATGCCACCGAAGACGCCTTCCCAACTCTTGCCTGGGCTGATGGCTGGGGCCAGTTTGAAGGAAACGAACCGACCGCACAAGGCTCGGCCAAAGAAATAGGCAAACACATCGGCGGCCCAAACCAGGACCAGCACCGACAGGAGAAAGTTAACGCCCCTCTGGTGGGCTTGGGCCAAGGCCAACCATGCCAGGGCCAATAAGAACAAACCCGCCCACCAACGCACAAGGCGCGGCCAAAGCGCCCAAGCGGACACACCGCGCTGGATCATCCAGGCTCCCAGCAGAACCCACATGGCCCCGGCGATCAGCCACAACTGAGGCGGGGTCGACTGCAGCCAACCCGACGCGATCGACAGGGCACAAGCGGCGAGACACGCCAGCGCCCCCATCCAAGCCTGCACAGGTCCCACACCGTTGAGCCGCCCCCACTCCCAAGCACCCGCGGTGATCAGCACCAAGGTCAGCGCCATCAAGGGCCAGGGATTGACCGCAAACAAAGCGGGCAGCAACAAGGCCAGCAGGACCAAGGCGGTGATGACGCGTTGTTTGAGCAAGGATTCTCCTGAGAAAAAGGCCGGCAAATAAAAAGGGCCGCCAAATAAAAAAGGCCGCCAAGTGGGCGGCCCATCAGGCCGTGATGAGCCACGGCACCCCATTCAAACTCAAACCGCCATGATCTCTTGTTCTTTGGCAGCCACCAACTGGTCGATTTCGGTCATGCGTTTGTCGGTCAGCTTCTGGACATCGGCCTCGGCACGCTTTTGATCGTCCTCGGACGCTTCCTTGTCCTTGACCAGTTTCTTCACCGATTCATTGGCATCGCGGCGCAAGTTGCGAATGGCAATCTTGCCGTTCTCGCCTTCTGTGCGGGCCAGCTTGGTCATTTCCTTGCGGCGCTCTTCGCTCATGGGGGGCATGGGCACGCGGATCAGATCACCCATGGAAGCGGGGTTCAGGCCCAGCTCGCTTTCGCGGATGGCTTTTTCGATCTTGGCGCCCATGCCTTTTTCCCAAGGCTGCACGCTGATGGTGCGCGAGTCCATCAAGGACACGTTGGCCACTTGCGACAAAGGCACCATGGAGCCGTAGTAATCCACATGGATGGTGTCGAGCAAGGCCGGATTGGCACGCCCGGTGCGAATCTTGGTCAGGTTGTTTTTGAAGGCCGCAATGGATTGCTCCATTTTGGTTTCGGTTGTTTTCTTGATGTCTGCAATGGTCATGGGGTTCTCCTCGTCAGAACGGGCTCAAGCATAAACCAGGGTGCCTTCGTCCTCACCCAGCACCACGCGCTTCAAAGCGCCGTTCTTGATGATCGAAAACACCTTGATCGGCAGTTTCTGGTCGCGGCACAAGGCAAAAGCCGTGGCATCCATGATGCCTAAATTGCGCGAAATGGCCTCGTCGAAGCTGATTTCGCTGTAACGCGTGGCCAAGGGGTCTTTTTTCGGATCGGCGGTATAGACACCATCGACCTTGGTGGCCTTGAGCACCATCTCGGCACCGATCTCGGCACCGCGCAAAGCAGCCGCCGTGTCGGTCGTGAAAAACGGATTGCCCGTGCCCGCCGCGAACACCACGACCTTGCCCTCTTCGAGGTACTGCAAGGCCTTGGGGCGCACATAGGGCTCCACCACTTGGTCGATGCCAATGGCCGACATGACGCGAGCCGTCAGGCCCGCCTTGTCCAGGGCGTCTGCCAAGGCCAGGGAGTTCATCACCGTGGCCAGCATGCCCATGTAATCGGCCGTGGCACGGTCCATGCCCACAGCCCCCCCGGCCACACCGCGGAAGATGTTGCCGCCACCAATGACCACCGCCACCTGCACGCCCAACCGGTTGATCTCGGCGATCTCTTCGGCCATGCGCACGATGGTGGCGCGGTTGATGCCAAAGGCATCGTCCCCCATCAAGGCCTCGCCGGACAGCTTGAGCAAAATGCGCTTAAAGGCTGGCTTGGCTGAAGACATGAGGGGCTCCTTGGGGTTCAATGTGGACGATGGGTTGGCAAATCAGCAGAGGCATGAACTCAGGCTGCGCCTTGAGCGGCAGCCACTTGGGCAGCCACTTCGGCGGCGAAGTCGTCGACCTTCTTCTCAATGCCTTCGCCCACCACGTACAAAGTGAATGCGCTCACGGTGGTGCCAGCGGCCTTGAGCATCTGCTCGACGGTCTGCTTGTCGTTCTTGACGAAGGACTGGTTGAACAAAGACACTTCTTTGAGGTACTTCTGCACCGAGCCTTCGACCATTTTGGTGGCGATGTCCGCAGGCTTGCCGGACTCGGCGGCCTTAGCCGCAGCGACCGAGCGCTCTTTTTCGATCAACTCGGCGGGCACTTCGGCGCTGGTCAAGGACACGGGCTTCATCGCAGCCACGTGCATGGCCACATCTTTGGCCGCAGTTTCGTCACCTTCGTACTCGACCAAGACGCCGATGCGGGTGCCGTGCAAGTAATTGGCAATCTTGGCTGCACCAGCAGCGCGCTTGAAGCGGCGGAAGCTCATGTTCTCGCCGATCTTGCCGATCAGGCCCTTGCGAACTTCTTCCAGAGTGGGGCCAAAGCCGTCCTGGCTGTATGGCAACTCGCCCAAAGCAGCGATGTCGGCAGGGTTGTGCTCAGCCACCAATTTGGCAGCGGCGTTGGCCAAAGCCAGGAAGCTGTCGTTCTTGGTCACGAAGTCGGTTTCGCAGTTGACTTCGATCATGGCGCCTGTGGTGCCGTTCACAAAGCTGGTCACCACGCCTTCGGCGGTCACGCGGGAAGCGGCTTTGCCAGCCTTGGTGCCCAGCTTGACGCGCAGCAGCTCTTCAGCTTTGGCCATGTCGCCTTCGGCTTCGGTCAGGGCTTTTTTGCACTCCATCATGGGGGCGTCGGTTTTTGCGCGCAGTTCAGCGACCATGCTTGCGGTAATTGCAGCCATTTGATTTCTCCGTATTCAGTCTAAAAGTCAGATTAAAAAAAAGGGGCCACAAAGCCCCTTTCATCGAGTGTTGGGAACTCAGGCAGAAGCGTTGGCTTCTTCGACGAATTCGTCGGAGCCTTCGGTCACGGCCTTGACCACGTCGTTGACCGCATTGGCACGGCCTTCGATGATCGCGTCAGCGATGCCACGGGCGTACAAAGCCACGGCCTTGGCCGAGTCGTCGTTGCCGGGGATGATGTAGTCGATGCCTTCGGGCGAGTGGTTGGAGTCCACCACACCGATCAGTGGGATGCCCAGCTTCTTGGCTTCCGAGATGGCAATCTTGTGGTAGCCGACGTCGATCACGAAAATCGCATCAGGCAAAGCCGCCATATCCTGGATGCCACCGATGTCTTTTTCGAGCTTTTCCATCTCGCGCTTGAACATCAGCTGTTCTTTTTTGCTCAGACTATCGAGGCCGACTTCTTGCTGAGCCTTCATGTCCTTCAGACGCTTGATCGAGGTCTTGACGGTCTTGAAGTTGGTCAGCATGCCGCCCAGCCAGCGCTGGTCGACGAAAGGCACACCAGCGCGCTGGGCTTCGGCAGCCACCAGCTCACGGGCTTGGCGCTTGGTGCCAACCATCAAGATGGTGCCGCGGTTGGCAGACAGCTGCTTGGCGAACTTGATCGCGTCCTGGAACATCGGCAGCGATTTTTCCAGGTTGATGATGTGGATTTTGTTGCGGTGGCCGAAGATGAACGGGGCCATCTTGGGGTTCCAGAAGCGGGTTTGGTGACCAAAGTGGACACCGGCTTCCAGCATTTCGCGCATGGTAACGGACATAAAAATACTCCAAAGGTTGGGTCTAAAATCCGGTCCACTGATCACGCGCAGCCTTTAAAAAACTGGGCGCAACACCTTGACGGGACGGATTCGCGGATGAACTTCGCTGTGATTGAGAACTGTTTGACGTGTGTTGGACATGACACTCAAAAGACAGCACCTGCACTCAGCAAAGCCTTAGGATTATAGCATCCTGACCCACCCGAAAGTGACCTCTCCTCATGAAAGCTGACCTGATCGCCACCCGGCAAGCCATTCGGGCCGGGTCCACAACGCCCCAAGTCGTTGCTCAAGCGTGTTTGGCTGTGGCGCAAAGCCCAGCCTGCAAGCATGCCTTCATGCAACTGACACCCGAAGCACTGCAGCAAACAGCCAGTCAGCCCCAAGTGGGCCAAAGCCCGCTCGCGGGCCTGGCGGTGTCCATCAAAGACCTGTTTGACGTTCAAGGGCAGGTCACCCAGGCCGGCTCCATCGTTATGAAAGACCAGCCCCCGGCCCCAGCAGACTGCCTGGCCGTCGCGCGTTTGCGGGCTGCAGGTGCGGGCCTGATCGGGCGCACGAACATGGTCGAATTTGCTTTTTCGGGCGTGGGCACCAACCCCCATTACGACACACCCGCCGCCTGGGACGGACTCCACGACCACGTCGTCGGCACCCACGAGCAGGCCTATGCGCCCGGCGGCTCGAGCTCCGGCGCGGCCGTCTCGGTGGCCACCGGCGCCGCTTTTATCGGCCTGGGCTCGGACACGGGCGGCTCCATCCGGGTGCCCGCTGCGCTGAACGGCATCGTGGGCTTCAAAAACACCGCCCGCTTGGTGCCCACACAAGGCGCCCTGCCCCTGTCCACCACACTCGACACCGTCTGCGCCATGACGCGCAGCGTGCGCGACGCGATTTTGGCGCACGAGGTGCTCTCGGCCAGACGCGTCCCCTTGGGGCAGCGGCCGCTGTCCGGCTACCGCCTGGCGGTGGTCAGGCACCTGATGCAAGACGGCATGGACGCCACAGTGTCGCGGGCTTTTGAGCGCAGCCTGAACAGCCTGCGCGCTGCCGGGGCGCGCATCGACGAGATCCATCTGAGCGAGCTGAACGAGTTGGCCCCGATGATGAGCACCGGCGGCTTCAGCCCGGCCGAGGGCTTTGCCTGGCACCGCGAATGGCTGGAGCGGGACAGTGAACATTACGACCCCCGCGTCCTGCAGCGCCTGATGCGCGGCTCGAGCATGAAAGCCCATGAATACATGGATTTGGTGCAGGCCCGCCAGCAATGGATTCGCCGCGTCGAAAAAGCGCTGGTGGGTTACGACGCTGTGCTCTCGCCCACCACCCCCATCACCGGACCCAAAATCAGCGATGTCGCCCCGGGCGCTGAGCGCGATGCCGAGTTCTTCCGGGTCAACGGTCTGCTGCTGCGCAACACCAGCGCCGTGAACACACTGGACGGCTGCGGCATCTCCCTGCCCTGCCATGCGCCGGGCGAACTGCCTGTGGGCTTGATGGCCTGGCACGCGGCCATGCACGACGACACCATTTTGCAGCTGGCCTTGCTGCTCGAACCCTTGCTGCAACAGCACTGAAGCCATGCACATCCTGAGCCGCTCACACGCCTGGCCTGTCCTGGGGGCAGCGCAGGTGCGGCAGCTCGAACCTGCGCTGCAGGCCCTCAGCCCGACGTCTTTGATGCAAAGCGCAGGTCTGGCGTGCGCCCGGCTGGCCCTGGCCGTGGCGCCGCATGCCCGGCGCATCTGGGTCGCCGCAGGCCCAGGCAACAACGGCGGCGACGGACTGGAGGCCGCTTTGCACCTGCACCAATGGGGCAAAGAAGTGGTGGTCAGCCTGCTGAGCTCAGACGGCCCAGGCCGGGAAGATGCCCAGGCGGCCTTGCAACGGGCACAGCAAGCAGGCGTGCACATTCAGTCTGGCGTGCCCACCGAATGGCTTGCTCAGCTGGACGCGCAAGAACTGTGCATCGACGCGCTGCTGGGCATCGGCGCCTCGCGGCCCTTGAGCGCCGATTTGCAAGCTTGCGTGAAGGCCATGCAAAAGGGCAAGGCACCCGTGCTGGCCATCGACGTGCCCACCGGGCTGAACCCGCAATCGGGCCAGTGGCTGGGCGACGACAGCGGGGACGCCATGGCCGTGCATGCCGACCACACCCTGAGCCTCATCGCGGTGCAAGCCGGTCTGCTCATGGGGCATGGACGCGACGCCAGCGGCCAAATTTGGCTCGAAGACTTGGGCTATCGCCACAGCCAGCACAGCGTCCCGCCTCTGGCCTGGCTCAATCAACCCTACACATCAGCACCTAAACCCCACGCCAGCCACAAAGGCAGCCACGGCGATGTGGCGGTGATCGGTGGAGAAGGCATGGCCTCAAACGGCATGGGCATGGGTGGCGCGGCCGTTTTGGCGGCCACAGCCGCCTTGCACGCGGGTGCGGGGCGTGTCATTTTGAGTCTGTTGTCCGGCCAGGCCAGCGACAGCGCCCCACCCGATGTGATGCAACGCGAATTCATGCAGCTTGAGCTTGAAAAACTCCATGTGGTGTGCGGCTGCGGTGGCGGCACGGCTGTGCAAGCACTCTTGCCCGAGGTGCTGAAGCGGAGTCGCTGTCTGGTGCTGGACGCCGATGGCCTCAATGCCGTGGCGCAGGGCAGCGCACTTCAAGACGCGCTGCGCCAGCGGGCTGCGCACCCGGCACCACAAGCCACCGTCATCACACCCCACCCCCTGGAAGCGGCCAGACTGCTGGGCTGCAACACGGCCCAGGTGCAAAACGACCGCCTCAAAGCGGCGCAAGAACTGACCGAGCGTTTCCAATGCAGCGTGGTCCTGAAGGGTTCGGGCACCGTGATCGCCGCGCCGGGACAAACGCCGCGCATCAACATCACGGGCAACGGCCGACTGGCCATCGGCGGCACAGGCGATGTGCTGGCCGGACTGGTGGGCGCACGCATGGCGCAAGGCTTGAGCTCATTCGATGCAGCCTGCGCGGCCGTGGCGCAGCACGGTCAGGTGGCAGACACTTGGCCGCAAGGCGAGGCACTCAACGCCAGCCGACTGGCACATCGGCTGGCCTAAGCAGCGACTGACATGAACGGCCTCAGCGCCGAGGCTTGGTGGTCCTGGCGCCTTTTTTCTTGGCGGCCGCTTTTTTCACCGAAGCCTTGAGCGCCTGGATGGGTGAGCGGTTGCGCTCGGCGTCGGCCTGGCGACGGTCCTGAGCACCCCGCTTTTTGTCGCGCCCACCTTCTGCTGGGCCCAACACGCCTTTGTCGCGCATGGCCCGCGGCACCAAATCGTCGCCCGCTGTCATCAGACGGAAATCGATCTTGCGCCCGTCCAGATCCACCCGGCTGACTTGTACCTGCACCCGACTGCCAATGGCATAACGGATGCCTGTGCGCTCGCCGCGCAACTCCTGGCGCAACTCGTCAAAGCGGAAATACTCACCGCCCAGCTCGGTGATGTGCACCAGCCCCTCGACATACAAAGTGTCCAAGGTCACAAAGATGCCGAAGCTGGTGGCCGCAGACACCACACCGCTGTATTCCTCACCCAAATGCTCACGCATGTACTTGCACTTGAGCCAGGCTTCCACATCGCGGCTGGCCTCGTCGGCGCGGCGCTCGTTGGCGCTGCAATGCAGGCCCGCAGCTTCCCAAGCGCGTTGGTCTGCGGCCGACATGCGCACCCGTGGCGCAGACGACTCGGGCGCGTCGCCTTTGGCCGCACGGCTTTTCTCCAGCCGTTTGCTCAGCTTGGCATGCGCCTCGCCGGGCACGGGCAAGCTGGGCAAGGTGTATTTGCGGTCCAGCAAAATCGCCTTGATGACCCGGTGCACCAGCAAATCCGGGTAGCGCCGGATGGGGCTGGTGAAGTGCGTATAAGCCTCGTAGGCCAAACCAAAGTGGCCGCTGTTGACCGGGGTGTATATAGCCTGCTGCATGGAGCGCAGCAGCATGGTGTGGATCTGCTGCGCGTCTGGACGGTCCTTGGTGGCAAGCGCAATTTTCTGAAACTCGCTGGTGTGCGGATCGTCGCTGATGCCCATGCCCAAGCCCAGCGCCTTGAGGTAATTGCGCAGGATATCTTTTTTCTCGGCCGTCGGGCCTTCGTGCACGCGGAACAAACCCGGATGCTTGCCTTGATGGATGAAATCGGCACTGCAGACGTTGGCCGCCAGCATGGCTTCTTCAATCAAACGGTGCGCTTCGTTGCGCACGCGCGGCACGATCTTCTCAATGCGGCCGCTCTCGTCACACACGATTTGCGTTTCAGTGGTTTCAAAGTCCACTGCACCACGCACCGCACGCGAAGCCAGCAGTGCTTTGTACACGTCCTGCAGGTTCATCAAGTCGGTCACGCGCTCCTTGCGCTTGGCCGCTTCCGGTCCACGGGTGTTGGCCAAAATGGCCGCCACTTCGGTGTAAGTAAAGCGTGCATGGCTGTGCATCACTGCCGGGTAAAACTGGTAGGCGTGCACATCGCCTTTGGCGTTGACCAGCATGTCGCAGACCATGCACAAACGGTCCACATCCGGGTTGAGCGAGCACAGGCCGTTGGACAATTTCTCGGGCAACATGGGGATCACGCGGCGCGGGAAATACACGCTGGTAGCCCGGTCATAGGCATCGATGTCAATGGCGCTGCCGGTTTGCACATAGTGGCTCACGTCGGCAATCGCCACCAGCAAACGCCATCCCTTGCCACGGCCCACCTTGGCCGGTTCGCAATACACGGCATCGTCAAAGTCGCGGGCGTCTTCACCGTCGATCGTGACCAAGGGCACATCGCGCAAATCCACCCGGTCCTTGCGGTCCTTGGCGAGGACCTTGTCGGGCAGGCCTTTGGCTTGGTCTATGCATTCGGCAGAGAACTCGTGCGGCACGCTGTACTTACGCACCGCAATCTCAATCTCCATGCCCGGGTCATCGATCTCGCCCAGCACTTCTTTCACGCGGCCCACAGGTTGCCCAAACAAGGCAGGCGGCTCGGTCAACTCGACCACCACCACCTGGCCCGGCTTGGCCGTGCCCGTGGCCCCTTTGGGGATCATCACGTCCTGGCCGTAGCGTTTGTCCTCGGGGGCCACCAGCCACAAGCCGCCTTCTTGGAGCAAGCGTCCGATGATGGGTTGCTCGGGGCGCTCAACGATCTCAACAATGCGACCTTCTGGTCGGCCCTTGCGGTCCTGTCGCACGATGCGCACCTTGACACGGTCCTTATGCAACACAGCACGCATCTCGTTGGGCGAGAGGTAGATGTCCGACTCGCCATCTTCGCGAATCAGAAAGCCATGGCCATCGCGGTGACCTTGCACCTGACCTTCAATTTCGTCCAGCATCCCGCTGGTTGGAGCTACTTTTTTAATATACAATCCTTGGATTCCTGAGATGCCCAGATGGCGGAATTGGTAGACGCACTAGTTTCAGGTACTAGCGAGTAACATCGTGGAGGTTCGAGTCCTCTTCTGGGCACCATCTTAAACAAACAAAAACCTGAAAAAGCCGATGACCTCACGTCATCGGCTTTTTTTTGACCTGCGTGGCAGCGTTTGGAAATTTTTGCACATTTACGCTGATTCGCCCGAAGATGCGCACCCGTTGACCTATAATCAGAGGCTTCCTGAGATGCCCAGATGGCGGAATTGGTAGACGCACTAGTTTCAGGTACTAGCGAGTAACATCGTGGAGGTTCGAGTCCTCTTCTGGGCACCAAACGCATCGCATTCGATGCGTTAAAAACACAACAAGCCGTTGATTTCCGATCAACGGCTTTTTTGTTGCCTGAAACGCTGAGCCCGGGTTGAAAGCTCAGTGCATTCAAGCCTTGGAGCATGCTGCGCAACCGGGCCGCCCGAAAGCGAGCCCGCAGTGCGCAGCACCCCCTCAAACCGGCACCCCCACCAGGTCGTGGCCTTCCACGCTGACAATGCGGGCGCGGGTGAATTCACCCACCTTGAGGGTTTTGCTGATCTTCTCAGGCGGCAGCAAACGCACCACGCCATCGATCTCGGGAGCGTCACCAAAGCTGCGCCCCACCCCGCCGCGTCGGCCCATGGCCGGCGCGCTGTCCACCAGCACCTGCATCGTTGCGCCCACGCGTTGTTGCAAGCGGGCGATCGACACCTCTTCGGCCACCGCCATGAAGCGGGCGCGGCGCTCTTCACGCAGTGCCTCGGGCAGCATGCCAGGCAAGTCGTTGGCCGTTGCGCCCTTGACCGGGCTGTAGGCAAAACACCCCGCGCGGTCGATTTGCGCTTCGCGCAAAAAGCCCAGCAGGTGCTCAAACTCTTCTTCGGTCTCGCCCGGGAAACCGGCAATGAAGGTGCTGCGAATCACCAACTCGGGGCACAACTCGCGCCAGCGCTGGATGCGCTCCAGATTTTTTTCACCGCTGGCCGGGCGCTTCATGCGGCGCAGCACATCGGGGTGGCTGTGCTGAAAGGGCACATCCAAATAAGGCAACACCAGGCCCTGCGCCATCAAGGGAATGATGTCGTCCACGCTCGGATAAGGGTAGACATAGTGCAAACGCACCCAGGCACCGTGCTCGCGGGCCATCTCTCCCAGCGTCTGCACCAGCTCCAGCATGCGGGTCTTGACCGGTTTGCCGTCCCAAAAACCCGTGCGGTATTTCACATCCACGCCGTAAGCCGAGGTGTCCTGGCTGATCACAAGCAGTTCTTTGACGCCGCCTTCAAACAAGGCCTTGGCTTCTTTGAGCACATCGCCAATCGGGCGCGAGACCAGATCGCCCCGCATCGACGGGATGATGCAAAAGGTGCAGCGGTGGTTGCAGCCTTCGCTGATTTTTAAATACGCGTAGTGGCGTGGCGTGAGCTTGAGGCCCGCCTCGCCAAAGCCACCAGGCACCAAATCCAGAAAGGGATCGTGCGGTTTGGGCAGGTGCGTGTGCACCGCGTCCATCACCTCTTGGGTGGCGTGCGGCCCGGTCACGGCCAACACACTGGGGTGCATTTCCCGCACCATGTTGCCACCGCCCTCACCTGTTTTGGCGCCCAAGCAACCGGTCACGATCACTTTGCCGTTCTCGTTCAGGGCTTCGGCAATCGTGTCCAGGCTCTCCTGGATGGCTTCATCAATGAAGCCACAGGTGTTGACAATGACGAGGTCAGCGCCCTCAAAAGTCTTGGAAGTCTGGTAGCCCTCGGCGCTCAGTTGGGTGAGGATCAGCTCGGAATCGGTCAGCGCTTTGGGACAACCCAAGCTGACGAAACCCACTTTGGGGGCGGGCTGGCTGGCAGGCAAGGAAGCGGTAGCGGTCATTTCACTCATCCCCGCATTGTCCCCGCAAAAACGACCGGCTTGTGACAAAAGGGGTTTGAAGTGGGCTTGCAGCGCCCATCAAGTCCTCAAACCCATGACGCCCAAGAGCTGTTCGGTGTTCTTCTGGATCTGCTTTTGCATCTGGTCCTGCATTTGCGCCATCACGTTTTGCGAGGGATTGGCCAGGCCAGAAAACATGTTGTGCATCAAAGGCGTTTGCCACTGCATGAACTGCGACCACACTTCCGGGCTCAGGGCCGGGCTGGACTCGCCCAGCTTGCTTTGCCAGTCCATGAAGGACTGGACATGGTTTTCCAGATAAGAGCCCATGTGGCCCTGCATGGCGTGGCCATAAAAACGAATGATGTTGGACAGCACCGCCTCGCTGAACATGGGCACGCCCGCGGATTCTTCTTCCAAAATGATCTGCAGCAAGATGGAGCGCGTCAGATCTTCGCCGGTTTTGGCGTCCAACACCACCATGGGCGATGCGGCCATGACCAGCTTCTTGATCTCGGCCAGGGTCACGTAAGAGGAGGTTTGTGTGTCGTACAAGCGCCGGTTGGGGTATTTCTTGATCGTGCGCACGGCACCGGGCACAGGCTTGCGGGCGGTGGGCTCTGCCGGGAACGGCTTGGCTGGGGACTTGGCTTGGGATTTGACCGGCAATGAAAACTCCTGATGGGGCACTGCAATTGAAAAATCTGCTGCAATGCAACATTCTAGGCACACACCCGGGCCCCGGGTGCCTTGGTTTACCCTGAGCCTTGTAAGGCGGCTTGGCTTCAAATTGGTGTCCTTTTTTGTTGCCAACCACCCCGATTCACCCTCTTTACCTGCGAAAATAGACAGCTATGTTCACCGGAATCATCACCGGCGTGGGGCGAATCGTCGCCACCCACGACCTGGGTCGCTCTTTACACCACGGCAAGCGCCTCACCATCGAGGCCCCCGCCGGGTACCTTGACGATGTGGGCCTGGGCGACAGCATCGCCCTGAACGGCGCTTGCATGACCGTCACCACCTTCAACCCCGAGAGCCGTCAGTTCACCATCGACATCTCGGCCGAATCGCTGGACAAAACCAGCGGCTTGGACCAGCAAGGCACTGTCAACCTCGAAAAAGCGCTGCGCGCCCATGACCGCCTGGGCGGTCACATCGTGTCCGGCCATGTGGACGGCGTGGGCCACATCAGCCATTTCGAGCAAATCGGTGAAAGCTGGGAGTTGCGCATTCTGGCCCCGCTCGCGCTGGCCAAATACCTGGCCTACAAAGGCTCGATCACCGTCAACGGGGTGAGCCTCACGGTCAACCGCGTGGCCGATCTGGCCGATGGCTGCGAGATCAGCATCAACCTGATTCCGCACACCGTGGACAACACCGCCCTCGGCAGCTTGAAAGCAGGCAGCCGGGTCAACCTTGAAATCGACACCGTGGCCCGCTACGTGGAGCGCATGCTCAGCGCAGGCCTGATCCAGAAAGACCCCGCATGAACGCCCCAGAGCAACTGACACCCGTGGCGATCTCGCCCGTCGAAGAGATCGTGGCCGAGATGAAAGCCGGCCGCATCGTGATCCTGGTCGATGAAGAAGACCGAGAAAACGAAGGCGACCTGGTCCTGACCTCTGACCATGTCACGCCCGAAGCCATCAACTTCATGGCCCGCTTTGGCCGGGGCTTGATTTGCCTCACCCTCACCCGCGAGCGCTGCGAATTCCTCAAGCTCCCGCCCATGGCCGCCCGCAACGGCACCGTCTACAGCACGGCGTTTACCGTGTCGATTGAAGCCGCCGAAGGCGTGACCACCGGCATCTCGGCCGCCGACCGTGCCCGCACGGTGCAAGCAGCCGTGGCCAAGACCAGCCAGCCCACCGACCTGGTGCAACCCGGCCACATCTTCCCGCTGCAAGCGGTGGATGGCGGTGTGCTCATGCGTGCCGGCCACACCGAAGCCGGTTGCGACCTGGCCGCCATGGCAGGTTGCAGCCCCTCATCGGTGATCTGCGAGATCATGAACGACGACGGCACCATGGCCCGCTTGCCGGACTTGCAAATCTTTGCGGCCGAGCATGGCCTGAAAATCGGCACCATCGCCGACCTGATCGAGCACCGCAGCCGCAACGAGTCGCTGGTTGAACGCATTGGCAGCCGCCCACTGCAAACTGCGCATGGCGAGTTCACCGCACACGCCTTCCGCGACCAAACCAACCAAGCTGTGCACCTGGCCTTGGTCAAGGGCGAATGGACGCCAGAGACCGAGGTGGCGGTCCGCGTGCATGAGCCGCTGTCGGTGCTCGACGCCCTCGAAGTCAACCGCGCCATGCATTCGTGGGGCCTGGACGCCAGCCTGAGCTACATCAACGCCCAAGGCTGTGGCGTTGCGGTGCTGCTCAACTGCGGCGAGTCAGCCGACCAATTGCTGGCCCAATTTGAAGGCCGCGCCCGCTCCGCCCAAGCGCCCGAGCGCGGCAAGATGGACCTGCGCACGTACGGCGTGGGCGCACAAATTCTGCGCGAATGCGGCGTGCACAAAATGCGCCTCATGGGTCAGCCGCGCCGCATGCCCAGCATGACCGGCTACGGTCTCGAAATCACAGCTTACATCCCCAAGGAATAAACATGCTCGAAGCCAACAAAGGCCAGGCCGAAGAACTCGACGGCCAATTTCTGCACATCGGCATCGTGCAAGCCCGCTTCAACGAAGACATCACCAACGCCCTGGCCAAAGCCTGCATCGCAGAGCTCGAAGCCTTGGGCGTGACCAGCATCGACCACGTCATGGTGCCCGGTGCCTTGGAAGTGCCCGTGGCCCTGCAGGCCATGGCCGAGCGGGCCGAGTACGACGCGCTGATCGCGCTGGGCTGCATCATCCGCGGCGAGACCTACCACTTTGAGCTGGTGGCCAACGAATCCGGAGCTGGCGTGAGCCGCGTGGCACTCGACTACAACCTGCCAATCGCCAACGCCATCCTGACCACCGAAAACCTGGAACAAGCCATCGTGCGCCAGACCGAAAAAGGCCGCGACGCGGCCCGCGTGGCGGTCGAGATGGCCTGCATCATGGACGACCTGTCGGCCGACATGGCCGAGCTGGCAGATGATCTGGACGACGAAGAGACCCCCCGATGAGCGAAGCGACACCCACACCGGGCACCACAGACGCAGGCCAAAAGCCTGCCCCAGCCCCAGCAGCTGGCACGCGCAAATCATCGGCCAAACCCGCCCGCAGCCGGTCGCGCGAATTTGCCCTGCAGGCGCTGTACCAGCACCTGGTGGGCCGCAACGAAGCGGCCGATATCGATGTCTTCACGCGCGACCTGTCGGGTTTTCACAAAGCCGACTCGGCCCATTACGACGCCCTGCTCTATGGTTGTGTGGAACAAGCCCAAGCCCTGGACGCTCTGATCGCTCCCAAGCTGGACCGCAGCTTTGCCGAAATCTCGCCGGTCGAGCGGGCCATCATGTGGATTGGCGTGTACGAAATGCAGCACTGCCTGGACGTGCCTTGGCGCGTGGTGCTCAACGAATGCATCGAGCTGGCCAAGGACTTTGGCGGCACCGACGGGCACAAGTACGTGAACGCCGTGCTCAACGGCCTGGCCCCTGACCTCCGCAGCGCCGAAGTGCAAGCCGACCGCCAGTCCGGCCGCGCCAAATAAAAGCCCACACCATGCGCATCTCTGAGCGAGCCGAGCGGATCGAGCCCTTTTGGGTCATGGAAGTGGCCAAAGCCGCTTCGCAAAAAGCCCGCGAGGTCGCGCACACCGACCGGCCCGTGGTGTTTCTGAACATCGGCGAGCCCGACTTCACCGCCCCACCCCGCGTGCAAGCCGCCGCGCAGGCCGTGGTCGCCTCCGGCCAAACCCAATACACCCCCGCGCTGGGCCTGGACGCCCTGCGCCAGGCCATCAGCGGCTGGTACACGCAGCGGTTTGGCGTGCAGGTGCCCGCCAGCCGCATCGTGGTCACTGCGGGCGCATCCGCGGCTTTGCAACTGGCCTGCCTGGCCCTGATTGACCGGGGCGATGAAATCCTGATGCCCGACCCGAGCTACCCCTGCAACCGCCACTTTGTGAGCGCGGCCGAAGGCACAGCCGTGCTGGTGCCCACCACGGCCGAAGAGCGCTTTCAACTCAGCGCTGTCAAGGTGGCCGCCGCTTGGGGCCCCAATACCCGAGGCGTCTTGCTGGCCTCGCCCTCCAACCCCACCGGCACCTCGATTGATCCGGCCGAGCTGGCCCGCATCATCGGTGTGGTGCGCAGCCACGGCGGCATCACCCTGATCGACGAGATTTACCTCGGCCTGAGCCATGACGACCAGTTCGGCCAAAGCGCCCTGGCCTTGGGAGACGACGTCATCAGCATCAACAGCTTCAGCAAATACTTCAACATGACCGGCTGGCGCTTGGGCTGGCTGGTGGTGCCTGAGCAGCTCACGCCCGTGCTGGAGCGCCTGGCGCAAAACCTGTTCATTTGCGCCAGCACCGTGGCGCAACAGGCGGCATTGGCCTGCTTTGAGCCCGAGAGCCTGGCCGAATACGAGCGCCGCCGCGCCGAATTCAAAGCGCGGCGTGACTACTTCATCCCGGCCCTGAACGCGCTGGGCCTGACCGTGCCTGTCGCCCCCGATGGCGCGTTTTACGCCTGGGCCGACTGCAGCGCAGCCTGCCAAAAACTGGACCTCAAAGACAGCTGGGACTTCGCCTTTGCCGCGCTGGAACACGCCCATGTGGCCATCACGCCCGGGCGCGACTTTGGCACCGACCAGACCGCCCGCTTTGTGCGCTTTTCCACCGCCAACTCGATGGCCGAATTGCAAACCGCCATCGCCCGCCTCAAAGCCTGGTTGCAGCCATGAACAGCAGCGATGTGAGCCCCAGCGTTTTTGAACACCCCATCCGCATTTATTGGGAAGACACCGACGCGGGCGGCATCGTGTTTTATGCCAACTACCTCAAGTTTTTTGAGCGCGCCCGCACCGAGTGGTTGCGCGCCTTGGGCTTTGGCCAGCAAGTGCTGCGCGACCAATCGGGCGGCATGTTTGTGGTGAGTGAGACCGCCGTCAAATACCACGCACCCGCCCGGCTGGACGACACCCTGGTGGTGACCGCCGAGCTGCAAACCGGCGGCAAAGCCAGCCTGACCATTGCCCAGCGTGCCTACCTGCGCACAGCGGGCCCAACCCCCACAAGCGACCGACTTCTGGCCGAAGGCACGATTCGCCTGGGCTGGGTCGATAGCCACACCTTGAAACCTGGCCGCATCCCGGCCCCCGTTCTGGAAGCCCTGAAATGAACCAAGACATGTCCATCGTCTCGCTCTTGCTCGAGGCCAGTTTTGTCGTGCAATTGGTGGTGCTGATATTGCTTGGCATCTCGGTGTCCAGCTGGGCGGCCATCGTGCGCAAGATCACGGCCATCAAACGCATCAAAAGCCTGAACGACGAATTTGAGCGCGTCTTCTGGTCTGGCACCAGCCTCAACGAGCTGTTCAATGCCGCCAGCCAGAACGCCAAGCTGTCCGGCCCCATGGAACGCATTTTTGCCAGCGGCATGCGCGAATACCAAAAACTGCGCGAGCGCCGCATCACCGACGCAGGCACCTTGCTCGACGGCGCACGCCGCGCCATGCGGGCCAGCTTCCAGCGCGAAATGGATGTGGCCGAATCGCAACTGGCCTTCCTGGCTTCGGTGGGGTCGATCTCTCCCTATGTGGGCTTATTTGGCACCGTGTGGGGCATCATGCACGCCTTCACCGGGCTGGCCAGCTTGCAGCAAGTCACGCTGGCGGTGGTGGCGCCTGGCATCGCCGAAGCGCTGGTCGCCACCGCCATTGGCCTGTTTGCAGCCATCCCGGCGGTGCTCGCCTACAACCGCTTCTCGCACGACGTGGACCGCATCGCCATCAAGCTGGAAACCTTCATCGAAGAGTTCTCCAACATCCTGCAACGCAGCCTGGGCTCGTCCAGCGCGGGCAGCTCGGCCTCCGGCCACTGAAAGGACCACCATGCCCGCTGCTTCCTCCCGTGGCCGTGGACGCCGCACCATCTCCGAGATCAACATGGTGCCCTTCATCGATGTGATGCTGGTGCTGCTCATCATTTTCATGGTCACGGCGCCGATGATCACGCCCAGCATGGTGGACCTGCCCAGCGTGGGCAAGGCCGCCAAACAACCTGACCAAGTGGTTCAGGTCGTGATCCAGAAAGACGAACGGCTGGAACTGGTGAGCAACGGTAAGACCGACAGCGCCAGCTTGGGCAGCGTTGCCGCCAGCGTCAAACGCCTGGTGGGTGACGGAACCAACACCGCCGTGGTCATCAGCGCCGACCGCACTGTGAAATACGAAACCGTGGTCAAGGTCATGGACAGCCTGCAGCGCGCCGGCATCGCCCGTGTGGGCCTTTCAGTGC
>NZ_JAFEIF010000061.1 GCF_017848645.1 Limnohabitans sp. | reverse complement strand
GTCCAGGGTGAGTGGGCCCGCGCCCGCAGGGCCGGGGGGCAGCGTCAGCACCAGGCGCACGCCGTCGGGGGTGGTGGCGGTGGGCGCTGTTTTGGCGGGGGCGTTGGTGTTCGGGCTGCCTGGCGTGCCCGCGGTCACGGCATCGCTCGACAAGGGGTTGGCCCAGCTGCCGCCCCGGTGCACAAACAGCTGCCAGCCCGACAAGGGGTGGATCTGAATCTGTCCGGCGCGGGTGCTGTCGTTGGCGGTCTGGCCCCACTGCGCGGCCAGGGCCCAGGCGCTTTGCCAGTCCTGGCGTTGGCTCAAGGGCGGAGACTGCCAACGCTGCCAATCGCCGCCGCCGGGTCGGCCCGGGTCGCTGCGCCAGGTCCAGGCCACCACGCGCACGCTGGCGGGCACTGGGCTGGTTTGGGGGGATGTTGTGTTGGGGTTGCTGTTGGGCAAAGGTGCGTCGGCGGTGCGCCGCGTCAGGCGCAGCACCTGGCCATTCCAGTCCCAGCTGGGCGTGCCGCTCAGCTCGGCCAATTGGTCCAAGTCGGTTTGCCACTGCGCCAGGCCCGCTTGCAGGCTGCGGATCTCGTCCGAGCGGCTTTGCAGGCTGCTTTGGCTGCGCAGCATGCCGTCCAGCCCGCGCCAGGCCATCAGGCTCATCAAGGCCATCACGCTGATGGCCACCATCACCTCGATCAGGGTGAAGCCGCGAGTGGTTTGTCGGGTGGACTGCATCAGTTGCGCGGCCATCAGTTGCGCCCCATCACGGTGGACACCTGCAGCACATAGGCGCCCTGGTCCAGCACCCGCGCATCGACGCGCCTGAAATTCGGGTTGGGCGTGGGCCGCACCGACACCTCGACCTGCAGCAAGCGCCCGGCCTGCGTGCATTCCACGCTGGTGTTGCCCGTGTCCGGCAGTTGCCTGCGCAAGCGCAGCGCGATCAATTGGTTGTCGGCGCAGATTTGGCCCAGCATGCTCACGGTCTGGCGTTCGGCATTGCGGCTGAGCGAGCCTGTGGCCTGCAAGCCCGCCATGAGCGCCACCGCCGTGATGCCCAGAGCCACCAGCACTTCGATCAGGGTGAAGCCGCGCTGCTTCATGGCGGCGCCTGTTCGCGCGAGGTTTGCACTTTGAAGGGCCGCAGCCCGTCGGTCACCACCCACAGGGTCTGGCCGGGCGACTGCGGCGCCGACAAGGCCACGGCCTGGGGCTCGATCAGGGGCTCTGGCCCCAAAGTGATGGCGCTGCCGGGGGTGGCGCGGGTGCTGTCGGCCAGCCAGTTTTGCGGCAGGCCGGGTGGCGGCAGGCCTTCAAACACAAAGCTTTGCACAGTGTTGGGTGCCGGGTCTTGTGTGCGCCAGACCACGGGCAGGCCGTTGGCGCGGGCCTGGGCGCGCCCGGTCTCCAGCAGCACGGCTAGGCGTTCGGCGTCGCGCTGCAGGGCGCTGTGGGCGCTGTCTCGCAGCGACAGGCTCACGCCCGCTGTGGCCACGGCGATCAAGGCCACCACCACCAGCAGCTCCAGCAGTGTGAAGCCCGGGGGCAGGGCGGGGGGGCGTTTACTGCCAGCTGCCGAGGTCGGCATTGTTGCCCTCACCGCCGGCCTGACCGTCAGCGCCAAAGGACAGCACATCCACCTCACCCTTGATGCCGGGGTTCAGGTATTGGTAAGGACGGCCCCAGGGGTCGCTGGGCAGTTTGTCCAGATAAGGCTTCCAGTTGCCGGGCACGGGCTCGGTGGTGGGCTTGAGGATCAGCGCTTTCAGGCCCTGCTCGGTGCTGGGAAAGCGCTGGTTGTCCAGCTTGTAGAGCTTGAGCGCCTGCATCAGGTTGCCCACATCGGTGCGGGCAGCGGTAATGCGGGCGTCGTCTGCGCGGCCCAGCACATTGGGCACGATAAGGGCGGCCAGCACGCCGATGATGGCCAGCACGACCATCAGCTCGATCAGGGTGAAGCCGCGTTGGAGGGCTGGCGCTGGGCGGGCCGCAGCGGTCACAGAATTGGGGGCGGAGAGTGTGGCGATGTCTTGCATGCCTTCGATCATAATCCGCCCATGTTACAAACCTTGCCCTCCCCAAAAAGCGCCAAGTTCTGGCCCGGTGCTGGGGCCGCTCTGCTTTGGTGTGCAGCGGCTGCCAGCGCGGTGTTTTGGGTGCTGAATTTCCCTTCAGGCAGCGCGGTGCAGGGTGTGCCTGTGGTGCACAGCGCAGGCCAAGCCACAGCCGCATCGGCCTTGCAACCCTCGGTGTACCTGGCCCGGGCGTGGGGCGTGCAAGCGCCAGCACCGGAGGTCAGCATCGCCCAATCCTCGCGCTTTCAGCTTTGGGGTGTGGTGGCCGGGGCTTCAGGTCAGGGCAGCGCCCTGATCGCGGTCGACGGCCAGCCGCCCCGGGCTTTTCGGGTGGGGCAGACCGTGACGGAGGGTGTGGTTTTGCAAGGTCTGGGGCCTAAGCAAGCCCAGCTGGGTGCCAGCGCGCAAGGCGCTGCTCTTTTTTCACTCAGCTTGCCCGGCATCGACAAGGCGCCTTGAAGCATCTGGAATGGCCTGCCGAGCGGGCTTGTGAGGCGTCTCAGGCGCGCAAAAACAGGCGGTACACCGGGTTGTCGGTCTCTTCCGCATACGGGTAGCCCAGCGTTTTGAGGAATTTGTCAAAGGCTTTGTCGTCCTTGGGCGGTACCTGCAGGCCTACCAGAATGCGGCCGTAGTCCGCGCCCTGGTTGCGGTAGTGGAACAGGCTGATGTTCCAGCCCGGGCGCATCAGGCTCAGAAATTTCAGCAAAGCGCCGGGGCGCTCGGGAAATTCAAAGCGCAGCAGGCGCTCGTCTTGCGACAGCGCCGAGTGCCCGCCCACCATGTGGCGGATGTGTTCTTTGGCCAGCTCGTCGTGCGTCAGGTCAATCGCCTTGAATTGCTGCTTGTTGAATTTGGCCGCGATCTTCGCGCTTTCGCCCTTGCCGTGGGTGCTCAAACCCAAAAACACATGGGCTTTGTCCGAGTCGCTCATCCGGTAGTTGAACTCGGTCACATTGCGCGGGCCACCGGGCAAGCTGCCGATCAACTCCAGAAAGCGTTTGAAGCTGCCGCGCTCTTCGGGAATGGTCACCGCAAACAGGGCTTCTTTTTCTTCACCCACGTCGGCGCGTTCGGCCACAAAGCGCAGGCGGTCAAAGTTCATGTTCGCGCCGCACAAGATGGCCGCAAAGGTCTGGCCTTTGCATTTGTGCGCAGCCACATACTGTTTGATGGCGGCCACGGCCAGGGCACCAGCGGGCTCCACAATGGAACGTGTGTCCACAAAAATGTCCTTGATGGCCGCGCACACCGCATCGGTGTCCACCGTCATGTAGTCGTCCACCAGGTTGCTGGCCACGCGGAAGGTCTCTTCGCCCACCAGCTTCACGGCCGTGCCGTCCGAAAACAAGCCCACATCGGCCAAGGTCACCCGCTGCTGGGCGGCCACCGACTGGATCATGGCGTTGGAGTCGTTCATCTGCACGCCAATCACCTTGACACCCGGGCGCACCGCCTTGATGTAGTTGGCCACGCCGCTGATCAGACCGCCGCCGCCAATGGCTACAAACACCGCATCCAGCGGCCCTTGGTGCTGGCGCAGCATTTCCATGGCGATCGTGCCCTGACCGGCGATCACGTCCGGGTCGTCAAAGGGGTGCACAAAGCTCAGGCCCTGCTTTTTTTGCAGCGCCAGCGAGTGGTTGTAGGCGTCGGAGTAGCTGTCACCAAACAGCACCACTTCGCCGCCCAGCCCTTTGACCGCATCGATCTTGACCTGCGGCGTGGTGGTGGGCATGACGATCACGGCGCGGGTCCCCAGGCGGCTGGCGCTGAGCGCCACGCCTTGTGCGTGGTTGCCGGCCGAGGCGCAGATCACGCCTTTTTTGAGTTGCTCAGGGCTGAGGTGCGCCATCTTGTTGTAAGCCCCGCGCAGCTTGAAGCTGTGCACGGGCTGCTGGTCTTCGCGCTTGAGCAGCACTTGGTTGCCCAGGCGGCGCGACAGGTTTTTGGCGGTTTCCAGAGCCGACTCGCTGGCCACGTCATAGACCTTGGCGTTGAGGATTTTGATCAGGTAGTCGGCGGGGTTCAGGTGTGGGGTCGTCATGTCCGGTGCGATGGCAGAGGTGCCGCATCGCCTAAAAAGTGTGGGCTTGATGATAACGGCCAAAAAAAATGCCCCAAGTCTTGCGACTTGGGGCAAATCCACCTTTTCAGAGGGTGGAGGAGACAACCGGTGCGGGCTAAAAAAGCACGCTTGTTCGCAATTGTACGGGCGTTTTTGTTGCGTTGCAGCAAGTTGACAGTCTCGAAGTGCAAAAACTTGTAAAGTTGACCACCTCCAAAACCCATCAAGTGACCTGCGCTCAGCAGGGATGACAAACAAGGAAACAACAATGGAATGCACAGTCACCTGGACCGGCGCGGCCGGCACTCGTTCGGGCATGGGCTTTGTCGCCGAAACGGGCTCGGGCCACATCGTCAACATGGACGGCGCGCCCGACGCGGCCAAACCCGAAAACGGCGGCCAGAACCTCGCACCCCGCCCCATGGAAATGCTGTTGGCTGGCACCGGCGGTTGCACTGCCTATGACGTGGTGCTGATCCTCAAGCGGGGGCGCCACGACGTGCGCGGCTGCAGCGTCAAGATCAGCAGCGAACGCGCCGAGGTGGACCCCAAAGTCTTCACCAAGATCAACATGCACTTCACCGTCACGGCCAAGGGCGTGCCCGCCAGCGCCGTGGAGCGGGCGATCGCCATGAGCCACGACAAATACTGCTCGGCCAGCATCATGCTGGGCAAAACGGCCGAGATCACGACCAGTTTTGAGGTGGTGGACGCTGCCTAAGCCCTTGAGTTGATGGAATTGATTTCCATTAATTCCACAAGCTGAAATTCACCGGAACTCGACAGCCTGTGCTTGCGCCCTCTCAGTAAGCACTCAAACCCGGTGCGCTACCGTGGTCATGACTTTGGCTGCCATTTGCATGACCGACTTGATGGGGGTGGGCAGCTCCACGGCACCGGACTTCATGGCCATCTGGGCGTGGGCGATTTCGTCGGCTTTCATGTGCGAGACGATCGCACGCGATGCGGTGTCGGCCGCAGGCAGTAAATCCATGTGACTTTGCAGGTGGGCTTCGACCTGGCGCTCGGTCTCGACCACAAAACCCAGACTGATTTTGTCGCCGCCGATCTTGCCCGCCGCAAATCCAATGGCAAAGGCACCCGCATACCAAAGGGGGTTGAGCAGGGAGGGGCGGTCGTTCAGATCATGCAGCCGCTGCTGCGTCCAGGCCAGGTGGTCGGTTTCTTCGCGGCTGGCTTCTGCCAGCTGGGCACGCAAGGCCGGATCGCGGCAAGCCAAGGCCTGCCCGGTGTACAGCGCCTGGGCGCAAACCTCGCCCACATGGTTGATGCGCATCAGCGCCCCGGCCTGGCGGCGCTCGGCATCGTTCAGCTGCAACTCGGTGACCGAAGCGGCGGGATTGGGCCGGCTGGCACGGGGCTCGGCCCACAAGGTGCGCAGGGCGCTGTCGGCGGCCAAAATCAGGGCGTTGATCATGTGCCAAGTGTAAACAATCGATCACTTCGAGGCGAAAAGGACGAAATTGTCCGTGGATGGCTGCAGATTGTTGAATTTATAACTGTTGATAAATTTGATTCAAAACAAACGCAAAGTCCTTGTCGCAATTGATAAAAATGTAATTTAGACGTCAAAAATGAGGGTAAATACGGAGGGTTGTTGCATGCTTGCAACGAAAAGAACATTTCTTGGTCGAATGTCTTGGCGAACACACAGTCGTCTGGTGGAATACAAACAACTTCCTGATGTGGAGGTTGGCTCAGGGTTTCGATGGGTGATATTCGCCCTCCTGATTCGGGCCCTTGTTTAACCTTGGAGAAACTTGCAATGAAAAAATCTCTGATTGCCCTGGCTGTTTTGGCAGCTTCTGGCACCGCTTTCGCTCAATCTTCTGTGACCTTGTTCGGCGTGGTTGACGCGGCCTACGCCAAGGGTTCTGGTTCTGTCAGCGACAAAACCCAGTTGAAGAACTCTGGTTACAACAGCAGCCGAATTGGCTTCCGTGGTACGGAAGACCTGGGTGGAGGCTTGAAGGCTTCCTTCTGGCTGGAAGCCGGTGTGAACAACGATGATGGCACTGCCGCCGCATCCAACACAAACAACCAAGCTGTGACTGGTGCTAACGCTGGTACACAAGGCCTGACTTTTAACCGTCGCTCCACTCTGAGCCTCGAAGGCGGCTTCGGTGAACTGCGTCTGGGCCGTGACTACACGCCTCAGTTCTGGACGGAAACAGCTTTTGATCCGTTTGGCACAAACGGCGTGGGCACCAACATTGCCTTCAACAAAGGCGGCGTGACTGGCGTTCGTGCTTCGAACAGCATCGGCTACCTGTCGCCTTCTTTCAGCGGCGTTAAAGTCTGGGTCCAGACCTACATGGGTGAGAACGCTTCTACAGCGGCTGTTAAAGCAGGTGACGGCAACGCCATCCGTTTGACCTATGACAACGGCCCATTGAACTTGGCTTTCGCTACATCTACAACTAAAGTTGCTGTGGCTACTGACAACAAGACATCCAACATTGCCGGTGCTTACAACCTGGGCTTTGTCCGCTTGATGGCCCAATCCAACAAGACTCAAGTTGACGGCGCAGTTGACATCAAGGGCTCTTTGATTGGTGCTACCGCTCCTCTGGGTGCCGGTACTGTTCGCGCTTCGATGTCCAGCACAGCACAAGCTGACAAGAAGAGCAACCAGTTCGCTGTTGGTTATGTTTATGGCCTGAGCAAGCGCACAGACCTGTACGCAACCTTCGCATCTGTGAAGAACAAAGGTGGCGCTGCGGTGGCTTTGAACGGCTCTGTCACAGGTGCAAACGAGAAGTCCAGCGGTTACGACTTCGGTATCAAGCACTCCTTCTAATTCAAAGCTGACGCAAGTCAGCTGAGATTTAAAAGACAAAAAACCCACCGTGGTCACACGGTGGGTTTTTTTTCGACTGGCCTCTGGTGTGGTCAACCCAGAAAATCCAAGCAGGCAAGGGATAACACGGGTACTGCTGAAAGCCCGGGCTGATAAATTGGGTAATTCGCAGGATTTTTTCATGCCCTATTCCCGTATTTCTTTGCGTTCACGTTGCACCGCTGTGAGCTTGGGCCTGTCCATTGCAGGCGTGCTGTTGTTGTCGGGCTGCGCCAGCACGCCCAAAGAGGTGCCGCCCGCGCAGGTGGCCTGTCCAGCGGGTGTGCCTGCTGGCGTGCAGTGTTGGCGGGGGCAGGACTCTGCGGGTTCGCACTACTTGCTGGCCAAACCTGCCCAATGGAGCGGCGTGCTGGTGGTCCATGCGCATGGTGGCCCCGCTTTGGGTGAGCCCAAAGCTTCCAGAGCAGACGAAGACATCCAGCGCTGGTCCATTACCTTGACCGAAGGCCACGCGTGGGCCGGGTCGGTTTTCAGGCAGGGCGGGTTTGCGGTCACCACAGCCGCAGAAGACACAGAACGTGTCCGGCGCATCTTTGTGGACCATGTGGCCAAGCCACAAAGGACCCTGCTGCATGGGCAATCCTGGGGTGCCATGGTGGCCACGCGTGCGGCGGAGCTGTACCCCCAATCCTGGGAGGGCATCTTGCTGACCAGTGGCGTGGTCGCCGGTCCCGCCACCTACGACTTCCGCTTGGACTTGCGCGCGATTTATCAGCACCTTTGCCAAAACCACCCACGCCCCGATGAGCCTTCGTACGCCTTGTCGTTGGGGCTGCCGGCCGACAGCCAAATGACTGCAGCCGAGTTGGCCACGCGGGTCAACGATTGTTTGGGTGTGCGCAAACCCGCCGCACAACGCAGTCCAGAACAAGCCCAAAAAATCAAAACCATCGTCGATGTTTTGAAAATACCGGAAAACTCCATTGCCGGGCATCTGAATTGGGGCACCTTCACTTTGCGCGATGTGGTCACCAAAAGCGGCGGTGCCAGCCCGTTTGGCAATGACACGGTCAAGTACAGCGGCTCTGCCAACGACGCCGCCCTGAATGCGGCCGTGCTGCGCTTCAAAGCCGACCCGCAAGCCAGCGCCAGGTTCGATGCCGATGTCAACCACCGTGGACGCTTCAAGGTGCCGGTGTTGACGGCCCATGGCATCCGGGATTCGACGGTGTTTGTGGAGGGCAGCGACACCCTGCGTCTGCGCATGGAGGCGTCAGGCAACGGCGCTCGCTTGGTGCAAACCTTTGTGGACTCCGCCGAGCACAGTTACCTGGGTGAGGCGATCTACCCGCCGCTCTTTGAAGCCTTGCTGGCTTGGGTCAATCAGGGCACCAAGCCCACGCCCGTGGGCATTGCCCAGCGGTGCCTGGCCTTGCGCCCCGCACAAGCGGCCGAGTGCCGGTTTCAGACGGAGTACACGCCGCGGCCTTTGGCCACGCGCATTGCCCCGCGCTGACCCACCGCGCATCGGTCTTGCGGCCCTTGGATCGAAGGACTGCAGGCACTCTTCACTGTTGAGGAATCCCGGCTTTTTGAATCACATCGCTCCAGCGCTGGATGTCGGCATCCAGCAGTTGGGCCAGCTGGCCAGATGTGCTCGATTGCGCTTGGACGTTGAATCCGGCCAGGCGCTGCACCATGGCTGGGTCGGCCAGCACTTTGACCACTTCGGCGTTCAGCCGCTTGACCACGGCCTGCGGCGTTTTGGCTGGGGCCGCCAAAGCGTTCCATGAAGCCACATTGAAGTTGCTCAGGCCAGGCAGCTCACGCACCACCGGAACTTGGGGCTGGTCTTTGGGCCGGTTCGTGCCCATCACGCCCAGCAGCCGAACGGTCTTGGCGTTGATTTGGGGTTTGAGCGGCCCCAGAATCTCCACCGCCGCATCGATCTGACCGCCTCGCAGGGCGTTGATGACGGCAGGTGTGCCGTTGTAGGGGATGATTTGCGCGATCAGGTTGGCCTGGGTGCGCAGCAGCTCGGCGGCCAGGTGCTGGGTGCTGCCGATGTTGATGGTGCCGATGTTCAGTTGGCCCGGGTGGGTGCGGCCAAAGCCGATCAGCTCGGCCAGGCTTTTGTGCGGTGACGACTCTGGCACCACGATGGCGATGTCAAACAAGCCCAGCAAGGACACGGGCGCAAAGTCGGTGCGCGGGTTGAAGGGCAAGGACTTGAACAGGCCTGCACTCACGGCGGTGCCGTTGGACATGAGCAGCAGGGTGTGGCCGTCGGGCTCGGCCTTGGCCACCAGCTCGGCCGCCACGATGCCGCCTGCGCCAGGCCGGTTGTCAATGACCACGGCTTGGCCCAGATTGACCGACAGCTGCTGCGCCACAGCACGCGCTGTCAGGTCGGCCACACCCCCTGCTCCAAAAGGCACCACGATGCGCAGGGGTTTGGAAGGAAAAACAGCCTGTGCCCAAGCCATGTTGGAAAACCCCGCAGACAAAAGGGCTGCATGCATCACAAGGCGTCGGCTTAACATGAGCAACATCCAGAAAAAGTGTTGATACAGCATGATAAAACCAGGCACACCATTGTCTTTTTTAGCGCGGTATGCAGCGCTGTGTAGCAGCGTGATGCTGTTGAGCGGCTGTGCCCTTTGGTCGGTCGATGCACCCCAGGAAAAGCCGCCACAGGTCTTGCGCCAGTTGCCTCTCCAGTTCAGCGCGCAAGACAAGTCGCAATGGCAGGCCATGCGCTTGCCAGGCAAATTGCTCACGGCCTACCGGGTGGCCCCGCAAGGCCCGCGCGACGCCTTGCTGGCCGAGGCTGTATCCTCGGCCAGCATGTTGCGGCAGGCCTTGCACATTCCCCCAGACCAATTGGGTGCATTGCAGTTTGATTGGCAGGTGGATCAGCTGATTGCCGCAGCGGACATGCGTCAGCGTGAAGCCGAAGACTCCCCGGCCCGTTTGATTTTGGTGTTTGAGGGTGACAGACAGCGTTTTTCGACGCAAAACCAGCTGCTCAGCGAGTTGACGCTCAGCCTGACGGGCGAGCCCCTGCCCTATGCCACGCTGATGTACGTGTGGTGCAACGACTGCCCGGCCGAGTCGGTGATCGTGAACCCCAGAACCGATCGCATCCGCAAACTGGCGGTGGAATCGGGCGCGGGGCGAGTGGGGCAGTGGTTGCGATACCACCGGGATATTCGGGCCGATTTTGAAAAGGCCTTTGGCGAGCCGCCTGGGGCCTTGCTGGGGCTGGCCATCATGACCGACACGGACAACACCCGCAGCAGCACGCGCGCCTGGTATGGCCCGATCCGTCTGGATTGAACGCCCCAGTCCGGTGCGCGACAGTGCATTTGGGGGAATTCCCTGCCCTCAGAGCGGGCGCGAATGTTGCATACTCGCAGGTTACCTAACTTTTTTTCACCGAGGTGTTTTGATGAAGAAGATGACCCCCGCCGCCGTGCTGCCCAGTGCCCTGACCGCTGCTTTGGTCTTGGCCGGCGTGATGACCGCTGGCTTGGTACAGGCCAAGCCCTTCAAATGGACCAGCGCCAGTGACATCCCCACGCTGGACATCCATTCGCAAAACAATGCCTTGGGCAACGGCGTGCACGCCGCCATCTTTGACTCGCTGGTTTACTACAACAGCAAGACCTTCAAGATCGAGCCCCGCCTGGCCACCTCCTGGCGCGAAATGTCACCCACGCAATACCGCTTCAATTTGCGCAAAGGCGTCAAGTTCAGCGATGGTTCTGCTTTGACGGCTGACGATGTGGCTTTTTCTTTGGAGCGTGCCCGCGCCAAAACCTCCAACTTCAACGTTTACACCCAGGGCATGAGCCGCGTTGTCAAGGTCGACGCCAACACGGTGGACATCATCTTGAGCGGGCCCAACCCGGTGCTGCTCAACCAGCTGACCGAGCTGCGCATCATGAGCAAAGCCTGGGCTGAAAAGAACAAGTCGGTGGAGCCCAAGGACATCAAGACCAAGGAAGAGAACTTTGCCCACCGCAACGCCATGGGCAGCGGCGCTTACATGGTCAAAGACTGGCAGCCTGACCAAAAGTTGACGCTGGTGAAAAACCCCAACTGGTGGGGCTGGTCAGATGCCGCCACCAACGTGACTGAAATCATCTACACCCCCATCAAGAACGAAGCCACGCGCGCAGCAGCCCTGCTTTCGGGCGAGATCGACTTGGTGCTCGACCCCAGCCCGCAAGACTTGGGCCGCATGCGCAACAACGCCAACCTGAAGGTGGTCGACGGCATTGAAAACCGCACCATCTTTTTGGGCATGGACCAGCACCGCGATGAGCTGCCTGGCTCCAACGTCAAGGGCAAGAACCCTCTGAAGGATGTGAAGGTGCGCAAGGCGCTGTACCAGGCCATCGACATGGACACCATCCATCGCGTGACCATGCGCGGCCT
The DNA here is from genome assembly GCF_017848645.1 of Limnohabitans sp. Lineage (GTDB taxonomy): Bacteria > Pseudomonadota > Gammaproteobacteria > Burkholderiales > Burkholderiaceae_C > Limnohabitans_A. Next base: position 11,975 of record NZ_JAFEIF010000061.1, on the reverse strand, counting down.
GTCGCAAAACACGGGTGCCTTGGTGGCTCCGCAGGTCAATGGCTGGACCAAGGCCGTGGACACCCGTTTCCCTTATTCGCTGGACGCCTCCAAAAAGCTGCTGACCGAAGCCGGTTACCCCAATGGCTTTGAGGTGGACTTTGCCTGCCCGAACAACCGCTACATCAACGACGAAGAAATCTGTCAGGCCATCACGGCCATGTGGGCCAAAGCGGGCATCAGAGCCAAGCTGCGCACCATGCCTTTGGTGACTTACTTCCCCATGATCCAGCGCTACGAAGCGAGCATCTACATGCTGGGCTGGGGCGTGCCGACCTTTGACGCGCTGTACAGCCTGCAGTCGCTCACCCGCTCGGTGGGCACGGGTGGCGACGGCAACTACAACGTGGGCCGCTACAGCAATCCGCGCATGGACTACATCGTGGACCGCGTCAAAACCGAGACCGACTTGCCCGTGCGTGACCGCCTGCTGACCGAAGGCCTGCAGTTGTCCAACGACACGGTCTCTCACATCCCGCTGCACAACCAGGTGATCCCTTGGGCGATGAAGAAAAACGTCGAGGTGGTCCATCGTCCTGACAACCGCCTCGACTGGACACTGATCAAGGTCAACTGATGCTCGCTTTCATTTTGCAGCGGCTGATTCAGGCCGTGATCGTGATGGTCACGGTCGCTTTCATCGCCTTCTTGTTGTTCCAGTACGTGGGTGATCCGGTGGTCTTCTTGTTGGGGCAAGACGCCACCAAAGAACAGATCGACCTGCTGCGGGCTGACCTGGGTCTGGACCAACCTTTCTTTGTGCAGTTTGGCCACTTTTTGGTCAACGCCGTTCAAGGCGAGTTTGGCCTGAGCCTGCGCCAAGGTGCCAAGGTGTCGCGCCTGATCGCCGAGCGCTTGCCCGCAACCTTGGAGCTGGCCATGGTGGCTGCCTCTTTGGCCTTGGTCATTGGCATTCCCATGGGGGTGTACGCGGCCTTGCGCCGGGGCACCTGGGCCAGCCAGCTCATCATGACGGTGTCGCTCTTGGGGGTGTCACTGCCCACCTTCCTGATCGGTATTTTGCTGATTCTGGTGTTTGCGGTGATGCTCGGCTGGTTCCCCAGCTTTGGCCGGGGTGACGTGGTGCAAATGGGCTGGTGGTCGAGCGGTTTGATGACGGCCAAGGGTTGGCACCACATCGTGCTGCCGGCCGTGACGCTGGCGATCTTTCAGCTCACGCTCATCATGCGCCTGGTGCGCGCCGAAATGCTGGAGGTGCTGCGCACCGACTACATCAAGTTCGCCCGGGCTCGCGGCCTGTCCAACCGCGCCATCCACTTTGGCCATGCGCTCAAGAACACCCTGGTGCCGGTCATGACCATCACCGGGCTGCAGCTGGGCGGCCTGATTGCGTTTGCCATCATCACCGAGACGGTCTTCCAGTGGCCCGGCATGGGCTTGCTGTTCATCCAGGCGGTGACGTTTGCCGACATCCCGGTCATGGCCGCCTACCTGTGCCTGATCGCGTTGATCTTTGTGGTCATCAACCTGATCGTCGATTTGCTCTACTTTGTGGTGGACCCGCGCCTGCGCGTGGGCAAACCCGGAGGACATTGACCGTGGGCGCTTCTTTGCAATCGGTGCTGGGGCACGGGGCGGCGTTTGCGCGCATTGCCCAGTTTCACCCTGAGCTCACGGCCTTTAGGCGCGACCTGCACGCCCACCCCGAGCTGGGCTTTGAAGAGGTCTACACCTCGGGCCGCGTGGCCGAGATGCTCAAGGTCTGTGGCGTGGACAGCATCCACACCGGCATCGGCAAAACCGGCGTGGTGGCTTTGGTGCATGGCCAGGGCCGCTCGGCGAGCAACCCGGGCCGCATGATCGGCCTGCGTGCCGACATGGACGCGCTGCCGTTGACCGAGCACAACGAATGCACCTGGAAATCGGGCACGCCCGGCCTGATGCACGGCTGTGGCCACGACGGCCACACCGCCATGCTGATGGGTGCGGCGCGTTATCTGGCTGAAACCCGTCGTTTTGATGGCACGGCCGTGCTGATTTTTCAGCCCGGAGAAGAGGGCTACGCGGGTGCCCGCGCCATGATGCAAGACGGCCTGTTTGAGCGCTTTCCCTGCGAGCAGGTCTATGCCCAGCACAACTCCCCCGAGACGCCCTTGGGCGTGATCGGCATCACCCCCGGCCCCATGCAGGCGGCGGTAGACCGCATCGAGATCCGCATCATCGGCAAAGGCGGACATGGCGCACGCCCGCACCAAGGTGTGGACCCGGTGCTGGTGGCCGGCCACATCATCACGGCCGCGCAAAGCGTGGTCTCGCGCAACCTGTCGGCTTTCGACCAAGCGGTCATCAGCATCTGCTCGATGCAGGCCGGCCACCCCGGCGCCATGAGCGTGATCCCGGGCGAGGCCACCTTGGTGGGCACGGTGCGCACTTACAGCGAGCGCGTGCAAGACCAGATCGAAGACCGCCTGCGCGCCTTGTGCAACGGCGTGGCCCAAGGCTTTGGGGCCTCGGCCGAACTGACTTACGAGCGCGTCTACCCCGCCACCGTGAACACCGTGCCCGAAGCGCAGTTTGCCTGCGACGTGGCAGCCGCTTTGGTGGGCGAAGACAAGGTCTGGCGCGACATGCTGCCCAGCATGGGCGGCGAAGATTTCTCGTTCATGCTCCAGGCCAAGCCCGGCGCATACATCCGCATTGGCCAAGGCCTGCCGCATGGCCCTGGCCCGCATCCGCTGCACAACAGCCGCTACGACTTCAACGACGACATCCTGCCCTTGGGTGCAGCTTTACATGCCAGCTTGATCGAGCAGGCTTTGCCATTGAGTTCTGCCTTGAGCAGTTCATGATTTTTTCAACCTCTTTCACTGACCACTATCAGGAGTTTTTCATGCGCATGCATTCCTTTAACCGCACATTGACCGCTTTGGCCGTGGTGTCTGCCTTGGCCTTGGCTGCGGGCGGTGCCCACGCGGCCACACTGCGCGTGGCCAACCAGGGCGATGCCTTGTCCATGGACCCGCATTCGCTCAACGAGTCGCTGCAACTGAGCGTGACCAACAACGTCTATGAATCGCTGGTCGGTGTCAGCAAAGACCTGAAGTTCGAGGCGGGCCTGGCGACTTCGTGGAAGCAGACCTCGCCCACCGTGTGGCGCTTTGAACTGCGCAAGAACGTGCGCTTCCATGACGATACGCCTTTCACCGCCGACGACGTGGTGTTCTCGCTCAACCGCGCTGCAGGTGAAGGCTCGGACATGCGCAGCAACACCAACGACATCAAGGAAGTGCGCAAGATCAACAGCCACACCATCGAGATCGAGACCAAGGCCCCGTTCCCCATCTTGCCCAACGTGTTGTCGACCGTGTACATCATGAGCAAGAAGTGGTGCGAGGACAACCAGGCCACGCGCCCGGTGGACCGCCGCAAAGGCATTGAAAACGCCGCTTCCTTCCGCGCCAACGGCACAGGCCCCTACCGCTTGCGCGAGCGCCAGCCCAATGTGCGCACCACTTTTGTTCGCAACGGCAACTACTGGGGCAAGATCGAAGGCAATGTGGACGAGGTCATCTTCTCGGTCATTGCCAACGACCCCACCCGCGTCGCGGCCCTGTTGTCCGGTGAGATCGACGTGATGGAGCCCGTGCCTGTGCAGGACGTGCCCCGCATCAACGCCAGCCCCAATGCCCGCGCCTTGGTGGCTCCCGAGCTTCGCACCATCTTTTTGGGCATGGACCAAAAACGTGACGAGTTGCTGTATTCCAGCGTGAAGGGCAAGAACCCCTTCAAGGACAAGCGCGTGCGCCAGGCCTTCTACCAAGCCATCGACATCGAAGGCATCAAGCGCGTGGTGATGCGCGGTGCCTCCAACCCCAGCGCCCTGATGGTGGGCCCGGGCATCAACGGCTTCAACCCCGATCTGAACAAGCGCCTGCCCTTCGACCCCGAGGCCTCCAAAAAGCTGCTGGCCGAAGCCGGTTACCCCACAGGCTTCACCATCGACATGAACTGCCCGAACGACCGCTATGTGAACGACGGCCAGATCTGCGAAGCCGTGGCGGCCAACCTGGCACGCGTGAACATCAAGGTCAACCTCAAGGCCGAAACCAAGGGCACGTATTTCCCCAAAATCCTGCGCCGCGACACCAGCTTCTATTTGTTGGGCTGGACCCCCAGCACCTATGACGCACACAACGCCCTGAACGCGCTGATGCGTTGCCCCGACGACAAGGGTGCAGGCCAGTTCAACCTGGGCTCTTACTGCAACCCCAAGGTCGACGAGTTGATGATCAAGGTGCAAAGCGAGACCGACCAGGCCAAGCGCAACGCCATGATCCGCGAGTCCTTTGAGCTGCACAGCGCCGACATCGGTCACCTGCCTTTGCACCAACAGGCCTTGGCCTGGGGCACCAGCAAAAAGGTCACCCTGGTCCAGCGTGGTGACAACTACATGCCCTTCAAGTCCATCTCTGTGAAGTGACCATGAGCAATGCCTTGACCCGTTGGCTCCACAGCGATGTGGGCTACAGCTTTCGCCAGTCGCCCACCGCCATGGTGGCGGCGGCGATTGCCTTTGTGTGCCTCTTCGCGGCCGTGTTCGCCGGCTGGGTGTCACCCACCAACCCGTTTGATCTGGCCACGCTGGAGCTGAGCGACGCCCGCTTGCCCCCGGCCTGGATGGAGGGTGGCAGCACCAAGTTCTTGCTGGGCACCGATGACCAGGGCCGGGACATTTTGTCGGCCATCATCTACGGCTCGCGCATCTCCTTGGTGGTGGGCCTGGCATCCGTCATTTTGTCGGTGGTGGTGGGCGTGGGTCTGGGTTTGCTGGCCGGTTTTCGGGGGGGCTGGATCGACGCCTTGCTCATGCGCCTGTGCGATGTGATGCTGTCTTTCCCCGCCATTTTGGTGGCCCTTTTGATCGCGGGTGTGGGTCGTGCGCTGTTTCCCAACGCGCACGAGTCCCTGGCCTTTGGCGTGCTGATCATCTCGATCTCGCTCACGGGTTGGGTGCAATACGCCCGCACGGTGCGTGGCACCACGTTGGTGGAACGCAACAAGGAATACGTGCAAGCCGCGCGTGTGACGGGCGTGCCCTCGCTGCGCATCATGGTCAAGCATGTGCTGCCCAACGTGATGGGCCCGGTCATGGTGCTGGCCACCATCCAGGTGGCCACGGCCATCATCACCGAGGCGACGCTGTCGTTTCTGGGGGTGGGCGCACCGCCCACCTCGCCATCGCTGGGCACGCTCATTCGCGTGGGCAACGATTATTTGTTCTCGGGCGAGTGGTGGATCACGATTTTCCCGGGCCTGATGCTGGTGCTGATCGCCCTGTCGGTCAACTTGCTGGGTGACTGGTTGCGCGACGCGCTGAATCCGAGATTGCGATGAGTCTTTTACAAGTCAAAAACCTGGTGGTGGAATTCCCCAGCCGCCACGGCACGCTGCGTGCGCTGGACGATATTTCTTTCGACATCGCCCCTGGTGAAATTCTGGGGGTGGTGGGTGAGTCCGGCGCGGGCAAGTCGCTCACGGGCGCGGCCATCATTGGCCTGCTGGAGCCGCCGGGCCGTGTGGCGGGGGGGCAAATTTTGCTCGAAGGCCAGCGCATCGACCACCTGAACAACGACGAGATGCGCCACATCCGGGGCCGCAAGATTGGCGCAATTTTTCAGGACCCGCTGACTTCGCTCAACCCGCTGTATTCCATCGGCAGGCAATTGACCGAAACCATCCTGGCCCACCTGCCCGTGACCCCGCAAGAGGCGCGGCAACGCGCCATTCAGCTCCTCAAGGACACCGGTATTTCCGCCGCCGAAGAACGCATTGACCATTACCCGCACCAGTTCTCGGGCGGCATGCGCCAGCGTGTGGTGATTGCGCTGGCATTGGCAGCTGAGCCGCAACTGATTGTGGCCGACGAGCCGACTACGGCGCTCGATGTGTCCATCCAGGCGCAGATCATCAGCTTGCTCAAAAAGGTCTGCAAGGACCGGGGCGCTGCCGTCATGCTGATCACGCACGACATGGGCGTGATCGCCGAGACCTGCGACCGCGTGGCCGTGTTGTACGCCGGGCGTGTGGCCGAAATCGGCCCAGTGCACCAGGTCATCAATCACCCCGCACACCCTTACACCGCTGGCCTGATGGCCTCGATCCCCGACATGGACAGTGACCGCGAACGCCTGAACCAAATTGACGGCGCCATGCCGCGCCTGAACGCCATCCCGCAAGGTTGTGCCTTCAACCCGCGCTGCCCCAAAGCCTTTGACCGCTGCAAGCAAGACCGACCCGATTTGGTCCAAGCGGGTGAAACCCGAGCCGCTTGCTGGCTGCACGACGGGAGCGCAGCATGAGCGAACAAAAAAAGCTGCCTTTGGTCGTGGCGCACGACCTGGCCAAAACCTTTGACGTGTCGGCCCCGTGGCTCAACCGTGTGATCGAGCGCAAGCCGCGCCAGATGCTCAACGCCGTGGACGGGGTGAGCTTCGAGATCGAGCGCGGCAAAACACTCGCTTTGGTGGGCGAGTCCGGTTGCGGCAAAAGCACCGTGGCCCGCTTGCTGGTGGGCCTGTACGAGCCCACACGCGGCGGCCTGACCTTCGATGGCCAAGACGCGCACGCAGCCTTCAAATCGAACGATGCCAAGGCCATGCGCCAGCGCATCCAGATGATTTTCCAAGACCCCTATGCCAGCCTGAACCCACGCTGGACGGTGGACAACATCATTGGTGAGCCGCTCAAAGAGCACGGCCTGATCAGCGATGCCGAAGAGCTCAAAGCCCGTGTGGCCGAGTTGCTCAAGTCGGTGGGCTTGTCGCCACTCGACATGGTCAAGTACCCGCACCAGTTCTCGGGCGGTCAGCGTCAACGCATCTCGATCGCCCGCGCTTTGGCCACCGCGCCGGAATTTTTGGTGTGTGACGAGCCGACCTCCGCGCTCGACGTGAGCGTGCAGGCGCAGGTGCTCAACATCATGAAAGACCTGCAGCGCGAGCGCGGTCTGACCTATTTGTTCATCAGCCACAACCTGGCCGTGGTGCGCCATGTGAGTGACCAGGTGGGCGTGATGTATTTGGGCCGACTGGTGGAGCTGGCCGACAAACACACCCTGTTTGGCAACCCGCAGCACCCCTACACCCGCATGCTGCTGGACGCGATTCCGAAGATGCACGATACCGGCCGCGCCCGCACCCCGGTGCAAGGCGAGGTGCCCAACCCGCTCAATCCGCCGAGCGGCTGCACTTTCCACCCGCGCTGCCCTCAGGCCACCGACATTTGCCGCGCCGAGCGCCCGCCGCTGCGCGACTTCAAAGGCATCAAGATCGCTTGCCACGCGGTGGTGTGATCGTTGCATGTGCGTCACGCTGACGCACATGCCTGCCGCACCCGTGGCGTGTGTAGCGTGTCGCGTGTCGCGTGTCGCGGTTTATCCGGGTTTGATCTGACCTTTGATGACCACGTCTTTCCAGCGTGTTTGTTCACGCGCAATGAACGCGGCGTATTCGCTGGACGGGCCGCCACCCGGGATGGCGCTCTCGGCCGCGTATTTGGCGATCACTTCGGGTGACTTCATGACCTTGGCGCATTCTTGCTGCAGCTTGAGAATGATCTCAGGCGGCGTGCCAGCCCGCGCGGTGATGCCATACCACTGCACAGTTTCAAAATCCTTGAGCCCGCTCTCGGCCACGGTGGGCACATCGGGCAACACCGGGATACGCTCCGTCGTGCCCGTGGCCAGGCAGCGCAAAGCACCGCTTTTGATGTGCGGCAGCAGGGCGGGCGTGCCAGCCGAAAACAACTGAATGCGTCCAGCGAGCACATCATTGAGTGCAGGACCTGTGCCCCGGTAAGGGATGTGTGTGACAAACATGCCTGTGGCCAGCTTGAGCGCTTCCATGGCCAGGTGCCCTGCGCTGGCGTTGCCGGCCGAGGCGTAGTTGAGTTGGCCAGGACGGGCCTTGACGTAGGCAATCAGCTGTTTCAGGTCGGTCACGGGCACGTCTTTGTGCACCACAAACAAACTGGGCACGCGCGAGAGCAGGGTGACCGGCACAAAGTCCTTGTTCACGTCGTAGCCGCTGTCGGGGTAAATCAGCGGGTTGACCGCCATCAGGCCAATGTGGCTCATGACGATGGTGTAGCCATCAGCCGGCGTGCGCATCATCTCTTGCATGGCCGGAACGCCCCCGCCACCGCCCTTGTTGTCGATGATGAAGGACACCCCCATTTGCTTGGTCAGTTCGGCCGCGATGGTACGTGCCACGATGCTGGAGGTGCCACCAGGTGCAAACGGCACGATCCAGCGGATGGGCTTGTTGGGCCAGGCGGATTGCGCGTGCGTGGTAACACCAGTGGCGGCCAGGCCGGCAGCGCCCATCCACTTGAGGTAGTCGCGGCGGGGAATGAGGGAAGATCGGGGGTCTTGCATGTCTCTGGGTTCTTGTTGAGAAAAAGGAACCCATATCAAAGCAAAAATTGCGTTCTATTTGAAGCGGGTTAACACGCATCAATCTTTCGCGCGGCGTCGCAACTGTCGCCAAAGTGTCGGGGCCAGCAGCAGCAATACGGATACCGCCATCAGGCTGCCCGACAAAGGCCGAGTGAAGAAAGTGGACCAGTCGCCTTGGCTGATGGTCAGCGCCTGGCGCATCGATTGTTCACCCAAGGGGGCCAAAATCAGGCCCACGATCAGCGGCGCGGCCGGGAAGTCAAAGCGCCGCATGATGTAACCCAGCAGGCCGAACACAAACAGCAAGCCCACATTGAAGACCGAGTTGCCTGCGCCGTACACGCCAGCGGTGGAGATCACGATGATGCCCGCGTAGAGCCAAGGCGGCGGAATCTTGAGAAGTTTGACCCACAGGCTGACCAGCGGCAGGTTGAGCACCAGCAAGATCACGTTGCCGATGTACAGGCTGGCGATCAGTGTCCACACCAGGCTGCCTTGTTGGCTGAACAGTTGCGGGCCGGTCTGGATGCCGTAGCCTTCAAAGGCCGACAGCATGATGGCTGCGGTGGCCGAGGTGGGGATGCCCAAGGTGAGCAGTGGCATCAACACACCCGCAGCGGCGGCGTTGTTGGCCGCTTCAGGCCCGGCCACACCTTCGATGGCCCCGTGGCCGAATTCTTCGGGGTGTTTGGAGAGTTTTTTCTCGGTGTAGTACGACAACAAGGTGGGCAGTTCGGCCCCGCCTGCGGGCATGGCGCCGATGGGAAAGCCAAAAAAAGCGCCACGGAACCAGGCTTTCCACGAGCGCGCCCAGTCTTGTTTGCTCATCCACAGGCTGCCCGAGAGCTTCATGACCTCGCCGCCTTTGGACTCGCGCCCTTGCCAAGCCAGGTACAGCGCTTCGCCCACGGCAAACAGGCCCACGGCCGCCACCGTCACCTCGATGCCGTCCAGCAGTTCGGGGCGGCCAAAGGTGAAGCGGGGCTGGCCGGTTTGCAGGTCTACCCCCACCATGCCCAAGAGCAAGCCCAGGCCGAGCGCCACCAGGCCGCGCAGCATGGAGTTGCCCAGCACGGCCGACACGGCCACCACCGACAAGACCATGAGGCTGAAGTATTCGGCCGGGCCAAAAGCCAGAGCCGCTTCGACCACCCAAGGGGCCACAAAAGTCAGGGCCAGGGTGCCGATGGTGCCGGCCACAAAGCTGCCGATAGCCGCAGTGGCCAAGGCTTGGCCAGCCCTGCCACGCCGGGCCATTTTGTTGCCCTCAAGGGCCGTGACCACGGCCGCTGATTCGCCCGGGGTGTTGAGCAAGATGGAGGTGGTCGACCCCCCATAGGCTGCGCCGTAATAAATGCCTGCGAACATGACGAACATGCTGGTCGCGGGCACATGGTAGGTCAGGGGCAGCAGCAAGGCGATGGTCAGCGCCGGGCCAATGCCGGGCAGCACACCGACCAGCGTACCGACAAAGCAGCCCACAAAGCCCCACATCAAGGTGGTCGGTTGCAAGGCAATGGCAAAGCCACCCATCAGGGCGTCAAAAGCTTCCATGGGGAATCCGATTCAAATCAACCAGGGCAGTGCAGGGCCCAAACCCACGCCCAGCAATTGGGCAAATACAAACCAGAAGGTGCTGGCAATGGCGGCGCAGATCAGGGCCGATTTGAGGCCCAGGGGCGCGTCAAACGCGCGGGCCACGCCCATGCCGCAAAGGGTGCCGGGAATGACAAAACCCAAGGGAATCACCAGCACGATGAAGGCCACGCCACCGCCCAGCAAGCTGAGCACACGGATGTTGGCGCCGGGCAGAGGCGACTGGTCTGGTGCCTGGCTTTCGTCGGTTTGGCGACCGCGCCAAGCGCTCACGCCGTACAACACGGCGAAAACACTCAGCGCTGCCACGATCACCCCCGGAGCCAGCACAGGACCCACGGTCATCTGCATCATGGATACAGGAATGACCGAGACCTGCCAAGCGGCCACCCCGCAAAGGACAGCCAGCAAAAGGGCTACGCGAAAAGGCGTCATGCCAGGCCCAGTTCTTTCATCAGGACTTCCTTGTCGGCAATGTCCTTGGCCAGGTCGCGTTCAAAAGGACGCTCGGTCATGAAGGCGTCGGTCCACTTGCGTGTTTCGAGCTCTTGCTTCCACTGCGCAGACGCGTTGAGTTTGGTGACAAAGTCGATCATGGCTTCGCGCTGCGCGGCCGAGATGCCGGGGGGCGCAAACACGCCACGCCAGTTGGACTCGGTCACGTTGATGCCCAACTCGGTCAGGGTGGGCACGTTCACGCCAGGAATGCGGCGCTTGCCGGACACCGCCAGCGGGATCATGCGACCCGCCTTGATTTGCTCTTCAAACTCGGAATAGCCCGAGATGCCGGCCGACACTTGGCCGCCCAAAATCGCGGCGTTGGCGGGGCCGCCGCCTGCAAATGCCACATAAGCGGCTTCGCGGGGGTTTTTGCCCAGGGCTTTGATCAACATGCCCAAAATCAGGTGGTCGGTGCCGCCTGCGCTGCCACCTGCGACCGACACGGCCTTGGGGTTGGCCTTGATGGCGGCTTCGAGTTCTTTCCAGGTCTTGATCTTGCCGTTGGCCGGGACCACGATAACGCCGGCTTCTTCGGTCAGGCGGGCAATTGGGGTCACGTCCTTGATGGTCACGGGGCTCTTGTTGGCAATGCCTGCGCCGATCATGACCGAGCCACCGACCATCAGGCTGTTGCCCTGGCCTTTGCGCTGGTTCACGTAACGGGGCAGGCCCACCATGCCGCCAGCGCCGCCGACGTTTTCAAACTGCATGGTGCCGACCAGGCCAGCGGCTTTGGCTGCGCGTTCGATGGCGCGGGCCGTGCCGTCCCAGCCGCCGCCTGGGGCAGCGGGCACAAACATGTTGATGCTGGCGATCAGGGGCTTGGCCTGAGCCCAGGCGGGCAGGGTGAACGAAGCACCAGCGGCAGCGCCGAGGGCGAGGAAGTCGCGTTTGGAAATGGACATGCAGGTCTCCTGTGTGAAAATAAAAACACCACTGCCAGGCACGCACCATGGGCAGGTGGCACGATTGTGGTGCCGAGCCCGGTGTGAAGCTGTCAATCACCTGTCAAATCCTTTCAGTGAATACCCTCAGCCCCTTATGAGCCCCCGAATCCTGCTGGTGGAGGACACCCCCGACATTGCCCTGTGGCTGGGCACCGCCTTGCGTCAGGGCGGCATGGCGGTTGAATTTGCCACCGACGGCCATGCGGCCGAGCGCTGTCTGCAACCGGGTCACGGTTTTGATGCGGTGCTGCTCGATTTGCAGTTGCCGGGCCAAGACGGCCTGAGCGTGCTGCAGGCCTTGCGTGCCCGGGGCGATGCGGTGCCAGTGCTGGTCTTGACAGCGCGTGCCAGCGTGCCGGACCGGGTGTTGGGCCTGAACATGGGCGCCGACGATTACTTGCCCAAGCCCTTTGATTTGAGTGAACTTGAAGCCCGTTTGCAGGTGCTGCTGCGCCGCCATGGCCGCGTCAAAAGCA
>NZ_JAFEIF010000076.1 GCF_017848645.1 Limnohabitans sp. | reverse complement strand
GGTGTGGCAGGTGTCATCGCGTCCGGGGGCGACCTGGTTTACATGGGCACACGCTTTATCCCCACACTCGAAAGCATGGCCGATCCGGCCTACAAACAGATGCTGGTGGACAGCACCGCCGACGATCTGGTCATCAGCGCCGGCATTACCGGCACGCCGGCCAGCTGGCTCAAGCCTTCCCTCCAGGCCAACGGGCTGGACCCCGACGACTTGCCGTCGGCACCTGCCCGCAGTTATGACAGCAACCAGGCCATTGGGGCCAAAAAATGGCGCGATGTGTGGGCTGCCGGGCAAGGCGTGGGAGCCATCAAGGCGGTCGAATCCACTGCCGCAGTGGTGAACCGACTGGCTGTTGAATACGCTGCAGCGCGGCAGCGATTTTCTGCCATGCCTTCTTTTTGAAGCCACCCCACTATTACTTTTGAATCCGCATGAAATCCGAAGTTGTTCAGCGCATCCAGCCCACCCTGGTGCCGGGTCAGCACCCCTACATGAGTGGGGCCTTTGCACCCAACTACACCGAATACAACGCGACCGATCTGGAGGTGATTGGCGAAGTGCCCAAGCGCCTCAATGGCGTCTACCTGCGCAACACCCAAAACCCGGTGCACCAGCCCTTGGGCACGGCCCATGTGTTCGATGGCGATGGCATGCTGCATTTGCTCAGCTTTCGCCATGGCCAGGTGGAGTACCGCAATCGCTTTTTGCGCACCCAGGGTTTCATGGAGGAACAGGCTGCCGGGCAAGCGCTGTATGCCGGCCTGATCGACCCACCCGCGCTCGCCCAAAGGCCCGGCTGGGGCGCGCGCGGGGGCCTCAAAGACACCTCGGCCACCGATGTCATCGTGCACGCTGGTGCGGCCCTGACCACCTTTTACCAGTGTGGCGAACCCTACCGCTTTCACCCCCGCACACTGGAGCCCTTGGGGGTGGCCGACTGGGGCGCTGCGGTCTTGCCTGACAACGGGATTTCGGCCCATCCCAAAGTGTGTCCGCGCACCGGCGATCTTTTGTTTTTCAACTACAGCAAAAACGCCCCCTTCATGCATTACGGTGAGGTGGACCGTCACAACCAATTGGTGCACTACGTGCCCGTGCCGCTGCCGGGCCCGCGCCTGCCGCACGACATGGTGTTCACAGAACACTTCGCCATCCTCAATGACTTTCCCCTCCACTGGGACGAGGCCCTGCTGCCCAAGGGCAAGCACAAGCTGATTTACCGCCAGGACCAGCCCGCGCGTTTTGCGGTGGTGCCAAGGCGGCACGCCCCTCAGAGCGGCATCCGCTGGTTCGAAGCCAGCCCGACCTATGTCCTGCATTGGCTCAATGCCTGGGAGGAGGGCGACGAGATCGTGCTGCACGGCTTCCATCAGAAAACCCCTATGCCCCAACGCGGCTACGACAATACTGGCAACACTTTGGGGCCGGAGCGCTACGGCCCGACCCTGTACGAATGGCGCTTGAACTTGCGCACCGGTGCCGTGCAGGAAAAACGGCTGAACGAGCGGTACCTTGAATTCGGCATGATCAACTGCTGCCACTGGGGTCGCCCCTACCGGTATTCCTACAACATGGTGGCGCACCCGGGCAGCTTCCTGTTTGACGGTGTCATGCGCTACGACCACACCACGGGGACATCACAACAGCACCTTTTTGGTGAAGGGCGCTACGGCAGCGAATCGCCCATGGCGCCATGTTCAGACGCCCAGGACGAGGACGACGGTTACGTGGTCAGCTTTGTCAGTGACATGAAGACCGACCGGTCCGAGTGCCTGGTGCTGAACGCACGCGACCTCAATGCCGGGCCTGTGGCCCGCATCATGCTGCCCCACCGCATCAGCAGTGGCACCCATGCGTGCTGGGCCGATGCTGGCGAATTCGAATGATGACTGGTGCCGTCTGAGCATCGGCTTTTCTTCCCCCATTTCAAACTGGAGCAACACATGAACACCCCCATTTACATCCTTGGTGGTCACCAGACCGACTTTTCAAAAGCCTGGTCCCGCCACGGGCAGGACATCTCCGACATCATGCGTGAGACCACTTTGGGCGCGCTCAACCAGGCCCAGGTCGAGCCCACGCAAATCCAGAGCATCCACGTCGGCAATGCCTTTGGCGAGCTGCAGCGTCAACAGGCTCATCTGGGCGCCATGGTGGCGCAGGTGGTGCCCGAGTTGTGGGGTGCACCGGCCATGCGACACGAAGGCGCGTGCGCCTCGTCGTCTCTGGCCTTGCTGACCGCCATGGCGGAAATCGAAGCCGGTCGTTACGACTGTGTGCTGGTCCTGGGCGCCGAAGAGTTCAAGAACACCGATGGCAACACCGCATCGGTCAACCAGAACGCTGCGGGCTGGCAAGGGCGTGAGGGCTTTGACTGCACCTACATGTGGCCCGCTGCTTTTGGCCGGGTGGCGCAAGAGTACGAGCGGCGTTACGGCCTGGACCGCCGGCACCTCAACCGCATTGCCGAGATCAATTACGGCAACGCCAAACGCAACCCGCTTTCACAAACGCGCCACTGGCAGTTCAATGAACTGAGCTTCACCGACGATGACCAGGCCAACCCGGTGATCGAGCCCGGCACCCGCCGCCAGGACTGTGGCCAGATCACCGATGGGGGTTGCGCTGTGGTCATCGCATCGGCCCGTTTTGCACAGGAGCATGCCCGCCGCACTGGGCAATCGCTGGACGCCATGGCGCGCATCAGCGGTTGGGGCCACCGCAATGCGGGTCTGCGCCTGCTGGACAAGTTCGAGCGCAGTGCGCAAGAGCCCTATGTCTTCCCCCACCTGCGTCAGGCTCTGGAAGACGCCTGGCAGCGTGCCGGGGTGGCGGGTGTTCAGGCCATGGATGGCATCGAGACCCATGATTGCTTCACCACCACGGAATACGTGGCCATTGACCACCTGGGACTGACCCCGCCGGGCCAGAGCTGGCAAGCGGTGGAAGACGGCACGATTGCACCGGGCGGCACGTGTCCAATCAACATGAGTGGCGGCCTGATCGGTTGCGGCCATCCTGTGGGCGCCACCGGGTCGCGCATGGTCTGGGATGCGGCCCGGCAAGTCACCGGTCAGGCGGGCGAGATGCAAATCGAAGGCGCACGCCGCATGCAGACACTCAACATTGGTGGTTCGTGCGCCACGGTGGTCAGCTTCGTGGTGGAGCGCGGCTGAGCCTCTCAGCGGCTGACGCTCTTTGCCCAAGGCAAAGGTATCGGGCGCGGGTGGGCCGGTCGCAGGCCCGCGCGGGGCCTGTGTGGAGACGAGTCTCAGTTGGCTCGCGCCACCCAGACTGTGGCGCCTTGTGCGCCGTACAGCTCGGCATGCGGCACATTGCGGGCCAGGCGAAAGAAGTCACCGGCCTGCAGGTGTTTCACCTCCTCGCCCATGGTCAGCCAGTATTCCCCGCGTGCCACGTAGGCGCTGACGTCAAAAGGGTGGGTGTGGGTCTCGAGCTTGAGGTCAGCATCCCACTCGCGCACGATGATTTCGTCAAAGCCTTCATCCAGGGACTGGGCGGTGAAGCTTTCGAGGGTGGGAGTGGTCATGGCAGGGCCTTTGGTGAATTAAGAATGCTGGGCTTGGATGGAACAGATGGGCAGGTCAGGTTTGGTACCAGTCCTTGACCGCTGCCACATAGCGCGCCACACCTTCGGCCACAGTGGCGGCGTCCAGGGCCCCATAGGACAGGCGCTGGTAGTTGGCATTGGCCGTGTCACTGAGGCCAAAGGCAAACCCGGGCAGGGTGGCCACGCGGTGTTTTTCGGTCATGGCGCGGTTGAAAGCCATGGGGTCGGACACACCGGGCAGTTTCATCAACACATAAAAAGCGCCTTGGGTGTGCGGAAACTCGACCAGATCGCCCAGGCCTTGCAGCGCCTGGTTGACCTGTGCACGCACTTGGGCCAGGGCCTGCACTTTGGGCTGCACCCAGTCGCGGCCCAGCTGCAGGGCTTGCAGCGCCAGCAATTGCGAGGCCACCGGGGCGCAGATCAGGTTGGTGTCTTGCACCTTGTTCATGGCCCCAAACAGGTCGGCCGGGAAGACCACATAACCCACCCGCCAACTGGCCATGCCGAAGTTTTTGGACATCGAATAAAACGACAGGGTGTGGCCTTGTGCACCCGGAATCGATGCGGGTGAGAAGTGCTGAACGCCGTCGTAGGTGAAGTATTCGTAGGCTTCGTCGCTGAAGTGGTAGATGCCTGCGCGGGCGCACAAAGCGTTGACTGCGCGCAGGCTTTCTTCGCTGTACACGGCCCCGGTGGGGTTGTTGGGTGAGACGGTGACGATGGCGCGGGTGCGGGGTGTGATGGCGGCGGCCAGGGCGTCGACATCCAGGCTCCAGTCGCTGTGCGTGGGCACAGGCACAGGCACGCAACCGCACATGCGGATCGCCATTTCCTGGTTGAAGTAAAACGGCATGGGCAAGATGAATTCGTCGCCCGGGTCGGCCACAGCCAGCACGCTGTTGAGAAAGGCCATGTTGCTGCCCGCCGTGACCATGACGATCGACTCGGTGCCGCAGTGGATCTGGTTGTCCTCGGCCAGTTTTTGCCGAAAGCGGTCCACCAAGGGGGCGATGCCGCCCACGGCCTGGTATTTGTTCAGCTGGGTATCGGCCATGAGCTTGGGCAACTCGGCCACGGCTTGCGCTGGGGGGCCGTAATTCACGACGCCTTGGCCCAAGGAGATGGTGCCGGGGTTCTCGCGCACCAGCTTGGCGATGGTGGGGATGATGGGGCTGTCCACCGCATCCATGCGGGCAGATTGGCGTTTCATGGGGTGTTCCGTGACTTGCTTGGCTGTGGGGCTTGAACAATCGATCATTGGCAGTTCACTGGCCAATCACTTGCCGTTGATGGCCAGCAACTCGACCTCGAACAACAAAGTGGCTTTGGGGGGAATCACGCCACCTGCGCCGCGATCGCCATAAGCGGTGGCTGGCGGGCAAGTGAGCTTGGCCTTGCCGCCCACCTTCATCAGTTGCACGCCCTCTGTCCAGCAGGGGATGACGCGGCTCAGGGGGAACTCGATGGCCTCGTTGCGTTTGTAGGAACTGTCGAACTCTTTGCCGTCGGGCAAGGTGCCCCGGTAATGGACCTTGACCGCGTCAGAAGCCTTGGGGCTGGCGCCGGTGCCGTCTTTGAGGGAGCGGTAGACCATGCCCGAGGCCGTGACTTGCGCGCCCGGCTCCTGGGCCGCAGCTGCGGTGACGGTGTTTTGGGCCCGGGCAGGTGTTGCGGCCAGCCAGCAAAGGGACAAGGCGGCGGTGCAGAGTTTCAAAGAGGTTGTCATGGATTGATTTTTGTGCAAAAAGGGGGGCGGGGGCTTCACGTACGGGACAAGCCTTTATCCAAAATTGGCGTTCTGTGCCAGTTGGCCCAAGCGGGCGCTGATGCGGCGGAACTCGGCCACGGTTTGATCGATGATCTGTCCGGCTGTCAAGACTTCGTGTACCAGACCCGCAGATTGTCCCGCGAGGGCGGGCGCGGCGTTCATGTTGCCCCCGAAATACACGTCCTGAATGCCCTGGAATGCGTCGGGCCCCATCAGGCCCGCCTCGTGCAGGCTTTGGGTGAAAGGCGCTTTGAGTGCGCGGATGCAAGGTGAGGACTTGGTGTTGAGCATGTAGGTGCCGGTGGTGGGCGCGTCCACAATGGCTTGCTTGTAGTGCGCGTGCACCGGGCTTTCGGCGCAAGCCACAAAGCGGGTGCCCATCTGAACCGCTTCGGCGCCCAAGGCAAAAGCTGCCGCCATGCCGCGCCCGTCCACGATGCCCCCGGCCGCAATCAAGGGCAGATCGGTTTTCTCTCGGATGGCCTGCAGCAGCACCAGGGTGCTGACTTCTTCCGGGTTCTTGAAGCCCCCGCCCTCGGAGCCCTCCACCACCAAACCATCGACCCCGGCATCGGCGCATTTGAGGGCGGCGTCCAGCGTGGGCACGGCGTGGTAGACCGCGATGCCTGCTGCTTTCAAGGGCGCCACAAATTTGGCCGGGCTGCCCGCTGATGTGGTGACGAACCGGATGCCCGAGTCGCAGACGTAGCGCAGCATGGCGTCGTCTTTCAAAAAACGGATGGGCAAATTCACACCAAAGGGCAGACCTGAGGCCAGCATGGCCGCGATTTCGCGTTGGCAGTTCTCGGTCTCGCCCGAGGAGGTCTCGATGATGCCCAGCCCTCCTGCACGCGAGACGGCCATGGCCAAAGGGCTGCGGGCGATCCAGCCCATGGGGGCTTGCAAGATGGGGTAGCGGGCTCCGGTGTGGGCCAAAACGCGGTTCATGGTGGGGCCTTAGGGGTCAAATGACGCATCTTAAGTGCCGCCCTCAGGCTCAGCAGTCGCGCAGTGGTCGCCAATGCCTGAAAAGCGAGTCGCCGACGGGGCCTGCAAAGCGTCTGATGTTGCTTAAACTCGTTGATCCAACAGGAGTTGCACCCCATGGCTTTGACGCTTTTTGCTTTTGACACCCCCAACGCCCGCAAAATCACCGTGGCGCTGGAAGAGATGGGTTTGTCCTATGCGGTGCAGGTGGTGGACATCAACCTCAAAGAACAATTCGATCCGGCTTTTTTGAAAATCAGCCCGAACAACAAGATCCCGGCTTTGGTGGACACCGACGGGCCCGATGGCCTGACGCAAACGGTGTTTGAGTCCGGCGCCATCCTGATTTACTTGGCCGAAAAAACCGGGAAATTCCTGCCCGCCCGGGGCGCTGGCCGGGTGTCTGCGCTGGAGTGGCTGATGTTTCAGGTGGGCGGATTTGGCCCAGCCCCGGGCCAGGTGCACCACTACGCGCCCTTGAGCCACGAGGCGGACAAACGCTACGGTTTTGAGCGCTTCATGGCCGAGACCCTGCGCCTGTATGGCGTGATGGACCGTCGCCTGGCCGAGCACGAGTATTTCGGCGGGGACTTGTCGATCGCCGACTTCGCCATTTTGGGCTGGGTCTGGCGGCATCCGCGCCATCAGGTGGATTTGCAGCAGTTCCCCCATGTGCTGCGCTGGTACCAGGCCATGATGGCCCGGCCTGCGGTGCAAAAAGGCTTTGCCGTGGCGCTGCGCCGGGACTGATCGGGTCTCAGCTTGATGCGGCGCAGGCTCGCCAAAGTGGCGAGCGACGTGCGTTTGGGGCGGTCCTGCCCCCCAAAATCCTTCAGCCTTGCGGGGCCGCTGGCGCGAACAGGGCCTTTCTTGTGGCTTAATATCGTTTTGCATTTTTTATCCGGAGCCACAGATGGGCAACAAAATCGTCACCGAAGCAGATCGTAAATTCACCCCCCCACTGCCCGCATTGCCCGGCGTGACCATGCGCACAGGCGGCCGTGGCCAGCGTGTGAGCTTGGAGCGCGGTGTCGCGACCCGCAGCAAGAAAAACCCCGGCAAGCGCTCCAAAAAGGGCGGTTGAACCCGGTGCGCCCGGCCTTTGCCGGGCCAGTGCCGAGCCACTGATGAACTCAGTGGCTTTTTTTTTTCGGTTTTGCAGGGCCTGCCCAGCGTGGGCCGCTGATTCAGGAGGTCTGAATGTTGATTTCTTATGGCGCCGTGTTGGTGGCGGGCATCATGCCCGTGGTGTGTGCGGGCATCGCCAAGTCGGGCTTCAAGGGCTACGACAACAGCGACCCCCGTGCCTGGCTGGCCAGCCAAACCGGGTTCCGTGCGCGGGCCAATGCCGCGCAGGCCAACTGTTTTGAGGCCTTCCCGTTTTTTGCGGTAGGCATCATTTTGGCCTTGCTCACCGGGGTCGACCCGGCCACGGTGGATGCGCTGGCCTTGTTCTTCATCGCCGCGCGGGTGGCTTATGTTTTTTTCTACGTCACCAACAAAGCCAAATGGCGCACCATGGTCTGGTCTGCGGCTTACCTCACGGTGGTGGCCCTGTTTGCGCTGGCCATGCTGAATTTGCAGACCAACTGAAGCAGAAACAGTGCGTTATCAAGGCACAATAAGCGCTCTGCCCCGGTGGTGAAACTGGTAGACACACCGGACTTAAAATCCGTTGCTTCCTGAAAAGGGGCGTGCCGGTTCGATTCCGGCCCGGGGCACCATTTGAGGAAAACATCATCATGAACCACGACAACGCACCGCTTGAGATTCACGTGCATGGTGATGTGCCGATCAAACCCGGCACCGACATCAAGGCGATTCAGGAGGCGCTCAAACCCCTTTGGCATTACGCCGGGGCGCGCTCTTTGCATGAAGGCGCTGTGAGCCTCTACGAGGAGGAGCCGGGCATCCGTTTTGATGCCACCACCCAGCGCCTGAACATGTGCTGGACTGTGCGCGGCGACGAGGATTTCCGCATGGTTATGGACGATCTCTGCATGAACCTCAACGATCTGTCTTCTGCAGGCACCCAGATCGAAGTGACCTTTTACGATACGGAATTCGACGACGAGGACGAGGCCAGTGGTGGCGAGTCGCGCGACGATTTCGTGATGCTGTTTGTGGGGCCTGATCCAGGCGCCATCATGCAGGCCCAGCGCGATTTGCTGGTGCACGACGTGGTCAACATGATGGAGCGCCATTTTGACGGGGCCGAGTTATCCGGTGTGGTGACCGAGATCGACAAGCTGTTCAGCCAGCGCTTTGACAGCTTGGTGAGTTCTCTGGACATTGGCAAACCGCCACGCGGCCCAGGCGGCGGCAACGGTCACGGTGGCGGTGGCCGTCGCCCACGGCATCTGCACTGATTGGTTCGCACCATGAACGCCCAAGGCATTCGTTCTGCGCTGAACCCGGGTGTGCGTTTGCGCGAGGTCTTTGGCTGGGCCATGTACGACTTTGCCAACTCGGGTTATTCCACGGTGGTCATCACGGCCGTGTTTGCCGCCTATTTTGTGGGCGGTGTGGCCGACGGGGCCGACTGGGCCACATTGGCGTGGACATCGGGCCTGAGCCTGTCGTATTTGATTGTGATGCTCACCATGCCGGGCCTGGGGGCCTGGGCCGACCGGGTGGCGGGCAAAAAACGCATGCTGATGTGGGTCACGGCGGGCTGCGTGATCAGCACAGCGGCTTTGTCGCTGGTGGGGCCGGGCCAAGTGGCGCTGGGCTTGTTCATTCTGGTGCTGTCCAACACTTTCTTTTCTTATGGCGAGTCGCTCACGGCCTCGTTTTTGCCAGAACTGGCCAGGCCTGAGGCCATGGGCCGAGTGAGCGGCTGGGGCTGGTCTTTGGGCTACATCGGCGGCATGCTGACGCTGGGCATTTGCCTGGCCTATGTGCTGGCCGCCCAGGCGCGGGGCGAGACGGGTGGACAGTTCGTGCCGGTGACCATGTGGATCACGGCGGCCGTTTACGGCGCAGCGGCTTGGGTGACCTTTGCCCTGCTGCGCGAGCACTCCCCGCCGCAACCGAATGCCCCGGTGGTGACCGTGGTGCAAAGCCTGCGCGGCTTGCGCCAGACCCTGCGCGAGGCGCTGCCCTATCAGGATTTCACTCGTTTGCTCGCGTGTGCCGTGGCCTACCAAGGTGGGGTGGCGGTAGCCATCACGCTGGCGGCCATATATGCCGAGCAGGTCATTGGCTTTCAGCCGCAAGAAACCATGGTGCTGATCTTCGTGTTGAATCTGGCCGCTTTCGCCGGGGCCTTGCTGCTCGGACATGTGCAAGACCGCATTGGGCACAAGCTGACACTGGCGCTGACCTTGGTGGGTTGGGTGGCGACATGCTTCATTGCAGCGCTGTCGACTGACAAGGCCATGTTCTGGTGGGCGGCGGCGATTGCCGGTTTTTGCATGGGCTCGAGCCAGTCGTCGGGCCGGGCCATGGCGGGTTTGATGGTGCCGCCGCAGCGCTTGGGCGAGTTTTTTGGTCTGTGGACTTTTGCCATCCGTTTGGCCAGCATTTTGGGACCCCTGACCTATGGCCTGATCACTTGGCTGAGTGACGGCAACCAGCGCTTGGCGATCGGATCCACCTCGCTGCTGTTCATCTTGGGCTTGGTGCTCTTGATGCCAGTGAACGTAGAGCGCGGTCGTTTGGCGGCGCAATCGCCCGCCTGATCACGCGCCTTGCAGCGCGGCAGGCACAGCCTCACAAACCTCAGGGGGCAGGCCCAGCCAGCGCTGTGCGGCGGCTCGCAGGCCCTGCAAGTCGCCCGTGGTCAACAAGCGTACGGGCTGCGCAGCCCCATTTGTCTTTCCAGGGTTGAGCAATCCAGCCGCCGCCAGCAAGCGCTGCGTTTGACGCGCCACAGGTTCGCCCGTGGAGACCAGTTGCACATCGGGCCCTAACAACTGGCGCAAATCGTTTTCGACAAACACATAGTGGGTGCAACCCAGCACCAGGGTGTCGATATCGCCCGGTGCCGAACCAAAGCAGCCCATGGCCTGGGTGTAGGTCTGCAGCAAATGCGCGATTTGCGCTTGCGCAGCCTCGGCTTGATCGGGCAGGGTGCTTTGTTCAATGGCCAAGGCCAGGCCGTTGCAGGCCTGCACCTCAAAATGCGCCTCGCTTTGCACGCTGGCCAAGAGGCGGGCGAATTTGTCGCTGGCGACGGTGCCCCGGGTGGCCATCACGCCAATGTGCCGGGTGTGGCTCAGTCCCAAGGCCGGTTTGAGCGCGGGCTCGAGGCCCACCAGCGGCAGCGCAGGGTGCCGGGCGCGCAATTCGTGGATGGCCGCTGCGGTGGCGGTGTTGCAGGCCACGACCAGGGCTTTGATGTGGTGCTGCCCCAGCAGGTAATCGGCAATCGCGTGGGTGCGCTCGCGGATGAAGGTTTCGCTTTTTTCGCCATAGGGCGCGTGGGCGTTGTCGGCCAGGTACACAAAGCGCTCGTGCGGCAGTTCTTTTTGCAAAGCCTGCAGCACGCTCAGACCGCCAATGCCGCTGTCAAACACGCCGATGGGGCGCGGGTCAGAAGTCATGGGGTGGCGGGTCTGAAAAAAGGCCGCTTGCGCGGCCTGGTCAAGATCTGCTGCATCAACCTGCTGTGACGCCAATGCCCTTGAACTCGCCCGTGGCGATGCGCTTTTGCCATTCGGCGGGGCCGGTGGTGTGGGCGCTGGTGCCGCCCGCGTCCACCGCCACCGTGACGGGCATGTCCACCACGTCAAACTCGTAAATCGCTTCCATGCCCATGTCGGCAAAGCCCACGACCTTGGCGTGCTTGATGGCTTTGGACACGAGGTAAGCGGCGCCGCCCACGGCCATCAGGTAAGCGCTCTTGTGCTTCTTGATGGCTTCAATCGCGACCGGGCCGCGCTCGGCCTTGCCGATCATGGCGATCAGGCCGGTTTGGGCCAGCATCATTTCGGTGAAGCCGTCCATGCGGGTGGCCGTCGTCGGGCCTGCGGGGCCCACGGCTTCGTCGCCCACGGGGTCCACGGGGCCCACGTAATAGATCACGCGGTTGGTGAAGTCCACGGGCAGCTTCTCGCCCTTGGCCAGCATGTCCTGGATGCGCTTGTGCGCAGCGTCGCGGCCGGTGAGCATCTTGCCGTTGAGCAAGAGCGTTTGGCCAGGTTTCCAGGCGGCGACCTGCTCGGGCGTGAGGGTGTTGAGGTCCACGCGCTGGCTTTTCTCGGTGTCGGCCGTCCAGCCCACGTTGGGCCATAGATCGAGCGATGGCGCTTCCAGATAGGTGGGGCCGGAGCCGTCGAGCACGAAGTGCGCATGGCGCGTGGCGGCGCAGTTGGGGATCATGGCCACGGGCTTGGAGGCCGCGTGCGTGGGGTACATCTTGATTTTGATGTCGAGCACCGTGGTCAGGCCGCCCAGGCCTTGCGCACCAATGCCCAGGGCGTTGACCTTGTGGTAGAGCTCCAGGCGCATCTCTTCGACCTGGTCGAGCTTCTCGCCTTTGCTGGATTTTTCCAGCAGCTGGTACATGTCCAGGTCGTCCATCAGGCTTTCCTTGGCCATCAGCACGGCTTTCTCGGCCGTGCCGCCGATGCCGATGCCCAGCATGCCGGGTGGGCACCAGCCCGCGCCCATGGTGGGCACGGTTTTGAGCACCCAGTCGACGATGCTGTCGCCGGGGTTGAGCATGATCATCTTGGACTTGTTTTCGCTGCCGCCGCCTTTGGCCGCCACGGTCACATGCACATGGTGGCCGGGCACGATCTTGGTGAAGATGACGGCAGGGGTGTTGTCTTTGGTGTTTTTGCGGTTGAAATGCGGGTCGGACACGACGGACGCGCGCAGCGTGTTGTCGGGGTGGTTGTAGCCACGGCGCACGCCTTCGTTGACCGCGTCTTCCAGGCTCCCGGTGAAGCCGTCGAACTTCACATCCATGCCCACTTCGAGGAAGACGTTGACGATGCCCGTGTCCTGGCAAATCGGGCGGTGACCGATGGCGCTCATCTTGCTGTTGGTCAGGATCTGCGCGATGGCGTCCTTGGCGGCTGGGCTTTGCTCACGCGCGTAGGCGCTGGCCAGGTGCGAGATGAAGTCGGCCGGATGGTAGTAGCTGATGTACTGCAGGGCGGCGGCAACGGATTCAATCAGGTCGTCTTGTTTGATCAGTGTGGTCATGGTGGTGTGATCCCGTGAAAATCAAAAATCGGTCGTGGTCAGACGCTCATTGGGCTTTGTCGTGGTGAGACATCAGGCGGTCTGCATAAGCAATGGCGATCGCGCTGAGCAGGAAAGCCATGTGGATGAGCGTTTGCCACATCAGCACTTTTTCATCGTAGTTGGCCGCATTGATGAAGGTTTTGAGCAAGTGAATCGAGCTGATACCGATGATGGCTGTGCCCAGCTTGACCTTGAGCACCGAGGCGTTGACGTGGCTCAGCCACTCGGGCTGGTCGGGGTGGCCTTCAAGGTTCAGGCGCGAGACAAAGGTTTCGTAGCCACCCACGATGACCATGATCAGCAAATTGGAGATCATGACCACGTCAATCAAAGCCAGTACGACCAGCATGATCACGGTTTCGTTCAGGGCGGTCAGTTGCACATCGGTTTTGTAGCCAATGCTGCTGACCAAGGCTTGCAGCGCGGTTTGGCTGCCAAAAGCAGCTTCCAGCAAATGCACCAATTCCACCCAAAAATGGAACACATAAACAGCTTGTGCAGCAATCAGGCCCAGGTACAAAGGCAATTGCAGCCAACGGCTGGCGAAAATGAAGCTGCTCAATGGGCTCAAATTGCTTTTATTCGGTGGTGTGGGTTTGGACATGGTTTTCCAGATTAGGAAGTCCGTGACTTCGGGCAAACCCGGATTTTAGGGCTTAGATCGGTGCTTTCAGGCGAAACTTGTGCAAGACTGGCGTCAGTCAGTGCTTTGTAAGAGCGAAAGCAGACATTTGCACCAGTTTTAAACAACGTCATGTCATTGAGGAGACAAAACTGATGAGTTCCACCCTTTACCAACCCAGCGCCGATTTTGTGAAAAACGCCCACATCTCGGGCATGCCGGCCTATGAGGCGCTGTGCAAGGAAGCCGAAACCGACTACCAGGGCTACTGGGGCCGTTTGGCTAAAGAGCTGATCAGTTGGAAGACACCTTTCACCAAGGTGCTGGACGAGTCCAACGCACCTTTCTTCAAGTGGTTTGAAGACGGCACGCTGAACGCCTCTTACAACTGCCTGGACCGCAACGTCGAAAAAGGCCTGGGCGACAAGACCGCCATTATTTTTGAAGCCGATGGCGGCGAAGTGACCCAAGTCACCTACAGCCAGCTGCTGGCCAAGACCTGCCAATACGCCAACGCCTTGAAGAGCCTGGGCATCAAAAAGGGTGACCGTGTGGTCATCTACATCTCGATGTCCATCGAAGGCGTGGCCGCCATGCAAGCCTGCGCCCGCATTGGCGCAACCCACTCGGTGGTGTTCGGTGGTTTCTCAGCCCAGTCGCTGCGCGACCGCATCGAAGACACGGGCGCTGTCGCTGTGATCACCGCCGACAACCAGGTGCGCGGCGGCAAGTTGCTGCCTCTCAAAGCCATCGTGGACGACGCCATCAACCTGGGCGGTTGCGGCTCCATCAAGAATGTTTTGGTCGTCAAGCGCTCGGGCGCTGACATCGCCATGACTGCAGGTCGCGACCTGTGGATGGCCGATCTGGCCGACAAGCAAGCCACCACCTGCGAGCCCGAGTGGGTGGGTGCCGAGCACCCCCTGTTCTTGCTCTACACCTCCGGCTCCACCGGCAAGCCAAAAGGCGTGCAACACAGTACGGGCGGCTATTTGCTGCACGCTGCGCTGACCACCAAGTGGACCTTCGACCTGAAGCAGGATGATGTGTTCTGGTGCACGGCCGACATCGGCTGGGTCACCGGCCACACCTACATCACCTATGGGCCCTTGGCCTTGGGCGGCACCGAGATCGTGTTCGAAGGCGTGCCCACTTACCCCGACGCTGGCCGTTTCTGGAAGATGATCCAGGACCACAAAGTTTCGATCTTCTACACCGCGCCCACTGCGATCCGCTCGCTGATCAAAGCCGCTGAAGCCAACGACGCCGTGCACCCCAAGAGCTACGACCTGACCAGCTTGCGTTTGCTGGGCTCGGTTGGCGAGCCGATCAACCCCGCCGCTTGGGAGTGGTACCATCAGCACGTGGGCGGCAGCCGTTGCCCCATCGTGGACACCTTCTGGCAGACCGAAACCGGTGGCCACATGATCACCCCGTTGCCCGGCGTGACCCCTATGGTGCCCGGCTCTTGCACACTGCCTTTCCCCGGCATTCAGGCCGCTATCGTGAGCGAAACCGGCGACGACATGCCCAACGGCCAAGGCGGTATTTTGGTCGTCAAGCGCCCATGGCCTTCCATGATCCGCAACATCTGGGGCGACCCTGAGCGCTTCAAGAAGAGCTACTACCCTGAAGACTTCAAGGGCAAGTACTACCTGGCTGGCGACGGCGCGATCCGCGACGAGAAGACCGGTTACTTCACCATCACCGGCCGCATCGACGATGTGCTGAACGTGTCGGGTCACCGCATGGGCACGATGGAAATCGAATCGGCCTTGGTCAGCTGCACCGAGCTGGTGGCCGAAGCCGCCGTGGTGGGCCGCCCTGACGACACCACGGGTGAGGCCATTTGCGCCTTCGTGGTGCTCAAGCGCTCGTTGCCCAACACCGACGAAGGCAAGGCGATTGCCAAGCAGTTGCGCGACCACATCGCCAAAGAAATCGGCCCGATTGCCAAGCCCAAGGACATCCGTTTTGGCGAGAACTTGCCCAAGACCCGTTCGGGCAAGATCATGCGCCGCCTGCTGCGTTCGCTGGCCAAAGGCGAAGAGATCACGCAAGACATCTCCACCCTGGAGAATCCAGCCATCTTGGGTCAGCTGGGTCAGGCTTACTGATCTTGAGACCTGTCTGCAGTGGGCATCTGACCGCTGCATGCGATCCAAAACAAAAGGCAGCCTCGGCTGCCTTTTGTCATGGTGCTGGGGCGTGTCAGGTTTTCATGGCCAAGCCCAAACGCTCGATGGTCGCTTTCTCGGACTGGAACGTGTCGCGGATGAACTTCGTGTATTCCTCGGTGCCCATGTAGATCACCGACTGGTCGTATTTGTCGAAGCTGGCCAGCACGGCCGGGTCTTGCAGCGTGCTCCTGAAGGCGTCGTGTAGGCGTTTGACCACGGCCGGGTCCATGCCCTTGGGGCCGCCAATGCCAAAAGGCGAGTCGGAGACGGTGTCGAATCCGAGTTCATTGAGCGTGGGGACATTGGGCCAGCGCTTGGTGCGTTTGCTGCCATAGGTGGCCAGCAGGCGCATGGTGCCCGCTTCGACTTGCGGGGCCCAGCCGGTGGCGTCGCTGTGCGACATGACGTGACCGCCCAACACCGCTTGCACGCCATCGGCGCTGCCTTTGAAAGGCACATGGGTGACGTCGATCTTGGCTTTGCTGGCGAATTCGGCAAAGGCCAGGTGCGGCGTGGTGCCGTTGCCGGTCGACCCGTAAGTGAACTTGCCTGGGTTGGCTTTGGCAAAGGCCACCAGGTCGGCAATGGACTTGATGGGGGAGTCGGACCGCACCACCACGCCGAAGGTGTAGCCCGTCAGGCACGCGATGTAGGTGAAGTCTTTGAGCGGGTCGAACTGCATTTTTTGCATGTGCGGCAAACGCGCCACGCCGATGGTGATTTGCGACAGGGTGTAACCATCGGGCTGGGCACGAACCAGCTCGTTGGGGCCGAGCATGCCGCTGGCACCGGGTTTGTTTTCGATGATCACTTGAACGCCCAGGGCCTTGGTGGCGCTTTCGGCCAAAGCGCGCATCACGGCGTCGGTGGAGCCGCCGGCAGGCCAAGGGCAAATCAGTTTGATGGGCTTGGCCGGAAAGGCCTGGGCTTGCGCCAAAGTGGGGAAAGCCACCGTGACCGCGGCGGCGGCGGATGCCTGAACAAATGTGCGTCGTGACGTGCCTTGGGTTTTCACACCGGTCTCCTGTTTGAATGGGGTGTGAGCATTCCAATAGAAGCGGCATGAACTGACAAGAGGGCAAACCTGAGCCAGGGCCCTGGCGTGGTCGCTTTCGCGACTGAGTGTCAGTTGCCCAGCACCACGCCCTCGCGCCGGGGATCGGCCCCGCCAAACCAGCCGCTGGGCGTGCGCTCAATGGCCTGCAGGCCGCTGGTCATCTCCATTTCGCGCACCTCGTGGCCGCGCGCCTTGAGGGCGTCCACGGTGCTGCGCTCAAAGCGCTGGGCTTCGAGCAAAGTGGGGCCGCCCAGCGAGCCGAAGTTGGGCAGATCAATCGCTTGCTGCGCGTTCAGGCCCCAGTGCAGCGTGCCCGTGAGCAGCTTGGCGGTGTAGTGGATGATGGCGGCGCCCCCGGGGCTGCCGCCGCTCATGAGCAGTTGGCCTGTGGTCTTGTCAAACACCAAGGTGGGCGACATGGACGAGCGCGGGCGTTTGCCGGGTTCGACCCGGTTGGCGATGGGGCGGCCCTGCGCGTCGGCTGGGGCCAGGCTGAAATCGGTCAACTCGTTGTTGAGCAAAAAGCCCCCGGGGCGAGACGGGTCGGTGGTGACCATGCGGCGCGAGCCAAAAGCGGCTTCGATGGTGGTGGTCATGGCCACAGCGCGGCCTTGGGCATCGACCACGCTGATGTGGCTGGTGCCGTATTCGGTTTGTGTGGGCATGGGGGCGAAGCTGGTGGTTTGGCCACCGGGTTGGCCTGGGGGGGCCGCTTTCATAGCTTGGTTGCCGATCAGCTGACTGCGATCGCGCAGGTAAGCGGGGGCCAGCATGCTGCGCCAGTCACCAGCGGGTGCGCTCACAAAATCCGGGTCGGCCACGTACTGCGCACGGTCGGCAAAAGCCAAGCGCGATGCTTCGGTGTAACGGTGCAGCCAGTCGGGCGAGGGCTGGCCACTTGCCAGCTCGGGGCCTTGCGCTGCGGTGTGTCCCAGCATGCCCAAAATTTGGCCGATGGCGATCTGGCCCGAAGACGGCGGGGGAAAGCCACAGAGGCGGTAAGCCCGCGATGCGGCCGTGTGGTCAAAACACAGGGCCTCGCGCATGCGGGGCTGGTAGTTGGCCAGGTCTTGCAGGCTGAGGGTGCCGGGGCGCGGCGCTTGTGCTGTGCGGGCCACCATGGCCTGGGCCACAGGCCCTTCGTGCAGGGCACGGCTGCCTTGTGAAGCGATCAGGCGAAGTACATGCGCGTATTCGGGGTTGCGCAGCACATGGCCCACGGGCCAGGCCTGGCCATCGGCTTGGTAGAAAAAGCGCAGCGCCAGCGGGTCTTTTTTGAGCAGTGCGTCGGCGTTCAGCAAGGCGTTTAAACGGGGGCTGACCCGAAAGCCTTGCTCGGCCAGCGTGATGGCCGGCTGCAGCAGCTGCGCCCAAGGCAGGCGGCCGTGCTGGCGGTGCGCCACCTCCAGCATGCGCACCACACCCGGCACGCCCACCGAATGGCCGCTTTGCACGGCATCGGCGAACGGGAGCGGCTTGCCTTGGTCCATGAACATGTCTGCGCGGGCGCCCGCGGGGGCGGTCTCACGCCCGTCGTGGGCGGTAACTTTTTGGCCATCAAAGTGCAGCAAAAACGCGCCGCCGCCAATGCCGCTCGACTGCGGCTCCACCAGGCCCAGCACCATTTGCACGGCAATGGCCGCATCGAGCGCTGAGCCGCCTGCGCGCAGCACCTGGTGCCCCGCATCGGTGGCCAGCGGGTTGGCCGCAGCCACCGCTTGGCGCGTGTAGGCCCAACCGGGTTTGGCCGTGTTGCCACTGGCCGCTTCGGGCTGCATAGCGTGATCGGGCACGCTGTAGCGCAGGGCGTTGGCGGGGGGCTGTGTAGTGCAGGCGCTTAAAAGCGCCATGACCGTCAGGCTCAATGGCAAGTTGATGTTCATGGGTCCTCCGTGCCGAGATGATGCCAGCGATTCTTGCCTGAATTTGCACCTTTTCCGGTTTTTAACCAGGTCTGCGCCAAGCTGAAGAGCCACGAAAAAAAACAGGCCCCGCAGGGCCTGTCAAAAGTCGACCTGAGCGCAGCAGCTCACTTCGGTGCCAGTCGAATAGCGCCGTCCAAACGAATCACTTCGCCGTTGAGCATGTCGTTTTCGATGATGTGTTTGGCCAGTTTGGCGTAGTCCTGCGGGGTGCCCAAGCGGCTGGGGAAGGGCACGCCTGCGGCCAGGGCGTCTTGCACTTCTTGCGGCATGCCAAACAGCATGGGGGTGCCGAAGATGCCGGGGGCAATCGTCATGTTGCGGATGCCGTTGCGGGCCAGGTCGCGGGCAATGGGCAAGGTCATGCCGACCACGCCGCCTTTGGAGGCGGCATAAGCCGCTTGGCCGATCTGGCCGTCGTAGGCCGCCACGCTGGCGGTGCTGATCAGCACGCCGCGCTCGCCTGTGGCTTCGGGCTCGTTTTTGCACATGGCTTCAGACGCCAGGCGGATCATGTTGAAGGTGCCGACCAGGTTGACCATGATGGTCTTGGTGTAGACAGCCAGGCTGTGCGCGCCGTTTTTGCCCACGGTTTTTTCGGCCGGGGCGATGCCTGCGCAGTTGATGAGGCCAGAGAGGCGGCCCATGGACACGGCCTGGGCCACCACGGCTTGGCCGTCGGCCTCGTTGCTCACGTCACATTTGACGAAAGCGCCGCCCAGCTCTTTGGCGATGGCCTCGCCTTTTTCAGCCTGCATGTCGGCGATCACGACTTTGCCGCCGTTGGCTGCCAGCATGCGCGCTGTGCCTTCGCCCAGACCCGATGCGCCGCCGGTGACGATGAAAACTTTGCCTTGAATGTCCATGTTTTGCTCCTGAATGTGATTGACGTTACGTCAACGTCAATTATGCCCTTTGACCATGTACGGCCAAAGCACAACACGACCTCAAATGGGGGCGCAGTGGTGAGGTCAAGCCTCTGCTGGCCCCCGTGCTTACCGCAAACACAGTACGCGGGTACCGGTTTGTTTGGATGTGCAGAGGGCCTTTGGTTTTCTAGCATGGTCAAGGTCACGGGTGCACCGCCCGGTTGGCATCTGGACAGGAGAACCGCATGGCTTCAGAGCTCTCATGGGACACGAAGGAAACGGCTTTGGTTCACACCGACGACAACTGGCGTCGGGCTTGCGCCTTGTTGGCCACGGCCGATATCCGGGTTGGGGGCGGCAGGCCTTGGGACATGCGGGTGCACCACCCGGCCACGTTCGACCGCATCCTGACACGGGGCAGTCTGGGTTTGGGTGAGAGCTACATGGACGGCTGGTGGGATTGCGACAAGGTGGACGAATTGATCACCCGCATCTTGCGGGCGCGGCTGGACGAGCAGGTGGGCCGGGCCGGTTGGCTGTGTGCATCACTGAAGGCGCGGCTGACCAATTTGCAGTCGCCGCACCGGGCCTGGCAGGTGGGTGAGGTGCATTACGACCTGGGCAACGATTTGTACGAAGCCATGCTGGACCCGTCCATGGCCTACAGCTGTGGCTACTGGCCCGCTGCCCAAACCCTGGCTCAGGCGCAAGAGGCCAAGCTGGACCTGATTTGCCAAAAGCTGCAACTCCAACCGGGCATGACGCTGCTGGACATCGGTTGCGGCTGGGGCAGTTTGATGCTGTTTGCGGCCCAGCATTACCGGGTGCAGTGCGTGGGGCTCACGGTGTCCAAAGCGCAAGCCCAGCTGGGCGCAGACAAGGCGCGGGATTTGCCTGTGCGTTTTGAGCTGGCCGATTACCGGCAGTTCAACCTGCAAGGCGCGCAGCGCTTTGACCGCATCGCCTCGGTGGGCATGTTCGAGCATGTGGGCCACAAAAACTACCGCGCTTACTTCGACATAGCCCGGCGTTGCCTGCGGGACGATGGCCTTTTTTTGCTGCACACCATCGGCAAAAACAGGGCAGGGGCGGGGATCGACCCATGGATTGAAAAATACATTTTCCCCAACGGGGCGCTGCCATCGGCCTCGGAGATCGCGTTTTACAGCGAGGAACACTTCGTCATGGAAGACTGGCACAACTTTGGCGAGGACTACG
The DNA here is from genome assembly GCF_017848645.1 of Limnohabitans sp. GTDB lineage: Bacteria > Pseudomonadota > Gammaproteobacteria > Burkholderiales > Burkholderiaceae_C > Limnohabitans_A. Next base: position 3,354 of record NZ_JAFEIF010000076.1, on the reverse strand, counting down.
ACAAAACCCTGATGGCCTGGCACGAGCGGTTTGAGGCGGCTTGGCCCGCGCTGAAAGACCGCTATAGCGAGCGCTTTTACCGCATGTGGCGCTATTACCTGCTGTGTTGCGCGGGCACTTTCAGGGCGCGTGACAACCAGCTGTGGCAGGTGGTGCTGTCGCCCAGCGGGCAAGCGGGGGGCTACCGCAGGCCGCTGCTTTAAAAGACCTCGCAAAGTCGTGCTCCAATGCGCTGGTTCCATTATTCGCCTTGCGCACAGCCTTCATGTCCAGCTCTTTGCCTGCTCGCACGTCTTATTCCGCATCCCAAGTCTGGCCCTTGTCGGTCCGGTGGTTTCTGGTCTTGGGGGCGATCAGCGCCTGCACCAGCGTGGTGTTCAGCGCCGCCTTCGCGCATTTGTCGGTGTTTGCCGGGGGCGTGCCCACGGCGGTGCAAACCGCTTTGAGCCAGCAGCAATTCCATTCGCTGGGTTTGTTGTTCACGGGGCTGGCGCTGCGGGTTTGTGGGGCGTCGCGTTGGCTGCAGGCGGCAGGCTGGCTCATGCTGGTCGGTTTGGTTTTGTTCAGCTTCAACCTCTATGCCCGCCATGTGTGGGCTTGGGACGCTCTGCGCGCCCTGGTGCCATGGGGCGGCATGGCCTGGATATTCGCTTGGCTGGCTTTGGCCGTGGGTTTGGTCAAGGGGTTTGGCAGATCAAATCAATAGGGCTGAGTTGAAAGCTTTTTCCTATGATGCTGATAGAAACTACTCATGAGTAGAAACCCTAGGCTGCATTATGATTGCGACCAATGAGTTATCTCATTCGATAGTTTTTTTAAACCACCAAAGGAAACACCATGTCCTCTTTGATCAATACCCAAGTCCAGCCCTTCAAGACCCAGGCCTTCCACAACGGCAAGTTCGTGCAAGTGTCGAACGAAACCCTCAAGGGTGAGTGGTCCGTGCTGATTTTCATGCCTGCCGCTTTCACCTTCAACTGCCCCACCGAAATCGAAGACGCGGCCGACAACTACGCCGAGTTCCAGAAAGCCGGTGCCGAGGTCTACATCGTGACCACCGACACCCACTTCTCGCACAAGGTGTGGCACGAGACTTCGCCTGCCGTGGGCAAGGCCAAGTTCCCATTGGTTGGCGACCCCACACACGCCCTGACACGCGCTTTTGGCGTGCACATTGAAGAAGAAGGCCTGGCATTGCGCGGCACCTTCATCATCAACCCCGAAGGCATGATCAAGACCGCCGAAGTGCACTCCAACGAGATCGCCCGCGACGTGTCCGAGACCCTGCGCAAGCTCAAAGCCGCTCAGTACACCGCCGCCAACCCAGGCCAAGTGTGCCCCGCCAAGTGGAAAGAAGGCGCCAAGACTTTGGCTCCCTCCATCGACCTGGTCGGCAAGATCTAAATCTCGACTTCTGCGCCCTGTATCGCAGGGCGTTGAGCACAGCACAACCGGGCCACAAGCCGGGCGTGTGCTGTCCTCAACGATTTCCATCCACCCCCCCTCTGTCCGAGTCCCCGCCACAAGCGTGGGCTTGGGATGAATGCAGCCTGAAACCGGAGAACACCATGCTCGACGACACCCTCAAAGCCCAATTGCAGCAATACCTGGCCCTGTTGCGCCATCCAATTCGCCTGATTGCTTCGCTCGACGACAGTGAGACTGGCCTGGAGATGAAACAACTGCTGGAAACCATCGTGGGGCTGTCCGACAAGGTGAGCCTCGACACCTCTGGCGAAGACGCTCGCAAGCCTTCTTTTGTGGTGGCGCGTGAAGGTCAAAGTACCGGTGTGCGCTTTGCTGGTTTGCCGCTGGGCCACGAATTCACCTCGCTGGTGTTGGCCTTGCTCTGGACCGGTGGACACCCCCCGAAGGTCGAGCAAGACGTGATCGACAGCATCAAGGCCCTCGATCCGGGAACTCATGGTGACTTCAACTTCGAGGTCTACATGTCGCTGAGCTGCCACAACTGCCCCGACGTGGTGCAGGCGCTGTCGCTCATGGCCATCGTGAACCCCAAGGTCAAGACCGTGGTCATCGAAGGCGGTGCCTTCCAGGCCGAAGTCGAGGCGCGCCAGATCATGGCCGTGCCCATGGTGTTCCTGAACGGTCAGGTGTTCGGCTCGGGCCGCATGTCGGTCGAAGAAATCGTGGCCAAGCTCGACACGAATGCCGGTGAACGCGACGCGGCCAAGCTCAGCGCCAAAGATCCGTTTGACATGCTGGTGGTGGGTGGTGGCCCGGCTGGTGCGGCCGCTGCCGTGTACGCCGCTCGCAAAGGCATCCGCGTGGGTGTGGCGGCTGAGCGATTTGGCGGCCAGACCAACGACACCATGGCCATCGAGAACTACATCTCGGTGCTGGAAACTGACGGCCCCAAGTTTGCAGCGGCTCTGGAAGCGCAGGTGCGCCACTACGAAGTGGACATCATGAACCTGCAACGAGCCGACAAAATCATCCCCGCCAGCCAGCCCGGCGGCCTGATCGAGGTGCAGATGGCCAACGGCGCCAGCCTCAAAGCCCGTTCGGTCATCTTGTCCACTGGTGCCCGCTGGCGCAATGTGAATGTGCCCGGCGAGCAAGAGTACAAAAACAAGGGCGTGGCCTACTGCCCACACTGCGACGGCCCCTTGTTCAAGGGTAAGCGCACGGCGGTGATTGGCGGCGGCAACTCCGGCATCGAAGCGGCGATTGACTTGGCCGGCATCGTGGCGCATGTCACGGTGTTTGAATTTGCCGACCAGCTCAAGGCCGATGCGGTCTTGGTGAGCAAGCTCAAGAGCCTGCCCAACGTCACGGTGCACACCAACGCCCAGACCACCGAAATCACCGGTGCAGACGGCAAGGTCAACGGCATTCGTTACAAAGACCGCACCTCGGGTGATGACCATTGGGTGGAGCTGGAAGGCGTGTTCGTGCAGATCGGCCTGGTGCCCAACACCGAGTTCCTCAAAGGCACTCTGGAGCTGAGCAAATTTGGCGAGATCGTGGTGGACGCCAAAGGCCACACCAATGTGCCCGGCGTGTTTGCAGCCGGTGATTGCACCACCGTGCCTTACAAGCAGATCGTCATTGCCGCAGGCGAGGGCGCCAAAGCCGCCTTGAGCGCTTTTGACCACCTGATCCGCATGCCTGCTTTGCCGGTGAGTGACGCCCCAACACCCGCTCACGCAGAAGCCGTTTAAGCTGGCGGTTTTTTTACCCCCACCAGGAGCCCAGTGATGACGTGTTTTGTGATCGATCCCACCGCCAAAACCATCACCCCCGTCCCTTGGGACGGCGGGCTGGAGACGATCCGTCAGCTGATCGGTTTTGAAACCATCGACAGCGACGAGATCGATGCGAATGGGGACC
>NZ_JAFEIF010000058.1 GCF_017848645.1 Limnohabitans sp. | reverse complement strand
CCCGGTGAACACCAGCCCCGCCGCGCAGATTCCGGGCAATGCGCCCGTGGCCAAACCCGACAACAGCGTCCCTCCCGCTCCTGCGAAATAAAACGCCTGGCAGTCAGCTGTCATTCAGCTTTGTTGCTATGCACAATTTTCCGGGTTTGAGCCCGGAAATAGCCTTTTTTCCGGGGTAGAATCAGAGTCTGAACAGCAAGCAACACGCACTCAAGGTGCACCTCAAGCAAGCTGTTCATGTGTATCCAGCCGTCGTGGTGAAATTGGTAGACACGCTATCTTGAGGGGGTAGTGGCGAAAGCTGTGCGAGTTCGAGTCTCGCCGACGGCACCAGACAAACAGAAGCGCTCGGGCTCAAGGCTTGGGCGCTTCACACGGTCATTAACCGGCAGTCACCAAATGAACCTCGAACAGTATCTCCCCATTCTCATGTTCATTTTGGTCGGCGTTGCTGTCGGCATCATTCCCCAGGTTTTGGGCTACATCCTCGGCCCCAACCGACCTGACGCGGAAAAAAACTCCCCCTATGAATGCGGCTTCGAAGCCTTTGAAGACGCCCGAATGAAGTTCGATGTGCGTTACTACCTGGTGGCTATCCTGTTCATTTTGTTCGACCTTGAAATCGCTTTCCTGTTCCCTTGGGCCATTGCGCTCAAGGAAGTGGGCATGGCCGGTTTTGTGGCCGTGGTGATCTTTCTGACCATTTTGGTCGTCGGTTTTGTCTACGAGTGGAAAAAGGGCGCCCTGGATTGGGAATGACCGTTCGCATTGACAACAACATTGAGCCTGCTTGAGGATTAAAAATGATTGAAGGCGTGATGAAAGAGGGCTTCATCACCACGAGTTACGACTCGGTGGTGAACTGGGCCAAAACCGGCTCGCTGTGGCCCATGACCTTTGGTCTGGCTTGCTGCGCGGTCGAGATGATGCACTCGGCCGCTGCCCGTTATGACTTGGGCCGCTTTGGTGCCGAAGTGTTCCGCGCCAGCCCCCGCCAAGCCGACTTGATGATTGTGGCCGGCACCCTGTGCAACAAGATGGCCCCGGCCTTGCGCAAGGTGTACGACCAGATGTCCGAGCCGCGCTGGGTGATTTCCATGGGCTCTTGCGCCAATGGCGGTGGTTACTACCACTACAGCTACTCGGTGGTGCGTGGTTGCGACCGCATTGTGCCGGTGGATGTGTATGTGCCGGGCTGCCCGCCCACGGCAGAAGCGCTGATCTACGGCATCATCCAGCTGCAGCAGAAAATTCGCCGCACGCACACCATTGCGCGTGCTTGAAGGGAATGACGATGACCCATTTCGCCATTCGCCCCGAAGACCTGCAAGACACCCTGGCTGCGGCCTTGGGTGACCGGGTCCAGAAAATTTCCATCGCTTTGGCTGAGGTGACCGTTCATGTGAACGCACAGCATTACCTGAGCGTGATGCAAACCCTGCGCGATGCGCCAGGCTGCCAATTTGAACAACTGATCGATCTGGCCGGTGTGGACTATTCCACTTACCGCGAAGTGGGCACCGACGGTCCCCGTTTCGGCGTGACCGTGCATTTGCTGTCGGTGAGCCTGAACCAGCGTGTGCGCGTCAAGGTGCTGTGCCCCGATGACGACCTGCCTTTGGTGGATTCGGTCAACGACATCTGGAACTCGGCCAACTGGTACGAGCGCGAAGCGTTTGACCTTTACGGCATCGTGTTCGAAGGTCACAACGACCTGCGCCGCATCCTGACCGACTACGGTTTCATTGGTCACCCCTTCCGCAAGGACTTCCCCTTGTCGGGTCACGTTGAAATGCGCTACGACGCCGAGCGTCAGCGCGTGATTTACGAACCGGTGAGCATCGAGCCGCGTGAAATCACGCCACGCATCATCCGTGAAGAACACTACGGAGGCCTGAACTGATATGGCCGAAATCAAGAATTACACCCTGAACTTTGGTCCTCAGCACCCGGCTGCGCACGGTGTGCTGCGCCTGGTGTTGGAGCTCGACGGCGAGGTGGTGCAACGCGCCGACCCGCACATCGGTTTGCTGCACCGCGCCACCGAAAAGCTGGCCGAAAGCAAAACCTACATCCAGTCGCTGCCCTACATGGACCGCCTGGACTACGTGTCGATGATGTGCAACGAGCACGCCTACTGCCTGGCCATCGAGAAGATGCTGGGCCTGGAAGTGCCGATGCGCGCCCAGTACATCCGCGTGATGTTCTCGGAAATCACCCGCATCCTGAACCACCTCATGTGGCTGGGCTCGCACGGCAACGATTGCGGCAGCTCCACCATACTGATCTACACCTTCCGCGAGCGTGAAGACCTGTTTGACATGTACGAGGCTGTGTCGGGTGCCCGCATGCACGCGGCCTACTTCCGGCCCGGCGGTGTGTACCGCGACCTGCCGGACAGCATGCCCCAGTACAAGGTCAGCAAGATCAAAAACGCCAAGGCCATTGAGCAGCTCAACAGCAACCGCAACGGTTCTTTGCTGGACTTCATTGACGACTTCACCCAGCGCTTTCCCAAGTGCGTGGACGAGTATGAAACCCTGCTGACCGACAACCGCATCTGGAAGCAGCGCACCGTGGGCATTGGCGTGGTGGCGCCCGAGCGTGCCCTGAATTTGGGCATGACCGGACCCATGCTGCGCGGCTCCGGCTTCGCTTGGGACTTGCGCAAAAAGCAACCTTACGACGCGTACGACCAGGTCGAATTCGACGTGCCTGTGGGCAAGACCGGTGACAGCTATGACCGTTATCTGGTGCGGGTGCAGGAGATGCGCGAATCCAATCGCATCATCCAGCAATGCGTGAAGTGGCTGCGTGCCAACCCCGGCCCGGTCATCACCGACAACCACAAAGTGGCGCCGCCTTCGCGCGAAGGCATGAAGTCCAACATGGAAGACTTGATCCACCATTTCAAGCTCTTCACCGAAGGTTTTCATGTGCCCGAAGGCGAGGCCTACGCTGCGGTCGAACACCCCAAGGGTGAGTTCGGCATTTACATGGTGAGCGACGGTGCCAACAAACCGTACCGCCTCAAAATTCGCGCCCCGGGCTTTGCCCATCTGGCCACCCTCGATGAAATGGCCAGAGGCCACATGCTGGCCGACGCGGTCGCGATCATCGGGACCATGGACATCGTTTTTGGAGAGATTGACCGATGATCTCTGAGTCAACCAAAGCACGCTTTGCGCGTGAAGTCGCCAAGTTCCCTGCAGACCAAAAGCAGTCGGCCGTCATGGCTTGTCTGGCTATCGTTCAGCAGGAACAAGGCTGGGTCAGCCCCGACAGTGAGCAGGTGGTGGCAGAAGTCTTGGGCATGCCTGTGATGGCGGTGCACGAAGTCACCACCTTCTACAACATGTACAACCAAAAGCCGGTGGGCAAGTTCAAGCTGAACGTTTGCACCAACCTGCCGTGTCAGTTGCGTGGCGGTGCGCTGGCACTGGCCCATCTGGAGCACAAATTGGGCGTGCACGTGGGCGAGACCACAGCCGACGGCCTGTTCACTTTGCAGCCCAGCGAGTGCCAAGGCGCTTGCGCCGATGCACCCGTGCTCTTGGTGAATGACCGCCACATGTGCAGCTTCATGAGCCACGAAAAACTCGACCAACTTGTTGACAGCCTGAAGAAAGCCGAGGCCGCCTGATGAAAGTCGAACAGATTCTGAGCCAGTTCCAGGCCACGGGCGTGGAAACATGCTTCCATGCCCGCCACATCAACCCGCAAATTTATGCGGGTTTGAATGGTCGCAACTGGGGCATCCAAGATTACGAAGCACGCGGGGGCTATGCGGCCTTGCGCAAGATTTTGGGCAAAGATGGCGGCGAGGGTCTCACGCAAGACCAGGTGATCGCCACCGTCAAAGAGTCCGGCCTGCGCGGTCGCGGCGGTGCGGGCTTCCCCACGGGCCTGAAGTGGAGCTTCATGCCCCGCCAGTTCCCCGGTCAAAAGTATTTGGTGTGCAACTCGGACGAAGGCGAGCCGGGCACTTGCAAAGACCGCGACATCATGGAGTACAACCCGCACACGGTGATCGAGGGCATGATCATCGCGGCTTATGCCATGGGCATCAGCGTGGGTTACAACTACATCCACGGCGAAATTTTCCACACCTACGAGCGTTTTGAAGAAGCCCTGGAACAAGCCCGCGCAGCTGGCTACTTGGGCGACAACATCCTGGGCAGCAGCTTCAGCTTCCAGTTGCACGCCTCGCATGGTTTTGGCGCTTACATCTGCGGCGAAGAAACCGCCTTGCTCGAATCGCTGGAAGGCAAAAAAGGCCAGCCCCGATTCAAGCCACCGTTTCCGGCCAGCTTTGGCCTGTACGGCAAGCCCACCACCATCAACAACACCGAGACCTTCGCAGCGGTGCCCTGGATCATCCGCAACGGTGGCCAGGCGTATCTGGAATGCGGCAAGCCCAACAACGGCGGCACCAAGATCTTCTCGGTCAGCGGTGACGTGGAGCGCCCCGGCAACTACGAAGTGCCCATGGGCACGCCGTTTGCCAAGCTGCTCGAGTTGGCCGGTGGCGTGCGCGGTGGTCGCCAGCTCAAGGCGGTGATCCCTGGCGGCTCATCCTCTCCGGTCATTCCGGCCGAGTTGATGATGAAGCTCACCATGGACTACGACAGCATCGCCAAAGAAGGCGGCTCGATGTTGGGTTCGGGCGCAGTGATCGTCATGGACGAGACGCGTTGCATGGTCAAGGCCTTGGCGCGTTTGTCTTACTTCTATTCGCACGAGTCTTGCGGCCAATGCACGCCTTGCCGTGAGGGCACAGGCTGGCTCTGGCGCATGGTCGACCGCATTGAGCACGGCCAGGGCCGACCCAGCGACATCGACATGCTCGACAGCGTGGCCGGCAACATCATGGGCCGCACGATTTGCGCCTTGGGTGATGCCGCGGCCATGCCGGTGCGCGGCATGCTCAAGCATTTCCGTCACGAATTTGTACACCTCATCGAGCACAAGACCTCCATGGTCAACGCCGATGCAACAGCGGTGAAGACCCATGGTTGAAATAGAACTCGACGGTCAGAAAGTGGAAGTTGCCGAAGGCAGCATGGTCATGCATGCCGCTGAAAAAGCAGGCACCTACATCCCCCATTTCTGCTACCACAAGAAACTCTCGATTGCGGCCAACTGCCGCATGTGCCTGGTGGAGGTCGAAAAGGCCCCCAAGCCCATGCCCGCATGCGCCACGCCCGTGACGCAAGGCATGATCGTGCGCACCAAGAGCGACAAGGCCATTGCCGCCCAAAAGTCGGTCATGGAGTTCTTGCTCATCAACCACCCGCTGGACTGCCCCATTTGCGACCAGGGCGGTGAGTGCCAGTTGCAAGACTTGGCTGTGGGTTACGGCGGCACGACCTCGCGCTATGAAGAAGAAAAGCGCGTGGTCTTCCACAAGGAAGTCGGCCCGCTGATTTCCATGGAAGAGATGAGCCGCTGCATCCACTGCACACGCTGCGTGCGCTTTGGCCAGGAAGTGGCCGGTGCCATGGAGCTGGGCATGTCGCACCGCGGTGAGCACGCCGAGATCGAAACCTTCCTGGGCCAGACCATCGATTCCGAACTCTCGGGCAACATGATCGACATTTGCCCCGTGGGCGCCTTGACCAGCAAGCCTTTCCGCTACCACGCCCGCACCTGGGAGCTGTCGCGCCGCAAGTCGGTCGCTGCACACGATTCATCGGGTGCCAACCTGATCGTCCAGGTCAAGAACAACCAGGTCATGCGCGTGGTGCCCCTGGAAAACGAAGACGTCAACGAGTGCTGGATTGCCGACCGTGAGCGCTTCTCGTACGAAGCCCTGAACGGCACCGACCGCCTGACACGCCCCATGCTCAAGCAGGGTGGCGAGTGGAAAGAAGTCGACTGGCAAACCGCCCTCGAATACGTGGCCAATGGCCTGCGCAACATCCAGCGCGACCATGGTGCCAACAGCATCGGCGCTTTGGTCAGCCCGCACAGCACCTTGGAAGAGTTGTACTTGGCCGGCGCCTTGATGCGCGGCCTGGGCTCTGACAACATCGACCACCGCCTGCGTCACGCCGAATTTGCTGCTGCAGAAGGTGTGCGCACCCTGGGCACATCGATCGCATCGCTGAGCACACTGCAGCGCGTGCTGGTCGTGGGCGCCAACCTGCGCAAGGACCATCCGCTGTTTGCGCTGCGCGTGCGCCACGCTGTGCGCCATGGCGCTCAGCTGAACGTGGTCACCGACCCCGCAGCATTCAGCCACGCCGACGCCTGGGCCATGCCCGTGGCCAACGCGGTGGTGACCGATGCTTTTGCCTGGGCCCAAACCCTGGCCGATCTGGCCGTGGCCATTGCCGCCGAAAAAGGCGTGGCAGCCCCTTGCGCGGGCACGGCAACAGCCTCGGCCCAAGCCATGGCCAAGTCCCTGTTGGGTGGCGAGCGCAAAGCCCTGTTGTTGGGCAATGCCGCGGCGCACCATGGCAATGCCTCGACCCTGTTGGCTTTGGCCAACTGGATTGGCGCACAAACCGGTGCCAGCGTCGGTTACCTGATCGAAGCGGCCAACACCGTGGGTGCGCAGTGGGTGGGTGCCCAGCCACAAACTGGCGGCAAGCACGCGGGTCAAATGCTGGCCGGTGGCCTGAAAGCGGCTCTGCTGCTCAACACCGAGCCCGAGTTCGACAGCGCAGCAGGCGCTGCTGCGGCCAAGGCCTTGGGTCAGGCCGAGATGGTTGTCACGCTCAGCCCCTTCAAGGCCAACATGGCTTTCAGCGACGTGCTCTTGCCGATGGCGCCGTTCACTGAAACGTCCGGTTCGTTTGTCAACGCCGAAGGGCGTCTGCAAAGCTTCCACGCCGTGGTCAAGCCTTTGGCTGAAACCCGTCCCGCCTGGAAAGTGCTGCGCGTGCTGGCGAATTTGCTGGACATTCCCGGCGTGGCTTTTGAAACCTCGCAAGATGTGTTGGCCCGCGCCACAGCCCAGCCCCTGGCGGCATCGAACGCCACACGGGCCGCGATCAATCTGACCGGGACCACCACGCCCGCCCCAGCGGTCGCTTCGATTTACCAACTTGACGGCATCGTGCGCCGTGCGCCGTCTTTGCAGCTGACCGCAGACGCCCGCCAGGAGGTGACCCCATGATTGACGCGCTGTACAACGGCGGCCTGAATTTGGTCGCTGCCAGCTGGTGGGCCACGATGGTCTGGCCTGTGCTCTGGATCTTGATCAAGATCGTTGCCATCCTCGCGCCGCTGATGGGTGCGGTGGCTTACCTGACGCTGTGGGAGCGCAAGCTTTTGGGCTTCATGCAGGTACGCCATGGTCCCAACCGCGTGGGCCCCATGGGCTTGCTGCAGCCCATTGCCGATGCGCTCAAGCTGCTGACCAAGGAATTGATCAACCCCACAGCGGCCAGCATGGGCCTGTTCCGTCTGGGCCCGATCATGGCCATCATGCCGGCCCTTGCCGCCTGGGTGGCGATTCCCTTCGGCCCCGAGCAGGCACTGACCAACATCAACGCCGGCTTGTTGCTGGTGATGGCGATCACCTCGATCGAGGTGTATGGCGTGATCATTGCGGGCTGGGCCTCCAACTCCAAGTACGCTTTCCTGGGTGCGCTGCGTGCGTCGGCTCAAATGGTGAGCTACGAAATCGCCATGGGCTTTTGCTTCCTGGTGGTGTTGATGGTGTCGGGCAGCATGAACCTGACCGAAATCGTGCTGGCACAAGGCAAGGGCGCTGCCGCCGAGATGGGTCTGAGTTTCCTGTCCTGGAACTGGCTGCCATTGCTGCCGATTTTCCTGGTGTATTTGATCTCGGGTGTGGCCGAAACCAACCGCCATCCCTTTGACGTGGTCGAAGGCGAAGCCGAAATCGTGGCCGGTCACATGGTCGAGTACTCGGGCATGGGCTTTGCCATCTTCTTCCTGGCCGAATACGCCAGCATGTGGCTGGTGTCCATCCTGGCCGTGATCATGTTCCTAGGTGGCTGGTTGTCACCCATCGACCACGCCTTGTTCAACGCCATTCCGGGCTGGATCTGGCTGGGTCTCAAGACCTTCCTGGTCGTGTCCATGTTCATCTGGATTCGCGCCACCTTCCCGCGCTTCCGTTATGACCAGATCATGCGTTTGGGCTGGAAGATTTTCATCCCGGTTACCCTGGTGTGGTTGTTGGTGGTGGGCGTGTGGCTTCACTCGCCGTGGAACATCTGGCTTTGATCGGTGAATGACCATGACAACAATGACTGCTTCCTCTTTCTCGATCAAGGACTTCCTCAAGAGCTTCATGCTCGTGGAGTTGTTCAAGGGCATGGCCCTGACCGGACGTTATGCATTTGCCCGCAAGGTGACGGTGCAGTTTCCGGAAGAAAAAACCCCGCTGTCGCCGCGTTTTCGCGGCCTGCACGCGCTGCGCCGTTATGACAACGGTGAAGAGCGCTGCATCGCCTGCAAACTCTGCGAAGCCGTGTGCCCCGCGATGGCCATCACCATCGAGGCGGGCCAGCGCGAAGACGGCTCGCGCCGCACCACGCGTTATGACATTGACCTGACCAAGTGCATCTTCTGCGGCTTTTGCGAAGAAAGCTGCCCGGTGGACTCGATCGTCGAGACGCATATTTTTGAATACCACGGCGAAAAACGCGGTGACCTGTACTTCACCAAGGACATGTTGCTGGCCGTGGGCGACCGTTACGAAAAAGAGATCGCAGCTGCCAAGGCCGCTGACGCTCCTTACCGTTGAACGCCGCCCAGTCCTGAACACTTAAAAAGACAGACCTATGGACGTCAAGACCGGTTTCTTCTACCTCTTCTCGGTGGTGCTGCTGTTTGCAGCTTTCCGGGTGGTCACCGCACGCAACCCTGTGCACGCGGTGCTGTACCTCATGCTGGCTTTCTCGCAAGCGTCGGCCGTGTGGTTCTTGCTCAACGCCGAATTCCTGGCCATCTTGCTGGTGCTGGTGTACCTGGGTGCGGTGATGGTGTTGTTCTTGTTTGTGGTGATGATGCTGGACATTGGCATCGACACCGTGCGCAAGGGCTTCTGGAAAAACTTCCCGCTGGCGGCCACTTTGGGGGCCATCGTGGCCCTGGAAATGGCCGCAGTGTTGTTGTCCGGTTTTCGCATGTCCGAAGCGCCTGCCATGGCCGCGGGTGCCGTGCCGGTGGACAACGCCAAGGCCCTGGGTATCTTGCTGTACACCGAATACCTGATGCCGATCCAGATTGCGGCGGCCATTTTGTTGGTGGCCATGATCGCGGCGATTGCCCTGACGCTGCGCGAGCGCAAGGACAGCAAGGCGATTGATCCGTCCATCCAGGTTCGGGTGCGTGCGGCCGACCGCATGCAGGTGGTCAAGATGGCCCCAACCCAAGCGGCGCCTGCCCCTGTTGCCCCAACCGATGCAGCCGCTGAGGAGGTGAAAAAATGATGACACTGACCCTGGGACACTTTCTGTCGCTCGGCGCGATGCTGTTCGCATTGTCCGTGATCGGCATTTTTCTCAACCGCAAGAACCTGATCGTGTTGCTCATGGCCATCGAGCTGATGCTCTTGGCCGTGAACATGAACTTTGTGGCCTTCTCACACTACCTGGGTGACATGCACGGCCAAGTGTTCGTCTTCTTCATCCTCACGGTGGCTGCGGCCGAATCGGCCATTGGCCTGGCCATTTTGGTGCTGTTGTTCCGCAACCAGCACAACATCAACGTGGACGAGCTCAATTCGCTCAAGGGTTAACAAGAATATGAGTCAAACCCTCAACGCCAGCACACTGCTGGCCATCCCCCTGGCCCCGCTGGTGGGCTCTTTGCTGGCCGGTATCTGGGGCACCCAATTCGGTGGCAACTGGATCGGTCGCCGCCTGTCGCACACCTTCACCATTTTGGGTGTGCTCATCGCCTTCATCCTGTCGGCGATGACGCTCAGCAAGGTCATCGGTGGCGCCAGCTTCAACGACAGCATCTACACCTGGATGGTGGTCGGTGGCCTGAAGATGGAGGTCGGCTTCATGGTCGACAGCCTCACGGCCATGATGATGTGTGTCGTCACCTTCGTGTCGCTCATGGTGCACATCTACACCATCGGTTACATGGAAGAGGACGAAGGCTACAACCGCTTTTTTGCCTACATCTCGCTGTTCACCTTCTCCATGCTGATGCTGGTGATGAGCAACAACTTGCTGCAGCTGTTTTTCGGCTGGGAAGCAGTGGGCCTGGTGTCGTATTTGCTGATCGGCTTTTGGTACAACAAGCCGACCGCGATTTTTGCCAACATGAAGGCCTTTTTGGTCAACCGTGTGGGTGACTTTGGTTTCATCATCGGCATTGGCCTGATCGCCGCTTACACCGGCACGCTCAATTACACCGAGCTGTTTGCCAAAGCCAACGAGTTGGCGGCCATTGATTTCCCTTGGTACATCTTTGGCATGGACGCCATGCTGATCACGGTGATCTGCATTTGTTTGTTCATCGGTGCCATGGGCAAGTCGGCCCAGTTCCCCTTGCATGTGTGGCTGCCCGACTCCATGGAAGGCCCCACGCCCATCTCCGCGCTGATCCACGCCGCGACCATGGTGACGGCCGGTATCTTCATGGTGGCGCGCATGTCGCCGCTGTTTGAATTGTCCGACTCGGCCCTGAACTTCATGATGGTCATCGGCTCCATCACGGCCTTGTTCATGGGCTTTTTGGGCATCATCCAGAACGACATCAAGCGCGTGGTGGCTTATTCCACCTTGTCGCAGCTGGGTTACATGACGGTGGCTTTGGGCGCATCGGCTTACTCGGTCGCGGTGTTCCACCTGATGACGCACGCGTTCTTCAAGGCGCTGCTGTTCTTGGGCGCAGGCTCGGTCATCATGGGCATGCACCACAACCAGGACATCCGCTACATGGGTGGCTTGCGCAAGTACATGCCCATCACCTGGATCACGTCGCTCCTGGGCTCGCTCGCCTTGATCGGCACGCCCCTGTTCTCGGGTTTTTACTCCAAGGACAGCATCATCGAAGCCGTGCACCTGAGCACCTTGCCTGCGGCTGGCTTTGCCAACTTCGCGGTGCTGGCCGGCGTGTTTGTCACGGCTTTCTATTCGTTCCGCATGTACTTCCTGGTCTTCCACGGCCCAGAGCGATACGACCAGAACCCGGACGCGCACCATGGCCACGATGACCACCATGGTCATGACGATCACGGCCACGACAAGCCGCACGAGTCGCCTTGGGTGGTGACGGTGCCGCTGGTCCTGCTGGCGATTCCTTCGGTGGTGATTGGCTTCATGACGATCGGCCCCATGCTGTATGGCGACTTCTTCAAAGACGTCATCTTCATCGACGCCGTCAAGCACCCTGCGATGCAGCAGTTGGGTCAGTTGTTCCACGGCCCAGTGGCCATGGCGATTCACGGCCTGAGCATGGCACCGTTCTGGTTGGCTTTGGCCGGTGTGGTGACTGCTTGGTACATGTATTTGGTCAACCCCAAAGTGCCGGCCTTCTTTGCCCGCGTCCTGCGTCCGCTGATCGTGGTGCTGGAGAACAAGTACTTCATGGACTGGATCAACGAGAACATCCTGGCCAAGGGTGCGCGTGGTCTGGGCCTGAGTCTGTGGAAGGTGGGCGACCGCGCCATCATCGATGGCTTCTTCGTCAACGGTTCCTGGAAAGTCGTGGGCCTGGTCTCTGGCGTGGTGCGCTGGTTCCAGTCGGGCTTCCTGTACCACTACGCCCTGGTCATGATTTTGGGTGTGTTCGTGCTGATGACGTATTTCGTCTGGCTCGCTTAACGGTTTTGAGGACGAGATAAAAATGGGATTGTTAAGCCTTGCCATATGGATGCCGATTGCGTTCGGTGTCACCCTGCTGGCCTTTGGTCGCGACAGCCAAGCGGGCGCTGTGCGCTGGCTGGCACTGGTCGGCGCGATCGCCAGTTTCGCGGTTACATTGCCTTTGATTTCTGGCTTTCAGCTCGGCACATCCGAGATGCAGTTTGTTGAGAAAGCCATGTGGTTCGAGCGCTTCAATGTGCACTACCACTTGGGCGTGGACGGTATCTCGCTGTGGTTGGTGCCTTTGACGGCCTTCATCAACGTGATCGTGGTCATTGCGGGCTGGGAAGTCATCACCCGCAAGGTCAATCAGTACATGGCCGCGTTCCTGATTTTGTCGGGCTTGATGATCGGCGTGTTCTGTGCGCTCGACGGCATTCTGTTCTATGTCTTCTTTGAAGCGACCTTGATCCCGATGTACCTGATCATCGGCATCTGGGGCGGCCCGAACAAGATTTACGCAGCCTTCAAGTTTTTCTTGTACACCTTGCTCGGCTCTTTGCTGATGCTGATCGCGCTGATCTATTTGTACGTGACTTCGGGCGGTAGCTTCGACATCCTGACCTGGCACAAGCTGCCCTTGTCGGGTTCGGTGCAGACCTTGTTGTTCTTTGCCTTCTTTGCGGCTTTTGCCGTGAAGGTGCCCATGTGGCCCGTGCACACCTGGTTGCCCGACGTGCACGTCGAAGCGCCCACAGGCGGCTCCGCTGTGCTGGCGGCCATCATGCTCAAGCTCGGTGCTTACGGCTTCCTGCGCTTTTCCATGCCCATTGCCCCCGATGCGGCCCGCGAGTGGGGCATGTTGATTCTGGTGCTGTCGCTGGTGGCCGTGATTTATGTGGGCCTGGTGGCCATGGTGCAGCAAGACATGAAGAAGCTGGTGGCGTATTCGTCGGTGGCGCACATGGGTTTTGTCACTTTGGGCTTCTTCATCTTCAACCCGCTGGGCGTGTCCGGCGGCATTGTGCAGATGATCGCGCACGGCTTTGTCTCGGCCGCCATGTTCCTGTGCATTGGTGTTTTGTACGACCGGGTGCATTCGCGTGAGATCGCCAGCTATGGCGGCGTGGTCAACACCATGCCCAAGTTTGCTGCTTTCGCCTTGCTGTTTGCCATGGCCAATGCGGGCTTGCCCGGCACCGCTGGTTTTGTGGGCGAGTGGATGGTGATTTTGGGCGCTGTGAAGTTCAACTTCTGGATCGGCTTGCTGGCCGCTTCGGCCCTGATCTTTGGCGCGGCCTACACCTTGTGGATGTTCAAGCGCGTGTACTTGGGTCCGGTGACCAACGACGATGTCAAGGGCCTGACCGACATCAACACGCGTGAATTCCTGATGCTGGCCTTGCTGGCCGTGGCCGTGCTCTACATGGGCATTTACCCCAAACCTTTCACCGATGTGATGGATGCTTCGGTGATGGACTTGCTCAAGCACGTGGCCGTGTCCAAGCTGCCTTGAGCGGCCGGGGCCTGAACGTTTCGCCTGAATAGAACAATTGAGAGAACACAGATGATGGACAACTCCAGCTGGATGACGATGTATCCGGAGATCGTGTTGCTGGTCATGGCCTGCGTGGTGACGCTGGCCGACCTCTTCGTGAAAAGCCCCAAGCGCACGGCCACTTATGTGCTGACGCTGGCGTCTCTGGGTGGGGTGGCTTTGCTGCACGCCGTGTACGCCGATGCCGGGCAGACCCTGTACGGCTTTGGCCGCATGGTGGTCAGCGACCCGATGGGACACTGGCTCAAGTGCTTTGCCACCATCGCCGTGATGGTGACCCTGGTGTATTCGCGCCCTTACGCGGCCGACCGCGACATGCTGCGCGGCGGTGAGCTTTTCAGCCTCAGCCTGTTTGCCTTGCTCGGCATGAGCATGATGATCTCGGGCCAGAACTTCATCGTGATCTATTTGGGCTTGGAGCTCTTGACCCTGTCGAGCTACGCGCTCGTGGCCCTGCGCCGCGACCACACGCAAGCGAGTGAAGCGGCCATGAAGTACTTTGTGCTGGGGGCCATGGCCTCGGGCTTCTTGCTGTACGGCATGTCCATGATGTACGGCGCAACCGGCAGCCTGGAGCTGTCGGCCGTGCTCAAAGCCATTGCCTCGGGTCAGGTGAACCACCAGGTGCTGGTGTTCGGTCTGGTCTTCATCGTGGCCGGTTTGGCCTTCAAGATCGGTGCCGTGCCTTTCCACATGTGGATTCCCGACGTCTACCAAGGCGCGCCCACAGCCGCGACCTTGATGATCGGTGGCGCCCCCAAGTTGGCCGCTTTTGCCATTCTGGTGCGCTTGCTGGTCGAGGGCCTGTTGCCCCTGGCCTTTGACTGGCAGCAAATGCTGGCTTTGCTGGCCATCGGCTCCTTGCTCATCGGTAACCTGGCAGCCATTGCCCAGACCAACCTCAAGCGCATGCTGGCTTATTCGACCATCTCGCAAATGGGCTTTGTGCTGCTGGGTTTTGTGGCGGGCGTGATCAATGGTGAGACCACACTGGCTGCCAACGCCTACAGCTCGGCCATGTTCTACAT
The DNA here is from genome assembly GCF_017848645.1 of Limnohabitans sp. Lineage (GTDB taxonomy): Bacteria > Pseudomonadota > Gammaproteobacteria > Burkholderiales > Burkholderiaceae_C > Limnohabitans_A. The sequence continues at coordinate 9,662 of NZ_JAFEIF010000058.1, read as the reverse complement.
GGTGTCGTATGTGCTGACCACTTTGGCCGCATTCGGCGTGATCATGTTGCTGGCCCGCCAGGGCTTTGAGAGCGAAGAGATCACCGACCTGGCCGGTCTGAACCAGCGCAGCCCCTTGTACGCGGGCGTGATGGCGATTTGCCTGTTCTCCATGGCCGGTATCCCGCCCATGGTGGGCTTTTACGCCAAGCTGTCGGTGCTCCAATCCTTGGTCGCATCAGGGCAGGGCTTCTATCTGGGCTTGGCGATTTTTGCGGTCATCATGTCGCTGATAGGTGCTTTCTATTACCTGCGCGTGGTCAAGGTCATGTACTTTGACGAGCCGGTCACGGCCACCACCGTGTCGGCCTCGCTCGATGTGCGTTTGGTCTTGTCCACCAACGGCCTGCTGGTCTTGTTGCTGGGCATTTTCCCCGGCGCACTCATGGCTTTGTGTGCCGACTCGATTGTGCGTATGCTCGCGGTCTGATTCTTTGAACACCGCACCATGAGCACTTCCACCCAAATCGGTTTGTTGATCTTGCTGGCCTTTGTGGCCGCCAACATGCCGTTTTTCAACCAGCGCATCATGCTTGTGGGCCCTCAGCGCCTGTCCAAGCCTTTGCATTGGCGCCTGATGGAGCTGGTGGTGTTGTACTTCGTGGTGGGGGGCGTGGGCCTGGCCCTTGAGAACCATGGCGGCCAGGTCGCGCCGCAGGGCTGGGAGTTTTACGCGGTGACCGGCACCATGTTCATCACGCTGGGTTTTCCGGGTTTTGTTTACCGCTACCTGATGCACCGCAAACACTGAGCGCAGCGCCGCCCTCATACTGGTTTGCATGTCTGACGACCACCTGATCGAGCACCGGGTCCAGCAGGAAGAGCTCTTGCATGGGCACTTCTTGCACGTGCTGCGTGACACCGTGTGTTTGCCCAACCAAAACCTGGCCACCCGCGAATACGTGGTGCACCCCGGGGCCGTGATGGTCATCCCCATGCTCGACACACCCGAGGGCCTGCGCCTGGTGATGGAGCGTCAGTTTCGCTACCCCGTGGGGCAGGTCATGACCGAGTTTCCGGCGGGCAAGCTCGACTCCGGCGAAGACCCCTGGTTGTGCGCCCAACGCGAACTGCTCGAAGAAACCGGTTACACCGCCCGCCAGTGGGCCCGTGCCGGGGTGCTGCACCCGGTCATTGCGTACTCGACCGAGGTGATTGAGATCTGGTTTGCCAAAGACCTGACTTTGGGCGAGCGTCAACTGGAAACCGATGAGTTTTTGGATGTGTTCACCGCCAGCCCCGCTGAATTGATGGCCGCTTGCCAGCAAGGCCGCTTGACCGATGCCAAGACCTTGACGGGTCTGCTTTGGTTGCAAAATGTGCTGTCAGGCCAGTGGCCCCTGCATTGGCAACCCATCCCTTGAGTTGATGAGCGCATGAAAGTCCTGGACCTGCAATGTGCCCTGGGCCACAGCTTCGAAGGCTGGTTTGGCTCCCAAGCCGATTACGACGCCCAGCGTGCGCGGGGCTTGGTCACGTGTCCGGTGTGCAACGACAGCGAGATCACCAAAATGCTCTCGGCGCCGCGCCTGAACCTGGGCCACGGCGCAGCCCCCGAGCCCAAGCCGGGCCAGGGGGCCCCAGCAGCAGGCGATGGCAGCACTGCAGGCAACTCGCCAACCCGCGCCGCAGAGCCGTCCTCCGCTCCTCCGGCCTTGCCCGATCTGCCGCCCGAAGTCTTGCAGGAGATGCAAGCAGCGATGATGAAGGTGGTGCGCCACGTCATGGCCAACACCGAAGATGTGGGGCCGCAGTTTGCCGAAGAGGCCCGCAAGATCCACTACGGTGAGCGCGAAGAGCGCAACATTCGGGGCCAGGCCACGCGCGAAGAAACCGAGGCCTTGCTGGACGAAGGCATCGATGTCATGGCTTTGCCTGTGCCGGAAAACCTCAAGGGCACGCTGCAGTAGGCGCTGCCTGCAATCGTCCTCACGCGTCCAAGAACGACGGCCATGAAACACGCCCTGCACATCGACGACGCCGAGGTTGAGCTCTGCGCCATCCGGGCGCAAGGCCCGGGCGGGCAAAACGTCAACAAGGTCTCCAGCGCCATCCAGCTGCGCTTTGATGTGGCGGGCTCGTCCTTGCCGGAAGATGTCAAGCAGCGATGGCTGCAGTCGGGTGACAGCCGCCTGACGCTCGAAGGTGTGTTCATCCTCAAAGCCCAAAAACACCGAACACAAGAAGCCAACCGGGTGGATGCCTGGGCCCGGCTTTATGAAACCCTGGACCTTTATGCCAAGCCTCCCAAGCCGCGTAAAGCCACCATACCAACGTATGGCTCGGTGCAAAGGCGGCTGGAGAGCAAGGCGATGCAGTCGAAGGTCAAAAGCGGACGGCGCAACGACGCCATGGATTAGCGCAAGCTGGCTTTCGCAGCCAAGAGAACTTTGTCCAAGGAATTTGGCCCATCGGCCACCACCACCACGCGATCGGGCATGCTGCGCAGCCAGGTGATTTGGCGCTTGGCCAGTTGGCGGGTCGCGAAGATGCCGCGCTCGAGGATATCTGCTTCGCTCCAGCCTGCGTCCAGGCCTTCCCAGGCCTGGCGGTAGCCCACGCAGCGCATGGAGGGCAGGTCGGGGTGCAGGTCGCCGCGTGCGCGCAGGGCTTGGACTTCGTCCATGAAGCCCGCCGCCATCATTTGCTCCAAGCGCAGCGCGATGCGTTGGTGCAGCCAGGCGCGGTCTTGTGGCTCCAGGCTGATGACGGGGATGTGCCAGTCGGGGGCCTGGGCTTTGGCGCTTTGGTGAAAGGACGTGAGGGTCTGGCCGGTGGCGGTCCAGACTTCGAGGGCTCGGCCAATGCGCTGGCTGTCGCCGGGGGCCAGGCGGGCGGCTGCTTGTGGGTCCACTTGGGCCAGCTGTGCGTGCAGGGCGGGCCAGCCCAATTGCTCGGCTTCTTGGTGGATGCGTGCGCGGATCTCGGGGTTGGCTGAGGGGATGTCGTTCAGGCCTTCGAGCAGCGCTTTGAGGTAGAGCATGGTGCCGCCCACCAGCAGCGGTGTTTTGCCGCGTGCACGGATGTCGCATATCAGCCGGGTGGCGTCTTTGGCAAATTCGGCCGCGCTGAAGCTGTGCAGCGGGTCCAGCGTGTTGATCAGGTGGTGGGGCACGGCGGCCAATTCTTCGGGGCTGGGCTTGGCGGTGCCAATGTCCATGCCCCGGTAAACGAGTGCCGAGTCGACGCTGATGATTTCTGCGCCGCCTTGGGGCTCCAGGCTTTGCGCCAGAGCCAGGGCGGCGGCTGTTTTGCCGCTGGCCGTGGGGCCGACCAGGGCGATGGCGTCAACCGGTCGCTTTGGCTGGTTATTGGTTTGGAGGGCAGCTGAGGCGTTCATGGCGGGCAAGTCAGGCGCGGGCGGGCAGGGGGGCCGAGCGTCCGTGGCGCTGCACCAGGGTCCAGGCCACCAAGGCAATGAACACGCTCCACAGCAGCAGGCCGTGGGCCAGCGCAAAAACGGGTTCGTGCATTTGTGTGCCCAGCCAGCTGCCCATGAAAAAGGCCCCCAGCATCATCAAAAAGCCGTTGAGCGCGGAGGCGGTGCCGGCCCGCTCGGGGAAGGGTGCGACGGCCCCGCTTTGCCCGCAGGACTGGTGCACGCCGTGGCCCAGCATGAAGAGGTAGATCGGACCCATGACGCTGGCTGCGCCATACCAGTCCTGGCCTTGGCCCGCGTAGGCCAGCGCCGCCATGCTGACGCCGCCCGTGAGGGTGAGGGCGGCCGCCACGGCGACGGCCCGGTGCACGCTGGTGCGGCGCAGCATCCAGCGGCACCAGAAGGTACCCACGATGTAGGACAACGACATGCTGAGCATGAAAAAGCCGTAGGCGGTTTTGCTGTAACCCATGCTGCGGGTGAAAACAAAGGCCGAACAGGCCAGGAAGGTGAACAGGCCCATGTAGGACCCAGTCGACAGGGCGTTCCAGGCGCGGAAGGTAGGGTGTTGCAAGATCTGCCAGTTGGCCTTCAAGAGGCTGCGCAGGTGCAGGGCGTGCGGGTTGGGTCGGGCCAGGGTTTCCTCAAAGCGCCACAGCACCAGGCCGAAGGTGACCGCCCCAAACACGGCCAGCACCAACAGGGCCACGCGCCAGCCCAAAGCGTCGGTGAGGATGCCGCCAATGGGCGCGCAAGCGCAGGCGATGATGCCGAGACCCGTGAGCGCTTGCGACATGACGGTGGCCCCTTGGGCCGGGGCATAGAGGTCGCGCACCACGGCCCGTGCGGCCATGACCCCCGCGCCCATGGCCACGCCTTGCAGGGCGCGACCGGCCACGAGCCAGGCCATGTTGGGCGCGAAGGCGCAGGCCACCGAGGCGAGCACATAAGCGGCCATGCCCCACAGCAGGATGGGTTTGCGGCCATAGCGGTCTGACAGCGGCCCCCACACGAGTTGCGAGAGGCCAAAGGCGAGCAGCAAGGCCGTGAGGGTGAGTTGGGCCTGGCCCATGCCCGCCCCAAAACCTTCGGTGATGGCGGGAAGGGCTGGCAGGTACAGGTCAGTGGTGACGGGTTGCAGCCCGAGCAGCAGGGCCAGGAGCAGGACGATGAGTTTTGGGGGCATCACCGACCCCGCAAAAACAGCGCATCCAGATCCCGCATCGTCATCTGCCGCCAGGTGGGGCGACCGTGGTTGCATTGGTCCGAGCGCTCGGTCTCTTCCATCTGACGCAGCAAGGCGTTCATTTCATCCAGCGTCAGGCGGCGGTTGGCGCGCACGGCACCGTGGCAGGCCATGGTGGCGAGGATTTCATTTTGGGCGCGTTGCACCACGGTGCTGGCGTCGTGCTGCGACAGCTCGGCAAGCACGCTGCGGGCCAGCTCCACCGCATCGCCTTGCGCAAGGGTCGTGGGCACGGCGCGCACGGCCAGGGTCTTGGCCGACAGGGGCGAGATTTCCAGGCCGAGTTGTTCCAGCGCCTCGGCGCAGGCTTCGGCCGTGGCCACTTCGGTGGGCGTGGCGGCGAAGGTGGCGGGTATCAGCAGGGGCTGGCTAGTGATGCTCGGGCCTTCTCCCTCAGCGCTGTTGAGTTGGTTTTTCAGGCGCTCGTAGACGATGCGTTCGTGCGCGGCGTGCATGTCCACCACCACCAGGCCTTGTTTGTTTTCGGCCAGGATGTAGACACCATGCAGCTGGGCGATGGCTCGGCCCAAAGGCCAGTCTCCTTCGGGCAGAGGTGGTGGTGTATCGACACCCTTGTAGGCGCTTGCCCCTGCAAGCGAATGGTCTCCGACCGCGAGAGGTTTTGGCCAATCGGCAGGCCGGGCTTCATGAGCGCTCAGGTCTTGGCCGCGCTCAGGTGGGTTCCACAGCGCCTTCAAGTCCGCCATGGCCCGGTCACCATCGACCCGAGGACGCACAAAATCGGCCGGTTTGTAGGCAGGGGCGTTGAAGTTGGCGGGACCGGGGCGCTCGAAGGCCATGCCGCCTTGTGTCCAGGCCGCCGATTCGGGCAGGGATTTGGGCGCGGGGCCTTGACTCAATTCAAAGTCGCTGGCGCTGCTGGCCGATTCATCGTTCAGCTTGTGCGAACGCGGCGCGGCCAGCGCGTTTTCCAGCGCGTGCCGCACTGCTTGGTGCACGGCGCGGCTGTCCCTGAATCGCACTTCGATCTTGGTGGGGTGCACATTCACGTCGACCAGTGTCGGGTCGATCTCCATGAACAGCGCGTAGGCCGGTTGTTTGTGGCCGTGCAGCACATCTTCATAGGCGCTGCGCGCGCCGTGCATGACGACCTTGTCGCGCACAAAACGGCCATTCACATAGGCGAACTGGTGGTCCGGGCGCGAACGGGCGGCGTCGGGGAGCCCTGCGCGGCCCATCACTTTGAGCGGCCCGGCGTGGTAGTTCACCGCGATGGACTGGGCCACGAATTCTTCGCCCAGCACATCGGCCAGGCGCTGCTCCAGGCCAGCCGAGCCGGGGTGCACGCGCCACTGCTCGACCAGCTTGCCCTCGTGCCAGATGGCAAAGCCCACGTCGGGACGGGCCAGCGCGTGGCGGCGCACGGCCTCGATGCAGTGCGCCAGCTCGGTGCTGTCGCTTTTCAAAAACTTGCGGCGGGCGGGGGTCGAGAAAAACAACTCCTTGACTTCCACCGTGGTGCCCACAGCGCGAGCGGCGGGGCGGATCTCGCCCGTGCGGCCGTCCAGGGCAAAGGCCGTGGGCTGACCGTCCATGCGCGAGAGCAAGGTGAGTTCGGACACCGAGTTGATGGCGGCCAGCGCCTCGCCCCGGAAACCCATGGTCATGACCGATTCGAGTTCATCGAGGTTGCCGATCTTGCTGGTGGCGTGGCGCTTGAGCGCGGTGGCCAGCTCGTCGGGCGCAATGCCGCCGCCGTCGTCTTCCACCGAAATCAGCCGCGTGCCGCCGCCCATCAGGCGCAGCGTGATGCTGCGTGCGCCCGCGTCCATGGCGTTGTCCACCAGTTCTCGCACGACAGATGCCGGGCGCTCGACCACCTCGCCAGCGGCGATCTGGCTGATCAGTTCATCGGGGAGTTCGCGGATGGGGCGGCGCGCGGACGCCGGGGTTTGTTCTAAGCTCACCGTCTGATTTTAGGGCTTGGGCAGGGATAATCGGGGCATGGACATTCTTTTGCAGCTCGTCGATTTCATCCTCCACGTTGACCGTTATTTGGAGGCCTTTGTCGCTCAATACGGGGCTTGGGTCTATGCCCTGCTGTTCCTCATCATCTTTGTGGAGACGGGCGTGGTGGTCATGCCGTTTTTGCCGGGCGACTCGCTGCTCTTCATCGTGGGGGCCATGTGCGGCGCAGGGTTGATGAACCTGCCCTTGGTCATGGGTTTGCTGCTGGCGGCGGCCATTTTGGGTGACCAGACCAACTACACCATTGGCCGTTACTTTGGACCACGGGTGTTCCAGTGGGAAGAGTCCCGCTTTTTCAGCCGCCGGGGCTTTGACCAGGCCCATGCGTTTTACGAGAAATACGGCGGCATCACCATCATCCTGGCGCGCTTCATGCCGTTCATTCGCACCTTTGTGCCTTTTGTGGCGGGGGTGGCCGAGATGACACGCAGCAAGTTCACCTTCTTCAACGTGGTGGGCGGTTTCATTTGGGTGGTGGGTTTGACGCTGGTGGGTTACCTGTTTGGCAACCTGCCCATCGTGCAGCAACACCTGTCCAAGATCATCTGGGCCTTGATCATCGTGCCCGGGCTGATCGCCATGTTCGGGGCGTGGAAGGCCCGCCAAGCGGCCTGAGGCCCGCGGGCCGCGGGATCACTCCCCGAAATTCAGCGGCAAGCCCACATAGTTTTCGGCCATGGTGCGCGAACCCGCTTCGCTGTGGATCAGGTAGTCCAGCTCGGCGTCCTGGAACTTCTGACCGATGTCGCCGTTTTCCGGGAAGTGGTGCATCAGGCTGGTGAACCACCAGGAAAAGCGCTCGGCACGCCAAACGCGGCGCAAGCAGCGCTCTGAATACGCGTCGATGCCCGCGTCGCTTTTATCGGCATAAAACTCGATGAAAGCGGTGGACAGATACTTCACGTCGGTGGCGGCCAGATTCAGGCCCTTGGCCCCGGTGGGCGGCACGATGTGCGCGGCGTCGCCCGCCAGGAACATGCGGCCGAAGCGCATCGGCTCGGTCACAAAACTGCGCAGCGGGGCGATGCTTTTTTCAATGCTGGGGCCGGTGACCAGGTGCTCACGGGCTTCGGGGTCGAGGCGATGGCGCAGCTCGGCCCAAAAAGCCTCGTCCGACCATTGCTCGACCTTGTCGGTGGTGGGCACTTGCAGGTAGTAGCGGCTGCGCGTGGCGCTGCGCTGTGAGCACAGCGCAAAGCCGCGTGTGCTGTTGGCGTAAATCAACTCATGGTGCACCGGGGGCGTGTCAGACAACACGCCCAACCAGCCGAAGGGGTAAACCTTTTCGTATTCCTTGATCGCGCTTTTGGGCGCACTGGCGCGGCACACGCCATGAAAACCGTCGCAGCCGGCGATGAAGTCGCACTCGATGGTGTGCAGCTGGCCGTTTTTCTCGTAAGTCACGCGGGGCTTTTGACTGCCGAAGTCGTGCACCTGCACGTTCTCTGCCTCATAGACCGTGGGCAAACCTTCTGCCTGGCGGGTGTCCATCAGGTCGCGGGTGACTTCGGTCTGGCCGTAGACGATGACTTTTTTGCCGCCCGTCAGGCGGTCCATGTCGATGCGGTGGCGAGTGCCTTTGAACAGCAGGTCAAAACCTGTGTGCACCAAACCTTCTTTGTGCATGCGCTGGCCCACGCCCGCTTCATCCAGCAGGTCCATGGTCACTTGCTCCAGCACGCCTGCACGGATGCGCGAGAGCACGTAGTCGCCGCTTTGGCGCTCGACGATGACGGCGTCGATGCCCGCCTTGAACAGCAACTGGCCCAGCAGCAATCCCGAAGGGCCTGCGCCGACGATGGCGACTTGGGTGCGTGTGATGCTCATGGGTGTCTCCTGAAGTCGGTTTTTGCAATTGAAGCTAGCTTAAGAGGTGGGCCGGTTTGAGCCGCTAGGTGGCTGTGAAGTTTGTGCGATTGAAGGTTATTTTGTGCGATGATCGCGCAAAATGATCTGTGTCAAAACGATCCTGTAGGCCCCTGTCATCAGGGTCTGCCTGTTTTTTGGAGCTGCCCCCATGACCCTCGCAAAAGCCGACTACATCGAAGGCCTGGCCAAAGGTCTGGCCGTGCTGGAGGCTTTTGACACCGAGCGCCAGCGCTTGAACGCCACCTTGGCCGCGCAGCGCACGGGCATCACGCGGGCGGCTGCGCGGCGGCATTTGCTCACGCTGGCCGAGCTGGGTTATCTGGACACCGATGGCTCGCATTACTGGTTGTCGGCGCGGGTGCTGCGCCTGGCGGGCAGCTACATGGCCACATCGCGCTTGCCGCGCACGCTGCAGCCCACGCTCAACCGCTTGGCCGCGCAAACGCAGGCGGCCTTCAGCGCGGTGGTGCGCGATGGCGATGAGTGCGTCATCGTGGCCCGCAGCGCTGGTGTGGCCGAACCGGTTCGGCACTTGGCTTATGGCTTGCACCTGGGTGCACGCTTGCCCGCGCACGCCACATCCACCGGGCGGGTGCTGCTGGCCAGCTTGTCCAAGACCGAATTTGCTGCCTGGCTCAAGGGCCGCGAGCTGGCCCGCATCACGCCACAAACTGAGGTGAACGCGACCAGGTTCAAGGCCTTGATCGCGCAGGTCCGCCAAGATGACCACTGCCTGGCCCGCGACGGCCACGAACTCGGCATCCACGCCTTGGCGGTGCCGCTGCGCAACATGCAGGGGCAGACTTTGGCAGCACTGAACGTGGTGGGCACGGCCGAGCAATTGAGCGACGCTGCAGTGCAGCGCCAATGGTTGCCCCTGCTGCTGGAAGCTGCGCGGGAGTTGCGGCCTTTGCTGTGATGGCCGTTGTGTTGGGACCGTTAGCCTTTTGCGGTCGGGTGGTCTGTTGTGGCGGTGAATTTTTGTAGGAGCCCACCCCGTGGGCGAGGAAACGCACCATGGTCCACCAAGCATCGCCCACAGGGTGGGCTCCTGGTATGGATTGACCTGTCAATAGGTGTCGGTTGTTTTTCAGCTGTCTCTCTGTTTCTTTTGTCTTCTCGGTCAGTGACTGTGGATCA
>NZ_JAFEIF010000027.1 GCF_017848645.1 Limnohabitans sp. | reverse complement strand
GGTATTGGTGCAGACGGGGGTGGGGCGGGGGACGCGGTACAAGTTGGAGGATTTGTTGTCCGACATCACTGACGACAACGCGCACAAAGAAGTGGAGTTCGGTGCGCCGGTAGGTAGGGAAGCGCTTTGATCATTGAGCCCTCGATGTATCGAACTGCCTCACAGATCAAATACTGCAATTTCTGGCGCGGCACCCCAACGCAGGGGCAGGATCGATGTGCCCAGACCCTTCGATACATACAAGCGACAACCCGGTACATCGTAGAACCCAGCCACGAAACGTCCGCTGCCCATGGGTCTGAATGGTGCCCAACCGCCAAAGCTCACCTGACCGCCATGGGTGTGGCCAGATAAACACACGGATAAGCGTTGCTGGCTCATCAGGCGGTTGATTTCGGGCACCTCAAAGAAACCAGGTGAGTGCTGAACAAGAACAGTCACGTTGTCTGATGGAGCAGGTGACAGCAGTCGCGCATCAGGTTGCCCGGCAGTAAAGTCATCCAGTCCGATCAAATGGATCTTTCGTTCCCCAGATGTGAATGAAACACGCTCATTGAGCAGGAACCGGCCATTCGGTTGCGCTGCAAAAAGGGCAATCAATGCCGGAAAATCCACCCCGCTCCAGTGCTCCCAGTTGCCCGGTACGGCGACGGCGGGAATGGTCCCTAGGGCAGCCAAAAAATCCTTCAGCACAGGCAGTGAATCGGCACGGTCGATGGCATCACCTGTGAGCAGTACTAAATCAGGCTGCAGCGCCTGCACCTGAGCCACGACGGCTATTTCAGACTTGCCGAAGCTCTGCAAGTGAAGGTCGGACAGTTGCACCACCCGAAATCTGGCTGCTTGTGATGGCGCACGCATGTCGTGATGCGTGACTTCAAGATCGGAACCGCTGCGCCAGTACAGGCAGAGTGCGGTCAATAAGCCGATGGCCAAAACCATAGAAACAAGCCAGATGGGCCGAGAAAACATGTGGGGGTTAAATCAAAACTTTCAGGCCGCTTGGTCAGACAGCCACCGATCCAGCAGCGGTCCCACATAGGCTTTGCCCAGGTCATGTCCGCTTTTGGGGACAATCGTGACGGGAATGCCTGTCAACCGTCCAAAGGTCTCGACATTGGCCGGGATGCTTTGCCAGTCTTCTTCCCCGACATGAATTTCACAGCGGGTAGGTGCATTGAATTGCCTGGCTTCGGCCAGCGTTTTCAGCCGTTCTGGCCGTGGCGGCGAAAAGCTGGTTCTGGCTTCTTCGTTCGTGAACTCGCCAACGATGGGTGACAGCAACAGCACCCGACCCACGAAAGATGGCATTTGGGTTTGCGCATGCAAGAACAGATATGAGCCGAAGGAATTGCAGATCACCTGTGCCTGTTCATGCCAGAAATGGTTTTGCAGGTCATCCACGATGGCCTGCACTTGTTTATCAAAAGGCAGTGATCGGAAATCGTCACGCGTTTCGCGCCCGGCGACATCAAAGCCCCGATCCATGAGGCCCTGACCCAGGCCGTTGGTCAGCTGGCCTCCGTGGCCGGGGAGGTAGTAGATGGTGCGATAGAGTGGTGCAGTCATGCGCTGATTGTGGCTTACGACTTCTCATTTCAATGCCGGGATTCGTCTTTTAGAAGAACGATCCAACAGTTAGTTGCGCGTCCATAGACCAGAAGAGGGCAGGTATCGTCTGGGTGAGGAGCTTGTCAATTGTTGGCTGTAGAAGCGTTTTAAAATTAAAAAACGTGACAGTCAGCGGTCTACTCACTAAACCGTACAAAATTTATCCTTATGACCAGTATTGCCGGATACAACCTTAACGCAACACCTTGTTGCGGGGAACTCTATTCCAGTCCGCGTTACCGCTCCATGAATTTCATGGCGGGTGAATATTGGACCGATGGTTATCGGGGTGGTTCTTTGATGCCCAATGGACATGGACTTCGCCAATGCAAATGCGGCAACTACTATCTGATGAATGAAATGCATTATGTCAGCCAGTCCGAGGAACTCGAGGCACCTCACACAATGCCTGTTACGCCCGAAGACTTACCAGATGTCATAGCAAAAGCCAGAACGATTGATATTGAGCGTGCGGCACGGTTGACTTATTTGCAGCATTTAAACCATCCCTACCGCGAACGTTACCGCGCTCACCGCGATGCAGAAGAGGCTGCAACCCGCGCCGCATGGGAAGCAGAGAATCCGGACTTGCGCACTTGGTGGAGGAAGCTACTTAAAGTTGAAGCCCGACCATACATTCGTCCCGAAAGCAGCCCCTTTACTTATCCGCCTCACGAACTCAACGCCCCGCAACGTGAAAACCTGAACGCCTTGTTGAATAGTAAGAAAAAATTTCGGCTTGACTCTACCACCCGTGCCGAACTGCATCGTCAGCTGGGTCAGTTTGAACAAGCGGAAAAAGCCTTGCAAGATATGCCCACCGATGAAAAAAATGTAACTCAGCGCCTAATAAAGCGCTTAATCAAGGAGAAAGTAACCGCTCCTATGCGCTATCGGATGTAAGGATTGCTATGATCAAAAAATAAGAATCTATCCTAAGAGCCAAGAGCCAAGAGCCAAGAGCCAAGAGCCAATCGCGAGATATTGGCCGACCGGCCAAAAGGGGGGTAAGGTCGTCATGCTTCTTTTCATTATTATTAAATGCATATAACTATGAATTGGGCTGAATTTTGAAAATTATGATTAATAAAGAAAGTGAAATTAAAAATATTTTTGATGGAAATATAAATAAAAATTTGATCTTCATTGAATATGAGAAATTCAAGATAGATGCCTTCATGCACAGAAAAAATTTGGAGATTTTGCGATGAATATTAGAGGTTGGGTATATGTAATCTCAAATCCGGCAATAGTTGGATTGGTGAAAATTGGGTTCTCAACAAAAGACCCATCTCTCAGGGCAAGAGAACTTGACTCAGCAGGATTTCCGCATGCTTTTAAAGTGGAGGTGGATTTTCTGGTTGATAACCCGCGTGATGTTGAGCAGCTGACGCACAAGCACTTAGCTAGCTATCGTGAGGGCAAAGAGTGGTTTCGATGTGATATCGCGACTGCGATTCGGGCTATAAAAAATTGTGCCACGATTATTCATGCCTCAAGCGGAGAAAATCTTCAAACTAGTGATAAATCTGGTTGCATCAATAGTCCTCCGGCTGTCAAAAAAATGATCTTGACGCCTTTAAGATATTGCAAACTCTGTAATGGTTTGCTAAGTGTAAAACCATGGCGTAAACTTTATTGCTGGAAATGCATGGGCCTTAAATCGACATTAGACTTGATATCACGGAACAAAGAATGGTGTGATTCTCAATCAATTAAACAATTTTATAATCCAGAAGCCCAAGACCATTCCGATCCACCCTATAACATTAATAGAAGACGTGGTGAAATGGGGCATTGCGAAAAATGTGGAAATCCGCTTAAAGTTATCTCGGATGGAGTTGTCGAGTCGTGTAGTTATTGTGCCAGTGGAAAATTCAGCGATTATCAAACTTGGGCAAAGACACCTGTTAAATGATATGACCAAACAAGCAATCGGCAAGCAAATTTCTTAAGCTTTAGTGCTTTTTTGCCATTGCCATTGCCATTGCCTAAATAATATTTACACTGAGTCCATTTGATTGGGAAAATCAGTACTGCCGCAAGGTAAATAAAATCAAGTCAGTTTCTTTTTTAGAAGCTCGTTCACTTGACCAGGATTTGCTTTCCCTTTGCTGGCTTTCATGATTAGACCAACTAGGCTATTAAGCGCCTTGGTGTTACCTGCCTTAAATTCTTCGATGTTCTTTGAGCTTATGGACAGCACTTCGTCTACGATTTTCTCCAACTCACCGACATCATTCATCTGCATCAGACCTTTATTCTTGATAATCTCATCGACAACTGACAACTGGCCTTCATTGGAAATGGCATCGCCAGAGGCATTCCAAAGCAAATCGAATACCGTCTTTGCTGCACTATGACTGATATGGCCTTGAATAATTCTTGTCACAACTGCCGCAAGTCCTTCAGCGCTTACAGGACATTCATGAACGGCAATTCCGAATGTATTCAAGCGAGCAGCAAGCTCTACCATCGCCCAGCCCGCGCCTTTAGCGCAAGCCTCCATCAAATGTGATTGATAGGCTAAATTTTGCAATAGTGTCTTGTAAAAATTCTCGAAATAAACTGCTTTTGGCTGCTCAGAAGTAATCGCATTCGCAAGCTGCTCGGGCAGTGCGTAGTCTTTGACGAAGCGCTCGGCCATCACACGGGGCAGCTCGGCCATCTCGCCTTTGACGCGCTCGACCCAGTCGCGGCCGATCACCAGCGGGGGCAGGTCCGGGTCGGGGAAGTAGCGGTAGTCGGCGGCGTCTTCCTTGGTGCGCATGGCGCGGGTCTCGCCCGTGTCGGGGTCGAAAAGCACGGTGGCTTGCTGGATGGCGTAGCCGTCTTCGATTTGGTCGATTTGCCAGCGCACTTCAAAGTCAATCGCCTGCTGCATGAACTTGAAGCTGTTCAGGTTCTTGATCTCGCGGCGTGTGCCCAGCTCGCCGCCGGGCTTGCGCACCGACACGTTGGCGTCGCAACGGAAGCTGCCTTCTTGCATGTTGCCGTCGCAGATGCCGATCCAGGTCACGATCTTGTGCAGCTCTTTGGCGTAGGCCACGGCTTCTTCGCTGCTGCGCATGTCGGGCTGGGTCACGATTTCCAGCAGGGGCGTGCCGGCGCGGTTGAGGTCAATGCCAGACTGGCCAATGAAATCCTCGTGCAGCGATTTGCCCGCGTCTTCTTCAAGGTGGGCACGCTCCAGCCGCACAGTTTTGCGAACAGTCTCTTTGCCTTCTTCCAGGAAGAACGACACCTCACCGCCTTGCACCACCGGGATCTCGAACTGGCTGATCTGGTAGCCCTTGGGCAGGTCGGGGTAGAAGTAGTTTTTGCGCGCAAAGATGCTGCGCTCGGCAATGTGGGCGTTGATGGCCAAGCCAAATTCAATGGCGCGCTCTACAGCGCCGATGTTCATCACGGGCAAGGTGCCGGGCAGGGCCATGTCCACCGCGCAGGCTTGTGTGTTGGCTTCAGCACCAAACGCCGTGGGGGCGCGGCTGAAGATCTTGCTGTGGGTCGAGAGTTGGGCGTGTGTTTCGAAGCCGATGACGACTTCGTAGCCTTGGACGAGTTTGCTCATGGTGTTCAGACTCCTGCCGGTTTTTGCAGGTGGAAATCGGTAGCTTGTTGCAGGCGGTGTGCGGCGTTCAGCAACTGGGCTTCCTTGAAGTAGTTGCCGATCAGCTGCAGGCCCACGGGCATGCCTTGTGCCCCAAAGCCTGCGGGCACGCTCATGCCGGGCAGGCCGGCCAGCGAGGCAGGCAGCGTGAAGATGTCGGCCAGATAGTCGGCCACGGGGTCGTTGGCATTCTCGCCAAACTTCCAGGCCACAGACGGGGCCACAGGGCCAGCAATCACATCGCATTCTTTGAACGCGTTTTGGAAGTCGTCGGCGATCATGCGGCGGATTTTTTGCGCCTGCAGGTAGTAGGCGTCGTAATAACCGTGACTCAGCACATAAGCGCCCGTCATGATGCGGCGCTTGACCTCGTTGCCAAAGCCTTCGGCGCGGGTCTTTTTGTACATGTCCACCAGGTCGGTGTAGTCCTTGGCGCGGTGGCCAAACTTCACGCCGTCAAAGCGGCTGAGGTTGGAGCTGGCTTCGGCCGGGGCAATGATGTAGTAAACCGGAATCGACAACTCGGTGCGCGGCAGGCTGATGGGCACCAGCTTGGCGCCGAGCTTTTCGTACTCGCGCAAGGCGCTGTCTACGGCGGCACGCACATCGGCCGCCAAGCCTTCGCCAAAGAACTCTTTGGGAATGCCAATGCGCAGGCCTTCGATTGAGTTGTTGAGCGATGCAGAAAAGTCTTCGGTTGGCATGTCCAACGAAGTCGAGTCACGGTCCAAGTCCGCGCCGCACATGGCACTCAGCAAGAGCGCGCAGTCTTCGGCGCTGCGGGCCATGGGGCCGGCCTGGTCCAGGCTGGAGGCGTAGGCGATCATGCCGTAGCGGGATGCGCGACCATAGGTGGGCTTGATGCCGGTGATGCCGCAAAAGCTGGCGGGCTGGCGGATCGAGCCGCCCGTGTCGGTGCCGGTGGCGGCAGGCGCCAGGCCTGCGGCCACAGCGGCGGCGCTGCCGCCCGAAGAGCCGCCGGGCACGCGGGCTGTGTCCCAGGGGTTTTGTACCGGGCCATAGGCCGAGTTTTCGTTGGCCGAGCCCATGGCGAATTCGTCGCAGTTGAGCTTGCCCAGCGTGACCATACCCGCCGTGCGCAGGCGCTGCACCACGGTGGCGTCAAAGGGCGAGCGGTAGCCGTTCAGGATCTTGGAGCCTGCGGTGGTCGCGAAATCGCGGGTGACGAACACGTCTTTGTGCGCCACGGGCACGCCTTCGAGGGTGCCCGCTGTGCCGTCCGCCAGTTTGGCGTCGGAGGCGCGGGCCTGGGCCAGCGTCACTTCGCTGTCGATGTCCAAAAAGGCGTTGTGCGGGTTGCCGCCCATGCGGGCCAGAAAACGCGTGGCCACTTCGACGGCGCTGACCTCTTTGGTTTGCAAAAGGGTGACCAGCGCTTTCACGCTGAGGTTGTGCAGATCACTCATGGCTTACTCGATGACTTTGGGGACCAAGAACAGGCCGCGCTCAACGGCGGGGGCGCTTTGCTGGTTCAGATCGCGTTGGTTGGGCTCGCTCGCCACATCGGGGCGCAGGCGCAGCGTGATGTCCTGAATGGCGGCCACGGGGTGGGCCATGGGGGTGATGCCGGTGGTGTCCACCGCCTGCATGGCTTGCACGATGCCAAAAAAGCCGTTGATTTGAGTGAGCATGCGCTCGCTTTCATCGGGCTTGAGTTCCAGCCGGGCGAGGTTAGCGATCCGGGCAATATCCTGTGGGGTCAACGACATGGTTCAAAAAGGCTTGTGGTGGGGTGTATTTCGGTGCATGGGGCAGGCCAAGGGCCGCCAAATGACGGGGGTATCGGGTATTATCCTGTGTTTGCTGAAGGGCTCAGAATGCCTTGTCAAGCACCCATTTTGATACACCCCATTTGACCGCTGTGCCGCCCCCTTGCAGCTTTGTCTGGCTGCCCCCGGGTTGGAGCACCAAAGGACCCCCATGTTTTCCTCTTTTCGCCGTTATTTTTCCAGTGACCTGGCCATCGACCTGGGCACTGCCAACACCCTGATTTTTGTGCGCGACAAGGGCATCGTGCTGGACGAGCCCTCGGTGGTGGCCATTCGCCACGAAGGCGGCCCCCAGGGCAAGAAAACCCTGCAAGCCGTGGGCCACGAAGCCAAGGCCATGCTGGGCAAGGTGCCCGGCAACATCGAAGCGATCCGCCCCATGAAGGACGGCGTGATCGCCGACTTCACCGTGACCGAGCAGATGCTCAAGCAGTTCATCCGCATGGTGCACCCCCGCAGCACCTTCCGCCCCAGCCCCCGCATCATCATTTGCGTGCCCTGCGGCTCCACCCAGGTCGAACGCCGGGCGATTCGTGAATCGGCATTGGGCGCAGGCGCTTCCGAGGTGTATTTGATCGAAGAACCCATGGCCGCAGCCATCGGTGCGGGCCTGCCCGTGTCCGAAGCTTCGGGCTCCATGGTGGTGGACATTGGCGGGGGCACCACCGAGGTGGGCGTGATTTCGCTGGGCGGCATGGTCTACAAAGGCAGTGTGCGCGTGGGCGGTGACAAGTTTGACGAAGCCATCATCAGCTACATCCGCCGCAACTACGGCATGCTGATCGGTGAGCCCACGGCCGAATCGATCAAGAAGAACATTGGCTCGGCCTTCCCGGGCAGTGAAGTCAAGGAGATGGAAGTCAAGGGTCGCAACCTGTCCGAAGGCGTGCCGCGCAGCTTCACCATCAGCTCCAACGAAATTCTGGAAGCCCTGACCGATCCGCTCAACCAGATCGTCTCGGCCGTCAAGACCGCCTTGGAGCACACGCCGCCCGAGTTGGGTGCCGACATTGCCGAGCGCGGCATGATGCTCACGGGCGGCGGCGCTTTGTTGCGCGACCTGGACCGATTACTGGCCGAAGAAACCGGCTTGCCGGTGCTGGTGGCCGAAGACCCGCTGACTTGTGTGGCGCGCGGTTGCGGCATGGCGCTGGAGCGCATGGACCAGCTGGGCAGCATTTTCACCAGCGAATAAGCCCTTGTCGGGTGCAGCTGGACTGCACCCTCACCCTCTCATCTCACCACCATCCGGTGCAATTGAACCATGGCCCTGGATACGCTTGAACGCAGTGCACCGCCGATCTTTCGGCAAGGCCTGTCTGCGACTGCCAAGATGCTGCTGCTGGGGCTGCTGGCGGTGTTGTTGATGGCGGCAGATCACCGGATGCAGATTTCTCAGCCCATCCGCTCAGGCGTGGCCCTGGTTCTGTCGCCCTTGCAGTGGTTGTCCCTGCAGCCGGTGAATGCGGTCAATGCCCTGACGCGTTACTTTGGCAATCTGGAGGACGCACAAGATGCGGCCCTGATTTTTCAGACCCGCACCATCGCCCAGGCTCAACGTTTGCAGCAGGTGGAGCAGCTCAGCCAGGAAAACGCCCATTTGCGGCAGTTGCTCGATTTGCGTGCCCAGGTGGCTGGTCCAGCCAAGGCGGTTCAGGTGCTCTACGACACCTCGGACCCCTATACCCAACGTGTTGTGGTGGACCGTGGCTTGATGGCCGGTATTGCGCAAGGTTCGGCGGTCATTGACACGGCTGGGGTGGTGGGGCAGGTCACCCGCGTTTACCCTTTGGTCAGTGAAGTCACGCTGCTGACCGACCGCGCGCAGAGCATCCCGGTCATGAACGCCCGAACCGGCAGCCGTTATGTGGCCAATGGGGACCCGCAAACCCTGGGCGGCTCGCTCGATTTGAAGTTTGTGCCGGCTGGCGCAGACATGCAAAAAGGCGATTTGCTGACCACCAGTGGCATTGATGGCGTCTACCCGGCGGGCTTGCATGTGGGGCGCATTGCCCGAATTGACCGCCGCGTTGACTCGTCCTTTGCCCGTGTGCATGCTGAGCCCATGGCCACCGAGCGTGGGCGTCATTTGCTGGTGTTGTTGCCGGTCAAGGACTGGCCGGAACCACCGAAGCCAGAAGCGCCCAAAGCGACCAAAGCCAAAGCGACAACATCTGCCCTGCCTGCTGCAGGAGCCAAACCATGATCATGCCCGCAGGGCGTCCCCTGCTCTTGCCTGCCAACCCCAAGTTCATTGTGTTGAGCTTTGTCTTGGCCTTGTTGCTGCACATGTTGATGGGGCTGCTGGGCTGGTATTGGCTGCCCGATGTGCTGGCCATCGTGATGGTCTTCTGGACCGTGCACCAACCGCGCCGAGTCGGCTTGGTGCTGGCCTTTGTATTGGGCTTGGCGCTGGATGTGCACGAGTCGGCCTTGTTGGGGCAAAACGCGCTGTCTTATGTGGTGCTTTCCGGACTGGCCACCGTCGCGCAGCGACGGATGCAATGGTTTCCCTTGCGCGAGCAGGCCCTGCAAATTTTGCCGCTCTTTGTTGTAGCGGCCGTGGTGGAGTGGCTCACACGCCTGGTGGCGCATGATGCCTGGCCCGCCTGGAGCCAGCTGCCTGGGCCTTTGCTGCAAGCGGCCCTGTGGCCTTTGGTGGGGGCCTTGCTTTTGGCACCTCAGCGTCGCGCGTTCGAGCGAGACGATATTCGTCCGCTTTGAGCATGCCGTTGAACCTGCCCTCCTTGGCCGAGCTGCGCGACACCCGCGTCGAAATTCAGCGCTTTCAAGGCCGTGTGCTCGTCATGCAGTGGGTGGTGTTGTGCTGCTTTTTGCTGCTGGCCAGCCGCTTGGCTTATTTGCAAGTGGTCCGTCACGAAGATCTGCTGGCACAAGCCGAGAACAACCGCACAGCGATCTTGCCCACGGTGCCACCACGGGGCACAATTTTGGACCGCAACGGTGTGGTGCTGGCGAGCAACTATTCGGCCTACACACTGGAGATCACGCCCTCCAAGGTCAAGGACCTGGAGGCCACGATCAATGAGCTGGCCGAGTTGGTGGACATTCAGACCAAGGACCGTCGCCGTTTCAAGCGCCTGCGCGAGGAGTCCAAAAGCTTTGACTCGCTGCCCATTCGCAATCGCTTGACCGACGAAGAGGTGGCCCGCTTCAGTGCGCAAAGTTACCGGTTTCCGGGTGTGGAGATCAAGGCACGATTGTTCCGCCAGTACCCCTACAGCGAGTTGGCCAGTCATGTGATTGGCTATATCGGGCGCATCAACCAGCGTGACAAGGAGCGGCTGGAAGAGGAGGAGGACGCGGCGGCCAATTACCGGGGCACTGAATACATCGGCAAGCTGGGTGTCGAGCAGCGCTACGAGCGCGAACTCCATGGCATCACGGGCGTCAACGAGGTGGAAACTTCCGCCGGGGGGCGAGCCACGCGCAGTTTGTCCAGCCGTCCGGCCATACCCGGGCAAAACGTGGTCTTGTCCATCGATATCCAGATGCAGAAAATGGTTGAAGACTTGTTCGGCAACCGCCGCGGCGCACTGGTGGCGCTGGACCCGAACAATGGCGAGGTGCTGGCCTTTGTGAGCAAGCCCACCTTCGACCCCAACTTGTTTGTCGACGGCATCGATGTTGAAAATTGGCAAATGCTCAACGAATCGATTGACAAACCGCTGCTCAACCGGGCGCTGCGCGGCACCTACCCGCCTGGCTCGACCTACAAGCCTTTCATGGCCATGGCCGCATTGTCTACGGGCAAGCGCAGCGCCAGCACCATCGTCAACGATGCAGGCTCCTGGACGTATGGCGGGCACACCTTCCGCAGCCACGGGGATGCTGGGCTAGGCGCAGTTGACATGGTGCGGTCCATTGTGCTGTCGAGCAACGTGTATTACTACTCGCTGGCCAATGAGATGGGTGTGGATGCGATCCATGACTTCATGAAGCCGCTGGGTTTTGGCCAGATCACCGGCATCGATTTGCCCGGTGAAGTGCGCGGCATCTTGCCCAGCACCGAATGGAAGCGCAATTATTACAAGCGACCCGAGCAAAAGAAGTGGTACGGCGGAGAGACCATTTCTTTGGGCATAGGTCAGGGTTACAACACCTTCACGATGCTGCAACTGGCTTCAGCCACGGCCACCTTGGCCAACGCAGGCTTGCAGTTCAAGCCCCGTGTGGTCACGGCTACCCAGGACGCGTTGACACACGCCCAGACCCAGGTGGGCGCACAGCAGCCCCTGGACCTGGGGTTCAAGCCAGAGCACATGGACGTGGTGCGCAACGGCTTGGTGGGGGTGGTCACTTCAGGCACCTCGGCACGGGTGTTTGCTGGAGCGGGTTACACCAGCGCGGGCAAAACCGGCACGGCCCAGGCAGTGACCATCGGGCAAAAAGACAAGTACGACGCGGCCAAGTTGTCCGAATACCAGCGTGACCATGCCTTGTACATGGCCTATGCGCCCGCCGATAAGCCGCAAATTGCGGTGGCGGTGGTGGTGGAGAACGCAGGTTTTGGCGCGGCCTCGGCCGCCCCAATCGCCCGCCGTGTGTTTGACTATTGGCTGCTGGGGCAATACCCCAGCGAAGAAGACATGGCGGCCACACAAAAAGGCCAGACCGCCAGCCCGATCGGCAAGCCAAGGAACAAAGCTGAGGTGCCCTTGATGGCCCCCAAAATCCTGCCTGCTGGCAAACCTGACAAGCCCTGAACGCGGCTTGGCAGGGCGCAGGCGTTCAGCTGGCGTAGACCGTGTCCAAGCGGGCGAAGCCTTTGACTTCGATGGGGTTGCCAAATGGGTCCATGAAGAACATGGTCCATTGCTCACCCGGCAGTCCGGCAAAGCGCAGGTGCGGCTCGACCACAAACTTCATTTGCCGGGCCTGCAGGCGATCGGCCAGCGCTTGCCAATCGGCCTTTTGCAAGACCAGACCAAAGTGCGGCATGGGCACCAGGTGATCGCCCACATGACCCGTGAGGGTGGTTTTGAAAGGCTCGCCCAGGTGCAGGGAAATCTGGTGCGAAAAAAAGTCAAAGTCCACCCAAGTCTCGGTGGAGCGGCCTTCCTGGCAACCGAGCACACCGCCATAAAAGCGGCGCGCTTCGTCCAGGTCGGTGACATGAAAAGCGAAGTGAAACAGGCTGTGCATGCGTCAAAGCATATCAGCCCAAAGATCCCGCAGCAGCGGGAAGAACCCGAAGTCCGAACGGCTCAGCGGTGGTGCTCGGACAGGCTTTGGCAATCGATGCAGCGCTTGGCTGTGGGGTAGGCGTTCAGACGGGATGGGGCAATGTTGACGCCGCAATCGGTGCAGATGCTGTAAGAGCCTGCCCGGATGCGCTCCAATGCGGCATCGATGTCGCCCAGCTCGGCGGTTTCGTGTTCGTTCATGGCGAACTCGTCATTGCGCTCGGAAGTGGCCTGGGCCCGGTCATCAAAACTGCGCACATCGTGCGCTGCCGCCATGTCCGCACGAGAGACCAATCCGCCGCGCTCTTGAGCCATGCGCGTCAGCAGCTCTGTGCGTGCTGCGATCAGCTGTGTTTTGAAGATGTCGTGTGGGGCGGGTGTGGCGGTGTTCATGGAAGCATCATGAAACCGCCTTGCGTCGGTGGTGTTGACGCAGGTCAAACCCTGGCGACGTGGCCCTTGCGAAGGGCCATGTCAGGGCTTGGGTGAGTTTCAGGCCTTGGCTTTGGCGCGCGCCATCAACAGCTCGGTGTTGGCCTTGCGGTCGGCATTGACCTGTTGCATGGTGGGGCGCTCATTCATGCGTTTGAGGTAGTCGCGCACGGGAAGATCCGCCAGAAAGTCGCGGCCATAAACGATTTTGGTGGCCGCGGACACCAGAGGCAAATGCACCACCGCCGCGCAGTCGGCCAGGCTCAGGTTGTCTCCCAGTATGTAGGGCTCGAATTGCGCCAACTGGGCGAAAGCGGCCACGTTCTTTTCCAGCTGGGCGGCAGTCTTTTCCTTCACGCTGTCGCTGACCTGCCCGCCAAAGAAGGCTTGTGGATACACGTTGCGAGCCACCAGCTCGAGGTGAAGCTCCAAGAACGTGACCAATTCACGCACCTTGGCCGCCGCAAAGGGATCGGCCGGCAGCAAGGGGTGCTGGGGGTGCTGCTGCTCGATGTACTCCATGATCACTGCCGACTCGCACAGCGTACCTTTTTCGGTTTTGAGGTACGGCACTTTGCCCAAGGGACTGGCCTTGGGGTCGGTTTGGCCCACCCAGGCCAGCTCTTCGGTGAAGGGCACGCCTTTTTCGAGCAGTGCGAATTTGACTTTGTTGTAGTAATTGCTGGCCGAAAAGCCGCAGAGTGTCAGCATGGGGGTCTCCTGGGATGATCAATGGATCTCCAGCTTAACCCGCAGGCTCAGAAATGCGCGTCGCTGACTTGACCGCTTCAAGCGGCTGGGTGCTGTTCAGTCGTGTGCTTCGGGCGTGCGCAGGAAGAGGGCGAAAGACAAGGGCTTGGCATCGGGGTTTTGGCGCTGCAGCGCAGAGCGTGGAGATGCCGAGATGGGCGCAGGAGGTGTAGGTTTCAAAAGGGCAGGGGAGGCAGGCGGTTTGAGCAGTTGCAACCGTGCAGCTGTGCCCGATGTGGCCTTCGTGACCACGCGGCCCGTCACGATGTCGTCCCAGTTGCTGCCCAAAATGGTCGACACGCGCTGGGCCGCTTTGCGGCGCAAGCCTGGCGTGTAAAACAAGCTGTCCTTGCCGGTTTCTAACTCATACAGCTGCCAAACGGTGATGCAGGCTCTGGACGCCACCACAAAGGCTTCGAGTCCTTGTTGGGTGCGCAATCGGCGCAAGACACCACCGCAGGGGTCATCCGACTCTGTGCTTTGTTGGCCAATGAACCGCTCCATGTTTTTGTTGGCCAGCAGCAAGTGACGCTGAATGTGCCGCACGCGCACGGACTTGAGCACGCGCGACTGACCAGGGCCAAAGGGCATTTCCACGGTTTGCGCTTCCTCTTGGGCCGGTGCATGTGCAAGTTGCAGATGAGATTTGACAAATGAGTTCATGGCAAGGGCGGCAATGACGTGGATCGCTTTTTAATAACAAAAGTTATCTATAATTTTGCAATTCTATTATTAAATTTTTGTATTTTTGCCTTTGCCAATTCATTATGTAAAAATTGTTACCTTTAAGCCAAAGTAATTATTTTGTTTGGATCGAGAGTTGGCCATGAGGCGGGGTGTCAGGACATGGGCAGTCCAGTGGTGTGCATAAGCTCAAGAGATAGATCTTGCAAGGCTGGCATCAAGACCAACAACAAAAAACGCTTGATTGGTCTTGGAGCCTGTATGTTGGAGCGCTTGGTCTACCGCTCAAAAGCCACCCACAAGCTTGGCAACTTGCATTTTTCAATCTGCTGCTGCAATGCCGCAAGCGCAACCGCGACTTGGGCATCACGGGGCATTTGCTCTACACCGAAGAGCTTTTTGTTCAGTAAATTGAGGGGCCACCGGAGTCGATCGATGCCTTGTGGAAAAGCCTCAAACGGGATGAACGACATGACCAACTTGAGCTCCTCTAGCGCAGCCGCGAATCGACGCGGCGATTTGGCAAATGGTCCGTGGCGTTTTCCACTTATGGACATTTCAATAAATACGAGATGCCCGGATTTTTCCGGTCTACGAGGCCAACATGTGCGAGGCGGCTGAGCGTTTTCCCGGCTTGGTCACAGCCTTGGTTTGGGGTGATCCGTGCCCTTGTCTAACGGACGGTCAAACCCTCAATGTCATAATTGAGCGACATGCTGACTCTGCAATCCCTGCGCAACGCCCACCGCCTCACCCGCCTCGTGCTGGTGTGGTTTGTGTTGTTTGTGGGGGCGGCCGTGGCTTCGCCGCTGGTCAACCCAGAGGGCATGCAGCTGGTGTGCACCACAGCGGGCAGCGTCAAGCTGCTCCAGCTCGATGCCGATGGTGAAGAAACGCAAGGCAGCCACCACGGCCTGCACTGCGCCTTGTGTTTGCCGGTGGCCGCGCCCCCGGTGGTGTCGGTTTCAGCGCCAGTCCATGCCGGGCTGTCTCATGCGCTGCGTCCTCTAGAGCAGGCTAGGCTGGCCTCGCTCATTGGCCTGCCCTGGCAGGCCCGCGCTCCCCCCTTCTTTTTCTTGATCTCGTCGGCAGTTTGACGGCCAAGTGCGGTGTGTCCGCATGAGCCGGTCCACCTGTTCACGATCCGATTGGCTTGCTTTCAAGCATCGCCACACCTTTTTTCCTTGTGTCTTTTTTAACTGGAGTTCGCCATGAAACGCGTAGTTGTCTCTTTTGCCGTCCTGATGTCGGCCCTGTTCAGCCAGGCCCAAGCCCAAGTCACCGTGAAGGACGCCTGGGTGCGTGCCACCGTGGCGCAGCAAAAGGCCACGGGTGCTTTCATGCAGCTGCAGTCGGCGCAAGACGCCAAACTGATCTCGGCTCAGTCGCCTGTGGCCGGTGTGGTCGAGGTGCACGAGATGGCCATGGACGGCGGCGTCATGAAAATGCGTGCGGTGCCCAGCCTGCCCTTGCCCGCGGGCAAAGCGGTGGACCTCAAGCCCGGTGGCTACCACGTCATGCTGATGGACCTGAAAGGGCAGGTCAAAGACGGTGACACCGTGCCCGTGACCCTGGTGGTCGAAGGCCAGGACGGCAAGCGCCTGACCTTGGAGTTGAAAGTTCCAGCACGCAAAGCCGCCGCGCCCGCCATGAAGCATGGCGAGGGTCATTCGGCGCACAAGCACTGATCGAATCGCATTGAGACCTTTGTACTGACACGTCTGCGCAGAGCCGCATCGCTGCCATGTTCGCTTTGACCACAACACGTCGACTGTGTGCCCGTTGGGTGCTGGCTTGGTACGTGCTGTTTGTGGGCGTTTCGGTGTTGGCGACCACGCTGCAGCCCAAGACCATGGATGTGGTGTGCTCCGCCATGGGCATCATGAAAGTGGTGGTGCAAGGCGAGGGTGACGCCGCCCCAGTGAGCAGCAGCATGGACTGCCCGCTGTGCGCTCACGCTACCCCTGCACTGCCGCCACCCACGGTGGCTGCTTTGGCGCATGTGCACGATGCACGCGCACACATCGTGCAAGCCTTGCCCGAGGCCTTGCTGCTGGCACGCACCGCGCCGCCACTGCCTTCCCGCGGGCCACCTGTTTTCAATTGATCCACACCCCCGCTCACTGAACGCCTTTGTGGTGCTCAGAGCCTGTTGTTGCGCTTGGCCAAAACGGCCGATAGCGACCGATCGATTGAAAACTTGTCATGAAAAATTCCCTCTCTCTTTCTCCTTTGTCTTTGGCCGTGTTCGGCCTGTTGGCCAGTTTCAGTGCCGCTGCCGTGGCCCAAACCGCGCCTGCGTTGGACACCATCGTGGTGTCGGGCTCGCGCTCTGAAACCAAATTGTCTGAAACCCCCGTGTCCATTGAGGCGGTCAGCCGCGCCCAGTGGGATGCCGACAAGCCCAAGTCGGTGGGCGAGATCATCAACCGCATTCCGGGCGTGCACTGGAACGATTTGGGCAACGAGCAGCACAGCATGGCCATTCGCCAGCCTATCAGCACCAATGCGGTCTACCAGTATCTGGAAGACGGCATCCCGATCCGTCCCTTGGGCGTGTTCAACCACAACGCCCTGAACGAAAACAACATGAACGGTTCGAGCGGTGTTGAGGTGGTCAAAGGCGCGGCTTCGTCGCTGTACGGCAGCAACGCGGTGGGGGGCGCGGCCAACTTTTTGACGCAACGCCCTTCACGCACACCCACGGGCTATGTGGGCATTCGCCACGACCACACCGATGGTTTTACCCGTGTGGACTCGGGTGCGAGCAACACCTGGGGCGATTTGGGTCTGCGGTTTTCGCACTACAGCTCGCAGCGCGATACCCACAACTGGCAGCAGTACAGCGGCGGTAAAAAAGACGCTTTCACACTGCGTGGCGACTACAAGCTGAGTGACAAGTCCTGGTTGCGTGCCTCGCTGGTGCACACGAATCTGGACTCGGACACACCCGGCAGCTTGTTTGAAAACGACTTCCGCAGCAACCCCGGCAAAAGCATCAACACCTTCACTTGGCGCAAAGACAAAACCACCCGCGCTAACCTGGCTTGGGAGGGTGAAACCACGCAAGGCGGCTTGACCACCGTCACCCTGTTTGCCCGTAACAACGACCATGGTCAGCTGCCCAACTACACCATCTCGGGTTGCTCGGGCGCCAACTGCAAGGGCACATTGAACAACAACCATGTTGAATCGCTGGGCGTGGACGTGAAGCACGAACAAAAACTCGATTGGCTGCGTGCCCGCCTGGTCACAGGTGTCTACATTGACCGCAGTCAGAACGACTATGTGTCGGGCAACCTGAAAGTGGTGCGCGATGTGCCGACTGGCCGCTACATCAGCTACACCTTGAACAGCGTGGCCAAGCCCAGCGGGGTGCGCAACTACGGTGCGGGCATTGCCAACGATGCCGCGTTTGCACAGCTGGAGTTCAGCCCCAGCGAGCAAATCCGTGTGGTGGCAGGTGGCCGTTATGACCGCATCCGCTACGACTTCAAGAACAACCTGACACCCGGGGCCAACTACGGCGCCGCCAACGAGGTGCGCAGCTTTGCCAAGTTCAGCCCCAAGCTGGGCGCGACCTATGCCCTCAGCCCTGCCAGCAGTTTGTACGGCAACCTCAGCATGGGCTTCACACCACCCGAAGTCAGCCAGCTTTACGGCAGGACCGCCATTCCCGAATTGAACTCGGCCACCTACGACAACGTCGAAGTGGGCTGGCGTGCTCTGCTGCTTTCGGGCATTCGCCTTGATTCGGCCCTGTACCAACTCAGTGGCAAGGACACCATCGTGTCTTACACCTCTGAAATTGGGGACAGCTACAACAAAAACGCGGGCAACACCCGCAGTCGAGGCCTGGAGCTGAGCGTGAACCAAGAGTTGCGAGGATGGGGAGGGGAGTGGGACTGGCGCGTGGGAGCGACTTGGGCCGAGCACACTTTTGTGTCTTACCGCGTCAGCGACAAAGCGGGCGCCATTGAAGACTATTCGGGCAAAGGCATGCCGCAGGCCCCTAACCACACCATCACCGCCCAATTGGGGTGGAAATTCACACCGACTTCGCGCGTGGCTTTGGGCCTGGTCCAGCAAGGCAGCTACTGGATGAACAACGCCAACACGGTGCGTTACGCGGGCCACACCTTGCTCAACCTGACCGCCAGCCACAAGTTGCAAGATGGCTGGGAGGTTTGGGGCCAAGTGCGAAACCTGACCAACAAGCTGTATTCGGACAACGCGTCCAGCAGCTACAAAAGTGGCGCTTACACACCCAACACACAAAACACCTACGCCGCAGGTGCGCCGCGCAGCGTCATGTTGGGCTTGACCAAATCTTGGGGTCAACGTTGACGTGCAGTTTGGCTGGCGATGATGGGTTTAAAAGTCACCAGGACTTCGCCAGCCTTCAATTCAATCTCCCGACTTTGTGAGAGAAGCCCATGAACTTATTGAACCGTTGGTGTGCCGTGTTGGGCCTGGTGATGGCCGGGCTGTGTGTGGTGCCGCAGGCTGGGGCGCAAAACGCTGTCAA
The DNA here is from genome assembly GCF_017848645.1 of Limnohabitans sp. Classification (GTDB taxonomy): domain Bacteria; phylum Pseudomonadota; class Gammaproteobacteria; order Burkholderiales; family Burkholderiaceae_C; genus Limnohabitans_A. The sequence goes on along the minus strand of NZ_JAFEIF010000027.1, from coordinate 102,547 downwards.
AGAAGTCAGCCAACCTGCTGCGACTTCACAGCACCGCCACCAGCGCCCGCAACTGGCCACAGGCGCAGCCATCGCACCCGATGGCCGTTTGTGGGTGGTGGGTTTGAATGCGCAGGCGCAACTTTTTGTGCAAAGCACGCCTTTGGGCGGCGCTGTGCAGTGGAGCGATGCACGCATCTTGAACACCGGCGCTGACCCGATTGCGGCCGATGGCGAAAGCCGCCCAAAAATAGTATTTGGCCCCCAAGGCTGGGCGGTGATCAGCTACACCATGCCGTTGGCCAAGCCATACACAGGTTTCATCCGCATGCTGCGCAGCAGCAATGATGGTCAAACGTTCAGTGCGCCCTTCACGGTGCACCAGGATCGGCAAGAGATCACCCACCGCTTTGATTCGGTGGCCTTTGATGCGCAAGGTGTGCTGCACACGCTGTGGGTGGACAAGCGTGATCAGCCACCCAAAGGCTCGGCGCAAAAATACGCCGGTGCCGCGATTTACCGCAACGAGTCCAAGGACGGCGGCCAGACCTTTGGCCCCGACACCAAGCTGGCCGACCACTCGTGCGAGTGCTGCCGCATTGGCCTGGCCCGCAACCCGCAAGGCCAGTTGCAAGCTACCTGGCGGCATGTGTTTGAGGGCAGCACGCGCGACCATGCTTTTGCCAGCGTGGGTGCCCAGGCCAACCGCATCACCCGCAGCACACACGACGACTGGCAGATCAACGCTTGCCCGCACCATGGTCCTGGATTGGCGCTCAATGCAGGCTCGTCGGGTTACCACACCGTCTGGTTTGGCATCCGCAAAGTGAATGGCCAAGACCAAGCTGCTGTGCGCTATGCCAGGCTGAATGCGCAAGGCGAGCCCTTGCCCGAGACCCTGCGTGTCTTGCCCGACGCGCGTGCCGAGCATGCCGATGTGCTGGCCGATGGCCAAAACGTGGCGGTGATCTGGCGCAGCAGCAAAGGGGCGGTGACCTCTCTCAAAGCCTGGCTGTCGACCGATGGCGGGCAAAACTTCACGCTCAAAACCCTGGGCCAAGCCACGGGCTACAACGACCACCCCCGCTTGGCGCAAAGCGGCGCACGCATGGTGGTGGTGTGGCGCAACACACAGGAGACACAAGTCCATGAACTCCGCTTTTAAATCCACGGCACTCGTCATTTGTACCGCTGCCCTTGGCTTGAGTGCCTCGGCGGTTTGGGCACAAGCACACCAGCACGCACATCCCCAAGGTCATGCCAAGGCGACCACTCAGCGCGTGGTCCTGCCATTCGACGAAACAACCTGGGCGCATGCCTTGCAAAACGGGCCACGCCCTGCGGCTTATTTGTTCACCACCTCGTATTGCAGCACCTGTCCAGCCGCGTTTGCGGTGTTGCACAAGGCCGTGCAGCGGCACAAAGACAAGCCTGAACTCAATGCCGTCATGATCGACGTGACGGGCCCACAAGCTTTGCGTCACGCTGCGCATTTCAAAGGCATGACCCACATGTACGCGTTTGATGGCTTCGAGCCTGCCATTCGTCAAGCGGTCGATCCGGCTTGGCCCAACGTCACGCCTTACGTGGTTCTGGTGGACGCCAAAGGCCAGACCCAAAGGGTGATTGGGCCGCCAACGCCTGTGATGCTCAAGCGGTGGTTGGCACCTGCTTGAATGCATCAACAGGTCGCTCGTGAAAATCAGCGCCAGTGAATAGATTTTTTGCGCATGTACAAATAGGAAAACAGTCGTTTGTTTTTTGTGGTCGGGCTTTCAGAATTCATCTCATCAGATTTTTGATGTGTATTTCTGGAGTGATCCCATGCAAAACAAACGCCCTTTCCTCAAACTCGCTGCATTTCTCGCGCTGACTTTTTCAGGTTTGGCAGTGCAGGCCCAAGCCTCCGTGAGCTTGCTCAACGTGTCTTACGACCCGACCCGCGAGCTGTACGCCGAATTCAACCAGGCCTTTGCCAAACACTGGAAGACCCAAACCGGCCAAGACGTGACCATCAAGCAGTCGCACGGCGGCTCAGGCAAACAGGCCCGCTCGGTGATCGACGGGCTGGACGCCGATGTGGCCACCTTGGCGTTGGCCGGTGACACCGACGCGCTGCACAAAAACGGCAAGCTGATTCCGAAAGACTGGCAAAAGCGCCTGCCGCACAACAGCTCGCCCTACACCTCCACCATCGTGTTGGTGGTGCGACAAGGCAACCCCAAAGGTATCAAAGATTGGGATGATTTGGTCAAACCCGGCATCAGCGTGATCACGCCCAACCCCAAAACATCGGGCGGGGCCCGTTGGAACTATTTGGCCGCGTGGGAATTTGCCAAACGCCAATACGGCAGTGAAGCCAGGGCCAAAGATTTTGTGGCGGCCTTGTACAAAAACGTGCCCGTGCTCGACACCGGGGCCCGGGGCTCGTCCATCACCTTTGCCCAGCGTGCGCAGGGCGACGTGTTGATCAGCTGGGAAAACGAAGCGTATTTGCTGGAAAAAGAATTCGGCAACAAGGTCGATTTCGTTTACCCCTCGCTGTCTATCCTGGCCGAGCCAGCGGTCACCGTGGTCGATAAAAACGTGGACAAAAAAGGCACCCGCAAAGTGGCCGAGGCCTATTTGCAGTTCTTGTACAGCGATGAAGCGCAAGACCTGATCGGCAAGCATTTCTATCGCCCCATTTCACCCAAAGCCCAAGCCAAGTACGCCAAGCAGCTGCCCAAGATCAAGCTCTTCAAAATCGAAGAAGCCTTTGGCAGTTGGGAGCAAGCCGCTAAAACCCACTTTGCCGATGGCGCTTTCTTTGACCAGATTTACACCGCCAAGTGAGGCATCGGCTTTAGCTGTGAATTGGCATAAGCAAACAACAAATGAGTTGTTTGAGATGGAAGCGTCTGCTTTCACAATCGCCGCCATGGCTTGCTATGGGTCCTTCACTGCGACGGGCAGATAGCAAGCAACCGCACCCATTCTTCCTTCTGATTCACCATGAAAAAACACACCCACATTGCATTGGCCATCACGCTGGCCTTGTCAGGCTTGGCGGCCAACGCCCAGACCTTGCTCAACGCTTCCTACGACGTGGCGCGTGAGTTCTACAAGGACTACAACACCGCCTTTGCGGCGCATTACAAAAAGACCACCGGCAAGGACGTGAAAATCGATCAGGCCCATGGCGGCTCCAGCGCCCAAGCGCGCGCAGTCAATGACGGTCTGGACGCCGATGTGGTGACCATGAACACCACCACCGATGTGGACTTTTTGGCCAGCACCGGCATCGTCGGCAAAGACTGGAACAAGCGCTTCCCACACAATGCCTCGCCCACCACCTCGACCATGTTGTTCCTCACCCGCAACGGCAATCCCAAGGGCATCAAGGATTGGGACGACCTGGTCAAACCCGGCATCAAGGTGATCGTGGTCAACCCCAAGACCGGTGGCAATGGCCGCATGGCTTACCTGGCCGCTTGGGGCTATGTGAAGAAGAAGGGCGGCTCGGACGCCGATGCGGCCGAGTTCGTGAGCAAGCTCTACAAAAACGTGCCGGTGCTGGCCAAAGGTGGGCGCGATGCGACCACCATCTTCTTGCAACGCAACATTGGCGATGTGCTGATCACGTTTGAATCGGAAGTGGTGTCGGTGGACCGCGAATTTGGCGTGGGCAAGGTCGATGCCATCCACCCGTCCATCAGCATCGTGGCCGAAAACCCGGTGGCGGTGGTCGAGCGCACGGTGACCAAGAAAGGCACGGGCCAGTTGGCCAAAGCTTATTTGGACTATTTGTACTCTGAAGAAGCCCAAGAGATCGCGGCCAAACACGCATTGCGTCCACGCTCGGCCACGGTGCTGAAAAAGCACGCCGCCACCTTCAAGCCTTTGCAGTTGTTCACCGTGAACGAGGTGTTTGGCTCTTTTGCTGAGGCGCAAAAACTGCACTTCAACGATGGCGGTCAGTTCGACAAAATTTACACCGTCAAATAAGTTCTCTCCATGACCGCATTGCCCATTGCGGCGCCCGCCCCACGGCGGACGCCAGCCAGGGTGTTGCCCGGATTCAACCTGACCCTGGGCTTCACCGTCTTTTACCTGAGTCTGATCGTGCTGATTCCGCTGTCTGCACTGGTCTTCAAAACCTTCACCCTCACCTGGGAGCAGTTCTGGGCCGCCGTTACCGGGCCGCGTGTTCTGGCGTCGTACCGATTGACCTTTGGCGCTTCTTTTATAGCCGCGCTGGTCAATGTTTTCTTTGGTCTGTTGATCGCTTGGGTGCTGGTGCGCTACGATTTTTTTGGCAAAAAAATTGTGGACGCTTTGGTGGATTTGCCCTTCGCCTTGCCCACAGCGGTGGCGGGCATTTCGCTCACGGCGCTGCTCGCAGGCAACGGCTGGATTGGCCAATACCTGGAGCCGCTGGGGATTCAACTGGCGTTCAACCCCAATGGGGTGGTGATCGCACTCATCTTCATCGGTTTGCCTTTTGTGGTGCGCACCGTGCAGCCGGTGCTGGAAGACACTGAAAAAGAACTCGAAGAAGCGGCCACCTGCTTGGGGGCGACACGCTGGCAGACCTTCAGCCGGGTCATTTTTCCGACCATCGCCCCCGCTTTGCTCACGGGCTTTGCCATGGCGTTCGCGCGTGCGATTGGTGAATACGGCTCGGTCATCTTCATCGCGGGCAACATGCCCATGGTGTCCGAGATCACGCCGCTCATCATCATCGGCAAGTTGGAGCAATACGACTACGCGGGCGCCACCGCCGTGGCCCTGGTCATGTTGGTGTTCTCCTTCATCTTGTTGCTGATTATCAACGCTTTGCAAACCTGGCAACGCCGCCGCTCGGGAGCTTCCTCATGAGTCAGACACTCACCGCCAGCAAGGTGCAGGCGGGCACCACCGAAGCCCGCTGGATACGCCGAAGCCTGATTGGCTTGGCGCTGACCTTCATGTTTTTGTTTTTGGTCTTGCCACTGGCCGCCGTGTTCACCGAAGCCTTGCGCAAGGGGCTGGACGCGTATCTGGAAGCGCTGAAAGAGCCGGACGCCTGGTCGGCGATTCGGCTGACCTTGATCACCGCTGCAGTGGCCGTGCCGCTGAACTTGGTGTTTGGCGTGGCAGCGGCCTGGGCCATTGCCAAATACGAATTCAAGGGCAAGTCGCTTTTAACCACACTGGTGGACTTACCGTTTTCTGTTTCGCCCGTGGTGGCGGGTTTGATCTATGTGCTGATGTTTGGCGCACAGGGTTGGTTTGGCCCCTGGCTTCAGGCACACGACATCAAGATCGTGTTTGCGGTGCCCGGCATCATTTTGGCCACGGTGTTTGTCACCTTCCCCTTCATTGCGCGCGAGTTGATTCCGCTCATGCAGGCTCAGGGCAACGACGAAGAGCAAGCGGCCATTGTGTTGGGGGCTACGGGCTGGCAAACCTTTTGGCGCGTGACGCTGCCCAACATCAAATGGGGGCTGCTGTACGGCGTGATCTTGTGCAATGCGCGGGCCATGGGCGAGTTCGGCGCGGTGTCGGTGGTGTCGGGTCATATCCGGGGGCAGACCAACACCATGCCCTTGCATGTTGAGATTCTCTACAACGAATACCAGTCGGTGGCCGCGTTTGCCGTGGCGTCTTTGCTGGCCTTGCTGGCGCTGGTTACCCTGGCCATCAAGTCCTTCATCGAGTGGCGGCACGAGCAAGAACTCAAGGCTTCGGCCAACACCCCGCCCGAGCAGCCAGTCCATTGACTTCACCTTTAGATTTTGGTTTGAAACATGAGCATCGAAATCCGTAACGTCAACAAGCAGTTTGGCGACTTCACTGCGCTGAACAATGTCAGCCTCGACATCGACTCGGGCGAACTGGTCGCGCTGCTGGGCCCATCGGGCTGCGGCAAGACCACGCTGCTGCGCATCATCGCGGGCCTGGAAACGGCCGACAGCGGCACCATCGCCTTCAGTGGTGCCGACACGACGCATGTGCATGTGCGTGAGCGCCAAGTGGGTTTTGTGTTCCAGCATTACGCCTTGTTCCGCCACATGACGGTGTTCGAGAACGTCGCCTTTGGCCTGCGCGTCAAGCCCCGAAACCAGCGCCCCAGCGAGGCTGAAATCAAGCGCAAGGTGCACGATCTTTTGGGCTTGGTGCAGCTCGATTGGCTGGCTGACCGTTACCCCTCGCAGTTGTCGGGTGGGCAGCGCCAGCGGATTGCGCTGGCCCGTGCGTTGGCGGTGGAGCCCAAGGTGCTGCTGCTCGACGAGCCCTTTGGCGCGCTGGACGCCAAAGTGCGCAAAGAGCTGCGCCGCTGGTTGCGCCGCCTGCACGACGAGTTGCATGTGACCAGCATCTTTGTCACGCACGACCAGGAAGAAGCCCTGGAAGTGGCCGACCGCGTGGTGCTGATGAACAAGGGCAACATCGAGCAGATCGGCTCGCCCCAACAGGTGTGGGACCACCCGGCCAGCCCTTTTGTGTATGGTTTTTTGGGCGATGTGAATTTGTTCCATGGCCGCGCCCACGAAGGCGAGATGCTGATCGGTGCGGACCAGCACGCCATCCGCCTGCAAAGCCCGGAGCACGGCCAGGTGCAAGACGCCAAGGCCTTTGCCTATGTGCGCCCACACGATCTGGATGTGGCGCGTTACACGCCGGGCTCTGCGCACACCGGTATCGTGGCCAAGCTCAGCCGCGCCATTGTGGTGGGGCCCGTGGCGCGTTTGGAGTTGGACCCCGTGGAAGCGGGCCTGTTTGGCAAAGACGCGGTCATCGAGGCGCAACTCTCGGCCTCTCAGTACCGCCAACAAGACTTCAAGGAAGGCGAGACTTTGGTGTTGACGCCGCGCAAGGCGCGGGTGTTTGTGGAAGCTTGAGCGGCCATGACAACGCAAGACGAAGGAGACCTGGAGAAGGTTCTGAAGGACGCAGCCGAGCTTTTTGGGCTGTTGTCTGCCCCCATGCGCTTGCACATCATCAGTGCGCTTTGCCATGGTGAAAAGAACGTGGGGCAATTGATCGAGGCGGTGAAAACGACGCAGCCGAACATGTCGCAGCACCTGAACCTGTTGTATCGCAAAGGCATTTTGAGCAAGCGGCGAAAGGGTGTGCAAATTTACTATGCGATTGCAGACGACCAAATCGTGCATATTTGCCAGACGATGTGCGATCGGGTGAAGCATCGGCGTTAAAAGGCGGTCGGCTGATCTGAAAGCGTCTTCAGGTAAGCTTTGCAGACCAATTTTCAAGGAACTGCCATGAGCGACCCTTCCGCCTTCGGCTTTGGCCAATTTGTGCCGGGCTTTGACTTTTTACAAAACCTGTCCAAAACCGCTTCACAAGCTCAGCCTGCTGCGGCCCCTGGCATGTCTGGCATGCCCGGCATGGCCAGCTGGGTAGCCCCCACGCTGAACATCGAAGACATCGACAAACGCATTCAGGAGTTGAAGTCGGTGCTGTTCTGGCTGGAGCAAAACACCACAGCACTCAAGGCCACCATCCAGGCCATGGAAGTGCAAAAAATGACCTTGACCACGCTGCAAAGCATGAACGTGAACATGGCCGATTTGGCCAAGGCGTTCACGGCCAAGCCCCCGGTGGCCGAGCCTGCTGCGGCGGCTGCCGAGGCCGCGCCTGCCCCGGGTTCAACTGCAGGTTCTGCGCCAGCGCCCCGTCCTTCGCTGTTCACCCCCAAAGCAGTGCCACAGGCGCAGCCTGATCCCGAAGTTCAAGTCGCCACGGCAACGCCTGCCGAAGCCGCTGAGCCCGCCCCGGCTTCGGCCCCCTCAGATTCAACGGCCACGGAAGCGGGCAAACCGGCCGTGGACCCGATGCAGTGGTGGGGTGCTTTGACCCAGCAGTTCCAAGGCATTGCGGCGGCCGCTTTGAAGGACGTGGCGGGTGAAGCCATGAAGGCCGGCATGGCCGCCAAGACGGCCAGCAAAGCCGCTGCCAAGGTGAAGGCTCCGACTGCCCGTAAAGCGGCAACGGGCTCAAAAGGTCAAGCTGCTGCGATCCCAAGCCGGGGCAAGTCTGCGGCCCAGGCCACGGCGACCCAAAGAAAAACAGCACGCGCTGCGCCTGTCAAAGCCACCCGTCAAGCCACCCAGCCCGCAGCCAAATCCACCACGGCCGCGCCGCGCAAAGCCCCTAAGAAGTAAGTCGCCCATGAAGTTGTTTCCTTGTGGCCACGCCACCCATCCGCAGTGGCGCATGGCCGCTGGCCTGGTGCTGGCGCAGCTGCGCGCCCAGATGGGTTTGCCCGATTACGCCAGCCAACCCCGTTTGGGCTTGCTCTACATCACCGACCATTACGCGGCCGATGCGCAGGCCTTGCTCGACCACTTGCGTCAGGCGCTGCCCGAGGTGCCCGACTGGGCGGGCACAGTGGGCATTGGTGTGGCGGTGAACAACGCGGAGTACTTTGACGAACCCGCCATGGCGCTCATGCTGTGCGACCTGACGCCCGAGCAGTACCGCGTGTTTTCGGGGGTGTCACCGCTGCCTGCGGGTTGGGCCGATGCGGCCTTGGTGCACGCGGACCCACACACGCCCGACCTGGCAGAGCTGATCAAAGAGATGGCCGAGCGCACCCAGCAAGGCTATTTGTTTGGCGGTCTGAGCGCCAGCCGCACGCGCAGCGTGCAGTTTGCGGTGCGGGCCGAAGACGCGGTAGGGGCACAAGCCCACGGCGGTGTGTTCGAAGGCGGCTTGAGTGGCGTGGCGTTTTCGCCTGATGTGGCCTTGCTGTCGCGCGTGACACAAGGCTGTCAACCGGTGGCCCCCGAGCGCGAGATCACCGAAGCAGAAGGCCATGTGGTGCTCAAGTTGGCGGGCGAGGCCGCGCTGGATGTGATGTTGGCCGATCTGGACATCAGCCTGAGTGAGCCGCAAAAAGCCATTGCGGTGGTGCGCTCCACCCTGGTCGGTCTGAGCGCACCCGGGCAGTCCGGTGTGGGCCGTGCGGGCAATCTGGGCAACGATGTGCGGGTGCGCCACATCATTGGCCTGGACCCCTTGCGCCAAGGCGTGGCCATTGCCGAACACCTGGAGCCGGGCATGCGCTTGACGTTTTGCCGCCGCGACGTACAAGCGGCCCGTGCCGACCTGGTGCGCGTGTGCGCCGAAATCCGCGAAGCGCTGGAGCCCGATATGCTGTCCATCGAGGCGATCAATGCCCTGAGCGACGACCCGGTGCCGACCTTGCCCCAGGCAGGCCAGCGCATCGCGGGCGCGGTGTATGTGAGCTGCACCGGACGCGGCGGTCCGCACTTTGGCGGCCCGAGTGCCGAGATGCAGATTATTCGGCATGCCTTGGGCGATGTGCCCTTGGTGGGCTTTTTTGCAGCTGGAGAAATTGCCCGCAACCAGTTGTACGGTTACACCGGGGTGTTGACGGTGTTCACGACCGACTGAGGCGCCAAGAGGTTGAAACATCCTTGCAAAAATGGAGGCTCATTCCATGATTTGCAAGGATAAATACCTCAAACCCCGCGGGCCCGATCCGTCTTGAACTGCGCCCGGAACGCAGAGAACTGGCCTGCGTCCAGCGATTCGCGCACCTCGCGCATCAGGTTCAGGTAGTAGTGCAGGTTGTGGATGGTGGTCAGCATGGGGCCGAGCATTTCGCCGCAGCGGTCCAGGTGGTGCATGTAGGCGCGGCTGAAACCGTCTCGGCCGCCTTGGTCCCACGACACGCCAGATGTTCCCGCGCAGGCATGGCAGGTGCAACTGGTGTCGAGCGGTTGCGGGTCGTTTTTGTGGCGGGCGTTGCGAAGCTTCAGGTCGCCAAAGCGGGTGAACACCGTGCCATTGCGGGCATTGCGGGTGGGCATCACGCAGTCGAACATGTCCACGCCATCGGCTACGCCCTGCACCAGGTCTTCGGGCGTGCCCACGCCCATCAGGTAGCGCGGCTTGTTCGCGGGCAGGCGGTGGGGCGTGTGCGCCATGATCTGCAGCATCAGGTCTTTGGGCTCGCCCACGCTCACACCGCCGACCGCGTAGCCCGGGAAGTCCATCTCCACCAGCGCTTCCAGCGATTCCTGGCGCAGGTTTTCAAACATGCCGCCTTGCACGATGCCAAACAGCGCGTTGGGGTTTTCCAGGCGGGCGAATTCATCTTTTGAGCGAACAGCCCAGCGGCGGCTCATCTCCATCGACTTGCGCGCTTCGGCCTCGGTCGTCAGGTGGCCCTTGGTCTCGTAAGGCGTGCACTCATCGAGCTGCATCACGATGTCCGAGTTCAGGATGGTCTGGATCTGCATGCTCACTTCGGGCGACATGAACAGCTTGTCGCCGTTCACAGGGCTGGCAAAGGTCACGCCTTCTTCAGTGATCTTGCGCATGTCGCCCAGCGACCAGACCTGAAACCCACCCGAGTCGGTCAGGATGGGCTTGTCCCATTTCTCAAACTGGTGCAGGCCGCCAAAGCCCTTCATGATGTCCAGACCCGGGCGCATCCACAGGTGAAAGGTGTTGCCCAAAATGATCTGCGCGCCCATCTCGTGCAGGCTGCGCGGCATCACGCCTTTGACGGTGCCGTAGGTTCCGACGGGCATGAAGATGGGCGTTTGCACCACACCATGGTTCAGCGTCAATGTGCCGCGACGGGCGTGGCTGGAGGGGTCGGTTTTGAGGAGGTCGAATTGGAGCATGTAAGGCCTAAAGCTGAGGCCTGAATTGTAGGAGCACACCCTCTGAGCGGTTCTCCAAAAATTCAGGCCATTTGTTCTGCGCTGGCTTTGCTGCCATCACCAAACCATTGCGCGACCAACTCGCGCAGCCATTGGTGTCCCGGGTCTTTGTGTAATCGGGCATGCCAGAACTGGTGGATCACGCTGCCGTCCACAGCCAAAGGCAGGGTACGGGTGCTGAGGGCAAAGGGGCGTGTGACGCGTTGAGCGAAGCGCTCGGGCACCGTGGCGATCAAGTCCGAGTGCCCCAGCACATCGCCCAGCGCCACGTAGTTCGGCACCGTCAGGCGAATGCGCCGCTGCAAGCCCTGGCGCTCCAGCGCTTCGCTGATGGCCTCGTCGATTCGCCCATGGCCCGTGCCTGCGGCGATCACCCGCACATGGCTGGCGGCGGCGAAGTCGGGCAGGGGCAAGGTGTCTGCATTGGCCAGTGGGTGACCTTCTCGCATCAGGCACACATAGGGCTGGCGAAACAGCGCTTGCTGGAAGAAGCCAGCCTGCAACTGCGGCAACAAGCCCAGCGCCAAGTCGGTGCGGCCCGTGGCCATGTCCTCACCCAGGCTGGCGCTGGTCACAGCGACCACGTTCAGCGTGACGCTCGGGGCGCTTTGGGCCAGCGCGTCCATCAACACCGGCAGGAAATACATCTCGCCCACATCGGTCATGGCCAGGGTGAAGCGGCGTTCGCTGGTGGCTGGGTCAAAGGAGGCGCGCACCTGCAGCGCTTGCTGCAGGCCATCGAGCGCCTTGGCCACGGGCTCGGCCAGCTGCAGCGCATAGGGTGTGGGCAACATGCCGCCTTGGGTGCGCAAAAACAGGGGGTCGTCCAGGCTGGTGCGCAAACGGCCCAAGGCGCTGCTGACGGCGGGCTGGCTCATGCCGAGCACTGTGGCCACCGCCGACACACGCTTCTCGCGCAGCAGGTGGTGAAACACCAGCAGCAGGTTCAGGTCGAGGCGGGCAAGGTCCATGCGTCTTTGTTATTTTAAATTCAAATAGTTATTATCTTTGAAATTCGATTTACGGAATTCGAAGGGTTGAGCATGATGCCCGTCAAGTCTTGTAGGTCGGTGGCTTTAGCCCCGACATTGACGTCTTCCGAAAACGCCAGCGTCGGACCTGAAGGTCCGAACTACAAAACCCCAAACAGAAAGAGACCTGCATGAACGAACACCCCATCCACTGGGAAACGCCTGGCACCAGCCGTGTCCCGTTTGCCGTCTACACCGACGAGGCGCTGCACAAAAAGGAGCTGGAGCGCTTCTTCTACAAAAGTCACTGGAGTTATGTGGGCCTGGAGGCTGAGGTTCCGAATCCCGGCGACTTCAAGCGCACCGTGGTGGGCGAGCGCTCGGTCATCATGACGCGTGCCATCGACGGACAGATCCATGTGGTCGAGAACGTCTGCGCCCACCGGGGCATGCAGTTTTGCCGCGAACGCCACGGCAACAAGAAAGAGTTTGTCTGCCCTTACCACCAGTGGAGCTACACCCTCAAGGGCGACTTGCAAGGCGTGCCGTTTCGGCGTGGCGTGCGGCAAGACGGCAAGGTCAACGGTGGCATGCCCGCTGACTTTGACCCCAAAGACCATGGACTCACGGCCCTGAAAGTCGCCACCCGTGGCGGCGTGGTGTTCGCGTCGTTTGACCCTGCTGTGGAGTCGCTCGAAGACTTCATGGGTCCGACCATCTTGAAGTACTTTGACCGCCTGTTCAACGGCCGCAAGTTGGTGGTGCTGGGCTACAACCGCCAGCGCATTCCGGGCAACTGGAAGCTGATGCAAGAGAACATCAAAGACCCCTACCACCCCGGCTTGCTGCACACCTGGTTTGTGACCTTTGGCCTTTGGCGAGCCGACAACAAGAGCGAGCTGCGCATGGACGCGCACCACCGCCATGCCGCCATGATCTCGACCCGGGGCAGCGCGGGCCAGGCCACGGGGCAGGCGTCGCAAGTCACACAAGTGAGCAGCTTCAAGGAGAGCATGCAGCTGCACGACGCCAGCTTTCTGGACATCGTGCCCGAAGACTGGTGGCAAATGGGAGACCAGATGCCGACGGCGGTGATGATGACGCTGTTTCCCAGCGTGATTTTTCAGCAGCAGGTCAACAGCGTGTCCACCCGCCACATCCAGCCTGACGGGCATGGCGCTTTTGATTTTGTCTGGACACACTTTGGCTTTGAGGACGACACGCCCGAGATGACCGAGCGCCGCCTGCGCCAGTCCAACCTGTTTGGCCCCGCAGGGTTTGTGAGTGCGGACGACGGCGAGGTGATCGAGTTCTCGCAGCAAGCCTTCGAGACCAAACCCGAACACCGCATGCTGGTGGAGCTGGGGGGGCGTGATGTGGGCGAGACGGATCACATGGTGACCGAGACGCTGATCCGGGGCATGTACGAATACTGGCGCAAAGTGATGGAGGCCTAAAGATGAGCACAATCCCCATGGTGAACTTTGAAACCCATATGGCCTTGAGCCGCCTGTACGCCGATTACGCCCTGGCCGTGGACAGTGGCCACTGGGATTTGTGGCCGGAGTTTTTCACCGAGCAGTGCGTGTACAAACTCATTCCGCGAGAAAACCACGAGCGAGGCTTTCCGCTGTGCACCCTGTCGTTCACCAGCAAAGGCATGTTGAAAGACCGCGTCTACGGCATCCAAGAGACGCTGTACCACGACCCGTATTACCAGCGGCATGTGGTGGGCGCGCCGGTGGTGCGGCGCGTTGACTGTGAGCGCATCCATGCCGAGGCCAACTATGCGGTGTTCCGCACCAAACTCGATAAGGCCAGCACCGTGTTCAATGTGGGCCGCTACATCGACACCATCGTGAAGACCCCTGAGGGCCTGAAGTTCGCCGAACGCCTGTGCGTGTACGACAGCGAAATGATTCCCAACGCCATCATTTATCCGATATGACCATGACAAACTGGACCGCCGTGGCCGCCGAGGCCGATTTGTTTGAAGGCGCAGGCATCGCCGTGACGCCAGGGGGCCAAGACATTGCGCTGTTCAGCGTGGAGGGGGAAGTCTTCGCCATCAACAACCTGTGCACTCACGGCAACGCCAAGCTGTGCGACGGCTTTGTCGAAGGCGAGCACGTGGAATGCCCCTTTCACCAGGCGCAGTTCAGCCTGCGCGACGGCTCAGTGGCCTGCGGCCCGGCGACCGAGCCTGCCAAGTCTTGGCCGGTCAAGGTGGAGGGTGGGCGGGTGTTCTTGCAGCTTTAAGGCTTGGAAGCCAGCAGCCGGTCCAAGGTGGATTGGTACACCCTGCTGTTTTCGCGACGATCAACAGCCATGACCATGACGATCAGAACATCGTCCTCAACAGCGTAAACCAGTCGGACGCCTTGCTTGAGCAATTTGATCTTGTAGTAACCCTGCAAGTCCCCATGCAATGCGCCGCCAGGGACGTGAGGGTTTTCTAGGCGTTTTTTTAGAAGTTTGCGCAAAGGATCTTTGACGGAGCCATCCAGTGCCTGCCATTCGGCCAAAGCCTCAGGTAAGAATTTCAAGGCGTAAGCCACCGCTTAAACCGTGTCGATGTCCACCGAAATGGCTTGCGCCTTTTGCTCCAAGCGAGACCTGACCAGATTTTCCAGATCACGGTCTGCCATTTGAGCCAGCATGGCTTCAAACAAAGCCGGCTCGACCATGTAGAACGCGGCCTTGTTGTGGCTGAGTACGGCCACGGGGCGTCGGTTGGCAGAACGCAAAACTGAGGCCGGATTGCGTTTGAACTCAGACATGCTCACCGTCTGTTGGGTCATCAAGGTTTCCATAGCGAAACTCCAAGTGCGCCAAATAAAGAGCTAATTTTAGCGCCGAACCAGCAGCATCGCATCCCCATAGCTGAAAAACCGGTACTGCTGCGCGATCGCGTGGCGGTACAGGCCCATGATGTGTTCGTAACCCGCAAATGCGCTGACCAGCATCATCAAGGTGCTTTTGGGCAGGTGGAAGTTGGTGATCAGGCGGTCGACCACCTGAAACTCAAAACCCGGTGTGATGAAGATTTGTGTGTCGCCAGTGGCCAAGCCTGATTTTGCCCACGACTCCAGCGTGCGCACGGTGGTTGTGCCTACCGCCAGCACTTTGCCACCGCGTGCCTTGCACGCGGCAATCGCTTGCTGCGTGGCTTCGGGCACTTCGTACCATTCGCTGTGCATGGTGTGTTCGGCGATGTTCTCGGTCTTGACTGGCTGGAAAGTGCCCGCTCCCACATGCAGCGTCACGCTCGCGGTGTGCACGCCCCGCGCCGCCAGGGCGGCCAAAACACCTTCGTCAAAATGCAGCGCGGCCGTGGGCGCAGCCACCGCGCCGGGTGCCCGTGCAAACACGGTCTGGTAGCGCTGCGCGTCCTCTTCTGAATCGGTGTGGGTGATCGCGCCCGCAGGGCGCTCAATGTAAGGCGGCAGTGGCACCACGCCGTGCTTTTCCATCAAGGCGTGCGGCTCGTCGCTCAGTTGCAGATGAAACAACTGGCCGTTTTCATCGGGCCAACGGCCCAGCAGCACGGCGTCAAATCCGCCGTTGTGGGCGCCGCCCATCATGAACATCTTGCCGCCGATCAAAGGCTTTTTGCTCACCTTCATGTGCGCCACCACCTGATGGCCAGGCAGCACGCGTTCGATCAGCAATTCAAGTTTGCCGCCCGAGGCCTTCTCGCCAAAGATGCGGGCCTTGACCACCTTGGTGTCGTTGAACACCAGCAGATCGCCCGCTTGGAGCAAGCCGGGCAGTTCATGAAAAATGCGGTCCACCACCGTGGCCGATGAGCCATCGAGCAAGCGCGAGCCGCTGCGCTCGGTGGCGGGGTGCTGCGCAATCAGCTCGGGGGGCAGCTCAAAGTCGAAATCGCTGAGCGTGAAGCTGCGCGTGGGGGTGGGTGAGTCAGATGTCATGGGGCTTCAGGGCCGGACAGGCCCGTACAAAGTGAAAAACAGACGCCACACCTGCCGGTGTGGCGCGAGGGGCACCGCGTCGCGCGATCGCAGGTGCGGTGCGGTGGTTTCGTCAAACCGAGAACGCTCAAATGTCGATGTTGCCCGCCCGAAGCGCGTTGCTCTCGATGAAGTGGCGGCGTGGCTCGACCTCGTCGCCCATGAGCATGGTGAACACGCGGTCGGCTTCGATGGCGTCGTCGATCTGCACGCGCAGCAGGCGGCGCACGGTGGGGTCCATGGTGGTTTCCCACAGCTGGGCGGGGTTCATCTCGCCCAAGCCTTTGTAGCGCTGGCGGCTGGTGGTGCGTTCGGCTTCGCTGATGAGCCAATGCATGGCCTGGCGGAAGTCGCCCACTTTTTCTTCTTTCTGGCGCTCGCCTTCACCGCGAATGGCTTTGGCACCCTCGCTGAGCAAACCACGGAAGGTGTCGGCGGCTTCGGCCAGAGCGCCGTAGTCCGCGCCGTGCACAAAGTCTTGCGTGATGATGCTGCTCTTGATGTTGCCGTGGTGGCGGCGGCTGATGCGCAGAATCGGTTTGTCGGTGCGCACATCGAACTCAGCGGTCACTTCGGCCGGGATGCCGGTGGTGTTGAGTTCGCGCAATTTGGCTTGCAGCGCGGGGGCGCATGCAGCGGCTTGCTCCATGTTGTCCAGGTTCAGTGACACGCCGTCGGCCATGGCCCGCAGGGCTTCGGCATCCATGAAGTTGGACAAGCGGGCAATGACGTGTTCAGCCACTTGGTGCTTGCGGGCCAGCGCTTCGAGGGTTTCGCCGGTGAGCACTTGGGGTGCAGCGCCGCCGGTGGAGATGCTGGCATCTTTGAGCGCGATGCGCAGCAAGAAGCCGTCGAGCGCCGGGCCGTCTTTGAGGTACAGCTCTTCTTTGCCAGCCTTGACTTTGTAGAGCGGTGGCTGGGCAATGTAGATGTGGCCACGCTCCACCAAGTCGGGCATTTGGCGGTAGAAGAAGGTGAGCAACAAGGTGCGGATGTGCGCGCCGTCCACGTCGGCGTCGGTCATGATGATGATGCGGTGGTAGCGCAGTTTGTCGACGTTGAAGTCGTCGGTGCCGCTCTTGCCGGATTCGGCGCTGGCTTTGCCAATGCCGGTGCCAAGCGCCGTGATGAGCGTGACGATTTCGTTGCTGGTCAGCAGCTTTTCGTAGCGGGCTTTTTCGACGTTCAGGATCTTGCCGCGCAGGGGCAAGATGGCCTGGAATTTACGGTCGCGGCCTTGCTTGGCCGAGCCGCCAGCGGAGTCACCCTCGACGATGTAGATTTCGCACAGGGCCGGGTCTTTTTCCTGGCAGTCGGCCAGTTTGCCGGGCAGGCCCATGCCGTCGAGCACGCCTTTGCGGCGTGTCATTTCGCGGGCTTTGCGGGCGGCTTCGCGGGCGCGGGCGGCTTCGACAATCTTGCCGCAGATGATCTTGGCGTCGTTCGGACGCTCTTCCAAAAAGTCGGTCAGGGCTTTGGCCACGATGTCTTCCACCGGGGCGCGCACTTCACTCGACACCAACTTGTCTTTGGTCTGGCTGGAGAATTTGGGCTCGGGCACTTTCACGCTCAGCACGCAGCACAGGCCTTCGCGCATGTCGTCGCCACTGACTTCGACTTTTTGCTTTTTGGCGATCTCGTTTTTCTCGATGTACTTGGCAATCACGCGGGTCATCGCGGCACGCAGGCCCGTGAGGTGGGTGCCACCGTCACGCTGCGGGATGTTGTTGGTGAAGCACAGCACGCTCTCGTTGTAGCCGTCGTTCCACTGCATGGCCACTTCGACACCGATGCTGGTGCCGGGGATGCCGCCGTAGCTGTCGGCCGGGCGCTCGCCGTTGGCGTGGAAGGCGTTGGGGTGCAACACCTTTTTGTTGGCGTTGATGAAGTCCACAAAGCCTTTGACGCCACCGGCACCCGAGAAGTCGTCTTCTTTGCCGCTGCGCTCGTCTTTGAGGCGAATGCGCACGCCGTTGTTCAGGAAGGACAGTTCACGCAAACGCTTGGCCAAAATTTCGTAATGGAAATCGGTGTTCTGCGTGAAGATTTCCACGTCGGGCAAGAAGTGCACTTCGGTGCCGCGCTTGTCGGTGGCACCCGTCACGCGCATGGGCGAGACTTCGACGCCGTCCACGGTGTCGAGCAAACGGTTTTGCACAAAGCCTTTGGCAAAGTCGATCTGGTGCACTTTGCCTTCGCGGCGCACCGTCAGGCGCAGCCACTTGCTCAACGCGTTGACGCAAGACACGCCCACGCCGTGCAAACCGCCCGAGACCTTGTAGCTGTTTTGGTTGAACTTGCCGCCTGCGTGCAGTTCGGTCAGGGCGATCTCGGAAGCACTGCGCTTGGGCTCGTGCTTGTCGTCCATCTTCACGCCCGTGGGGATGCCGCGGCCGTTGTCGGTCACGGAAATCGAGTTGTCACTGTGGATGGTGACAACGATGTCGTCGCAGTGGCCCGCCAGCGCTTCGTCGATCGAGTTGTCCACGACCTCGAACACCAGGTGGTGCAGACCGGTGCCGTCAGAGGTGTCACCGATGTACATGCCGGGGCGTTTGCGCACCGCCTCCAGGCCTTCCAGAATCTGGATGGAGCCTTCGCCGTAGCCTTCGGATGCGCCCGCCTGGTGGGCGTCGATCTTGGGTTGCGCTGTGGTGAAAGCTTCTTCGCTGGGCTTGATGTCGTCGGTCATGTTCAATTTTCTCTGTCGCTTGAATGGCCGAAACCCGCGAGGGGTCGCGGGTTTCGATAAAAGGAGCCATATAGGGGCCTTGTGGGCTTTTGCCTTAAATGCGCATCGGCATCACCACATATTTGAAGTTGTCGTTCTCGGGGATCGTGATCAACGCCGAGCTGTTGCCGTCTGCCAGATCGATGCGGACCATGTCTTGGCCCATGTTGCTGAGCACGTCGATGATGTAGGTGACGTTGAAGCCGATTTCGATGGCGTCACCGCCGTAGTCGATGTCGAGCTCGTCCACGGCTTCTTCTTGTTCGGCGTTGGTCGATGCCACACGCAGGCTGCCGGGGTCGAGGTTCAGGCGCACGCCTTTGAATTTGTCGCTGGTCAGGATGGCGGTGCGCTGCAAGCACGACAGCAAGGCTTGGCGGCCCAGCGTCAGGTTGTTGCGGTGGCCTTTGGGGATGACGCGGTTGTAGTCGGGGAACTTGCCTTCGACCAGCTTGGTCACAAATTCCATGCCGTCAAAGCTGAACTTGGCCTGGTTGTTGGCGAATTGCATCTCGATCGCGCCGTCGGCGTCCGACAGCAAGCGCTGCAACTCGAGCACGGTTTTGCGCGGCAAGATGACTTCTTGTTTGGTGGGCACTTCCACGTCGAGCGTGGCAGCGGTGAAGGCCAGGCGGTGGCCGTCGGTGGCCACCAGGCTCAGGCGGTTGCCTTCGGCCACAAACAAGATGCCGTTGAGGTAATAGCGGATGTCGTGCACGGCCATGGCAAACGAGACTTGCCCCAGCAATTGTTTGAGGGTCTTTTGCGGCACGCTGAACACGGGGCCGAAGCTGGCCGCTTCTTGCACCAACGGGAAGTCTTCTGCGGGCAAGGTTTGCAAGGTGAACTTGGACTTGCCGCCTTTCAAGATCAGCTTGGCTTGCGACGATTCGAGGCTGACGGTTTGGTCAGCCGGCATGGTGCGCAGGATGTCGATGAGTTTGCGTGCGCCCACGGTGGTGGTGAAGTCGCCCGGATCGCCGTCCATCTCGGCGGTGGTGCGGATCTGGATTTCCAGGTCGCTGGTGGTCAGTTGCACGGCGTGGCCGGTTTTGCGGATCAGCACATTGGCCAGTACGGGCAGGGTGTGGCGGCGCTCAACAATGCCGGACACAGATTGCAGGACCGACAGCAATTTGTCTTGGGTGGCCTTCAGGACGATCATTTGTCTACCTTTGGTGGTTTTTGTCGCCGCAGCTCAGGGCCGGGCGAATTTTTCACAACAGCATGCATTTTCGCTGTTTTTTGGACCCAAAACGGCCTGGATGGGGTGCAAATCACCTAAAACCGGGGGCTGTGATGGGTTCATGGCGGCTCAACCCTTGAGGGACTGCTCCAGCACGTGCAGTTGCTGATTCAGCTCGGTCAGTTGCTGGCGTTCGGCGCTGATCTTGCGCACCGCATGCAGCACGGTGGTGTGGTCGCGCCCGCCAAACAGCTCGCCGATCTCGGGCAGGCTCTTTTGGGTCATTTCCTTGGCCAGGTACATGGCGATCTGGCGCGGGCGGGCGATGCTGGCCGGGCGCTTCTTGCTGTACATGTCGGCCACTTTGATCTTGTAGTAGTCGGCCACCGTTTTCTGGATGTTTTCGACACTGATCTGGCGGTTCTGGATGGACAGCAGGTCGCGCAGGGCATCGCGGGCCAGCTGGATGGAGATGTCTTTCTGGTTGAAGCGCGAGTAAGCCAGGATTTTGCGCAGCGCGCCTTCGAGCTCACGCACGTTCGAGCGCACGTTCTTGGCCACAAAAAACGCCACGTCCTCGGGCATTTCGCTGCCCTCGCTGATGGCTTTGTTGATCAAAATGGCCACCCGCATCTCGAGTTCGGGCGGCTCCATGGCCACCGTGAGGCCCGAATCAAAGCGCGAAACCAGGCGCTCGTGGATGTCGGCCAGGCCCTTGGGGTAGGTGTCGCTGGTCATCACGATGTGTGATTTTTTGGCCAGCAGGGCCTCGAAGGCGTTGAAAAATTCTTCTTGCGTGCGGTCTTTGTTGGCAAAGAACTGCACATCGTCGATCAGCAGCAAATCGAGCGAGTGGTAGTGGTGTTTGAACTCGTCAAAAGTCTTGCGTTGGTAAGCTTTAACCACATCCGACACAAACTGTTCAGCGTGGATGTACAAAACCTTGGCCTCGGGGCGGTCGGCCAGCAGCTTGTTGCCTATCGCGTGCATCAGGTGGGTCTTGCCCAAACCCACGCCGCCGTAGATGAACAAGGGGTTGTAGAGCTGCCCCGGTGAGCCCGAGACGTGCATGGCGGCTGCACGTGCCATGCGGTTGGCGGTGCCCTCGACCAGGTTGTCGAAATTCAGGGCGCTGTTGAGGCGGCTGCGGAAGGTGTTGGCCACCGCTTCTTCGGGTGCAGGGGCTGCTTCAGGTGCAGCTTCCATCGATGAAGGTGTGGATGCTTTTGCTGGCCTGATGCCGCCTTCACGGAGAGTGATTGCTAACTCAATCTTGACGGGGTGGCCTTGCAGGTTTTCCAGCAAGGCGGCCAGACGGCTGGCGTATTGGGCGCGAACCCAGTCGAGTTTGAAGCGGTTGGCGACAAACAAAGTGACACTTTGCTGGTCGTCCGAGACCTGTGCGCTGAGCGGTTTGATCCAGGTGTTGAACTGCTGCTCGGGCAGTTCGCGGGCGAGCTCTTCGACGCAGGCTTGCCACAGCGATTGGCCTGCATCCATCTGAAATTCTGGGGTGATTCCCTCGGGCATGTAGTACTTTTTATTGTGGACAGTGGGGGTCTGGGACGGCGGGATGTGCGGCTTTATCAAGAGCTTATCCACATGCCGATTCGGGTCGGGAGGGCGATCATAAACCACATCGATCTGCTTGAACCCCGGGCTCACCCTGATGGGAGAAAATACAGTTCATTTGCCGGGCTTGCGAAAGTTTGCGATAATCTTGGGTTTCGCCCAAAGCTGATTCATGGCCATGGGCACAAAGGAAGAGTTATGAAACGCACCTACCAACCATCCAAGACACGTCGCGCCCGTACCCACGGCTTTCTGGTTCGCATGAAGACCCGCGGCGGTCGCGCCGTGATCAATGCACGTCGGGCCAAGGGCCGCAAGCGTCTGGCTGTCTAATTCGGGCGCCTTGATGCCCATTCGACCGTCTGGCTGTGGCCTGGGGCCACTGGGGGCGGTCAATGCCGGGGTTTGGCCATCGTGCAGCGTTTAAAAACACGCCCACAATTTCAGGCCGCCTTGGCGGGTGGCACAGTCTCGCGTACGGCGCATTTTGCGCTGCACCGCCTGAGTTTGGTTCCGCCCGAAGACACCTCATTGGCACCCGCTCCATCCATCGGGCCTGCCCCTTCATCGGAGCAGGCCCTTTTTGGCATGCTCGACGTCTGGCTGGGCGCCATGGTGCCCAAGCGCTGGGCTCGTCGCGCCGTCACGCGCAATGCCATCAAGCGACAAATTTACAACGTGAGCGAGCACTTTGGTGATCGTTTGCCTGTGGCCGCGCATGTGGTGCGCCTGCGCACGACTTTCGACCGCAAACAGTTCATCAGCGCGACTTCCGAGCCCCTGAAACTGGCCGTGCGAGAGGAGCTGGTGCAGTTGTTCGAGCGGGCCGTGCGGCAAGAGGTGCGGCCATGATCATTCAACGCGTGTTGATGGGCGTGGTGCGTGGCTACCGCCTGCTGCTGAGCCCCTGGCTGGGCTCTTCTTGCCGCTTTGAGCCCACTTGTTCGGTCTATGCCTTGCAAGCCCTGGAGCTGCATGGCGCAGCCAAGGGCAGCTACCTCACGGTGCACCGCCTGGTGCGATGTGGCCCCTGGTGCAAGGGTGGCCACGATCCCGTTCCCGCACAAGCCCCGCGCTTGTTCTCTGATTTGTTATCTCCCACTTCGTCAAAGAAGACCCCATGAACGATATCCGCCGCACCATCCTTTGGGTGATTTTTGGTTTTTCCATGGTCCTGCTGTGGGACCAATGGCAGCTGCACAACGGCAACAAGGCCACGTTCTTCCCCAAGCCCGAAGTGGCCGCCAGCAAGACCACGCCCGCAGCGGCGGCTTCCAGCGCCAATGGCGTGCCTGCTGCGTCAGCGGCCGTGACGGCCACGCCAGGCCAAGTGCCCAGCTCAGCGCCTGCGGCTTCAGCTGCACCCCGCGAAAAAATCGAAGTGACCACCGACGTGCTCAAGCTCAGCTTTGACACCGAAGGCGGCTCTTTGGTGCGCACCGAATTCACCCGGCACGCCGACTTTGTGGACACCAGCAAGCCGTTTGTCTTGCTCGACCAAAGCAGCAGCCGTGTTTACATGGCGCAAACCGGTCTGATTGGCGGTGACTTTCCAACGCACAAGTCGCCTATGCAATTCAGCGGCGAACGCAGCCTCAAAGACGGCCAGAACGAGTTGAGTTTGCGCTTCGAGTCCGATGTGCAAAACGGCGTGAAACTGGTCAAGACCTACACCCTGCAGCGCGGCAGCTACGCTATCGGCGTCAAGCACGAAGTGGTCAACACCGGCACCACCAACGTGTCGCCTCAACTGTATTTGCAATTGGTGCGTGACGGCAACAAGCCCGAGGGCGAGTCAGCGTTCTACTCCACCTTCACAGGCCCTGCCATTTACACCGAGGCCAAAAAGTACCAGAAGGTCGAGTTCAGCGACATCGAAAAGAACAAGGCCGAAATAGACAAGTCATCGCCCAATGGCTACGTGGCCATGGTGCAGCACTACTTTGCCACCGCTTGGTTGCTGGCCGACGGCATTCAGCGCGAGAACTTCGTGCGCAAGGTCGACACCAACCTGTACGCGGTGGGCATGATCACGCCCTTGGCCGACCTGGCACCCGGCCAGTCCAAGAGCGTGAGCACCCAATTGTTCAGCGGCCCGCAGGAAGAAAAAGTGCTCGAAGCCTTGGCCCCCGGCCTCGACTTGGTGAAGGACTATGGCTGGTTGGCCATGCTGTCCAAGCCTTTGTACTGGTTGCTCGACAAACTGTTCAGCTTCATTCAGAACTGGGGCTGGTCCATCGTGGCCTTGGTGCTCTTGCTCAAGATCGCCTTCTATTGGCTCAACGCCAAGGCTTATTCGAGCATGGCCAAGATGAAGGCCATCAACCCCCGCATCATGGAAATGCGTGAGCGCTTGAAGAGCAACCCACAGCAGATGCAGCAGGAGATGATGAAGATCTACCGCGAGGAAAAGGTCAATCCCATGGGGGGCTGCTTCCCGATCATGATCCAGATCCCGGTGTTCATTGCCCTGTACTGGGTGCTGTTGTCCAGCGTCGAGATGCGCAACGCGCCTTGGGTTCTCTGGATTCAGGACCTGTCCGCACCCGATCCTTATTTCATCTTGCCCTTGGTCATGACTTTGACCACCTTGCTGCAGACCGCGCTCAACCCCGCGCCGCCGGACCCGATGCAAGCCAAGTTGATGTGGTTCATGCCCCTGATCTTCTCGGTGATGTTCTTCTTCTTCCCCGCAGGCCTGGTGCTGTACTGGATCACGAACAACATCTTGTCGATTGCCCAGCAGTGGATGATCAACACCCGCATGGGTGTGCCGCCGCAGTTCAATCTGCCCAAGTTCAAGTAACCCAAAAAAGGGCCGCGTAAGCGGCCTTTTTTTGCTTCACCTCGCCCGACACCGTCATGCTCGCCAGACACCAGGAACCCATCGTCGCCATCGCCACCGCACCCGGTCGCGGTGCTGTGGGCATCGTGCGGGTGTCGGGCAGAAATCTCTCATCGCTGATTCAGGCACTGTGCAGACGGCCACTCAAACCGCGTGAAGCCACCTACCTGCCTTTTGCAGATGCCGATGGCAGCCCCATCGACCACGGATTGGCTTTGCACTTTGTGGCCCCGCATTCGTTCACGGGCGAAGACGTGCTGGAATTGCAAGCGCACGGCGGGCCGGTGGTCTTGCAGTTGTTGGTGGCGCGTTGCCTGCAAGCTGCGGCCGAGGTGGACCCGGCCACAGGCCAGCCCCGTTTGGCCGGTTTGCGCGTGGCGCAGCCGGGGGAGTTTTCTGAGCGCGCTTTTTTGAACGACAAGATCGACTTGGCCCAAGCCGAGGCGATTGCCGACCTGATCGACGCCAGCACCGAGGCCGCTGCACGCAGCGCCAGCCGGTCCTTGGCAGGTGACTTCTCCAAAGAAATCCATGTGCTGCGCGATGCGCTGATTCACCTGCGCATGCTGGTCGAGGCCACGCTGGATTTTCCTGAAGAAGAAATCGATTTCTTGCAAAAGGCCGATGCGCAGGGGCAGCTGACGCGCCTGCAAGCGGCGCTGCAGACGGTGCTGGGCAAAGCGCGGCAGGGCGCGTTGCTGCGCGAAGGCATCAAGGTCGTGATTGCGGGCCAGCCCAATGCGGGCAAGAGTTCGCTGCTCAACGCGCTGGCCGGGGCTGAGCTGGCCATCGTCACGCCCATTGCGGGCACCACACGCGATGTGGTGCAACAAACCATCCAGATCGAAGGCGTGCCGCTGCATGTGATCGACACCGCCGGGCTGCGCGAAGGCGAGGGCGTGGACGAGGTCGAGCAGATCGGCATTGCGCGTGCCTGGGGCCAGATTGAAGGGGCCGACGCGGTGCTGTTTTTGCACGATCTCACGCGCGTGGGCCAAGCCGATTACGACACAGCCGATGCCGACATTGCCGCCGCCTTGCACAGCCGCTTGCCCGCCAGTGTGGCGGTGATCGATGTGTGGAACAAGGCCGATGCCGCCGAGGTGTCGGGGGAGCGCACGGGCTTGACGCTCTCAGCACGCACCGGTGAAGGCCTGCAAGCCCTGCGCCAGCAACTGTTGCAGCAAGCCGGTTGGCAGCAGGCCAGCGAAGGCCTGTTCATTGCACGCGAGCGCCATGTTCAGGCGCTGCACCGCGTGCGCGAGCACCTGCAAGTGGCCGACGCCCATTTGGCTGCGCAAGCGCAGAACCTCGACCTGCTGGCCGAAGAGCTTCGCCTGGGCCAGAACGCGCTCAATGAAATCACGGGCGAATTCAGCGCCGACGATTTGCTGGGCGTGATTTTTTCAAGTTTCTGCATTGGCAAGTAGGGGCTCATACCTTGGGCGATGGGCGTGGCCAAGACGTTCAAAAAAGACGCTGCACGAATTGCACAGACCGTGATCAGGGAAAGCCCCGAAAAGGTCACGCCTGTGACTATCCGTCGGGGCCCAAAGGCACAAGATAGGCCTTTTGCCGAACCTCTTGCCATGACCACCGACACCCAGCCCAGCCTGAGCCCCGCACAAGACGCGTATTTGCGCGAACGCTCGGACTGGATGGGCGCGTATTTGGTGTTGCACGCTTGGGGCATGATTGCCTTGGCCATGGCGTTTTTCATCGCGTGGCCCAACCCCTTGAGCTTCATCGTCGCCGTGGTGGTGATTGGCGGCAGGCAGCTGGGCTTGGCGATCTTGATGCACGACGCGGCGCACCGTGCCTTGTTCAAAAACACCCGGCTCAATGACACGCTGGGCGCATTTTTGTGCGGCTGGCCTGTGGGGGCCAGCCTCACGCTGTACCGGCCTTATCACCTGAGCCACCACCGCCATACGCAGCAAGCCGAAGACCCCGACCTGATTTTGTCGGCACCCTTTCCCATCTCCAAACAAAGCTTTTGGCGCAAGATGCGGCGCGACATTTTGGGCATCACCGGATACCAGCGGCGCATGGAGTTTTTCCGCATGGAAATGGGCGACAGCCCCAGCCGCTGGCAGTGCATGAAGAACCTGTTTGCCGCAGAAAAATACTTTTTCTTGAGCAACCTGGCCATCTTCGCCGTCACGGCCGCAGCGGGCGTGTGGTGGGCTTACTTTGCGCTGTGGCTGCTGCCTTTGTTGACGTGGTACCAAGTCATCAGCCGCGTTCGCAACATCGCCGAGCACGCGGTGGTGGGCGATAACAACGACCGCCTGCGCAACACCCGCACCACCATGGCGAACTGGGGCATGCGCATGGTGCTGGCACCGTACTGGGTCAACTACCACCTGGAGCACCACCTGTTTGTGTTCACCCCCTGCTGGAAGCTGCCTGCGGCGCACCGCATGCTGATGGCGCAAGGCTTTGGCCCGCGCATGGAACTGGCCCCGGGCTACCTGGCCGTGCTGCGCCAAGCCACCGCCAAAACCCACGACGGCCCGGGCGGCCGGTCGCGCCAGGCTGCGATGATTTGAGTGCAGCGTTCACCGTGTGGTGAACAGCAAAAACACGGCGTACATCAACCCGGCAAACCGCCAATGCGTGCCATCAGTTCGGCTGCGTTGCGGGCCCCGAAATGTGCACGCAAACTGGCCCGCAGTTTTTCCACCGTGCGCGGACTCAGGCCCAGCTCTTTGGCCGAGTCCTTGGAGGTTTGCCCCTTGGCCATGCCGGCCAGAACTTCGCGCTCACGCGGGGTTAGACGTTCAGCATCTGCGACAGCCGACAAGGGTTCAAACACCCACGAAGCCGTCTCAAACGGATCGGTCAGGTCTGCCGCACGCCCATGCACACGCACCCAGATCATGGAGCCATCGCGGCGACGCATGAGGCGTTCGTCCTGGTATTGCCCCTGAGTGGCCATGACGTGCAAGCCGCGTTGACCAATGCGCTCGAACTCGTCCTGGCTGGGGTAAAGCATGGCCAGGCTGGCGCCTTGCATTTCGTGGATTTCGTGGCCAAAAATATGGGCAAATGCGGTGTTGCACAGCACGATCTGGCGACGAGAAGACATCATCAAACCCAAGGGGCTGAGCGAGGCCAAATCGCCCCAATCGGTGCTCATGTTGGATGAATCAGAAGGAGGGGTATTTTTACGCAAGGGTTAGTCCGGGCGTGTTTTGACGACTGCACAAAGCATGATGAGCCACCTAATATAGCCGCAAGCGTGATCCCTCTCACGCACCTGAAAACCCTTTGTTCATTGGATGATCCCTGATGTTGGTTGACCTGATTGGTTACGCGCACACCCCATTTGGCAAGCTGCCAGGAGCGGATGTCGAGGCTTTGATGCGCGAGGTGAGCACCACCGCCATTGGCGATGCGCACCTTGACGCCAATGAGATCGACGCCGTGGTGGTGGGCCACTTCAACCCCGGATTTGTTCGGCAAGGATTCACCGCTGGCCTGAGCGCGGGTTTACTGCCAGGCCTGCACATGGTGCCCGCAGTGCGCGTGGAAAACGCCTGCGCTACTGGCAGCGCGGCCATTCACCATGCCCAGGCACTCATCGCTTCGGGTCAAGCCCGCCATGTGCTGGCCATCGGGGTGGAGGTCATGTCGGCATTGCCCACACGCGAAGTGGGACAGGCCTTGCTGCAAGCCTGTTATGTGCCCGAAGAAATCGACACGCCCGCCGGATTTGCGGGCATGTTTGCACGCTTGGCCGATGCCTATGCCGACCGCTACGGAGATCCTCACCCGGCCATGGCCCGCATTGCCGCCAAAAACCATGTCAACGGCCTGCACAACCCACTGGCGCAGCTGCATCTGAATGTGGATGCGGCGTTTTGCGCCACCGAATCCGACAAAAACCCCCGAGTGGTGGGGCGTCTATTGCGCAGCGATTGCTCGCCCGTGTCCGATGGTGCGGCGGCTGTGGTGCTGAGCGCTGCCGATGCACACCAGCGCCAAGACAACGCTGTTCGTCTGCGAGCGACCGCACAGGCGACCGACTTGATGCCATTGTCACGGCGTGACATGAGCGAGTTGGCCGGTACGCGTGTGGCGTGGCAGCGTTTATTGGCAAAGGCTGGTATCTCGCTGGATGACCTGGATTTGCTGGAAACCCACGACTGCTTCACGATTGCCGAGTTGATGCAGTACGAAGCCATTGGCTTGTGCGCACCTGGCCAAGGGGCGCGTGCGCTCGAAGAAGGCTGGGTCATGCCCGGTGGTCGTTTGCCGGTCAACCTGTCGGGAGGGCTCAAATCCAAAGGCCACCCAGTGGGTGCGACTGGCGTGTCGATGCATGTCATGGCGGCCTGGCAGTTGCTGGGGCGCTGGCGCAGCGCCCCTTTGCCAAATGCCCGGCTGGCCGCTGTGCTCAACATGGGCGGTGCTGGCGTGGTGACCTGCGGCTCGGTGCTGGAAAGGTTGTCATGAACATCGCCCTTTGGTTGGCCCGCAGCGCCGAACGTTATCCGCAGCAAGCGGCCATCGCGCATGGCACCGAGGTCTGGTGCAACTACGCCGAATTTGCACGCCGCGCCGCACGCACAGCCCACTGGCTTCGCGCACAAGGCGTGCAGGCCGGTGATCGGGTGGTGCTGTTCATGCATAACGCGCCCGAGTACCTGCCCCTGATGTGGGGCATCTGGTGGTGTGGCGCAGTGGCCGTACCGGTGAACGCCAAGTTGCACGAACGCGAAGCGGCCTGGATTGCCGGGCACAGCGAAGCGCGTCTGGCGCTGGTGGATAAGGAACGCGCCAGTGGCTTGCAGCAGGCCTTGCACGAGATCAAAGTCACCACGCAGGTGCAGGCTGACCACACCTTCATGGAACAAGCCCATGGGCCGCAGTTGGCTTTGCAGCCCCGTGAAGACGACGACCCGGCTTGGCTGTTTTACACCAGCGGCACCACTGGCAGGCCCAAAGGCGTGGTGCTGTGCGCACGCCAGTTGCGCGGCTGTACGCAGGCGTATTTCGGCTCGGTGCAATCGGTGCAGCGCGGCGACACCATGCTGCACCCCGCCCCCCTCTCACACGGAGGCGGAATGTACCACCTGCCCTATGTGCTGAACGCGGGCTTGAACGTGGTGCCGCGCTCGGATGGCTTTGACCCGCATGAAGCCTTGACGCTGGCCGCGCACTGGCAGCAGGCCTCGTTTTTTGCAGCGCCCACCATGGTGCGGCGGCTGGTGGATGCAGCGCGCACTTTGCCCGAGCGCCCGCAGGGCCTGGCCACCATCGTCTATGGCGGTGGCCCCATGTACCTGGCCGACATCGAAGAAGCCCTGCAAGTCATTGGGCCGCACTTTGCGCAGATCTACGGCCAAGGCGAATGCCCCATGACCATCAGCGTCTTGCCCAAGGGCGATGTGCTGGACACCGGCCACCCGCGCTGGCGCGAACGCCTGGCCTCTGTAGGCCACGCGCAGGCCATGGTCGAGGTGAGGATTTGCGACGAGGCGGGCAACGAACTGCCCGTGGGCGAGGTGGGTGAGATTTGTGTGCGCAGCGAGTTGGTCATGGCCGGGTATTGGCGCGACCCCGAGGCCACGGCCAAAACCATTCGCAACGGCTGGCTACAAACAGGCGATGTGGGTCGCCTGGACGCCGATGGCTACCTCAGCCTGCTTGACCGCTCCAAGGACATGGTGATCAGCGGCGGCACCAACATCTACCCGCGTGAAGTGGAAGAAGCGCTGCTCACGCACCCGCAGGTGGCCGAGGTCTCGGTGATTGGCCGGCCCGACCCCGAGTGGGGCGAGGTGGTGGTGGCCTTTGTGGTGTGCCGGCAAGCCTTGAGCGTGGCCGAGCTGGATGCGCATTGCCTGAGCCAAGTGGCACGCTTCAAGCGCCCCAAGCATTACCACTTTGTCGAGGTCTTGCCCAAAAACAACTACGGCAAGGTACTGAAAACTGAACTGCGCAGCATCGACGCGCAAAGCCTGAAAGGAAACACGTGATGAGCACCACACACTGCGCGCTGGTCACCGGTGCCACGCAGGGCATTGGCTTGGCCATCGCCACTCGCCTGGCCGAGGCCGGACACGATGTGGTGCTGCATGGCATCGAACCCGTGTCCGAAGGTCAGGCGGTGGCACAAGCTCTGGCGCAACGCACCGGACAAAAAACCGCTTATGTGCCAGCCGACCTGCGCGACCCGCAAGCGGCCAGTGCGCTGTGGGCGCAAGCGGCCAAGGCCTTGCGCACGCCGGATATCCTGGTCAACAACGCGGGCATTCAACACACCTGCCCGGTGCAAGACTTTCCGACCGAACGCTGGGACGCGATTTTGGCCATCAATCTGAGCGCGGCGTTCATGACCATGCGCTCGGCCGTGCCCGCCATGCGTGCGCAAGGCTGGGGCCGCATCGCCAACATCGCCTCGGTGCACGGGCTGGTGGCCTCGGTCAACAAAACGGCTTACTTGGCGGCCAAGCACGGCCTGGTGGGTCTGTCCAAAGGCGTGGCACTGGAGACCGCCACCGATGGCATCACCGTCAACTGCATCTGCCCGGGCTGGACCGACACCCCCATCATCGCGCCCCAAATTGAGGCACGGGCGCAGGCGCTGGGTGGCAACCGCGATGCGGCCATCCGTGATTTGCTGCGTGAAAAGCAGCCTAACCAAACACTGCTGCCACCCGGGCGCATCGGTGATGTGGCGGTGTTTTTGTGCAGCGATGCGGCCGCAGGCATCACGGGTGTGTCCCTGCCGGTTGATGGTGGTTGGACGGCGCAGTAATCCCCTTTTTTTACGACCTTTCTACCCGCCCTGATGGGCATACAACAGAGGAGACAAGTGAAATGAAAAAACAACACAAAACGATGATGGCGGGGGCCGTTCCCCTGCTGTTGGCCGCCTGTGGCGGCGGAGACGGTGGGAGCGGCGTGACTGTCAATACGCTGCCGAAACAACTGACTCAACACAGTGTCATGGCCTACACGGCAACGACGCCTGGTGCTGGCAACAGCACAGATTCGCAGGACTTGCTGACCGCTGGCCTAGGCAAAACTGGCCTTGGTACTGCTACTGCGCCAAGTTATGCCGATCCTCTGAAGCCAACTGCTCTGGAGCTGCGACGCAACGCCATACACGCCAACTACCGCGCCATTCTTGATCCAAGCGCCAATGGCGGTTATGGCCGTTTGTACGGACCCAACATCGACCAGAACGGCGCAAACACACTCGGTGAAGGCATGATTCCTGGTAAGGAGTTCATTGCATCGCTGGACGACGGAAGTGGCAACAAGCAGGTCGTGATCGCTGTCCAAATCCCTGACAGTTTTGATGTCAAGAACCCTTGCATTGTGGCCGGTCCATCCTCAGGTTCGCGAGGTGTATATGGCTCGGTTGGCAGCGCGGGCGAGTGGGGACTCAAGCGTGGCTGCGCTGTGGCACTGACCGACGCCGGCAAGGGCGTAGGCCTGTATGACCCCAGCGATGACACTGTCAACAAGATAGACGGTACTCGTGCGACCCGATCAGCAGCTGGTGCCTTGTCCTTCTTCGCTGCCAGTTTGAGCGACAGCGCTCGGTCATTGTTCAACACAGCGTTTCCGAACCGACTTGCCCTCAAGCACGCGCACTCGCAGATGAACCCCGAAAAGGACTGGGGCAGCGACACGCTGACTTCCATCCGCTACGCCTTGTACGTACTGAATGAGCAATATGCGTCCACCGTCCCGGGTGGCACAGGCAAGGCAGTGCGGTTTGACGCTGGCAACACACTGGTAATTGCAGGCTCCGTCTCCAACGGTGGCGCAGCAGTATTGCGGGCCGCCGAACTCGACACTGCAGGTTTGATCGATGGGGTGGTGGCCTCCGAGCCGAGTGCTCAACCGTCTCGAACCACCGGGTATGGCGTGCAGTTCGGGGGCTCGGACATTCCTGTCAAGGGACTTCCGCTGATCGACATCTTCACTATTGCCAACCTTTACCAGCCCTGTGCGGCACTGGCACCCACTGCCGCTATGGCCGAATCGACGATCTACAACTATATGACCTTGACCGGCATGAACGCGCGCGCGAGCAACCGCTGCGCAGCGCTTGCAGCCAAAGGCCTGGTCAGTGGCACTACAACTTCGGAGCAGGCGGCGGACGCGTTACGGAAGCTTCGAGACAGCGGGTTTTCGGCGGACCACGACACCATGCACAACGCCCACTATGGACTGGGCAACGCGGCCATCATCAGCATGATGTACACAAACGCCTTTGGACGATTCTCGGTCATCGACAACCTGTGCGGCATGAGCGCAGCTCAGGTGGACGGGACAGGCTCCGTTGTGCCTGTGAACCCGACCGTCAAGGCGCAGAGCTTTGCAGGTGGCAATGGCACGGTTAACGGTGCGCCTGCAAGCGTGGTCTACAACACATCGGTGGGCGGGGCTAAGTCTTGGGCGTTCGGAGTTTCTCCGTCGAGCGGAATGGCCGATTTCTCATTGGATGCGGCGCTTTGCCAGCGTGCCCTGGTGACCGGCAAGGATCCCGTAAAAAACACCGACCTCACGACGACCAGCAGCCCGACCTTGGCTCAAAGCCAGGCAGTCCGCACAGGTATGCGCGAGGTTTTGCTCAACGGCAACCTTCAGAACAAACCGACGCTGATCGTCGCCGGACGCAACGACGCGTTGGTGCCTGTTAACCACGCTGCCCGAGCCTATGCCGCGTTCAACCGAAGCGTTGAGGGAACTGGTAGCCAGCTCCGTTACATCGAGGTGACTAACGCGCAGCACTTCGACACCTTCTTGCCATTCTCAGGCTTTGATACCCGCTTCGTCCCCCTGCACGGCTACTTCAATCTTGCCATGGACGCGATGTACGCCAAGCTCAAGAATGGCACCGCGCTGCCTCCCAGCCAAGTGGTGCGCACTACGCCACGCGGGGGCACACCTGGTGCTGCGCCAGCGATCACTGCAGCGCACCTTCCGTCATTTGCTTCGACTCCTGTGTCCAGCGATGTCATCGGCATCAGCGCGTCACACGTGATCGAAGTGCCGAACTGAGGCAAACCGTCGGGCTACAGCTTTCGTGCTGCAGCCTGACGCCGCGACCTATGCGTAGTAATACACCGGTGAAAACCCGCTTACGCGTTCAGGATCAAACTGCAAACATAGGCAACTGCGTTGGCGCAAGCCAACGTGCGAAAAACAGCCCATATCCGGAGAGCAATATGTCATCAAAATGTATTTTCACAACTTTGGCGCTCTGCAATCCAGACACTTACGAGACACCCCCGGGGATAACCATGACGCAAAACTGACAAGAGCCCAGCACAATCAACAAGCTGAGAATTTTTACCCGCCGAACAATGAACCAGAGCCCTCCAGATGTCCAGCCATTTCATTCTTGAAACCCGAGAGCTCGTCAAAGAGTTCAAAGGCTTCGTTGCCGTCAACGGCGTGAGCCTGAATGTGCAGCGTGGTCATATCCACGCGCTGATCGGCCCCAACGGTGCAGGCAAGACCACAGTCTTCAATCTGCTGACCAAGTTCCTGATCCCCACGCGTGGGCAAATTCTGTTCAACGGTCACGACATCACCCCCGAGAAGCCCTCCCAGGTGGCGCGGCGCGGCATTGTGCGGTCTTTCCAGATTTCGGCAACTTTCCCCAACCTCACGGTGATGGAGAACGTGCGCATTGGTTTGCAACGCGCCACGGGCACCTCGATGCACTTTTGGCGATCTGAGCGCAGCCTGAACCAACTCAACGACAAGGCCATGGCTTTGCTCGACCAAGTTGACTTGGGCAACATGGCCGACCTGACGGCGGTGGAGTTGCCTTATGGCCGCAAGCGCGCCTTGGAAATCGCCACCACACTGGCGATGGACCCCGAGCTGATGCTGCTGGACGAACCCACACAGGGCATGGGCCACGAAGACGTGGACCGCGTGACGCAGCTGATCAAGAAAGTGGGAGCCAACCGCACCATCTTGATGGTGGAGCACAACATGAATGTGGTGTCCAAAATCGCAGACACCATCAGTGTCTTGCAACGTGGACAAGTGATTGCAGAAGGACCTTACGCCGTGGTGTCGCAAAACCCTCAAGTGCTTGAAGCCTACATGGGCACGACCGATAACCAACTGGAGGGGGCCCATGGCTGAGTCCAAAGAATTCTTGCGCATCAGCAACCTGCAGTCCTGGTACGGCGAGTCGCACATCCTGCACGGGGTGGACATGACCGTGAACGAAGGCGAGGTGGTCACCTTGCTGGGTCGCAATGGCGCAGGCCGCACCACCACTGTCAAATCCATTTTGGGCCTGGTGGGCCGCCGCACCGGCTCCATCACCATCAAGGGCCAGGAAACCGTGAACTGGGCGCCGCACCAGATTGCCAAGCTGGGCATTGGGTATTGCCCCGAAGAGCGTGGCATTTTCTCGGCCCTGACCTGCGAAGAAAACCTGCTGCTGCCGCCTGTCATTGCACCCAACGGCATGTCGGTCGAAGAAATTTACGACATGTTCCCCAACCTGCTGGAGCGGCGTAACAGCCCCGGCACGCGCCTGTCGGGTGGCGAGCAGCAGATGCTGGCTGTGGGCCGCATCCTGCGCACAGGGGCGCGCTTTTTGTTGCTCGACGAAATTTCTGAAGGCCTGGCCCCCGTGATCGTGCAAGCGCTGGCGCGCATGATCACAGCCCTGAAAGCCAAGGGCTTCACGATCATCATGGTGGAGCAGAACTTCCGGTTTGCCGCGCCCCTGGCAGACCGGTTTTATGTGATGGAACATGGTCAGATGGTGGAGAGCTTCAGCGCACAAGAGCTGTCCTCCAAGATGGGCATGTTGAACGAGTACCTGGGTGTGTGATTTTTTTCTAACTGGAGACAACACGATGAAACGCAAACTTCTTTCCCTCGCTGCCTTGGCCGCCTGTGCCTTTGCAGGTTCAGCCCAAGCCCAGATCTCTGACGGCATCGTCAAGATCGGTGTGCTCAACGACATGTCGGGCCTGTACTCGGACATCACCGGCCCCGGCTCGGTCACCGCAGCCCGCATGGCTGTGGAGGATTACATCAAGGCCTCGGGCAGCAAACTCAAGGTGGAAATCGTCAGTGCCGACCACCAGAACAAACCCGATGTGGGCTCCAACGTGGCGCGTCAGTGGTACGACACCGACAAGGTTGACATGATCGCCGATGTGCCCACATCGTCTGTGGGCTTGGCCATTGCCAAACTGTCGGCTGACAAGGGCAAACTGCATGTCAACTCCGGCTCGGCCACGGCCGACCTGAGCGGCAAGGCCTGCAATGCCAACACCATCCACTGGGCTTATGACACCTGGATGCTGGCCAACGGCACCGGCAAAGCGATTGTCAAAAGCGGTGGCGACACCTGGTTCTTCCTGACTGCTGACTACGCTTTCGGCCAAGCGCTGGAGCGCGACACCGAAGCTGTGGTGGTGAAAAACGGCGGCAAAGTGGTGGGCAAAGTGCGCACACCTTTCCCAACACAAGACTTCTCCTCTTTCTTGCTGCAAGCGCAAGCTTCAAAAGCCAAGATCATTGGTCTGGCCAACGCAGGCGGTGACACCACCAACTCGATCAAGCAAGCTGCCGAGTTCGGCATCACCAAGGGCGGTCAGAACCTGGCAGGTTTGCTGGTGTTCTTGCCCGACGTCCACTCGCTGGGTCTGAACATCGCGCAAGGCCTCAAGTTGACCGAAACCTTCTATTGGGACCTAAACGACAACACCCGCGCTTTCACCAAGCGTTTTGCAGCAGCCCAGGGCGGCAAGCACCCATCCATGGTGCAAGCGGGCGTTTATTCGAGCGTGATCCACTACCTGAAGGCCGTGGACGCAGCCAAGACCGATGACGGCACCAAAGTCGCCGCCAAGATGAAAGAGCTGCCCACAGACGATCCTTTGTTTGGCAAAGGCACCGTGCGTGCTGACGGCCGCAAGATCCACCCGGCCTACCTGTTCGAAGTCAAAAAACCTGCCGAATCCAAGGGCCCATACGACTACTACAAGCTGATCGCCACGATCCCTGCTAACGAGGCATTCCGTCCCTTGGCCGAGAGCGATTGCCCGCTGGTCAAGAAGTAATTTAACCCTTTGTTCAAGCAAGTCGATACATCACCATGGAAATCTTTGGCATACCATCGCAAGCCCTGTTTGGGCAATTGCTGATCGGGCTGATCAACGGCTCTTTTTACGCATTGCTCTCGCTGGGCCTGGCCGTGATTTTCGGCTTGCTGAACATCATCAACTTCACCCACGGCGCCCAGTACATGCTGGGCGCCTTCGTGGCCTACCTGTCGCTCACCAAGTTGGGTATCAACTACTGGGTGTCGCTCATCGTGACGCCCATTTTGGTGGGTGCCACCGGCATGCTGATTGAGCGCACCATGCTCAAGCAGCTGTACAAGCTGGACCACCTGTATGGCCTGCTGCTCACCTTCGGTCTGGCTTTGATCATTCAGGGTTTGTTCCGACACGAATTCGGCTCTTCGGGCATGCCTTATCCGGTGCCCGAAGTCTTCAAGGGTGCTTACAACACCGGCTTCATGTTCCTGCCCAAGTACCGCGCCTGGGTCATCGTGGCTTCGCTGGTGGTGTGCTTCACCACCTGGTACGTGATCGAACGGACCAAGCTGGGCGCTTATCTGCGCGCCGCCACTGAAAACCCCAGCCTGGTGCAGGCGTTTGGCATCAACGTCCCGCGCATGATCACATTGACCTATGGCTTCGGCGTGGGCTTGGCTGCTTTTGCGGGTGTGATGGCCGCGCCCATTTACCAGGTCAACCCCACCATGGGCGCTGACATCATCATTGTGGTGTTTGCGGTGGTTGTGATCGGCGGCATGGGCTCCATCATGGGTGCGATCCTCACCGGTTTTGGCTTGGGCCTGATCGAAGGCCTGACCAAGGTGTTCTACCCCGAAGCCTCCAGCACGGTGATTTTCATCATCATGACCATTGTTCTCCTGATCAAGCCTGCCGGGTTGTTCGGCACCCAGAAATAAGACCATGACCACTGTCTCGACCCCCACACTCAAGACCCAGTCGTTCACCCACCAGTGGGTGGCCTTTGCCATCATGGTGCTGGTTCTGGTCATCGCGCCCATCTGGGTGTACCCCATTTTCCTGATGAAGGTCATGTGCTTTGCCTTGTTTGCATGCGCCTTCAACTTGCTGATCGGTTTTGGTGGCCTGCTGTCTTTTGGCCACGCCATGTTTTTGGGCACGGCCGGTTATGCCGCTGCCCATGCGGCCAAAGTCTGGGGCTGGAACCCGGAGCTGGCCGTGTTGTTTGCCACCGCTTGCTCTGGGTTACTGGCGCTGGTGACGGGCATGCTGGCCATTCGCCGTCAAGGCATTTACTTTGCCATGATCACCTTGGCGTTTTCCCAGATGGTGTTCTTCTTCTATCTGCAAACGCCTTTCACGGGCGGTGAAGACGGCATCCAGTCGGTGCCACGCGGCAAGTTGTTTGGTGTGTTTGATTTGTCCGAGAACTCGGCCATGTACATGTTTGTGCTGGCGATCTTCTTGGCGGGTTTCGCCCTGATCTGGCGCATCATTTATTCGCCCTTTGGCCAGATCCTCAAAGCCATCCGCGAAAACCAGGACCGCGCCATTTCGCTGGGCTACGACACCGACCTCTACAAGCTGATTGCCTTCGTCATCTCTGGCGCATTGGCGGGTACGGCCGGTGCCACCAAGTCGCTGGTGTTCCAGTTGGCTTCGCTGACAGACGTGCACTGGTCCATGTCGGGCGAGGTGGTGCTGATGACGCTGGTGGGTGGCTTGGGCACCTTGTTTGGCCCGGTGGTGGGTGCGGCTGTGATCGTGAGCATGCAAAACTACCTGGCCCAGCTGGGTGCATGGGTCACCATCATCCAGGGTGTGATTTTTGTGATTTGCGTGCTGGCTTTTCGCCGGGGCATTGTGGGTGAGATTGCCCACTGGCTCAAAAAGCCGCTGTAAGTGATCCATCCCACAGATTCCTCATTCAGCCATTGGGCATCCAGGCCGCAAGACAAGACAGCGGCCTGCGCAATGTGGGGTCAAAGGGGTTGATGTGCGGGGAAACACGTTGTGCCTCCTTTTTGAGCAGCTCCACCACAGTGGGCAGCCGCTGATCGTTCAG
This sequence comes from Limnohabitans sp., assembly GCF_017848645.1. GTDB lineage: Bacteria > Pseudomonadota > Gammaproteobacteria > Burkholderiales > Burkholderiaceae_C > Limnohabitans_A. The sequence continues at coordinate 64,483 of NZ_JAFEIF010000027.1, read as the reverse complement.
GCGAGCTGAAATCGTTCCGACGCTGATGGCCGCCACCGCGTGGCCATCGCGGTCACATACAGGAACCGCCACACCGGCCATGCCTTCGAGCAAACCCGAGTTGGTGTCGGCATAACCTTGGGCCCGAACCCGGTCAATTTCGGTCCTGAGGTACACCTCATCGAGTGTGCCCAGTTCGCGAACACGGGGCACATTGAAGCGGATCACTTCTTCGCGTTCGGCCTCGGGCAAAAAAGCCAGAATGGCCAAACTGCCTTGCCCCACCCCTAAGGCCACTCGGCCGCCAATGTCGCCCGTGAACGACCGGATGGGAAAAGGACCTTCGCTTCGATCAATACACACCGCATCGAAACCGCTGCGGGCCAGTAAAAAAAGGGTGTCACCCAAACTGGCCGACAGACGCAGCAGCAGTGGGCGGCACAGGTCGCGCAAATGTGATGGATTGCCTGCTCGTGCGGCCAATACAAAAAACTCAATGCTCAAGCGGTAATGCTTGGTCCGCTCATCTTGTTCCACCACATTTTGGGCAATGAGCGCCTGCAAAGTGCGGTGCACGGTGGCTTGCGTCAAACCGATGTCTTTGGCGATTTGGGTCACCCTTGCTCCCTCGCGCTGGGCTTGGGACAAATGGCCAATGATGGCGAAGGCGCGTTCGAGCACGCCTGATCCCATTTGTGGTGTTGTCATGTTGATGATCCGAAGTTTTGAAGAAATTTTATGGATTTAATTCGACTGAATGGAATTAAATAAATACTTTTATCATTTAATGAAATACCCTGTTGACGCCATCGCCTGATTCAAACACCATTTGTCAATGTCCGTCGTCCATATTTGCAAAGGCCAAAGCCAGGCCAGCGGGCACAGGAGTGTGGTGAATGTCTTTTTTGACGCTGACAAATCTTTCCAAGTTTTACGGCACGCAATGCGCCGTCGACAAGGTGAACCTGAGCGTTGAAAAAGGCGAGTTCGTCACCCTGCTGGGGCCTTCGGGCTGCGGCAAAACCACCACGCTGCAAATGATGGCCGGCTTTGTAGAAGCCAGCGAAGGTGACATTTTTCTGGATGGCCAGAACATCACCCACAAAGCCCCGAACACGCGCGGCTTGGGCATTGTGTTTCAAAGCTATGCGCTGTTTCCCCACATGACGGTGGCCCAAAACGTGAGTTTTGGCTTGGAGATGCGCTCCATGGCCAAGGCCGAACGTGTTCAGCGCGTGGCCTCGGCTTTGGCTTTGGTGCACCTGAGCGATTTGGCGCAGCGCTACCCCCGGGAACTCTCGGGCGGGCAACGCCAAAGGGTGGCTTTGGCTCGCGCTTTGGTGATTGAGCCGCCAGTGTTGTTGCTGGACGAGCCTTTGTCCAACCTGGACGCCAAACTGCGTGAAGAAATGCAGTTTGAATTGCGGCAAATCCAGCGCAAAGTGGGGACCACCACCATCATGGTCACGCATGACCAAACCGAAGCCATGTCGCTGAGCGACCGGGTGGTGGTCATGCAAGCAGGGCGCGTCACGCAAATCGACAAACCGTATGCGTTGTACGAAAACCCTCAGACACCCTTCATTTCCACATTTGTTGGCAAAGCTAACCTTTTGCATGGCCAAGTCAAAGTCAACGAGGGAGATTGCTTCATAGACATGCAAGGCTTGAAGCTCCCAGTCGCTGGTGGCGTCTGGGCAGAAGGGCAGGCGTTGATGGTCAGCGTGAGACCCGAAAAAATTCTGTGCGTTGCACCCGGCACGGGCCGTTTGGAGGGGACTGTCAAGGCGCGGTTTTTCCTGGGCAGCCAATGGCTCTACCAGATCGACACAGCGCTTGGACTGCTGACCGTGACCTGTGCCAACAACGAAAGTTTGCCCCTCCAAGAGGGGCAAATCACCGGTCTGAATTGGTCCGATGCCGCTATGCGGGTGATGCCATGAACAGGCCGGGGCGCTGGACACCCTGGTTTCTGTCGGCACCGGCTTTGCTGCTGTTTTGTGGTTTGTTGCTGCTGCCTTTGTTGATGACGGGCATTCTGTCATTCCACGTTTTTGACTACAACACGGGGGTCAAAGACGCGTACACCTTGGCCCATTACGTGGCAGTGCTGACCGACCCGTATTACTTTGAAATTTTCTGGCGAACGTTTTGGGTGTCTGCCGTGACGACCGCCATATGCCTGCTGATCGGTGCCCCTGAGGCCTATGTGTTGAGCCGCATGCGTGACCCATGGCGCACGGTGTGTTTGCTGGTGGTACTGGCTCCCTTGCTGATTTCTGTGGTGGTGAGGGCCTTTGGCTGGAGCATGCTGCTGGGGCCGCGAGGCGTGATCAGCCAATTTTTCAACTTTGCGGGCCTGGGCACATTCAAAGTCCTCTACACCGAGTGGGCCGTGGTGATTGCCTTGGTGCACGTCATGCTGCCTTTCATGATCATTCCGATCTGGACCTCACTGCAAAAGCTCGATCCGGGCGTCGAACAGGCGGCGCTGTCTTTGTCGGCATCGCGATGGACTGCTGTGCGTCGCATTGTGTTGCCACAGGTGATGCCCGGGATTCTGTCGGGCTGTCTGATCGTGTTTGGCTTGTGTGCAAGTGCTTTTGCCATTCCGGGTTTGTTGGGAGGGCGGCGTTTGAAAATGGTGGCCACTGTGGTTTATGACGAATACCTGCACGAACTGAACTGGCCGCTGGGGGCCACTTTGGCCTTGATTTTGCTGGTGGCCAATCTGGTGGTCATGCTCAGCTACAACCGCGTGCTGGAAGGCCGTTACAAAAAATCAATGGGGGTGGCATGACCTCCAATGGCGGGCTTGCAAAGCTGTTCAACGCACTGGTGATGGTCTTCATGCTGGCGCCATTGATTGTGGTTTGCCTGGTCGCGTTCACTCCTGAAAACACCTTGACGATTCCGACCACTGAGTATTCATTGCGCTGGTTCAAGGCCGTGTTTGAGCACCCTGATTTCGTCACTTCGTTCTGGAACAGTCTGTGGCTGGCTTTGGGTGCAGCCAGCTTGTCCACGCTGGTGGCCGTGCCTGCTGGCTTGGCCATTTCACGCTATGAATTCAAAGGGCGCGACGCACTCAATGCCTTGTTTCTTTCACCTTTGATCGTGCCGCACTTGGTGTTGGGTGTGGCCATCTTGAGGCTGTTCACACTCATTGGCGCGACAGGCAATTTTTATTGGCTCATGTTGGCGCATGTGGTGGTGATCACCCCCTATGCCTTGCGCCTGGTGTTGGCAGCGGCTGTGGGCATGGACAAGCACTGTGAGCATGCCGCTTTGTCTTTGGGGGCGAGTCGGATGACGGTCTTCAGGCGCGTGACCTTGCCCATGATCTTGCCCGGCGTGACGGGTGGGTGGTTGCTGGCTTTCATCAACAGCTTTGATGAGGTGACCATGTCTATTTTTGTGACCTCTCCAGCCACGGTGACTTTGCCCGTGCGCATGTACATGTACGCCACGGAGTCGGTCGACCCCTTGATGGCTGCCGTATCGGCGTTGATGGTGGCTTTGACCGCAGGGGTGATGGTCATCTTGGACCGACTGTATGGTCTGGACAAAATACTGTTGGGTGGCAAATGAAACAAGAACCTTGCGCAGGCTCAGGTTTGTGGGTCAGACTGGCCGAGACCGAGCGTGAGACGCTGGGTTTTTTTCTCAATGGCCAAGCTTGCGAGGCGTTGGCAGGTGACACCATCATGACCGCCTTGCTGACTCAAAGTCGCGCTCTGGGCCAAAGCGATCAATCCGGTACCCTGCGGGCGGGGTTTTGTGTCATGGGGGCTTGCCAGGATTGCTGGGTCGCCACAGAAGACGGTGCCCGGCTGCGCAGTTGTCTGCGCCTGATTGAGTCAGGGATGCGCTTGGTGGTGAAAACATGAACAAGCTTCAGTCACCCCCTGTGATTGTGGGCGCAGGACCGGCCGGCATGCTGGCTGCGCAAACCCTGGTGCGCAAAGGTTTGCGCCCGGTGGTGCTGGATGAAAACGCTCGCCACGGCGGCCAGATTTTCCGCCAACCGCCTGCACATTTTCAGCGCAGCCCAAAGGCCCTTTACGGGTTTGAGTCGGACAAAGCTGGGGCTGTGCTCCAGGCCATGCAGGACTTGTTGCCGCACATTGATTACCGGCCCAACACCTTGGTGTGGAATGCACAAGCGGCTTGCCTGGATTTGCTGCACGAGGGCAAGACATCGGTCTTGCCCTATGGGGCCTTGCTGGTGGCCACCGGGGCCACCGACCGGATCTTGCCCTTCCTGGGTTGGACACTGCCGGGCGTCTTCAGCTTGGGCGGCGCTCAAGTGGCGCTGAAATTTCAGGGCTGCGCCATTGGCCGTCAAGTGGTTTTTGCGGGCACGGGGCCGCTGCTTTATTTGGTGGCTTACCAATACGCCAAAGCGGGTGGGCAGGTGGCGGCCATTTTGGACAGTGCCCAGTGGAGCGATCAACTTCGCGCGTTGCCTGAGCTGACGGCCCAGGCATCGATGCTGTCCAAAGGCGTGTATTACGTGGCTTGGCTGATGGCGCATGGCGTGCCGATTCACCGAGGTGCGTTGCCGGTGCAAGCGCTGGGCAAGGCATCGGTAGAGCGGTTGATCTGGCGCGACAAACAAGGCGAACACCGCCTTGTTTGTGATGCCGTGGCCACGGGTTACGGTTTACGATCCGAAACGCAGTTGGCCGATTTGTTGGGTTGTGAATGGGTCTATGACGAGGCCGACAGGGCCTGGTTGCCTGCCAAAGACAGCGCTGGCCGCGCCTCCGTACCAGGGCTTTACTTGGCCGGCGATGGGGCGGGCATTCAGGGTGCCGATGCCGCGCAATGGTCTGGTGAACGGGCGGCGTGGGCATTGCTCAGCGATCAAGGACTGGTGCTGAGCGAAGATGAAAAAGCACGCATCGAGGCGCTGGACAAAATGATGGCCCGACGCAAGACTTTTGGGGCGGGTTTGACCAAGGCCTTTCCCGAGCCGCACCAATGGCCCGCGTTGACCTCGGATGCAGTGGTGATCTGCCGCTGCGAAGAGATCACAGCCGGAGACATTCGCAACGCGGCCAAAGCATCGGGGGCGCTTGAGCTGAACCGTTTGAAGGCTTTTTCGCGCGTCGGCATGGGGCGCTGCCAGGGGCGGATGTGTGGGTGCGCCGCAGCCGAGTTGCTGGCGCATTGCACACAGCAATCGCCCTCGCAGGTGGGCCGTTTGCGTGGGCAAGCGCCCATCAAACCCATTCCGTTTGAAAACACGCTCAGCGCCCAAACCGAGGGGCCTGCATGAGCCGCAGACAAGACTTTGATGTGGCCATCGTGGGCGGCGGCATTGTCGGGGCCTCCGCTGCCTTGGCTTTGAGGCGACACGGCAAGTCGGTTGTGCTCCTTGAGCGGGATGTGTGTGGATCACGCTCAAGCGGAGTGAACTACGGTGGCGTGCGCCGCCAAGGTCGCTCGCTGGTGCAGCTGCCCCTGTCTCAGCGGGCCCACGAAATCTGGGGACGCTTGCCCGCAGTGATCGGGATCGAAGGCGAATACATTCGCTCCGGGCATCTGAAGATCGCCCGAACAGAAGCGGACATGGCCTCGCTGCAAGCGTACCGCGAGAAGTGTCAAGCGCATGGCCTGAATTTGCAGACCATCGGGGGCGATGCATTGCGCAAAACCTACCCTTGGCTGGGCGAACGCATCGTGGGCGGTTCTTTGTGCGCTGAAGATGGGCACGCCAACCCCCGTTTGGTGTCACCAGCTTTTGCCAAGGCCGCGCAAGATGCGGGTGCGGTGATCATGGAGAGAACTTCTTGTGTGCGCATCGTTCATGCACCGAGTGGTTTCGAGATGGAGACGAACACGGGTGTTCGCATTGGCAGCACCCATTTGCTCAATTGTGCAGGGGCCTGGGCAGGGCAAGTGGCCGCCCAATTCAACGAACCCGTGCCCATGGAATCGGCACACCCGGTGATGGCCGTGACCGAACCCCTGCCAACATTCATGAACTTGAGCCTGGGTGTGGAAGGCGGTGGCATCTACGCCAGACAAGCGCCCAGAGGCAATTGCGTGATCGGTGGCTCGCGTGGTTTTGCCCTGGATGACCTGCGGGCCAGTCCCTCACGCGAAGCCATTGGCCTGGTGCTGGCCCGATCGGTTGAATTGCTTCCCCGCTTGCGGCATGCCCATGTGATCCGCACCTGGAGTGGCACAGAAGGCTACTTGCCAGACCACGAGCCGGTGATTGGCTTGAGCCAGACCACGCCCGGCTTGATTCACGCTTTTGGCTTCGCAGGCGCTGGTTTTCAAACCGGCCCCGCTGTGGGTGAGGTGTTGGCCGAACTGGTTTGTCACGGCCGCTCGACCACGCCCATTGAGGCGTTTTCCATTGCCCGTTTTTCTGCCTTTCCTTTGTCCGTCACATCAACCCCAGGAGACTTACCATGACCCCCTTGTTGCGATCCACTCTTTCTGTGAAAACGCCCCTTTGCGCCCTCACCGTAGCACTCGCGGCCTTGACGCCGAGCTTGTCGCAGGCCCAAACCAAAACCTTGTACATCGGCATGAATGGCGGCGTGATGGAGAAAACGTGGACAAGCCATGTGTTTCCAGCTTTTGAAAAGGCCAACAATGTGAAGGTGGTGGTGGTGCCTGGCACCTCTTCCGAAATCTTGGCCAAGGCGCAGGCCAACAAAGACAAGCCTCAGATGCATGTGATGTTCCTCGACGATGGCGTGATGATCCGCGCCGCTGGCATGGGCCTGTGTGAAAAACTCAAACCCAGCCCGGCTTTGAATGAGATTTTTCCCACCGCTCGTTTCAAGGATGACATTGCCGCTGGCGTGACCATGGGCATGACCGGGCTGGCCTACAACAAGAAGATGTTTGCTGAAAAAGGCTGGGCCGCCCCCACCTCTTGGATGGACATGGCCGATCCCAAATTCAAGGGCAAGGTCGTGTTCCAGTCCATGCCCTCATCTTCCTTTGGTCTGCATGGTTTCTTGATGTTCAACCGCATCAAAGGCGGCACCGAGGCCAATGTGGAGCCCGGCTTCGGTGCATGGAAATCATCGATTGGCCCCAATGTCCTCGAGTACATCCCCAGCTCGGCCAAATTGGCTGAAATGATCCAGAACGGCGAAGCAGCCATCGCGCCCCTGACACCCACGAGCGTGGCGACTTTGCAGGAAAAAGGCATTGCCGTTGAATACGCACAACCCAAAGAAGGCTCTGTTGTGCTCATGGTGGCCCAGTGTGTGATCGCCAACAACTCCGAGCCGGTTTTGGCACAAAAGTTGGCCGAGCACCTGTTGTCAGCTTCTGCGCAAGCGGCTGGACTGGAGCATGGCAATCAAATTCCGTCCAACCCCAAAGCACCTGCTGTGGGCGACGATGCCAAATTGAAACTCCGGCAATTTGCCGATTACATGAAAACAGCGGTGGTGCTCGATTGGTCGGTCATCAACGAAAACCGACCCACTTGGAATGCCCGTTGGAACCGCACCATTGAGCGTTAAATCCTGAACAGCTTCGGTCTGAACTTTCAACCCCCGCCCCTTTTGCACAAGGGGCGGGGGGCTAAGAAAGGTCGGTGCTTATCGCATGAAGGTCTTCACGTAATCCGCGCCCAGCCCCACCGCCTCAAAGTGGGCGCGGTATTTCTCGATGCGGGTGAACACATCGTCGTAGCCGGTGGCATTGCCTTGGGTGTCCACGTACATCAAAGCACCATGCACGGTGAACATCGTCACCATGTCCTGGCAGTCGTCGGGCACCACCAGTGTGTGGGTCTCGCCCGGGGGTTCGAACACATAGCTGCCTTCTTCGGCCACCCAGTCATGTTCCAGATACAGCCATTTGCCGCGCAGCACATGCGCGTGCACCATGCCGGAATGGCGGTGGCGCTGCAGCAAGCCCGAGCGCTTGACTTTGAGCAGGTGCACATAAAAGCCACCCGTCACGTTCAGGTGCAGCGGGCGCGACCAGATGCCGGGGGCGACAGGCGCCCACAGGCGCTCGTCTTCGGTTTGCACGTCGTGCACCACCATGTCCGGGGCCATGCCCCAGGGTTGGGGTTTGGCGTAAGGCACGCGGTCGTCGGCGGCCGCTGGTGGGGTGGAGGGTGTGCTCATGGGGCGGTCCTGGGCCAAGTGGAAAACACCCAGCTTAAAACGGTCCGCTTGGCTTGTCAGCGCCGGGGGTGACAGCGCGCAGCAGGGGCTGCCTCAATCCTCAATGCCCCTCGAAAGACACCAGCGTGAACAGCTTCAAGCCGCTGGCTTGGATGCGCTCAGATCCGCCCAGCTCCGGCAAATCCACAATGGCTGCGCCTTCGATGACCGACGCGCCCAGCTTTTCGAGCAGCTTTTTGCCCGCCATCATGGTGCCGCCCGTGGCGATCAGGTCGTCGATCAGCAGCACGCGCTGACCGGGCTTGACGGCATCGGTGTGCAGCTCCACGGTGGCGCTGCCGTATTCCAGCTCGTAGGTTTCTTCCACCGTGGTGAAGGGCAGTTTGCCTTTTTTGCGGATGGGCACAAAACCCAGCCCCAGCTCGTACGCTACGACCGAGCCCAATATGAAGCCGCGCGCATCCAGACCTGCCACCACGTCAGGCCGCAAGGCGGGGTGCATGTAACGGTGCACAAAGGCGTCGATCAGCACTCGGAACACGCGTGGGTCTTGCAAGAGCGGCGTGATGTCGCGGAACTGCACGCCCGGCGCAGGCCAGTCTGGCACGGTGCGGATGTGACTTTTCAAATAATCGTTGACGTTCAAATCGTCCATGCCTTTAACCTCTTAAGAGTTTTTCTTCGGCCACTGCCAGCGTTTGGGATTTGCCCGACAGCACCAGCGTGTCGCCCGGATGCAGCGACGTGTTGTCGTTCACGGTTTCGGGTTGGCCATTGGCGCGGCGCAGGTTCACCACACGCACGCCCATGGCGTGAAAGGCCAGGTCTTTTACCCGCTTTCCCAACCAGGGGGAGGCCAGAGGCAGGCCCACCGTGGTCAAACGCTCGTGGTCGATTTCGTCCAGCGTGTCGTCGTCTGCGCCATGGAAGTAACCGCGCAGCAGGTTGTAGCGGGCGTCGCGCTGGTCTTGCACGATGCGGATCACGCGCCGCATGGGCACGCCCACCAGGGCCAGCGCATGGCTGGCCAGCATGAGCGAGCCCTCCAGCGCCTCGGGCACCACCTCGGTCGCCCCAGCCAGCTGCAGTTTTTCCAGATCGAGGTCGTCCTTGGTGCGCACAATCACCGGCACTTGCGGCGCATGGCTGTGGGTGTGGTCCAGCACCTTCATGGCAGCGGGCACATCCAGATAGGTGATCACCACTGCGCTGGCGCGGGCCAGGCCTGCGGCCATGAGTGACTGCAGGCGTGCGGCATCGCCAAACACCACCGAATCCCCGGCCGCAGCGGCTTGGCGCACCCGGTCGGGGTCCAAGTCGAGCGCCATGTAAGGGATGTTTTCCTTTTCAAGCATACGGGCCAGGTTCTGGCCGCAACGCCCGTAGCCGCAGATGATGACATGCTTGCTGGTGTTGATCGATTTGCGGGCGATGGTGGTCATTTGCAAGGACTGCTGCAACCACTCGCTGGCCACCACCTTGAGCACGATGCGGTCGCTGTGCATGATGATGAAAGGCGTGGCCATCATCGACAAAACCATGCTGGCCAACACCGGGTTGAGCAAGGCTGGCGGGATGATGTTGCTCTGTGCCCCCAGTGTGAGCAGCACAAATCCGAATTCACCCGCCTGCGCCAGGTACAAGCCGGTGCGCAGAGACACCCCATTGGGCGCACCCGTCAACTTGGCCAGCGCCGTCACCAGCACCAGCTTGAACAACACCGGCAAGGTGGTCAGGATCAGCACCAGAGGCCAGCGCTCGACCACAATGTGCCAGTCCAGCATCATGCCGATGGTGATGAAAAACAGGCCCAGCAACACGTCGTGGAAAGGCCGGATGTCCAGCTCCACCTGGTGCTTGTACTCGGTCTCTGAAATCAGCATGCCCGCAATGAACGCCCCCAGCGCCAGGCTCAGGCCCGCCAGCTCGGTGATCCAGGCCAGCCCCAACGTGACCAGCAGCAGGTTGAGCACAAACAGTTCCTCGCTTTTGCGCCGCGCCACCAGGGTCAACCACCAGCGCATCACGCGCTGCCCGCCTGTCATGAGCAAGGTGATCAAGACCGTGGCTTTGAGCGCGGCCATCATCAAGGCCGTGAGCATCTGGTCGGCGGGGGCGCTCAGGGCCGGGATCATCACGATCAGGGGCACCACCGCCAAATCCTGAAACAGCAACACGCCCACCACCCGTTTGCCGTGCTCGGACTCGAGCTCCAATCGGTCGGCCACCAGCTTGATCACGATCGCTGTGCTGCTCATGGCCATGGCGCTCGACAGCGCCAGCGCGGTTTGCCACTCCATCTTCCACAGCGTAGGGGCCAAGGTGGCCACAAACAAGGAAAACACCGTCACGATCACCAGCGTCAATAGCACCTGCAACAGACCCAGGCCAAACACATGTTTGCGCATGGAGCGCAGCTTGGGCAGGTTGAATTCCAGCCCGATCACAAACATCAAAAACACCACGCCGAATTCGGCCAAGTGCCGAACGCCCTCGGAGTTTTGTGCCAGCGCCAGCGCATTGGGGCCAATCACCACCCCCACCGCCAAGTAGCCGAGCATGGGCGGCAGCTTGAGCATGCGGCAGCCCACCACGCCCAGCACGGCCGCCAGCAAATACAACAGGGTCAACTCCAAAGCACTCATGCGTCAATGGTAACAAGCGTGTGTGACCTGCTGGGCGCTCCAGTCGATTCATTCACCCCGAGGTGCGGGCTCAGGCAGATCCGGAGTGGGGCACCACACGCCGCCCGATAAAATGAGGCCATGCTTGCCCATCCCGACCACACCCTGCAGCTCGCCCGCGAAACCCTCGACATCGAGGCCACCGCCTTGCTCCGCCTGAAAGACCGGCTGGACGAGCGCTTTGTCCGGGCCGTGAACATGGTGCTGGCCGTGCAAGGCCGCGTGGTGGTCACCGGCATGGGCAAAAGCGGTCACATTGGTCGCAAGATTGCCGCCACACTGGCCTCGACCGGCACCCCGGCCATGTTTGTGCACCCCGGCGAAGCCAGCCATGGCGACCTGGGCATGATCAAAACCGTGGACGTGGTGCTGGCCATCTCCAACAGCGGCGAAAGCGACGAGCTGGTGGCCATCTTGCCCGTGCTCAAGCGCCAGGGTGTGCCCCTGATCGCGTTGACGGGTGGCCTGCAGTCCTCCTTGGCTCGCCACGCCGACGTGGTGCTCGACTGCTCGGTCGACAAAGAAGCCTGCCCGCTGAACCTGGCCCCCACCGCCAGCACCACCGCCCAGCTGGCCATGGGCGACGCGCTGGCCGTGGCCCTGCTCGACGCCCGGGGCTTCAAACCGGAAGACTTTGCCCGCTCGCACCCAGGTGGTTCGTTGGGCCGCAAGCTGCTCACCCATGTGGGCGATGTGATGCGCAAAGGCGCCGATGTGCCGCAAGTCGGACCAGATGCCGAATTCACCGCCCTCATGCGCGAGATGAGCAGCAAAGGCCTGGGCGCGACCTCGGTCACCGATGCCGATGGCCGTGTGCTGGGCGTCTTCACCGATGGTGATTTGCGCCGCCTCATTGAAAAAGGCGTGGACCTGCGCAGCCTCAGTGCCCGGGACGTCATGCACCCCAACCCGCGCACCATCCGCCACGACGCGCTGGCCGTCGAAGCCGCCGAGATGATGGAGCTGCACCGCATCACCAGCATTTTGGTGGTGGATGCGCAGGGCCTGCTGTGCGGGGCCATCAACTCCAACGACCTGATGCGCGCCAAGGTGATCTGAGATGCAAGCCCTGACACCTGCTCTGCACTACCCGCCCGAATTGCTGCTGCAAGCACAAGGCATTCGTGTGGCGTTTTTCGACATCGACGGCGTGCTGACCGATGGTGGGCTGTATTTTTCTGAAAGCGGCGAGACCCTCAAGCGCTTCAACACGCTGGACGGCCAGGGCCTGAAACTGCTGCAAAAGGCGGGCATCACGCCCGTGGTCATCACCGGCCGCGATTCGGCCCCGCTGCGCCTGCGCCTGAAGGCGCTGGGCATCACCCACGCCCGATTTGGCACCGAAGACAAGCGCCCGGCAGCCGAGGCCTTTTTGAGCGAATTGAACCTGAGCTGGGCGCAAGCGGCCGCCATCGGCGATGACTGGCCCGATTTGCCCGTGATGCAACGCGCCGCTTTCGCTTGCGCCCCGGCCAACGCCCATGCCCAGGCCAAAGCGCTGGCTCACCACACCACCGCCGAGCGCGGCGGCGAAGGCGCTGCCCGCGCCTTTTGTGACTTGCTGCTGGTGGCGGGCGGGCACTACGCCGCCTTGCTCGCACAAGTGGGTGTGCACGACCACCCGGGCGCATCGGCATGAACCTGTTCACGCGAGTGCGCCGCACCCTGGACCGGTTCACAATTTACCTGCCCTTGTTCCTGTTTGCCATTTTGGCTTTGGGCAGCTGGTGGCTGGTGCGCAGCGTGCCCGAGTTGATGCCGCCCGGCATCGATCCCCAGCTGCGCCAGGACCCGGATTTTCGGCTCGATCAATTCACGGTCAAATCCTTTGACGCTTCAGGCCGACTGACCCGCGAAATCAGCGGCCAAAGCGCCACCCACTTTCCGGCCACCCAAAGCCTGCACATCGAGGGCGTGCGCATCCTGGCCGAAAACGAGGCGGGCACACGCCTGACGGCCCAGGCGAAAAAAGGCATTTCCCGTGAAGCCGAACAACAGGTGACCCTGAGCGGGGATGCGATCGCGGTGCGACAGGCCGATGCGCAGAGCCCGCGCGTCGAGCTGCGCGGCGAAACACTCACGGCTTGGCTGGAAGAAGAGCGCCTGGTTTCGGACCAACCCGTGCGCATCACCCGCGGCGCGGACGTGTTCAGCGCCCAAACCCTGAACTTCGACACCCGCAGCGGCCAGTACGAGCTGCAGGGCCGGGTGCGCGCGGTTTTGCCGCCACGTCAGACCCCCTGAGGGCATATCGGCTTCGCCCCCTCGCGGATGGGGCACCCCAACCCGAGACCAGGCCGACCTGGGCCAGCGCTCAAACAAGCACTCAACAAACGCCAGAAACGACAAAGCCCTGCAATGCAGGGCCTTGGACATGTTGGGGCTGAGTGATCAGCCCAAGCCATTGCGCGATCAGTAACCGCCGCCGTAGCCGCCGCCACCGCCTTCGCGACCACCTTCACGGCGACCGCCACCGCCGCGAGGGCCTGCGCCGTAGGGGCTGCGGAAACCACCGCCGCCACCTTCGCCACGGCCGCCGCCGCCATAACCGCCACCACCTTCGCGGCCACCGCCGTAGCCGCCACCGCCTTCACGGCCGCCGCCATAACCACCGCCGCCGCCTTCACGACCGCCGCCGTAGCCGCCACCGCCGTAACCACCACCGCCGCCTTCCCGGCGACCGCCGCCAAAGCCGCCACCACCACCACCACCGAAGCCGCCACCACCTGAGCGGGGAGGACGCGCTTCCATGGGGCGTGCTTCGTTCACGACCACATTGCGGCCGCCCAAAGGCTGGCCATTCATGCCGTTGATCGCGGCTTGCGCTTCGTCGTCGCTGCCCATTTCCACAAAACCAAAGCCTTTGGAGCGGCCGGTGTCGCGCTCCATCATGACCTTGGCGCTGGTCACAGCACCGAATTCGCCGAAGGCTTGTTCCAGATCGCCGTCACGAACCGAGTAAGGCAGGTTGCCGACGTAAAGTTTGTTGCCCATGAAAAGGGACTCCTCAAAACACAGAAATAAAAGCGATGGAGCTCCGAAAGCGCATTCAACAAACCTGAAAACATCGGAAGGAAAGCGAAACTGATCTGTTCACCGCAGACTGGACTTCAGGGTTTTTGCACCGAAGTCAAGTCATTATCTGCGATATCGCCAAAAAAATTGCAAGGCGTTTTCCCTAAAGGCCCGTCAAAACGTGCTCTGGCACACCTTGATGTTGTTGTTTTACCAACTCACTTCGCGGTCGGGTGTGGCGCTGATTTTGTGGACGCTCAAATCGGCCCCGTCGTACTCTTCTTCGGGGCTGAGTTTCAGGCCCAGCGTGATTTTCAAAATGCCGTAAATCGCCAAGCCACCGAGCAAGGCCCAGGCGACACCCATGGCCGTGCCGAGCAACTGCGCCATCAGGTTGACGCCCCCCAAGCCACCCAGACTGCTGGCCCCAAAAATGCCAGCGGCAATCCCGCCCCAAGCACCGCAGATGCCATGCAAGGGCCACACGCCCAACACGTCGTCGATCTTCCACTTGTTCTGGGTCAGTGTGAACATCACCACAAACAGGGCGCCTGCCACAGCGCCCGTGACCAGTGCACCAAACGGGTGCATCAAGTCAGAGCCCGCACACACCGCCACCAAACCGGCCAAGGGGCCGTTGTGCACAAAGCCGGGGTCGTTCTTGCCCAAAATCAAAGCCGCCAAGGTGCCGCCCACCATGGCCATCAGGGAGTTGACCGCCACCAGGCCCGAGATCTTGTCCAAGGTCTGGGCGCTCATCACATTGAAGCCAAACCAGCCCACGATCAGGATCCACGAACCCAGGGCCAGGAAGGGGATGCTCGAGGGTGGGTGCGCCGACACCACGCCGTCCTTGCGGTAGCGGTTGTAGCGGGCACCCAACAAGACCACAGCCGGCAGCGCGATCCAGCCGCCCATGGCGTGGACCACCACCGAGCCGGCAAAGTCATGGAACTCATCGCCCGTGACGGCTTTGATCCAGGCCTGTACGCCAAAGTGCTGGTTCCAGACAATGCCCTCAAAGAAGGGGTAGACAAAGCCCACGATCACCGCCGTAGCGATCAACTGCGGCCAGAACTTGGCCCGCTCGGCAATGCCGCCCGAAATGATGGCGGGAATGGCGGCGGCAAAGGTCAGCAAAAAGAAGAACTTGACCAGGTCATAGCCGTTCTTGGCGGCCAACTGCTCCGCCCCCACAAAGAACGTGGTGCCATAGGCCACGCTGTAACCGACCACAAAATAAACCACGGTGGACACTGAAAAATCCACCAGGATTTTGACCAGCGCATTGACCTGGTTCTTTTTGCGGACCGTGCCCAGCTCCAGAAAAGCAAAACCAGCATGCATGGCCAACACCATGATGCCGCCCAACAAAATAAAAAGCGCATCTGCGCCCTGTTTCAGTGCTTCCACGATCGTCCTTTGAGGATTTTTGAAATGATTTGGTGCATAAAGGGCTCAAAACACCTTGGTGCACCAAACATAAGCAAGATGTAGGCCCAAATTGATGCGCGTCATACACTGTGGACAGTCAGGACCGCTTGCACAGTGAGGCATCTTGTTTTTGAAGTCAGCATTGAGCAAGCCCAATCCGGGTTGAGCACCCACGGCCGACAGGGGGAGGACTGTGCGTTGTTTGCAAGTCGCCGAAAAAAGGTTCGTCAAACAGGATTGATCGAGCCCGCCAGTGAAAAAACAATTCGGATCGACATTGAGAAAATATTGACAGCTGAAGAAACAGTCATCAATAATTATTTCGTGTTCACAAAAGCCGCACTCACACATCACTTTGCACAACTGCTGCAAATGGGCACATCTATGTGCGCGCTGACCCTGTGCAGCCGACGATGGCGGCCCTTGTGACACCCCGGCAGTGACCCACTGCCAATCCTCCAAGGCTCGCTCACCCAGCGGGCCTTTTTGTTTGTGCAATCCACCACCCATAGGAGCCTTTCATGACCGCGTCCCCGATCACCCTCCGAAGCGTTCAGCTGCAAGACGCCGCTGCAATCGCCACATTAATGGCCGACCCCGAGGTCTTTGGTAACTCGCTGTCAGGTCCTTATGCTAACGAAGAGGACTGGGCCAAACGGCTTAGCACACCTCAAACAGGCAGCAGTTTGAGACTGGTCGCAATACAAACCGAGCAGGTCGTGGGGCTGGCCAACCTGCACGACATGGGGCGTGTGCGCCGCAGCCATGCTGTCGGTCTGGCCATCGCGGTCGCCAAACACGCCCAAGGCCAAGGGGTTGGCACCGCCCTGATGCGTGGATTGACGGATTACGCTGACCAATGGGGACACATCCTGCGCATCGAGCTGACGGTGTTTGCCGACAATGCCCGGGCCATTGCGCTGTATGAGCGCTTTGGCTTTGAACATGAAGGACGGCACAAGGGTTATGCCATGCGCAACGGCCAATACAGCGATGTGTTGTGCATGGCCCGCTGGCACCCCACGCCGCCTGGCCTGCACCCCTCCTAAACCCATGGGGCCATGTCCCGTCAGAGTTGGAGCCCAACAGGCAGGGGGGACGCAGCACTCCCGTAAGATCAGGATCTTTTGATTTTTAAGTGGGTTGGTCGCCCGCTGTTTGTCCTGTATGGAAGCATTCTTCGTCTCTACCGGCATCGTCGCCTTGGCCGAAATGGGTGACAAAACCCAGCTTTTGTCACTCGTGCTGGCCGCGCGTTTTCGCAAACCCTGGCCCATCGTGCTCGGCATTTTGGTGGCCACCTTGGCCAACCATGGCCTGGCCGGTGCCGTGGGCAGCTGGGTCACCACTTTCATGGGGCCTGATGTGCTGCGTTGGGTGCTGGGCGCGTCCTTCATCGCCATGGCGGTGTGGATGCTGATTCCGGACAAGCTGGACGACGAAGAAGGCGACAGCGCCCCGCGCATGGGGGTGTTCCTCACCACCGTGGTGGTCTTCTTTTTGGCCGAAATGGGCGATAAAACCCAGATCGCCACCGTCATGCTGGCCGCGCAATACAACGCTTGGTTTGCCGTGGTGGCGGGCACCACACTGGGCATGATGCTGGCCAACGCACCCGTGGTGTGGTTCGGCGATGCCATCACCAAGCGTGTGCCACTGCGTCTGGTGCACCTGATCTCGGCGGGCATCTTTGCCGTGCTGGGCGTGATCGCGCTGTCGGGCTGGGGCGCTTAAAAAAAACAGTCAAGCACCCGAGTGTGGGAGCGCACCCCTGTGCGCGATGTTTTCAAGTGGGCGGCTGGCGCTTGTAAATTACGTGGTACACCCCCGCCACCAAGACCGCGCCCCCCAACACATTCCCCAAAATCACGGGCAGCAGGTTGCCCAGCATGCCGCCCCAAGTGACGGCGGGGTAGCCCGCCAGGCCGCTTTGCTGCAACAACATGGCCAAAGGCATCAGGTACATGTTGGCGATGCTGTGCTCAAAGCCAGCTGCCACAAAGGCCATCACCGGCAGCATCACAGCCACGGCCTTGTCGGTCACACTGCGCCCGGCCATGGCCATCCACACGGCCATGCACACCAGCACGTTGCACAGCACGCCGCGCAACAAGGCCGTGACCAAGGGCAACTCCTGCTTGGCCACGGCGATCTGCACCACCTTGTGGCCAATCGCGCCGCCGTTCAGGCTGGCGTGGCCGCTGGCAAACACCAGCAGCGCCAGACCAGCCGCGCCCACAAAATTGGCCAGGCACACGATGACCCAGTTGCGCAGCACCTGCCCCGTGCTGACCCGGCCGTCGGCCCAGGCCATGACGATCAGGTTGTTGCCGGTGAACAGCTCGGCCCCGGCCACCACGACCATGAGCAAACCCATGGCAAACACCAGCCCGCCCAGCACCGAACTGGCCGCAAAGCCCAGGCTCGGGTCGGACTTGACCAGCACAAACAGCATGGCTCCGAGACCTATGAAAGCCCCCGCCAACACGCCCAGCAAAGCCAGCGGCAGCGCGGCCATGCGGGCCTTGGTCTCGCCCACAGCCTCGATGCGGCGGGCGATCTCGACGGGACTGTAGGCGTCCGAGCCATAAAGATCCGACATGCGTTCTCCTGAAATGGGCCCGTGGGCTTCGTCATATACTTGCCCCATGCGCCGATTTGAACCCGATTGCGGGCGCCGAAACCACGATGGTTTCGAAATTCAGCTAAATGGCGTGTGTTTCATCTCACAGAAACCCGGCCCAGCTGACTGCGAAGCCGGGTTTTGTTTTTTTTGCACACCTGAACACATTCGATGCTGATCGCCGAATCCCAAAGCATGCTGTTTGAAGCCCCTTTGCCTTTGCAAAGCGGTGCGTCCATCCGTGGCTATTCGCTGAGCTACGAAACCTACGGCACGCTCAACGCCGACAAATCCAACGCCGTGTTGATCTGCCACGCGCTCAACGCTTCGCACCATGTGGCGGGGGTCTATGCCGACCAACCCAAAAACCTGGGCTGGTGGGACAACATGATTGGCCCGGGCAAGTCGCTCGACACCGACCGCTTTTTTGTGATCGGCGTGAACAACCTGGGCTCGTGTTTTGGCTCGACCGGTCCCATGCACATCAACCCCGACACCGGGCGCGTGTATGGCGCGGACTTTCCTGTGGTCACGGTAGAAGACTGGGTCAACGCCCAAGCCCGCTTGCTCGACGCTTTGGGCATCGAACAACTGGCCGCCGTGATGGGAGGCAGTTTGGGGGGCATGCAGGCTCTGAGCTGGACGCTGCAATACCCCGAGCGCGTGAAGCACGCGGTGGTGGTGGCCAGTGCTCCCAACCTGAACGCCGAAAACATCGCTTTCAACGAAGTGGCCCGCCGCGCCATCGTGACCGACCCGGACTTCCATGACGGGCACTTTGTCGCGCAAGGCGTGGTGCCCAAGCGCGGCCTGCGCATCGCCCGCATGATTGGCCACATCACGTACCTGAGCGACGACGTGATGAACGAAAAGTTTGGCCGCGAATTGCGCCAGGCCGTCACGCACAACGCCACCGGCTACAAATATTCCACACAAGAAGTGGAGTTCCAGATCGAAAGCTACCTGCGCTACCAGGGCGACAAGTTCAGCGAGTACTTTGACGCGAACACCTATTTGCTGATCACCCGGGCACTCGATTACTTCGATCCGGCCCGCGCCTTTGGCGGCGATTTGTCGCAGGCTTTTGCCCGTGCCCGCTGCAAATTCCTGCTGGTCAGTTTCAGCACCGACTGGCGCTTCTCGCCCGCCCGCAGCCGGGAAATGGTCAAGGCCCTGCTCGACAACCGCCGTGATGTGAGCTACGCCGAGATCGATGCGCCGCACGGGCACGACGCCTTCTTGCTGGACGATGCCCGCTACATGAACGTGGTGCGCTCTTACTTTGACAACATGGCGAAGACTTTGAACGAAGGAGGTGCCGCATGAGCGACCCCCTGATCATGCAAGCCATTGCCCGCCTGGTGCCGCAAGGCGCCCGCGTGCTCGATTTGGGCTGCGGCGATGGGGCCTTGCTGGCCTATCTGCAACAACACAAGGGCTGCACCGGTTACGGTGTAGAGCTGGACGACGCCAATGTGCACGCCTGCGTGCAGCGCGGTGTGAATGTGATCCAACTCAACCTGGACGAAGGCCTGAGCCTGTTTGCCGACCAGTCGTTTGACGTGGTGCTGCAAATCGACACCCTGCAACACCTGCGCAACGCCGAGACCATGCTGCGCGAGACGGTGCGCGTGGGCCGCGTCGGCATCGTGGCCTTCCCCAACTTTGCGCACTGGTTCAACCGCCTGAGTGTGCTGCAAGGCCGCATGCCGGTGACCAAGCGCCTGCCTTACCAGTGGTACGACACGCCCAATATCCGCGTGGGCACTTACGCCGACTTTGGCGACCTGGCCCGCAAGAACCAGTTGCGCATCATGGACGCCTTTGGCCTGCAGCAGGGCCAGGAAGTGCGCCTGTGGCCCAACCTGATGGCGGGCACGGCGGTCTACAAACTGCAGCGCAGCTGACATGGTCACTGCGTCCGGCTCTCCAGGCCCGGCCGCCCACAGCCCCTGGCTGATCGCCAACGTGCTGGCGCAAATCTCGTTTGGCCTGCTGGCCATGACCTTGTGCCTGCCGTCCATGCAGGAGTGGGGCGCCATCTTCAGCACGCACCAAGCCGATGTGCAGCTGACCTTCAGCGGTTATGTGGTGGCCTACGGTGCCTTGCAACTGGTGTACGGCCCGCTGTCCGACCGGCACGGTCGCAAACCCATCTTGATGCTGGGCCTGGTGGTGGCGGGGCTGGCCTCGGTCATGGCCGCGCTGGCCACCGACATCGCCACGCTCACCGCCGCCCGTGTGTTGCAAGGCGCAGGCAGTGCGGCCAGCATGGTGGTCAGCCGCTCCATGGTGCAAGACCTTTTTGCTGGACCGCAACGCACCCGTGTCATGGCCTACATTGGCATGGCGCTGGGCATGTGCCCGCCGCTGGCCACACTGATCGGTGGGCAGATCCATGTGCGCTACGGTTGGCAGACCAACTTCGTGCTGTTGGCCGTGTTGGCGGTGGTGCTGCTGGTGGCCGCTTGGCTGGGCTTGCCGCGTGTGGCCAAACCTGCGCCCGCTGCGGGCCATTGGCTGAGGGCCATGCTCAGTGCTTATGCCCGCTTGCTGCGCGAGCCGCGTTTTTTGCTCTACGTCGCCATCCTCGCGGCCACCACCGCCACCTTTTACGCCTTCCTGGCCGGGGCACCCATCGTGCTCAAGGGCTACGGCATCGGCCCGGACGGCATTGGCTGGTTCATCATGGCCGTGCCAGTGTCCTACATCCTGGGCAACTTCATGACTTCGCGGCTTATCGCACAGGCGGGCGAATCGCGCGTCATGGCCTGGGGCCAGGCCCTGACGCTGGGTGGCCTGGTGGTG
The DNA here is from genome assembly GCF_017848645.1 of Limnohabitans sp. GTDB lineage: Bacteria > Pseudomonadota > Gammaproteobacteria > Burkholderiales > Burkholderiaceae_C > Limnohabitans_A. The sequence continues at coordinate 43,823 of NZ_JAFEIF010000027.1, read as the reverse complement.
ATGCTGGCGCTGGGCCTGGGGGGTGTGCAGACGGCGCTGGCGGTGGCCTTGCCGCTGCTCTTGCTGGGCTTTGGCCACGGCTTGCTCAACCCGCCAGCGCTGGCGGGCACGGTGAGCGTGCTGCCTGCATTGGCCGGCTCGGCCGCTGCGGTGGCCGGCCTCATGCAGCAACTCACCGGCGCCACGGGTGGCTATCTGGTGGGGCTGGTGCCGCACGAAGGCGCGGTGAACCTGGGCTGGATGATGCTGGCCTTTGCCCTGACCGGCGCCGTGGCCCAATTTTTTCTGCACAAGCGTTGAGCCACTGCAAGGCTTGGTGCTGGGGGCACTGACACCGAACGGGTTTTCGGTGTAGCCTGAAACCCATGGACACCCCAGCGCCCACAGCCGCAACCCCGACCGGACCTGCGAGCACCCCCGAGAGGACATCGCCCTTGTCGTTGCGCCGCGTGGGCATCGACACCTACCGCGAAAACGTGGCCTATCTCAACCGCAATTGCGCGGTTTACCGGGCCGAGGGTTTTCAGGCGCTGTCCAAAATCGAAGTGCGCGCCAACGGGCGGCATGTGCTCGCCACCCTGAATGTGGTGGACGACGACAGCATCGTGGCTTGCGGCGAAGTGGGCCTGTCCGAAGACGCCTTTCGGCACCTGGGCATTCCAGGCGGCCACACCGCCTCGGTCTCGCAGGCCGAGCCGCCTGCCTCGATGGAAGCGCTGTTTCGCAAAATCAATGGCGAGCGGCTGGACAAGGACGACTTCTACGCCATCGTGCAGGACATTGCGGGGCACCATTACTCCAAGATCGAACTCACCGCCTTTGTGGTGGCCACCAACCGGGGCGAGATGGACCGCGAAGAGGTCTACTTCCTGACCGAAGCCATGGTCAAGGCCGGGCGGCGTCTGGACTGGCGCGAACCCTTGGTGGTCGACAAACACTGCATCGGCGGCATCCCCGGCAACCGCACCTCCATGCTGGTCATGCCCATCCTGGCGGCTTACGGCATCCTGTGCCCCAAAACTTCGTCTCGCGCCATCACCTCGCCCGCCGGAACGGCCGACACCATGGAAGTGTTGGCCGATGTGGAACTGCCCTTCGAAAAGCTCTCCGAGATCGTGCGCACCCACCGGGGTTGTCTGGCCTGGGGCAGCACGGCCGATCTGTCGCCCGCCGACGACGTGCTGATTGCGGTCGAGCGCCCGCTGTCGCTGGACTCGCCCGCACAAATGGTGGCCTCCATCTTGTCCAAAAAAATCGCGGCAGGCTCCACCCATCTGGTGCTGGACATCCCGATTGGCCCCTCCGCCAAGGTGCGCTCCATGCCCGAAGCGCAGCGCCTGCGCAGGTTGTTTGAATACGTAGCCTCGCGCATGCACCTGTCGCTCGAAGTGGTCATCACCGACGGCCGCCAACCCGTGGGCCAGGGTGTGGGCCCGATGCTCGAAGCCCGCGATGTGATGCGCGTGCTGGAAAACGACCCGCGTGCGCCCAACGACCTGCGCCAAAAATCGCTGCGCCTGGCCGGGCGCCTGATCGAAGCCGACCCCGATGTGCGCGGCGGCGACGGTTTTGCCATAGCGCGCGACATCCTCGACTCCGGCCGTGCGCTCAGCCGCATGCAGGCCATCATCGCCGCGCAAGGTGCACGCCCCTTTGATCACAACCACCCGCCGCTGGGCGCGCTCACGCTGGAGGTGTGCGCCCCCATGGAGGGTGTGGTGACCGGCATCGACAACCTGCAAATCGCCCGTGTGGCCCGCATGGCTGGGGCCCCCAAAGTGCAAAGCGCCGGGGTGGACCTGCTGCTCAAACTCGGCGACAGCGTCAAGCCAGGCGAGCCGTTGTACCGCGTGCACGCCGCCTACCCGAGCGACCTGGAATTTGCCACGCAGCTGTGCCGCAAAGCCAGCGGCTACACGCTGGGCCAGGCCCATGAAGTGCCGCATGTGTTTGTCGAGTTTTAAGGCAACACTCCGATGACCCAGCCCGGCGTCCTGCTGTATTTTGAAGACGAAGCCCCTGCCGCCCTGCGCTTGGCCGAAGCCTCGGGCCTCGAGCCGCAGCAGGTGCATCGTCACCGCTTTCCCGACGGCGAAATGCAGCTGACCTTGCCCGCCCGCTTGCCCCCGCGTGTGGTGTTGCTGCGCAGTCTGCACCAGCCCCATGACAAACTGACCGAACTGCTGCTGGCCGCGCCCACGGCCCGCCAACTGGGTGCAGTGCACCTCAGCCTGGTCGCGCCCTACCTGGCCTACATGCGCCAAGACAAAGCCTTCGCCCCGGGCCAAGCCGTGAGCCAGCGCATCGTGGGCGCCTGGTTGGCCACGCTGTTCGACGCCGTCATCACCGTGGACCCGCACTTGCACCGGGTGACCACCCTGGCCGAAGCCGTGCCCGCCCAACAAGCCATCACGCTCAGTGCGGCCCCATTACTGGGCAACTGGATTGCAAAGCACCGCCCGGGCGCGTTCTTGCTCGGGCCCGACAGCGAATCGGCGCAATGGATCAGCCAAGCGGCCACGGCCCACGGCCTGCCCCATGCGGTGTGCAGCAAAGAGCGCCTGGGCGACCGCGCTGTGCGCATCACACTGCCCGCGTGCGACCTGCGCGGCCAAGCCGTGGTGCTGCTGGACGATGTGGCCAGCAGCGGCCACACCCTGGCTACCGCAGCTGCCTTGGCATTGGCCGCAGGTGCGGCCAGCGTGGACGTGGCCGTGACGCACGCCCTGCTGGCAGGCGACGCGCTGCAATGCATCCACCAAGCGGGTGTGGGTGAATTCTGGAGCACCGACAGCGTCACGCACCCGAGCAATGTGGTGACGTTGGCGGCCTTGCTGGCGCAGGCGCTCAGTTGGGAGGCGGCGGCGGGGTGACTTCTGCGCTGCCCCGCGCTCTTCCACGCCATGGGCCACGGCCCTGGGCGCCGATCATGCTTGTCTCAGCCAGTCGGCCAGTTCGCTGGGGGAGGGTATGCGTCCAGCGGCCTTCACCGTGCCATTGATCACCAAGGCGGGTGTGCCGACCACAGGGTATTTCATGATCTCAGCGGGGTCTCGCACATGCGCCACTTCAATCCTGAGGCCCAGTGCTGCAGCCGCATCGCGGGTGAGTTGCTCCAGGCGCTGGCACCGGGCGCAGCCTGTGCCTAAAATTTGGATGTCCATGCAGTTGCTCCTTGATGTTGCGCATCAGGCTGAGCCAACGGGTTCTTGCAGTTGCCTGCGAGCCAAGATGCGGACAGTCGCTGCCACAGCCAAGCCCAGCGTCGCCACAGAAAGTGCGATGTGCCAGACCGGTCGTCCATCGGTCCAAGCACCATAGGCCAGACCTGCTGCTGTCGCAAAGACGGCCACCAACACCACATAGGTGGCCGTCTTGCGTCGGCCGATGATGGAGGCCGTGATCAGCATGCTTTGCACCGAGAGCTCCGGGTCCGCCATGATGTAAGCCAACAAGGGGCCCGGGTGCATGCCCAGCGACAGCAGCATCTTGGCCACGGGTACCTCGACCAGCGTTGGAAAGTACATGAAAACGCCAAACACCACGCCCGCCATGTTGCCCAACAGCGTGTTCTGCCCCGCCACGGCCTGCACCCAGGCGGGCTCGATGAAAACCCGGATGACCCCCACGATAAAAACGCCGGCCACCAGCAGCGGAAAGATCTGTTTGACGAAGCGCCATGTCTCCCAGAGCCACTGCTGCACGTCCCAAGGATCGAATGTCCGGGCCAGTGGAACCAGTGCGGCCATCAGTGCTGCCACCACCACGGTGCGCCCCGTCAGCGCCACTTGAAGGCCTTCAGCTGTTGCGCGAATGCCGACTGCGGCAAAGATCAACGTCAAGGCAATGAGGCTCAGGCTGGTCCATGTGCGTGTGTTGAACCCCTCATCCACCTTGCCCAGCCCGCGCACCGAAGTCATGCCGATGAGCCCCAGCAGGCCAATGAGCACAGTGCCTTGCAGGCTCAAGCCTTCTTCGCCGCGCAGCTCGTCCATCGGCAGCCACTGGTCCAGTTTCGCCTGTGCCAGGGGGGCCCAAGACCAGGCCAAGTCAGCACGCCAGAGTTGCGCGGTGAGCGGGCTGGTCTTGAGCGTTCCGCCGATCAGCAATGCCACCAAGGCCAACAAAAAAACAAGGGTCAGGCGGCCCATGCCAGCCTTGTCTTGGAACGCTTCAATCTGGGCAGTTCGCGCCATGTCATCGCGGTGGAACAGCATGGCCATGATCATGCCGATGCCGACGCCAAAGATCAGCGAGAGGACCAGCCGTGCGAATGCGAATTCACCGCCAAGCGCCACGCCCGTGTAGGACAGGGCCAGAATGTTGGCCGCTGGTGCGAAGAACATGAACGTCATGGCAGGCCCCAGTCCCGCTCCTTGCTTGTAGATGCCTGCAAACAAGGGTTGTACCGTGCAGGAACACACAGCCAGCAAGCTGCCTGCACCAGCCGCAGCAGGGTAGGCCACCCACTTGGATGCGCCGGGCCCGAGAAAGCGCACCACCGCTGCCTGTGGCACCAAGGCAGAGAGGGCACCTGCGACAAAGAAGGCGGGCACAAGGCAAAGCAAGACATGGGCCGCCAAGTACGACACCAGACTGGCCATTCCGCTTTGCAAGATCACCAACAGAAAATCCACGTCAGCCCTCAAAACGTTGACAGTGGGAGGCCTTGGCACACGGGTGCTTCGGTGCTCCAGATCGGCCATGTTCAATCAAGGGTGGCCGCGCTTGATTGATCCATGTCAACGGTGCGCTTTCATGTGGTTGATCGATCACGTTGAGGTGAAGTGATGCTTGCTCCGTGTGCAGGCGGACAGACAGGGCGATGACCGTTGGAAAGAATGGGCGGGTAAATCAGGTGCACATGGTTTACAGATCTTTTCACTCACCATTTTCAAAAGGGAAGCCCCATGACACTCGACACCAAAACACCAGCGACCACCGCTGTGAAACCTGAGCAGCACCACACCAAGGTGGCTGAGCATCTGGAGATGGCCGCCAAGTCTCACAAAGAAGTGGCCAAGCTCATCTCTGCCAATGACCACACTGCAGCCCAAGCCCACGCCAAGGTGGCTGAAGAGCACATGAGCAAAGCCAAAGAGCATGCAGACTTGGCCAAAAAAGCCATGCCCGCGTCCAAGTAAGCGGTCGCTGCGCTAACCAAGGAGCTATTGGCCTCACAAGGGCGGATGGCTCCTTTCGCGCTGGTATCCTGCGCCTTTTGGGCAGGCATGCCTGGCGCGTCATGACGGGTAGACCATCCCGTCATTCCTCTTGTCCAAACACATCTTGTGAACACCACACACATCAACGCCGACAACTTCAACCGCGAATGCTTTTGCATCAGTCTGGATGAGCAAGCCTTGCGCCGCAGCATGGCGGCAGAGATCGGGGACCCGGCTTTGTTTGAGTGGGTGCAGGGCCGCTTGCCCTCCTTGTTTTCAGCGCGGCCCGTGGTGCTGTCACAAGCCCAGGTTCAGGGCATGGCCCAACTGATTTCGGCGCTGGAATCTGTGGTGGCCTTGCCCACTTACCGTGAGGAGGTCTTGTCTCGTTCAACCCCGATTGCCCGTCACCCGACCAACGCCAAAAGTGTCTTCATGGGCTATGACTTTCATGTCAATGACGCGGGTCTTGGCCTGATCGAGGTCAACACGAATGCGGGCGGCGCATTGCTCAACGCCTTGCTGGCCAGAGCGCAGCGAGCATGCTGCGCCGAGATCGAATCGCTGGTGCCCACCAAGGCCCAAGTGGATGCCCTGGAAGCGGCCTGGGTGGCCATGTTTGAGCGCGAGTGGCAGCTTTGTCACCCGGGTCGTCCTTTGCGAACCGTGGCCATTGTGGACGCCTCACCCGAGCAGCAATACCTGTATCCCGAATTCTTGCTGTTTCAGTCCTTGTTCAAGCGCCATGGCGTGGCGGCCTTCGTGGCAGACCCGGCGCAATTGGACTGGCGCGATCAGCAGCTGTGGTGCGAGGGTGTGGCCATCGATCTGGTGTACAACCGCCTGACCGACTTTGGCTTGAGAGAGCCCCAACATGCCCACTTGCGTGAAGCCTATGTGCAGGACGCGGTCGTCTTGACGCCCCACCCGCAAGCCCATGCGCTGTGGGCCGACAAGCGCAACCTGACCATCTTGTGCAACGCGAACAAGCTTGAGGCCATGGGTGTGCCTGAAGCGACGCAAGCGGTGTTGTTGTCGGGCATTCCGCACACCGAAGTGGTGACACCTGCCAATGCCGAGCGTTTCTGGGCCGAGCGCAAACAGTTTTTCTTCAAGCCCTTTGCAGGCTATGGCGGCAAGGCCGCTTACCGGGGCGACAAGCTGACACAACGTGTCTGGGCCGAGATCGCGGCGGGCGGCTACATCGCCCAGGCTTGGGTGGCTCCGGGCGAGCGCACCATCGCGGGCGGCGACTCGGCGCAGGTGCTCAAGTTCGATGTGCGCAACTACGTGTACGACGGCCAGGTGCAGTCTTTGGCTGCCCGTTTGTACCAAGGTCAAACCACCAATTTCAGAACACCTGGCGGCGGCTTCTCGCCGGTGTATGTGGCCCCTTGAAACGCAGGCGTTCAGAACCCCGCTGCAAGAGGGCTGCCTGCACCTGGCCGTCCATGGGATGTGCCCCCGCCTGGGGTTGAGCCATGCACCTAAACCCCTTTGTGTAACGGGATATGTTCACTTCTTGATGTCATCTTGGCATTACACTGACTGGGTCTGCCGGCTTAAATTCAGGCACACCGCCCATCCAGGCGGCCCTGATGGCTTTCAACCAGGAGATGGCCTTGAACATCTACATCTGTCTGTTCCTCTTGTTTGGCGCTGTGTTCGGTCTGGCGACTTTTTCTTACCAGCACATCTTCAGCGAGGGGCCACACAAGGTGGAGACGCCTGAAGGGGGCTCTACGCTGGGCGGTCGCCTGTTGTGGGCCCTGGTCTGCACCTTCTTGTGGCCCATCATGGTCCTCACCGGGCTCAACTCGGCACGGATCCTGGCCAAGCGCAAACGTCAAGCGGCAGCTGCCAACCACTGAGGGGGGGATCGGATGGGGGACACACAGGCCCATCCGACGCCCTTGCGTCGCTTCAGCTTTGCAACTCGGTCTCGTGCATCCAGGCGGCGTGTTTGGGGGCGCGTTTGGTTTGGGCCCATTCATGGAGCATGTCCCACTTGCAGGCGTCGAGCTTGGCGTACATCTCGGGCGTGCCCACGTCGGCGGCCAGTTCCAGGCGGTGGCCGTTGGGGTCAAAGAAGTAAATGCTCTTGAAGATGGTGTGGTTGGTGGGGCCCAGCACCTCCACGCCGTTGGCTTGCAGGCGGGCTTTGGCGTCTTCCAGGGCTTGCAGGCTATCGACCTTGAAGGCGATGTGCTGCACCCAGGCGGGGGTGTTGGTGTCGCGGCCCATCTCTGGCGAGTTGGGCAGCTCAAAGAAAGCCAACACGTTGCCGCCACCTGCGTCCAGAAACACATGCATGTAGGGGTCGGGGGCTTTGGTTGAAGGCACCAGGTCTTCGGCGATGGCCAGCACGAAGTCCATGTTCAGGTTTTTCACGTACCACTCGACGGTGGCTTTGGCATCTTTGCAGCGGTAGGCGGCGTGGTGGATGCGGTCGATTTTCATGGGGTTCTCCTAGGGGCTCAGTCGGTTTGGCGGGCGGCCTGCAGCGCCTCGCGCAGCACGCGCAAGTCGCCAATGTGGTTGGCCAGCAGCAAGATCAGGCGGGCGTTGAGCGCCTCGCTTTGTTCGTCGCTCAGGCCGTTGTGCGCGTCGATCAGGTGTTCATAAAACTCGTCGCCGGGTGAGAAGTCACGGAAGAAGTGGCGTCCAGTTTCATGAAAATTCGGCGCGGTGTTCAGGGCTGTGGGGGTGTCGGTGGGCATGTCTGTTCTCTCTTCCATTCAGGCCCGTTCGCCCACTTGCCCCAAGGCACGGGCCATGGCCGTTTGCAGCCGGGCGCTGTCCAGGCTGCGCCAGCGGGCCAGCACATGCTGGTCGGGGCGCAGCAAATAGGTGGTGCCGGGCTGGGCGTCGTAGCGCTTGGCCATCCAGCCTTGCGCGTCCACCAACACTTTAAAGCCGGGCACCTGCAGGGCCTGGCGCGACACAATCAGGCTGTCCACCGGCACCGCGCCTTGTTTCAGCGCTTGCAGCGTGGCCAGTGTCTGGGCATCGGGCGCAGCATCCACAAAGTGCAAAACCGCAAAGCCGCGCCCCACCTGGTCCAGCAGCCAGGCGTCTTGGCCGTCCAATTGCAAGGGTGCGTCGTCCATCGGTGCGCCGGGCACCATCTGGCCTTCAAACGCGTCGGCGTCGGGAGTGTTGAGAACCGAGCCGGTCAGGAAAGACGGCACCGACAGGCGGCCCGAGTTGACCAGCTTGCGCGCAAAGGGGTGGTGCTTGGCCAGTGCCAGCACCTGGTTGCGGAATGTCTTGCTGGTGCGGCTCTTGGGTGTGATGAAGTCGGTCGAGCGCGTCGAGTTCATGATGTTTTCGTCGGCGGCAAACTGACGGTCCATCGCGTAAGTGTCGAGCAACTTCTCGCTGGCTTGGCCCTTGATGACCAGGCCCAGTTTCCACATCAAATCGTCCGCGTCCTGAAAGCCCGAGTTGGCCCCGCGTGCACCGAAGGGTGAGACCTGGTGCGCCGCGTCGCCCGCAAACAGCACACGACCATGGCGAAAGTCGGTCATGCGGCGGCACTGGAAGGTGTAGATGCTGACCCACTCCAGCTCAAACGGGCGCTCGTCGCCCAGCATGGCCTTCAGGCGCGGAATGACTTTTTCGGGCTTCTTTTCTTCTTCAGGGTCGGCGTCCCAGCCGAGCTGAAAATCGATGCGCCAGACGTTGTTGCTTTGCTTGTGCAGCAGCACGCTTTGGTTGGGGTGAAAGGGCGGATCGAACCAGAACCAGCGCTCGGCGGGGTAGTCGGCTTTCATGATCACGTCGGCAATCAAGAAGCGGTCCTGGAACACGCGGCCTTCGATGTCCAGCCCCAAATGGCGACGAATGGGGCTGCGTGCGCCATCGGCCACCACCAGCCAGTCGGCCTCGATGTCGAACGTGCCTTCGGGCGTTTCTACCGTCAGCGTGGCGTGCGTGTCGTGGGGCGTGACGGCAGTGACCTTGTGCTGCCAGCGGATGTCGGCCCCCAATTCGAGGGCGCGTGCAATCAGCATCTCCTCGACGTGGTACTGCTGCAGGTTGATCATGCCGGGGCGCTTGTGGCCCGCATCGGGCACCAGGTTGAACTGGTAGACCTCGTCTTCTTCCAAAAAGGTGCGGCCAATGTTCCAGCTCACGCCCAGCTGGCAGGCCTCGTTGGCAATGCCCAGGCGGTCCAGAATTTCGAGCGAGCGCTTGGCGTAGCAAACCGCCCGCGAGCCAACCGACACGGTTTTGTCGTCGTCCAGCACCAGCACATCCAGGCCCTGCAAGCGCGCATCGATCGCAGCGGCCAGGCCCACCGGCCCTGCGCCAATCACGATCAGCGGTTTGCGCTGCGGCGGTGTGGCCATCAGGTCGGCAGGCGACTTGTAGGGATAAATCGGGTTGACGTAAGCACCCATGTGACGAGCTCCAAATTGGTCAAAAAGCACCCTGCGGTGCCCAGGCCGTAATTTACCATTGATAAATCGGTTTACCTAAACGTAATTTCAAGGTGGGCTTGCTGTGTCGGCTCATTGATTTGGCCCTATGCAAGTACAACTGCGGTAATGAAGCCCGGCCCGTACGGATGGCGCGACGGCCAACGGTGAAACTCGAAATTGCACTGCGCAATCTACCCGGACAATATAGCCCCCTGGCCCGGTAGAAGGCGCAGATCCTTGCTTCCACACACGAGGCCCCCTCAAGCCACTACAACGGCTGGAAAGCACTGGACCAACTCACGCGTGACATGCGCGTGATGCACGCGTTCCACAGGCACACGCACGACGATTTGAGCTAGGTCATATGCCTTGAAGCGTCAGCGGATGAGGTTTAATGCGCGTGCAGTTAACTACTGCTGAAATAAGAACGGGCTGGGCGAGTTCGTCGCGTGCCCTAGTGGAAGATCAGCTTCATCCAACCAGCCTCCACGATACGCGGCAGTTCATGCTGTCAAAACGCGCGATTGCGTGGACGGTTCAAGCGCAAGGCAGAAGGCAGCACGTCCTCACGCTTAACCCAGTTGGCCCTGAAGGCCTGAACGCTGTGGAAGCCGCATTGCTCGGCGATGAGCTCGAGTGAGAGCTTTGTTCCGGTGAGCATTCGACGCGCCTGTTCCATGCGGAGTTTTGTCTGAAAGCTTTTCAGCGTGATGCCTGTCTCGGTCAGGAAGACGCGAGCCAAATGACGCTGGCTGTAGCCTATGGTCTGCGCAAGCTCAGCGACTTTGATGTCGCGCGTGAGATTATTAGCGATCAGATCTTGTACGGCATGGATCTTGGAATGGCAGTGAGAGCGGTAACGGAACGCTGCGCCCAATTCCGGATCACTGCCGAATCGGCGAAAGCTGACGACATTCTCCCTGGCTACTTGAATCGCCGCGTCGTCGCCGAAGGCGTCGGCGATCAGGTGTAGCGCTAGGTCTATCCCAGCAGCCACACCAGCGGAAGTCCACACCTTGTCGTCGCGGACGTGTAAGCGCCCTTCGACAACATTAACTGCAGGATAGTCCCGCCTGAGTTGCTGCAAAAAACGATGATGGGTTGTACACGTCCGTCCATTCAGCAAACCGGCCTGCGCGAGCAGGAAGCTACCAGTGCAAATACCGCAGACATTCCAGTCGCCATCGACATTCGCGGTGCGTTCGCGCAACCATTCGCTGGCTTCGAGCCAAGGACGCGAACGCTGCATCGCTACGTTGAATTTACCTCCGGCGACAAACACCACTGAGTGTGGACGCAGCCGCTTTGGCAATGGCCACACATCTGAGATCGTTGAGCCTTGGAAGGTTTTAACCTGTGCTTGAGGCCCGATGCACTCCACGTTGATGTTGGCGATATTGAGCTCACGCAGCGTCGAGATGATCTGCAGCGGGCCCGCCAAATCGAGCACATGTGTGTCTGGTAAGACGACGAAGTAGGCGTGTTTCATGGTCGAAAAAGCACCGTGATGGAGCAAGGGAATCGGGTGCAAAGCTAGATGTCCATTTTATTGGTATTTTGGTCTCTAATTTTGCTTAACAAAGAATGGTAATCACGTATTCTGATGGAAGGTAAATAATTTGGTGTCGGAGAAAAAATGAATAGCCCAAGTGTGACTTATGAGTGGATCGCGGAGTTCAATCCTGACATGGCAAGCGCCATTGTCAATCTGGTCAATTGCGCAACCGGGGACGGGGGCACGCTGGGTTATGCAGAGCTAATGTCCGTAGCCGAAGCCCAGGCCTTTATCGAAGCTTTACGACGCTCCGTGGTTGCTGGAGAGTCCAGTGTCCTGCTTGGTCGCGTGGACAGTCAACCCGCCTTCCTCGTAATCATCACGCTAAACCGCATGCCCAACTGTCGGCATCGTGCCGAGCTAAGCAAGGGAGTCGTGCATCCGGACTATCGTGGAAAAAACTATGTCCAACTGGGGTTCCGCGCCTTGGTCCAGCGCGCCGAGCAACTAGGCGTCGATCAACTGGTACTCGATGTCCGTGAAGGCTGCCGGGCACACGCTTTGTGGCAGCGTTTCGGCTTTGTCAGCTTCGGTGTACTTGATGACTACGCGCGTATCGGCGGCAAGAGTTACCGCGGGCATTTCATGATCCAGAGCGTCACCGCCCTTCGTGCGCTGGTTCTTCCCGATAACCACCAATCCACCTAACTAGAGAGAAATACCCATGTCCAATTCGAAAGCACGATTCAAGCAGGAGCTTCGTGAACTGCTCGAGAGCCACCTGACGCTCTCACATCCGATCTTCCACGAGTTACTCGACCCGAAATGCAAGAATATCGACCTCCTGCGCAAGGTAACTCTGCAGGGCTACCAGCTCACCAAGCATTTTCTCGACTACGTTGAGCACCTCTACTTCTATTGCCCAGAGCCGAAATTCAAGCGCGCCTTGCTGATCAATGTCTACGAAGAGGAGACCGGACGTCTCTCCAAAACAGACAACCATGTTGTGCTGATGCAAAACTTCATCCGTGCTCTGGGTGTCGACGAGGCCTGGCGCGATTCCATCACGCCCTTGCCGGCCACTCAGGAGCTGATCAATTACCGCTTAAACGCAGTGCGCGACATTTCGTGTTACCACATTGGAGCGGCAGCAGTCATGATTGCCAGCGAGGGGCAAAATCTCGAGACCCGTGCCGGCGAGGCTCGTCATGAGCTACTAGGAAAGGTCTATGGACTCAACGAATTCGACCTACAGTTCTTCTCAGTCCACCAGCAGGAGGATGTGGGACACGTCGAGCAGGGACTGAACCTCGTTTCTGAACTATGCACCACCGAGGTGATGCGCAAAGAGGCACTGTATGCAGTCGACCACACCTGCCGCCTCTTCTATGCAATGTATGACGACATGCATCGCGAATACCGTGCATCTGCAGAAATCGCTTAGGCTGAGTGAAACATGAACAACTCAGCTGCTTCGCGCAAGTTAATTTACTTGCTGGTTACATTCGGCTTCGTGGTGATGTTTCTATCCACGAGCATCAAGAGCGTCTATCAAATTTACTTTAGCGACTTGGCGGGGCATTTCGGCCGCGGCCGAGCCGACTTCGCTTGGTCGGGTTCAATTTTCATGCTGGTTACCGGCCTCGTCTCGCCGCTCGTCGGCTTGCTCAGTGATCGATTCGGGCCTCTACGCACTGTGGTGGTCGGCGCTGTTGCCGCGGGCATCGCGCTCGTCGGGACCAGCCTTCTGAACCAGTCTCTCGGCCTGTTTATCCTTGCCTATGGATTGTGTGGAGCTTTCGGTTTAGCCGCCATGACCTACGTACCGATGGGAGTGCTGGTCGACAGACTGTTCGAGCAGCGCAAAAGCGGATTTGCCTATGCAGTGATCACCAATGGCACGTCCATTGGCTTCATCATCCTGTCACCGTTCTGGTTGTGGCTGCAACCGCAGGTGCGCTGGACAGAGGCCTTCTTCTGGACCGGATTCGTCCTGCTTGTTCCAACTGCAGTAATTGCTTGGTACGCTGCGCGTAGAGCCGACTCAGTCGGGTTGGGTGAGGAGGCGTCGGTTGGGACGGAGCGCAAGCCTTCGGCTTGGCGAGAGGTGCGCACTGATCCTGGCTTCTATGCCCTAGCATGCGGCTTCTTTGGCTGCGGCGCCACTATGGCATTTGTCGATGTTCATCTGGTCGCCTTCTGGCAGGACGGCGGAACGTCGCGCACCCAGATGGCCGTTAGTCTTGGCATGCTTGGCACGCTTGAACTGGTAAGCGGTTTAGTGACCGGCTGGCTGGCTATGCGATACAACAAGCATTCACTGCTTGCTAGCTTCTACGTGATGCGTTCGCTCGCCATGCTGCTGTTGCTTAGCTCGGTATCGGAAGTACGCACCATCGTCTTCGCCAGCTTGTTTGGGGCGAGCTACCTCGGGACTGTCGTGATCACGTCGATGTACTGCCTAGAGCGTTACGGGCTAAAAATCAAGGGACAGACCTTCGGGCTGCTATTCCTAGCACACCAGCTAGGCGCTTTCGTCTCGGTGCAACTGGGGGCCGCTACTTTCGACGCCTTCAAGACTTACACGCCAGTCATCGTCTCACTGGCCGGGGTGACTATTGTCGGTTCGGTGATTAGTTGGTTGACGTTGCGTAGTAGCCAACGCGTGCCTGAACCGGAGACTTGTTCATTGGTGGAGTTCGATAGGTAGAGAAGCATGATGTCACAACACACCACTAAGTACGTTCAGTAAGGGAGTAACTGCTTTGACACACCATTTAACGACCCGCGCAGTACGCATTGGACAGTTCCCGGACATGTCCGATGCCTATTGCGAGCCAATCGGCATGACTTCGGCGTACGTGTTTGCGTCCGCTGCGGACGCAGCGAGCAAATTCAGCGGCGCGAAGAAGGGGAATGTCTATTCGCGCTTCTCGAACCCCACCGTACGTTCTTTCGAGAAACGCATCGCATCTATGCAGGGCGCAGAGGATGGGGTTGCCTTCTCGTCAGGCATGGCCGCTATAGTCGGCATCGCTCATGCTTGGCTGAGCGCAGGGAAGAACTTGGTAGTTTCCCGCGACGTGTTCGGAACGACCTTGACTGCCTTCTGCAACTATTTCAGAAAGCTGGGTGCCGACGTGCGGGTGGTGAACCTCACATGCCTCAACGAATGGCGAGCTGCCATCAATGAGAACACCGCCTTCGTCTTCTTGGAGTCACCGTCGAATTCCTTACAAAACGTTGGCGACATTGCTGCGATTGCCCAGATCGCGCATGCGCTCGGCGCGCTGGTAGTGGTTGACAACACGCTGCTGACGCCAATTCACCAGAATCCGCTGGAGCATGGGGCCGACCTCGTTGTGCATTCAGCAGGAAAGTACATCGACGGCCAAGGGCGTTGCGTAGCTGGTGTCGTCGTTGGTAGCGAGTGTCTAATGCACGAACTGCGAGGCGTGCTGCGCGCGCTCGGGTCCACGCTTGGGGCCATGGATGCGTGGTTGCTACACAAGAGCCTCGAATTGCTTGAATTGCGTGTTAACGCCATCAGTCAGAAGACCTTGCAGCTCGCCCACTGGATTCGTACCCAGCCCGAGGTCGGGCGTGTGTTCTACACGGGCCTCAATGACCATGATCAGCACGCGCTGATATGCCGTCAGCAGACCGGCTACGGTGGCGTGCTGAGTTTCGAAGTAGGTTGCAGCCGTGAGAGTGCTTGGGCGATGATCGATTCGCTCCAGTTGATCTCCATTGCGACCAACATTGGCGACACTCGCAGCATGATCACCCACCCTGCGTCGACTACGCACGGAAAGCTGTCACCGGACGAGCGGCTGTTCGTGGGCATCACTGATCGTTTGGTCCGCCTGTCCGTTGGTCTAGAGAATGAGGCCGACTTGATGTCAGACATCCACCTTGGGCTCACATCCATCTCGTCAATGCACGCAGAGCGAGAAGGCGAGAGTGTTGCCACCTAATGGAACTGGGACAGTCATAGTGTTGCTAGCTGATGTTCTTAGATGGGCGGTGGTCGTTTGCTGCACCACTCCGGTAATCATCGCTGCGCTGCGTTTACAGCGGTCCCAGCACGATGCTGGGTGGTGGACCACTGCAGTGCTGGTTGCTAGCATCAGCGCGACGGCCGATCCGCTAGCAGTCGCGCTGCGCCATGTCGACGGCACCCTGATGGCATCGTTCTGTATAGGTTAAAGATCTAGCGACAAGTTGCTCGAAGCCTGGACTGTTAAAGGATGATCAGGACCTTCAGATTTTTCAAAAATCACAAGGATACGTTCTCGAAGTTGAACGGACTTGTCGAATTTAGCTACCGGTTCATTCGACGGTTTCGGGCACAGCGCAGCCAGACGGAATTGTTGCTTTTTTGATCCGGTCTGATAGAGATTTAAGCGATAGCCATTGTACGAATCTTGGTCAAAGAGACCACTCCGTGGGCGATGGGCGCGTTACATGCCCTCAAAAACCATCGCCCACAGGGCGGTGGGCACCTACAAAAGTGAAGACAACGCCATCTTGGACTTTTCTCAAACAGTTCAAGCATCATGGAGCCGAATCTATAGTTTGGTAATGAGGGACGCGCTCATGGATGACAGACAAGCTGTCAAAGCCCAGTTATGCTTGAACTTGTTTCTTGTATGACAACCACATGAGTCAACACTTCACCCCCGTCTCCAGCGGCGCTCGCCTGTCCGATCAGGTGGCCGAGCAATTGAGCGCCGAGATCAAGCAAGGTCGTTTGGCACCGGGCGACAAACTGCCCACCGAGGCGCGACTGGTCGAGCAGTTCGCCGTCAGCCGCACCGTGGTGCGCGAGGCGGTGTCGCGCCTCAAATCGCTGGGCTTGGTGGATTCGCGCCAGGGCAGTGGGGTGTTTGTGAGTGCGCAGCAGCCTTTTGCGCCCCTGAACTTCGAAGCCCGGCATGCCGCTTCGCAAGAGGCCGTGGTCCAGATGGTGGAGGTGCGCCGCGCCCTGGAGGCCGAGGTGGCAGCACTGGCGGCCGAGCGGCGCAGTGCCAGCGACCTGCGGGCCATCGAGCAGGCGGTCCAGGCGCTGGACCAGGCGGTGCAGTCCGGTGGTGATGGCGTGGCCGAGGACGTGAACTTCCACCGCGCCATTGCGGAGGCCACGCGCAACCCTTTCTTGATCCAGACGCTCGGTTATCTCAGCCAGTTTTTGCACGGGGCCACCCAGGTCACGCGGGCCAACGAGGCCCGGCGTGGTGACTTTGCGGCCGCTGTGCGCAGCGAGCATCAGGCCATCTTGCAGGCCGTGCGGGCTGGCGATCCGGTCCAAGCGCGACAAGCTGCCGCCGCCCACATGGGCAACGCCATCGGCCGCATCCGCAACGCCGACCCGGCCTTCTGGGTACAAGAAGGCGAGCGGCTGGCGCAGCCCCTGGTCAAGGGGCTGCGGGGCTGAATCACTCGGCCTTGATGTTGGCCGCCTTGACCACTGCCGCGTAGCGCGACAGGTCTCGCGCCATGTCGCGGCCAAAGCGCTCTGGGCCGCCGGGGCTGGCGGTGATGCCCAAGGTGTTCAGGCGCTCGCGCACGGCCGGGTCGTTGAGCACGGCGTTCAGCTCGGTGTTGAGCTTGTCCACAATCGCCCGGGGCGTTTTGGCCGGGGCCAGCAAACCGACCCAGGAGTTGATGTCGAAATCGGCCACGCCCGCTTCGATGAAGGTGGGCACATCGGGCATGGACGGGGCGCGTTGTGCGCTGGACACGGCCACCGCGTTCAGCTTTCCCGACTTGACGTGCTGGATCGCCCCCGCTACAGCGGTGTAGACCAGCGGAATGTTGCCGCCCATCACATCGATCATGGCCTGCCCACCGCCTTTGTAGGGGATGTGCGTCAGGTTGGCTCCCGTGCGCTGCTTGAGCAATTCACCCGCGATGTGTGGCGTGCCGCCCGTGCCGGAGGTGCCATACGACAGGCCGCCCGATTGGGTCTTGGACAGGGCGATCACTTGTTGCAGTGTTTTGGCGGGCACGCCGGGGTGCGACACCAGAATCAAAATGGCATCGCCAATCTTGCCAATGGGGGCAAAGTCCTTGGCGGTGTCAAAACCCACTTTGGGAAACACATGGGGGTTGATCACCATCGTGCCGTCGAAGCCCAAGAGCAAGGTGTAACCATCGGGCTCGGCCGTGGCCACCATTTGTGTGCCGATGTTGCCCGAGGCGCCGGGCTTGTTGTCCACGATCACCTGCTGGCCCAAGCGCTTGGACAGCTGCTCGGCGATCAATCGGCCGCTGGTGTCGGTCACGCCGCCGGTCGCAAAGGGCACCACCAGGCGAATGGGTTTGGCGGGGTAGGCCGCTTGTGCAGCAGCGGTGCTGGCGCTCAAGGCCAGACCGCTGCAGGCAGCGGCCATCAAGCCCGTGCTCAGCGCGGCTTTGAGCCATTGGCGTCGGGGTGTTGTCGTGTTCTGAGGCATGTTTGTCTCCAAGGGGTTTAAGTGGTCCATCAATCGGTTTCAGCGTAGCGCTTTTCAAAAGCCCACACGTCTTCAAAACCCATGAGCTTCGTCAGGTCGGCAAAGTCGTACAAAGGCGTGTTGCCCTTGGCCGACGAGCCGGTGTCCTTGAACTGCTGGTACACCTGCGCCATGGCCTGCACGCCCGCCAGCAACGCGGTCACCGGAAAGATGGCGATCTTGTAGCCCAGTGCTTCCAGCTCTGGCTTCGTCAGCACCGGGGTGCGGCCTTTCTCGACCATGTTGGCCACCAAGGGCACATCAAAGTTTTGGCCGATGCGGCGCATCTCTTCTTCGGACTCGGGCGACTCCACAAACAAGATGTCGGCACCGGCTTTGGCATAGGCTTCGGCCCGGCGCAGCGCCTCGTCCAGGCCCAGCGTGGTGCGGGCGTCGGTGCGGGCGATGATCAAAAAGTCTTTGGATGCGCGCGAATCCACCGCCACCCGAATCTTGCGCACCATGTCGGCCATGGGGATGACGCGGCGTCCCGGCGTGTGGCCGCATTTTTTGGGGAACTCCTGGTCTTCGAGCTGGATGGCGCAAGCGCCTGCCGCCTCATAGCCCCGGATGGTGTGGCGCATGTTGAGCAAGCCGCCATAACCCGTGTCGGCATCGGCAATGAGTGGCGTGCGGGCCATGCCCGCCATGGCCGTGACGCGGCCCACCATGTCGCTGTAGGTGGCCAGGCCCGCGTCGGGTAGGCCCATGTGCGAGGCCACGGTGCCGTAACCGGTCATGTAGAGCGCATCAAAGCCAAAGCTGTCGGCCAAGCGCAGCGACACCATGTCAAACACACCGGGGGCCACCACCAGGCCGGGTTGGTTCAAACGCGCACGCAGCGCAGAGGTTTTGGAATTCATGGAGCAGGACCCGAGCAAGAGTGATTAAATTGGCAGGTTTTGAATTTTCCATTTCATCAGAGAAAAACACCATGGACCTGCACCTAAGCGACAAGCACATCCTCATCACTGGCGGCAGCAAGGGCATTGGCCTGGCTTGCGCGCAGGGCTTTTTGGCCGAAGGCGCCCGCGTGAGCCTGGTCTCGCGTGACAGCGCCCACCTCGACGCCGCACGCGCCCAGCTGCAAGCCACATTCCCTGCTGAGCGCATCCACACCGTGGCCGCCAATTTGCGCGACGCCTCGGCCGCGCTGGCGGCTCTGGACTCGGCCGAAGCCGCGTTCGGCCCCGTCGATGTGCTGGTCAACTCGGCCGGCGCGGCCAAGCGCACGCCCGCGCCCGAACTCACGCCCGAGGCCTTTGCCGACGCCATGCAGGCCAAGTACTTCACCACCATCCACATGCTCACGCCCTGCATCCAGCGCATGGCCGCACGCGGGCAAGGCGCGGTGGTGAACGTGGTGGGCAACGGCGGCAAAGTGGCCAGCCCCATCCACCTGCCTGGTGGCGCAGCCAATGCGGCGCTGATGCTGGTGAGCGCGGGCTTTGCCGCCGCTTATGGCGCGCAGGGCATCCGTGTGAATGCGGTGAACCCCGGGCTGACCTTGACGGGCCGCCTGCAAGAGGGCATGGCGGCCGATGCGCGCCTCAAGGGCATCGGCACCGAAGAAGCCATGGCCCAAGCTGTCGCCAAAATCCCGCTGGGCCGCATGGCCGAGCCCGAGGAAATCGCCAACGCTGTGCTGTTTTTGGCCTCGTCCAAAGCCAGCTACGTCACCGGCATTTGCATGAGCATGGACGGCGCGTTGAACCCGATCGTGGTGTAACGGACAGACCCGGGGCGCTCGCTGTGCCAAGCTCGCCGAAAAGGCGCAGTCGCCCCAGCATTGCCGCATCCCCCGTTACCCCACACTGGACAAGCCCATGAACCCCACACCCCATCCAACGAACACGCCAGCGCGACGGGCCGGTCGGACCACCTTGCCCAAGATGGCCACAGGCCTGCTGGCTTTGGCCTTGAGCGCATTTGTGGCCATCGGTCCCGCGCAGTCCGAGCCCGCGCCTTTGCAAACCGTGCCCTCGGTCGACGTGCCGCGCTACATGGGCACCTGGCACGAGATCGCCAAGTACCCGAACTGGTTTCAGAAAAAATGCGTCAGCAGCACGCAGGCCACCTACACACTGCAAACCGACGGCCGGGTGCAGGTGCTCAACCGCTGTAAAACCGACAAGGGCGAATGGAGCGAAGCGCTGGGTGCGGCACGCCAAATCGGCGGACCGAACTCTCCCCGGCTCAAGGTGCGCTTTGCCCCCGAGTGGCTGTCCTTCATCCCCCTGGTCTGGGGGGACTACTGGATCATCGACCTGGACCCGGACTACCAGTGGGTGGTGGTGAGCGAGCCTGATCGAGATTACTTGTGGATCCTGTCGCGCACGCCGCAAATGCCGGCGGCGACCTACCAGGAGTTGCTGGGCAGACTGCACGACCGGGGCTTCGACCTCAAACGGATCGAGCCCAGTCGGCCTTGAGCGTCAGTGTGCGGCTGCGGTCTCGCGCACTTGACGCGCTTCGCTGGCCTGCAGCCAGCCTTGGGCTGCGGCGTCTTGCGCCAATTGGGCGATCAGGGCGCGGGCATCGGCGTTGACCATGGCCACGGGTTGCAGGCGCAGGGCGGCGTCCGAGAAGTGGTGCACCACCTCGGCCACGTCGTCCGCATCCAGGGCCGTGGGTTTGTAGACCGGGCTGTAAGGCGCTTTTTGGCCCAGGGCTCGGTAGAAAACCGCAGCCAGGTGGCTGGATGCGCCGTACACGCTGCGCTGCTGGCCGGCGGCCGTCACTCGCAAGGTGTAGCCGTATTTGCCTTTGACGCACTCGGCCTGGGTGATATCTTTCAGGGCAAAGTGGTGCACCAAGGTGCCCGTGTCGTTTTCTGAAACCAGCAGGTGGCGGTCGGTCAGCAACCACAAGCCACGGCCGGACAACACCACACGACCCAGCACATAACCCAGCACCCGCTCGTCGGGCTGGATGTGGTTGCGCATCTGGTCCACATCGGCTTGCTTGAGCAACTGGGCGCCGTAGGGGTTGTTCCCCTCAATCAGCAGTTCGCTCAGTTCGTTGCCGTTTTTCAAAAAGTCCAGCCAGGCCATAAAGTCTCCAAAATATTACCCTGCATGTTCGGCCATGGCCCGAGGTGCAGACCCTTGGGGCTCGCAATGGGCTTGTTTTGTGTCGGGGTATTAGAGCGAAGGGGTGGGCAAAGGCCATTGGCCTTGCGCCTGCACGGCAGTTGCCGCTGAACCACACTGGGGTTTTTCCAAACCCACAGGCCATGGCCAGACCGTCGTTTTTTCAATCGCCCTTGACCAGTCAGCTGCAAACGCAGCTCCAAGCGCAGATCAAGGACCAGCTGGGCCAGCGCGTGCGGGCCATGACCGGGGCCACGGGCGATGCGCGGGACTTCTTGCAGCCTGCGGGCGACCCCGGTCTGTTTGGCCCCGACTCGGCCGCCTGGCAGGTGCACGCTCACTTTGTGGCCATGATGACCGGTGGTTTGTCGTCGCTGATGCTGCAGGCCCTGCACCCTCGGGCGCTGGCCGCCGTGTGGGACCACTCCAGTTTTCGCACCCAGCTGCAGGCCCGCCTGGGGCGCACCGCCTTGTTTGTGGCCACCACCACCTATGGAGGCACAGCGGCGGCCGTGCAAACCATCGAGCGGGTCAACCGCATCCACGCGCACATTCGCGGCACGCTGCCCGACGGCACGCCCTATGTGGCCAATGATCCGGAGCTGATCCGTTGGGTGCACCTGGGCGAGACCACCAGTTTTTTGCGGGCCTACCAGGACCTGTCGCTGCAGCCTTTGCCCACCGACAGGCAGGACCTGTACTTTGCCGAAATGGCGCACGTCGGCGAGCGCCTGGGGGCTCACGATTTGCCGCTGACACGCCACCAGGCCCTGACGCAGCTGCAAGCTTTTCGTACCGAGCTGCGGGTGGACGAGCGCACGCGAGAGACGATTGACTTGATCGAACACTACCCGTGTGCGCCCCTGGACCGGCCCTTGGTGAGCCTGATCGTGCGGGCCGCGTTTCAGATGCTGCCCGATTGGGCGCTGGAGATGCTGGGGCGCGAGCGCAGTTGCCCGTTGGAGCAAGCCGCAGTGCGCACAGCCTTGCAAGGCATGGGCGTGTCGCTGGCCTGGGCTTTTGCCGACACGGGCGTGGCCGCCCGCGCTCGACAGCGCATGGTCCCAAGCTTCAGGGCTGCTGAATCGTCTCCAGGTATTTGAGCAAAGACACGATGCGGTTGCGAGCCGACCACTCGGCGGTGCGGGGCGAGTCGCTGGGATGAGTCATGGCACGGGCCTTGAACTCGTTGCCCCAGACCGGCATCTCGCGTGAGCCGTGAGGCCCACCATCACCCGACCAACGGCCGTCGATCACCTCCCACATCAACTCCTGCGGAAACTTGCCACCGTTGCGCTGTGCGATGGTGGTCAGGTCCGAGGGCGGTTTCACCAAAAACGAATGCACCGGACCATCGCCCTTGCCCGATGCGCCGTGGCAGCTGGCGCAGTTGTCCTTGTAATCAACGCGGCCCAAACCCACAGATGTCTGTGCCCATGAAGAGGCGGTGATGCTGAGGATGCTGGCGATGACGCAGCGGCAAATGCTTTGTTTGTCCATGTGGGCTCCTGTTATTTTGCAAAAGCCACATCATCTGAAAAAGGGTGTTCAACGTCTGTGCGTTGGCACGCCAAAACGTCGGGATTGGGCTACCCATTTGCAGGTAACGGTGTCTGGCGCACAGGTTCTGTGCCCTGAAAAATGCGCCGGTGGCGTGAATTCAACGCGATTCAGTTCAGCGTACCGCCGCTGATGGCCGCATCGGCCAAGCCTTGCTGGCGCTGCGCCAGGAGCAGGGCCAGGGCCTGCGTCACGCCGGCGATTTGCAAGCTGGCGGGCCAGCTGGGCAGGCTGGGGCCTTTCCACTGCGCGGCTTGCTCGGGCAGCAGCGGCAGGTGCATGAAGCCGCTGTGCACCCCCAGCCCCGCCAGCGTGTGCTGCAAGGCATAAAACAATTGGTTGCAGACAAAGGTACCCGCCGTTTGCGACACCGAGGCCGGAAAACCCGCCGCCTTCAAGCCCGCCACCAGCGTCTTGATGGGCAAGGTGCTGAAGTAGGCCGCAGGTCCCCCCGCGATCACCGGCACATCGATCGGCTGCACCCCCGCGTTGTCGGGGATGCGGGCGTCTTGCACGTTGATGGCCACACGCTCGACCGAGAAATCACAACGCCCCTCGGCCTGGCCCAGCGCCAGCACGATGTCCGGGCGGTATTGCTGCAAGGCTTGCTGCAGAGCGGGCAGGGCTTGGGCAAACACGCAGGGCAGCTGCACCGCCGTGACCTGAGCACCTTGCAGTTGCAAACCGTGCAAGGCACGCGCCACCTCCCACGACGGGTTGAGGCTTTGCCCGCCAAAGGGCTCAAAGCCGGTGACCAGGATGCGCATCACGGCCTTGCCCTTCAGGCGTTGAAGATCGACACCGTCTTGCTGTTCAGGTAAGCCTCCAGCGCCTCAGGGCCGCCTTCGGAGCCGTAACCCGAATCCTTGACGCCACCAAAAGGCAGCTCGGGCCAGGGCGCGGCAGGCTGGTTGACCCACAGCATGCCCACGTCCAGACGCTGGCTGAGCTGGTGCATGGTTTTCATGGAGTTGGTGAAGGCATAACCGGCCAGGCCAAACGGCAGGCGGTTGGCTTCGGCAATCGCGTCTTCGATTTTTTCGAAGCTGCGGATCGCGGCGATGGGGCCAAAGGGTTCGTTGACCACCACATCGGCGTCGAGCGGCACATGCGAGAGCACGGTGGGTGCAAAGAAGTTGCCTTGGGTGCCAATGCGTTCACCACCGGTGAGCACCTTGGCGCCTTTGGCGCGGGCGTCTTGCACGATGGACTGCATGGCCGCCAGGCGGCGCTCGTTGGCCAGTGGCCCCATTTGTGTGCCTGCGGCCAGGCCGTCGCCCACTTTCAGGGCCTGAGCTTGCGCGGCAAATTGTTCGGCAAAGGCGTCGGCAATGCTGTGGTGCACCAAGAAGCGGGTGGGCGAGATGCAGACCTGGCCCGCGTTGCGGAACTTGGCCGCGCCGGCGGTTTTCAGGGCCAGCGCGATGTCGGCGTCTTCGGCCAGGATGACCGGGGCGTGGCCGCCCAACTCCATGGTCACACGCTTCATGTGCTGACCCGCCAAGGCGGCCAGTTGCTTGCCAACGGGCGTGGAGCCGGTGAAGGTGATCTTGCGGATCAGTGGGTGCGCGATCAGGTAGTTCGAAATCTCGGCGGGCGTGCCGTAGACCAGACCGATCACGCCAGCAGGCACGCCCGCATCGTGAAAGGCGCGGATCAACTCGGCGGGCGCGGCAGGCGTTTCTTCAGGCGCTTTGACGATGATGGAGCAGCCTGTGGCCAGGGCGGCCGACATCTTGCGCACCGCCTGGTTGATGGGGAAGTTCCAGGGCGTGAAGGCAGCCACAGGCCCCACGGGCTGCTTGAGCACTTGCTGCTGCACGTTGATGTTGCGCGGCGGCACGATGCGGCCATACACGCGGCGGCCTTCTTCGGCAAACCACTCGATGATGTCGGCGGCCGACATGGCCTCGACCTTGGCTTCGGCCAGGGGTTTGCCTTGCTCTTGGGTGAGCAGCTCGGCAATTTGCGGAGCACGTTCGCGCATCAGGGCAGCCGCTTTGCGCAAGATGGCGCTGCGCTCGTTGGCCGGTACATCGCGCCACAACTCAAAGCCCTTTTGGGCAGCTTGCGCGGCACGCTCCAGGTCGGGGATGCCCGCGTGCGCTAGGCGGCCGATTTCGGTGCCGGTGGCGGGGTTGAACACGGCCAGGGTGCGGCCGCCTTCGGCATCGCACCACTGGCCGTTGATGAAGAGTTGGGTGTTGGGGTAGGTCATGGCGGGGTCCAGTCAAAAACAGTCGACAAAAGGTTGGGTGATTGTGGCTTGAAATGGGTGGGCCGCCGTCAACACCGTGACAGCGCAAGCCCTGTTCAGCGGTCGGCAAGAAAGTCAGACAGGTGCTCGATCAGCGCATTCACCCGGTGCGGGATGTAACGGTTGCTGGGCAAGACGGCGTAAATGCCCAAGGGCGGCGCCTCGAAGTCCTGCAAGATCTCGACCACTTCGCCGCTTTGCAAGAACGGTTCGGCAATGAAGTCCGGTTGCAAAGTGATGCCCATGCCCTGCGCGGCCGCCTGCACCAAGGCCGCGCCATTGTTGGCCTGAATGCGGCCGCGCACCGCAAACAACTGCGGCTGGCCTTGAACGCGATACGGCCAGCTTGCGCCTTTGGCGGTGATGGAATAGACCAAGCATTCGTGGTGGCGCAACTCATCGGGGTGGCGCAGCGTGCCGTGTTCGGACAGGTAAGCGGGCGAGGCCAGCGTCAGCAATCGGCAATGCCCCAGGCTGCGCACGATGTCGCCGGGCTGCAGGTCGGCGGTGATGCGGATCGACAGGTCGATGCCTTCCTCGATCAGGTTGGCCCTTTGGTCCGAAAAGTCCATCAGCAACTCGATGTGCGGCTGCGCTTTGGCGAACGCAAGCAAGGCGGGCATGAGCCGCTGCAGTCCAAAGCTCAGCGGCAGGCCCAGGCGGATGCGTCCGCGTGGCACGGCTTTTTCTTCGTCCAGACTGGACTCGGCGGCGTCCACCATGTTCAGGATCACGCGGCACTTTTCGAGGTAGGCCGCGCCTGCAGGCGTGAGGGTCAGGCTGCGGGTGCTGCGCGTGATGAGTTTGACGCGCAGGCGCTTTTCAAGTGCCGCGATTTGGCGCGTGACCACCGAGCGGGCCACCTGCAGTTGGTCGGCCACGGCGGTGAAGCTGCCCGCTTCGGCCACCCGCACAAAGGTTTGCATCGCATCGAGTTTGTCCATTGTTGCCGATTGTGCAACAAACATTTGAAGATTGGCTACTTTTTCAAATCGACTGGTCCGCCTAAAGTCCAGCCCATCGCCACACCCACCCTTTTGAAACCACCATGTCCGCCCCACGCTCTGTTTTGTTTGTGCCCCATGGCTCGCCCATGTTTGCCCTGCACCCCGGCGCGGCGGGCGCGGCCATGACGCAGTTAGCGGCCCAGCTGGGCACGCCCCGCGCCATCGTGGTGGTCAGTCCGCACTGGGAAACCTCTGTGCCCACAGTGGGTTTTTCCACCCGGCCCGAGACCATCCACGACTTTGGCGGCTTTGACCCGCGCCTGTACGAGATGCAATACCCCGCCACCGGCTGCCCCGAAGTGGCCGCGCAGGTGGTGGCTGCCCTGCAAGCGGCGGGCCTGCCCGTGGCACAAGACGTCCAGCGCGGCCTGGACCACGGCGCCTGGATTCCGCTGCGACAGATGTTTCCCGACGCCGACGTGCCGGTGGTGCCCCTGTCGGTGCAAAGCCACCTGGGCCCGGAGCACGCTTACCGCGTGGGCCAGGCTCTCGCCGGTCTGGCGCAACAAGGCATTTTGGTGCTGGCCTCGGGCAACATCACCCACAACCTGCGCGACTTCATGGTCGTGCGCATGCAGGGCGGTGCCACCCCCGCTTATGTGCAGACCTTTACCGACTGGATCCACACCCACATGACCGAGCGCGATGTGCCCGGCCTGCTGGCCTACCGCCAGCAAGCGGCCGGCCAGCGCGCCCACCCCAGCGACGAGCACCTGCTGCCGCTCTTCACCGCCCTGGGTGCAGCGGGAACTGACGCGCAACCCGAAGCGTTTTTCCGGGGCATCAGCGACCACGTCATTGCGATGGATGGCTACGCCTTCCACTGACCGACTTTTCAAAACCGCACACCATGAACACGCACTACACCGCCGTGGCCAAAAGCCTGCACTGGCTGATGGCACTTTTGATTTTGGGCATGCTCGCGCTCGGCTTTTACATGACCGACCTGCCTCTGTCGCCCGACAAGCTGCAGTACTACGCTTGGCACAAATGGGCTGGGGTGAGTGTGTTCATCCTGGTCTGGCTGCGTCTGGCCTGGCGGCTCATGTTCCCGCCGCCGCCCTTGCCTCTGGGCATGTCCAGCGCCATGACATTCGCAGCGCACGCCGGGCACTGGGTGCTTTACGCGTTGATGGTCTTGATTCCCCTCACGGGCTGGCTGATGAGCTCGGCCAAAGGCTTTCAGACGGTGTGGTTTGGCGTATTGCCCTTGCCCGACTTGCTGGTCAAAGACAAAGCGCTGGGCGATCAATTGGCCCAGTTGCACTGGGCCCTGAA
This sequence comes from Limnohabitans sp., assembly GCF_017848645.1. GTDB lineage: Bacteria > Pseudomonadota > Gammaproteobacteria > Burkholderiales > Burkholderiaceae_C > Limnohabitans_A. Next base: position 17,045 of record NZ_JAFEIF010000027.1, on the reverse strand, counting down.
CGTGGGCTTGCTGCTGCTGATCGCAGGCCATGCAGGTGCCGCGTTGTGGCACCACCTCGTGCACAAAGACGACACCTTGCGCCGCATGCTGCCCGCACGCTGAACGCTGAACGCTGAACGCCGAACGCCGAACGCCGAACGCCGAACGCCGAACGCCGAACGCCGAACGCCGAACGCTCAACGCCCCTTAAAAAGAAGCTCCATGAATACCCTGTTGAAATCCCTCATCGCCCTGTCAGCCGCCGCGCTCGCTTGGCAAGTGCAGGCCGCACCTTACCAATCCATCGTGCCTGCCAAGAGCAGCATCACTTTCAACTTCAAACAGATGGGCGTGAGCGCCGATGGCCGCTTCAAAAAGTTCGCCGCGCAAGTGAACTTTGACCCGGCCAAGGCCGCCCAAGGCCAAGCCAGCTTTGAAGTCGAGTTGGCCAGTGTGGACACCGGCTCGGGCGAAGCCGATCAGGAAGTGGTGACCAAGTCGTGGTTCAACACGGCTGCTTTCCCCAAGGCCCAGTTTGTCAGCAAGCAAATCAAGCCAACCGGACCCAACCAATACGAAGTGCTGGGCACGCTGAGCATCAAAGGCCAAAGCCGCGAAGTGAAGTTTCCCCTCAAGCACACGCCCCAAGGCAAGGACGGCCTGCTCACAGGCGGCTTCACCTTGAAGCGCGCCGACTACAGCATCGGCGAAGGCATGTGGGCCAAGTTCGATGTGGTGGCCAACGACATCCAGGTCAACTTTTCGATCACTGCGTCACAGGGCAAATGAACTAGCCCAAGACATGGACCCCGGATCTCCCCTTTTCCTTTCAACTCACTTTTTTCAACAGGAGCTTTCTCATGACATCTTTCAAACAACTCGCCGCAGCTTTGGCCTTCGCATCAGTGACCGCAGGCGCGGCCCTGGCCGCACCCGTGACCTACAACGTGGACGGCTCGCACACCTTCCCACGTTTTTCGTATTCGCACTTCGGTCTGTCCACACAGCTGAGCAGCTTCAGCAACACCAGCGGCAAAGTGGTGTTTGACGCCGCAGCCAAGACGGGTTCGGTGGACATCACCATCGACATGAAATCGGTCAACACCGGCTTTGCCGACTTCAACAGCCACATCCAGGGCGAAGACTTTCTCGATACGGCCAAGTTTCCCACCGCGACCTTCAAGTCGACCAAGGTGGTGTTTGAAGGCGACAAGCCCAAGACCATCGAAGGCAACCTGACCATCAAGGGCGTGACCAAGCCCGTGACCCTGCAGGTCACCAACTTCCTGGCCATGCCCCACCCGATGATGAAAAAACCGGCTTTGGGCGCGAACGCTTTCACCACCATCAAACGCACCGAATTCAATGCCGGTAAATTTGCACCCTATGTGGGTGACGAGGTGCGCATCGACATCGCCATCGAAGCCGTGGCGCCCTGATTGGCGTCGGGTATTGGGCGTTGCGCTTTAGGCGTTGAGGTCGGGCACTCAAACTGCTGTCTGTAGGAGCGGTCTCTGGCCGCGATCTGTCTGAGGGCAGGCCCCGCGCCTGGCTGCACAAAGCGCCAAGACCCTCGCGCATCCTGTGCAAGCTGTCACGCGGCTGCGGCAGGCAAGGTCAGCGTCACCTGCAAACCCCGGCCCTGCGCCGGGGTTTGCAATTGCAGATCGCCCCCGTACACCGCCACCAGATCCTGCACGATCGCCAAGCCCAGGCCGCTTCCGGGCACGGACTCGTCCAGGCGCACGCCGCGCTGCAGGACGCGGGGCATCTGCTCGGCTGGCATGCCCGGGCCGTCGTCTTCGATTTCGACGCGGCACATGCCCAGCGATGCACTTGAAGGCACACCCGGCACGGGCTGCACCCGGATGCGCACTGCGCTGTGCGCCCATTGGCAAGCGTTGTCCAGCACGTTGCCCAGCATCTCCTGCAGGTCTTGCGATTCACCAGCAAACTGCACGCGTTCATCTGCCCCCTCCAGCGTGATGGCCAGCTGGCGCTCGGCGTGCACGCGCTGCATCACGCGCACCAGGCCTTGCAGCGTGTGGACCACAGGCACTCGCTGACCGGGCACGCCGGTGGACGCGGCCATGCGTGCGCGTGCCAGGTGCCAGTCGATGTGCCGCCGGGCCAGTTGCACCTGTTCGCGCACCAGCGGTGCCAGGCCTGTCGTGTCGGTTTGGCGCGAAGCCTGGTCCAGCACGGTGAGCGGGGTTTTCAAGGCATGGGCCAGGTTGCCCGCCTGTGTGCGTGCACGGCCCACCACCTCGTCGTTGCGGTCCAGCACGCCGTTGAAGTTGTCCACCAAGGCTTGCACCTCGCTTGGGAAGTCGCCCGTCAAACGGGGCGAGCGTCCTTCGCGCAGCGTGTTCAAACCCTGCTGCAAAGCCATCAAAGGCCGCAAGCCCACAGCCACTTGCGCCCAAGCTGCCGCCAGCAAGAGCAAGAACAGCGCCGCCAGCGAGGCGACCAGCACGCGCTGAAACCCCGCCACCGCCTCGTGCGTGTCGTTCAGGTCGGCTGCCACACTCAAGCGCCAGCGCACACGCTCGTCCGGCCGCACCGTGCGCTCCAGCACGCGCAAGCGGGTGTCGCCGGGGCCGGGCAACTCGTGCGCGTGGATTTCGCCATCGCGCAGCACATCGGCGGGCAAGGCCAGCTGCGTGTCCCACAAAGAGCGTGAGCGCAATACGCCCGCCCGACCAGCGGTGGGCGTCACATCGTCGAGTTGCCAATACAAACCCGAATAAGGCCGCTGCCAGCGCGGGTCGGACAAGGACTGTGCATCGATCAGGGGCTGGCCTTGCGCATCGGCCGACAAACGGGCGGTGACCTGGTCGAGCTGCTGGGCCAGACCTTTTTCAAACTGGCGCATCACATGCTCTTGGAACAAGCCATTGAGCACCACGCCCGCCAAGACCATGGCCAGCGACACCCCCAGCACGGTCGCGGCCAGCAGCCGAAAGCGCAGCGAGCCCATCAGGCCTTTGACGCCGGGCTTCACGCAGCCTCATCCTTGGCGTGCAGCAGCCGATAACCCAAACCGCGCACGGCCTCGATCGTCAGAGTGGGCAGTTTCTTGCGCAGGCGGCCCACGAACACCTCTATGGTGTTGGAGTCGCGCTCAAAGTCTTGGGCATAAATGTGCGCAATCAAATCGCTGCGCGAAACCACGGCATCCGGGCGGTGCATCAGGTAGTCCAGCACTTTGTATTCGTGGCTGGTCAGGGGCACGGTTTGGCCCTGCACCGTCACGCGCCCGCTGCGCGTGTCCAGCGCCACATCGCCCAGCCGCAGCACCGCAGAGGCCACCCCGTTGGCACGTCGGTTCAAGGCACGCAAGCGGGCCAGCAACTCTTCCATGTGAAAAGGCTTGGTCAAATAATCGTCCGCCCCGGCGTCGATGCCCGCCACTTTGTCGTGCCAGTTGTCGCGTGCCGTCAGGATCAGCACCGGCATGCGGCGGCCCTGCTCGCGCCAGCGCTGAAGCACCGTCAGGCCATCCATCAGGGGCAGGCCCAGGTCCAGCACCACGGCATCAAAGTCTTCACTCTCGCCCATGAAGTGGGCATCGCGCCCGTTGTCGGCCTGTTCCACCACATGCCCGGCCTCGGCCAGGCCTGCGTGCAATTGCGCACGCAAAGTGGGTTCGTCTTCAACCAGCAAGATGCGCATGGGACTTTCTCAAGGGGGTTCTCAACGGCGTTCACGACGGGTTTGGCGCTTCAGGACCTCGCCCGTGCGGGCATCGACCTGGAGCTTCATCAAGCGGCCATCAGGCTGCAAGAGTTTGATCTCGTATTGCCATTGTTGCTTCTCGTGCTCCAGTTCCACCTCCAGCACCTGGCCGGGGTGGGCCTTCTCGATCAGCGCCAGCACCTTGGCCAGCGGCAAGACCTGGCCTGACTGCACCGCCTGCAAGGCGCGTTCATGGTCGCCCTTGTCACTGGCCAGCGCGTTGCCGTGCCAAACCGCAGCGCAGACGGTCAGCGTGGCCAGCATGACACAGGCGGCCCAGCGCCAATTCGGCAGCAGGGTCATGGGGGAGGTGCAGGTGTTTTTCACCCCTGGATTGTCCCGCACCAAAGCTGAACGGCCGATGAACAAACGCTTCAGCCAAGGTTCAAGCAGGGCCTCACACAATCGACCCACACACGCCTTCACATACACCCCTTGAAGCCTTGAACGGAGAACATCATGACGCGGCTCATCCCCAACACTTTCGGCACTTTCGCCACCCGCCGCTTTTGGGCGCTGGCAGGCCTGTGCGCCCTGCAAGCCATGGCCACCCCATCCGCCCACGCCGCAGACACCAGCCCGGCGCAGCAGCTGAACCACTGGATAGCCCAGGCCGGTGCCCCGGCCAAGGCCGATCGGGGCCAGGCCCTGTTCAACCAACGCCAAGGCGGCGAATGGTCGTGCGCCTCGTGCCACGGCACGCCACCCACAGCCCAAGGCAAACACGCGAGCACGGGCAAAGCCATCGCGCCTTTGGCACCGGCCTTCAATGCCAAAGCCTTCACCGACACCGCCAAGGTCGACAAATGGTTCAAACGCAACTGCAAAGACGTGTTCAGCCGCGAATGCAGCGCACAGGAAAAGGCCGATGTGCTGGCTTACCTGATCCAGCTCAAGCCCTGAAGCACCCGAAGCACCCATGATGAAAGCATCACCCATGAACCCCATTTTTCAAACGACTCAGCGGGCCATGCGCCGCCCGATCTGGCAGGTCACGGCCTGCACCTCGGTCTTGGCCTGGGCCTGTCCGGTGCCCACGCCGACGGCACCCGCATGCCTGCGAAAGTTCTGCCGTCTTACACGGCCGAATGCGCGGCTTGCCACACGGCTTACCCGCCCGGCATGCTGCCGGCCAAGTCCTGGCAACGCATCATGAAAGGGCTGGACCAGCATTACGGCAGCGATGCCTCGCTCGATGCAAAAACCGTGGCCGAGATCGGCCAGTGGCTGCAAACCCATGCGGGCACCTACAAACGCGTGGCTGAAGAGCCGCCACAAGACCGCCTGACGAAGTCGGTCTGGTTCGAGCGCAAGCACCGCAAGATCGAGCCCGCTGTCTGGCAACTGCCCAGCGTCAAGTCGGCTGCCAACTGCGCCGCTTGCCACACCGGCACCGAGCAAGGCCGGTTTGACGACGACCACCTGCAACGCCCCGCAGGCCTGAGCGCCCGCCAAAGCCGCGCCTGGAACGACTGAAACACCTCGGCACCCAGAAAGCACACCATGACCACCTTGACATCCTCCTATCCTGAGCCGAATGCGGCCAGCGGCCCAGCCGTCACGCCCGCCCCACCCGCCAAGCCGGTGGCACCCGAGGGCCCCGGCCGCCTCGTGACCGATGCGCCCATGCGCATGTTCCACTGGCTGTTTGCCCTGAGCTTTGTCGGGGCCTACATCAGCGCCGACAGCGAGCACTGGCGGCTGGTGCATGTGGTGCTGGGCTACACCCTGGCGGGCTTGCTGGCTTTTCGGATCGTTTATGGCCTGGTGGGGCCCAGACCGGCCAGGTTCAGCACGATGTGGCGCAAGGTGAGTGGGACCAAGGCCTGGCTGAAAACCATTCAAGCCGCTTGGGGGCCAGGTGGCAGCTGGCAAGCGGTGGTGTGGCGACAGGCACCTATTTTGGGGATGGCCATGTCCTTGCTGGCCTTGCTGGCCGTGGTGTTGCCGCTGACCCTGACCGGCTATGGCACCTTCCACGAGTGGGGGGGCGATCTGGGCGGCGAGGTGTTCGGGTCTTTGCACGAGTTTTTTGGCAACACGGCTTTGAGCCTGGTGCTCTTGCATCTGGCCCTGCTGGCAGGTCAAAGCTATTGGCGTCAAAAAAACCTGGCGTTGCCCATGCTCACGGGTCGCCTCGAAGGCCGTGGCCCCGATCTGATCGCACACAACCGCGTGTGGCTGGCGGTCTTGTTGCTGTTGTGTGTGTTGGCCTACATCGCGTGGGAGATTTTCAGCGCTGCACTGTGACGAGCAGGTAGAGCCCGGTATACAGATCTCTATCCAAAGGTCAATGGTTTTATCTGGCGCATTTTTTTAGCATGAAGCCACATTGCGCCCCGTTGCCAGTCGGGGTTCAGTGTCCAGCGTGGCTCCCCACGTCATCACCTCACTTCGGAGAACTTCATGCCCGTATTCAAAAAAATCCTCGTTCCCGTGGACGGCAGCGCCACTTCCAACAAAGCGGTGGACTTTGCCTTGCGAATGGCAAAAGACGATCTGGCCAGTGTTCGGTTGCTCCACTGCATTGACGAGACGTCCTTCCTTGACGCCTATGAGTATTCCAGTGAATTGATCAAGCAAGCGCGGCAGGCGGGCCAGAAGATCTTGCAAGACGCTTTGGCGGCCGCGCAAAAGCTGGGGGTGAATGCCGACACCTTGCTGCTGGAACGCGCAGGTCAGCGTTTGGGGCACTCAGTGGCCGACGCTGTGGGTGACTGGGGTGCTGATTTGGTGGTCGTGGGCAGCCATGGCCGACGGGGCATTGGCCGCTTGCTGCTGGGCAGTGGTTCAGAACAGATTTTGCGCGACAGTCCTGTGCCCGTGCTGTTGGTCAGGGGCTTTGACTGAACGGACCGTTTCCAGCCCGTCCCGCCTGGCGCGTCCTGAACCGGTCAGTCGATCTTCGCGCCCGAGGCCTTGACCACCTGCGCCATGCGCACATAGTCGGCGGCCAGCAACTTGCCGAAGTCGGCGTTGCTCATGTCGCGCGGCTCGATGCCTTGCTTGTCCAGACGTCCCAAGATCACCGGGTCCTTGAGCAGCTTGCTCACGGCAGCGTTGATGCGGTTGGCCTGCTCGGGGGGAACGCCTGCCGGGCCAAGGAAGCCAAACCAGGAATCAAACTGGTAACCCGGCAGGCCGCTCTCGGCGATGGTGGGCAAATCGGGCAGGTATTTGCTGCGCTGGGGCGAGGTCACGCCCAGCAAGCGCACGCGGCTGTCCTTGGCAAAGGCCAGCGCGCCAATGCTGGCAGCAATCACGGCCTGCGCCCGTCCCGACAGCACTTCGTTGATGGCTTCGCCTGTGGCTTTGAGCGGGATGTGCACCACATCGATGCCGGCCAAACCCGTGAAATAGGCCATGGCCAAGTGCGTGGCGCTGCCCACGCCGGCGCTGGCGTAGTTCATCTTGCCGGGGTTGGCCTTGGCGTAGCGGATGAATTCGGCAGCGGTCTTGGCGGGCACATCGGGGTGCACCATCAGCACATAACTGGCGCTGCCAATGTGGGCCAGTGGCGTGAAGTCTTTTTGCGGGTCGTAAGGCAGCTTGGTGTAGAGCGAGCCTGCAATGTTGTGGCTGGCCGCTGCAGCCACCATCACGGTGCCGTCGGCCTCTGCACGCGCCACATAGCCGGTGCCTATGGTGCCGCCCGCACCTGCACGGTTTTCCACAATCACCGTTTGGCCCAAGGCCGCGCCCATTTCCTGTGACAGCGCACGGGCCAAGGTGTCCTGCACGCCACTGGAAGCAAAGGGCACCACGATGCGCACCGTTTTGGTGGATTGGGCCTGGGCCAAGCCCACCGCCGACAGCATGGCCATGCCCAGACTGGAAGCCAAAATTTCACGTCGTTGCATCATTTGAGATTCCTTGAAGTTCGATCAAACCGTTAGACCCATCAGCCCACGCACACCCGGTCGGCCAGGCGGCGCATGAAGCGCTCGCACCAGGCCAGCTGCTCCAGCGTGACCCACTCGTTGGGCTGGTGCGCCTGCGCGATGTGGCCGGGGCCACACACGATGGTGGGCACACCCGCCTGGTGGAACAGAGCAGCTTCCGTGCCAAACGACACCTTGCCTGCGCCACTGGCCGGGTCGACCTCGGCGCAGTCAAAACACAGCTGCGCGATCTCGCTGTCGGCCGCCGTGGCAAAACCGGGCAGCACCGATTTGAGCTCGTGGGTGATGCCCGTGTCCGGCGCGACCGCTTGCATGGCGGGCACCAAGCTCTCGCCAAAGGCTTTGGCGCGGGCAAACAGGTCTTCCGGCGTGTTCATGTGGTGGTGGCGGATTTCCCAAGTCACCTCGCACTGGCGCGGGATGATGTTGAGCGCGGTGCCGCCTGCGATGACGCCCGTGTGGATGGTGGTGTGCGGCACGTCGTAAATCGGGTCAAACGGGCCGTTTTGCACCAACTCGCGGTGCATGCTTTTCAGGTTGGCGACAAACTCGCAAGCGATCTCGACCGCGTTCACACCCAGCGGCGTGAGCGAGGAGTGCGCCTCAAAACCGTGCACCGTGGTTTTGTACGAATGCTTGCCCTTGTGCGCAATCACCACCTGCATGCCGGTGGGCTCGCCCACGATGCAGCCTGCAGGCTTGAAGCCCTGCGCCACCATGTCGGCAATCATGCGGCGCACGCCGATGCAGCCCACTTCTTCGTCGTAACTGAAGGCCAGGTGAATCGGGCGCTTGAGTTTGCGCTTGAGCAACTCGGGCACCATCATCAAACAGATGGCCCCAAAACTCTTCATGTCGGTCACGCCACGGCCGTACATCTTGTCGCCTTGGATCACCACCTTGAACGGGTCGGTCTCCCAGGGCTGGCCGTCCACCGGCACCACGTCGGTGTGGCCCGACAGCACCAGGCCGCCGATTTGGGTTTCACCGTCGTGCGCGGGCAGCGTGGCCCAGAGGTTGGCTTTTTGGCCGCTGTCGTCGTAGGTGCGGCTGCAGTGGATGCCTAAATCGTTCAGGTAAGCCTCGGTCCAGTCCAACAAGGCCAGGTTGCTGTCCCGCGAGACGGTGGCAAAGGCGATCCATTTTTCGATCAGGGGCAAGGCGGCCAGGTCGGCGGCTTGCACATTCGCCAAGGCTGCGCGGGAGAGGGGGGCGTTCATGGGTTTGCGTCCAATAAGAATCAGGGTGTGAATGATCTTACAGGGCGCCAGAACCTGCAGCGTCACCTTGCCGACAGCGCAGCCGCTTCGGCCCGCCTACAGTGGGATGTCCATTTAACAGGAGTTTTTCATGGCCATTTATGAGCTGCGCACCTACAACGCCATCGTCGGGAAAATGTCGGAACTTACCTCGCTTTACAAAAGCGAGGGCTGGCCTGCGCTGTCCAAGCACCCATCCAAATTGGTGGGTTACTTCACGGGCGATGTGGGGGCCTTGAACCAGCTGATCCACATCTGGAAGTTTGACGACGATGCCGACCGCCGTGCCTTTTGGGCTGGCGTCTACGGCGATCCGGACTTCATGGCCTTTGCCGCCAAAATTCGGCCGCTGATTGCCGAACAGCAAAACAAGCTCATGATGTCTGCGCCATGGGGGCCTCAGCCCTGAGCCTTGGCTGGGCTTATTGGATCAGGTAACCGCCATCCACCGGCAAGACCACGCCCGTGACAAAGCGCGCCGCCGGGCTGGCCAGAAACAGCACCGGACCCGCCACGTCTTCGGGCTGGCCCCAGCGGCCCATGGGTGTGCGGCCCACGATCTGGGCGCTGCGTGTGGGGTCGTCCTGCAGGGTCTGCGTCAAGGGCGTGGCGATCCAGCCCGGGGCCACCGCATTCACCCGGATGCCGTCGGCCGCATAGGCAATGGCCAGCGACTTGGTCAGTTGCGCCACGCCGCCCTTGCTGGCGCTGTAGCCGGGCGTGAGGCCGCCCCCAAAAAAGCTCAGCATCGAGGCGGTGTTGACGATGCAGCCTTGGCGCGCCTTGAGGCCCGCACGCGCCGCAGCGCACACCCGCATGGTGCCGTTGAGGTTGATGTCCACGGTCTGCGCGAACACTTCCGGGTCGTGCTCGACATGGCGCTGGATGATGCCCGCGCAATTGACCAGCACATCGCATTCACCAAACTCCGCCAGCACGTTTTGCACATGCTCGTTTTGCCGCACATCCAGCACATGGAAGGCGATCAGGCGGTTGGCGCCGAGGGCTTGTGCCGTTTCGACTTCGGCAGGTGTGGCCCCGGTGGCGGTCACGCTGCAACCCGCTGCGGCAAAGGCACGGGCGATGGCCGCGCCAATGCCGCTGGTGCCACCGGTGATGAAAACTTTTTTGACTGTGTCCATGAAACCTCTCCCTTGCTGTTGTTAAAAGTCCAGGCGGATCACACCCCCGGCCTGCTGGGTGCGTGAGCAGCACAAGATGATTTTGTGCTGCCGCTCTTTTTGGCTGAGCACAAAGTCGCGGTGCTCCACCGGGTCAGAGGCCTGTGCATCGTAGGGCAGGGCGCACACGCCGCACAGACCGTCGCTGCATTTCACACTGATGCCCAGCCCTGCCTCCGCCAGCACCTCAGTCGCGCTGCGCTCGGCGGACACGCTCAAGCGGCGGCCCGACTTTTGCAGCACCAATTCAAAGGCTTGGTTCACCCAAGCGTCGGCCTCGGGCACGCTGAAGTATTCGCGGTGCATGGCGTCTTGTGGCCAGCTGTGCGCAGCAGCCGCTTCGAACACGCCGTCCATGAACCGTGGTGCACCACAGGTGTAGACATGCTGGCCCGGCGCGTAGTCGGGCAAGAGCTGCATCAGCTCAGCCCGCTGGCCTTCGTCTTTGAAGTGGTACTGAACTCGCTGGGCCCAAGGGGCCTGGGCCAGGTCTTTCAAAAAGCCTGCTGTTGTTCGGCTGGCCGCGCTGTAGTGAAAGTCAAAAGGCTTGCCCAAAGCGTGCAGGCGGTGCGCCATGGCGATCATGGGCGTGACACCAATGCCGCCTGCAAACAGCCAGCTGTGCGTGGCGTCTTCGTGCAGCGCAAAGTGGTTGACCGGGCGCGACACAAACACCCGGCGCCCTTCGCGAAAGGCCCGGTGCATCAGCGCCGAGCCGCCGCGCCCCCCTGATTCGGGCGGCTCGCGCAACACGCCCAGCACATAGCGGCTGCGGTCGGCCGGGTCGCCCGCCAGGCTGTAGGGGCGCTGGTATTCGGGCGCGATCACCACGTCAATGTGCCCGCCTGCCGTGAAGGGCGGCAACTCGCGGCCATCGGGCGCTTTGAACACGTAACGCGCCAGGCCCTCGGCCATCTCTTCGCGTTTGTGCAACACCACCGGAAACACGGGCGGTTCGGCCGGCAAGGGCTGCGGCCCCGGGGCCAGGCCCTCGGTCTGGCCTGCTGCCAAGCGGGCTTGGTATTGCGCGGGCGTGAGCAAGGCCTGGTAACGGGCAATGCCCTCTTCGCGGTTGACCGGGTAATTGACCGGGTAGGGCTGCGGCATTTTGTCGGCCGGGTACACGGCCAGGGTTTGGTCTTCATAGCGCAGGTCCAGGTCTTTTTGCAGGGTGCGCTGGTGGGTTTGCGCCGCTTGCACATAGCGCCCCGTGCGCTTGTCCAGCTCGATGTCCCACCACCACTTCTTGACCGGGTTGATGCTGCCGCGATCGAGCAAGTCATCGAGCCGTGCCAGCGCGGGTGCAGCGGCGGGCAGCTTCATGGCCACTTGCCGCCACAGGCTGTCGGCCAGCAGGCCTTCGAGGTTCCAGGGGCAGGTCTTCATGCAGCGCCCGCACATGCCGCCTGCCGCGTTGGTGATGCGGTAGCGGGCGCATTTTTCGGCGTCGCTCTTCCAGATTTCGTAGCCGTTGTACATCAGCTTGGGCCCCGCGGTGATGGCCCCGGACGGGCATTCGCGGGCGCACTTGTTGCAGCTTTCGCAAAAGCTTTGCAGGCCAAAGTCGATGGGCCGGTCGGGCGTCATGGGCATGTCGGTGGTCACGCTGCCGCTTTTCAGGCGCGGGCCCAAAAACGGGTTGAGGATCACCTCGCCAATGCGGCTGACTTCGCCCAGGCCCGACAGCAGCAACAAAGGCGGTTGCAGCACATCGCCGTCGAGCACCGAATGCACCCGAGCCGAATAACCGAGCCGCCGGATTTGTTCGGCCAAGATGCCGCCCATCAGCGAAAACCGCAAATAAGCCCGCATGCTTTGCGCCACCGAAATCCAGTCGTCGCCGCTGGCGCCTTCCATGGTTTCGTGGCCCTGGTCGATCAGCAGGTTCACGGCGTTGGCGTGGTAAGCCGGCATGGGGTTGCCGCCCGCGTCGTGCGAGTAATAGGCCCACTCGGGCACGGCGCACAGGCCCACCGCGTCCACCCCCAAATAGTAAGAAGCGGCTTTGAGCTTGTCGGCGTTGCGTTGGGGGTCGAGCGTGCTGGCGGCCACCGGGCCACGCGCCGGGCCAAACTGCAAGAGCAGCAAAGCGCCCAGCGCCCGACGCGCACAGGCCCCGATGGGGCTTTTCATCACGTAGTGCGCGTTCTTGGCGCTGTCCTGCACCGTCTTGCCCAAGTCGCCAAACAAAGCCCGCGCAAAAAAGTCGGCCCGCTTCGGGAATCGAGGCACCCGGTCGTGGTCGATGAAGGTGGTGGGCGTGTCCTGGCGTTTGAGCGTTTCAAACGGGTGCGCGCCTTGGCGAAACTCGCGCTGCGCAAATGCGTCTTGGTGAAACGCGCTTTTGAACGTGCCCAGCCCCAGCCACCAGGCCGGGCCGTGGCTTTGCCAGCGGTTTTGCTGCGGGTCCAGCGCCTGATCCGGGGCCAACGCCAAAGTGGTGCTGACGGCGGCCAGGGCGTAGCGCTGGCCAACATAGGGGTTGCCGCCATCGGGCAGCGTCAGGCCTGCGGCCAGGGCCAGGCGGGCCAAATCCAAGTCGCTGCAGCTGGCGCTGTGGGCGCGGGCCTCGTGGCCCAGCATGCGCAAATAACTCGACAGCAGCACGGCTGTTTGCGCCGCCAGCACGGCGGCGCGGGGCGCTTGTGTGCTGGCCAGCCAGTCGCAGCCGGGCTCACCCGGTTTGGGGTCCCGCGCAAACTCCACCAGGATCACGATGGCGTGGCTGTGGTGCGCAATCGGCCCGTGCACCGTGCGGGCCGACTCCAGCACATCGGCCAGGATCATGTCCATGCCTGCCGCAAAACTGGCCGGTTGGCTCTGCGCCAACTCTTCGCCCAGGGCGGGCACAGCGGGGTTGCGGATCGGCTCGGCCAGCCAAGCGCTGGCGGGCAGGGCGCAAATGCCCATCATCGATGCGTCAAAGTAATAACCGGCGGCCTTCAGGTGGCGTCCACGCTCGTCGGGCTCAGCTGGGATCTCGCCCACTTGCGGGTTCACGGCCCCGTCGCGCACCAGGTCGAACATGGCCATGTAACGCGCCATGGCGTGGGCCATCGATTCGGGGTCATCGTGCTCAAAACGCAGCGCCTGCATGGGCGGCAGGGTACTGTCGTCGGGCGTGTGGGTCGTGCGGCGCAGGCGTTCCAGCGGGTAGGGCCCCAAGTGCACGGGGCGGTCGCGGTACGAAAACAAGCGCATGCTCAAAGCCTTTTTAATTGTCGATCCGCTGCCCCAAGACCTTCACCATCTCGGGCTGCACCTCGACCATGCCGTAAGGGCCGATCAGCGCACCCGCCAGCGTCTGCCCTTGCACCTGCAGTTTGGCAGCCTGCAACTGCCCCTCGGCATTGACAAAACTGAAGTGCAAATCGGCGCCGTCGATGCGCGCGCCCAGCACAGGCTGCACCTGCGCGCCCCAGGCCAGCGTGCCGCCCAAGCGCTGGTGGCGCTGCGTCAGCTGAAGCCGTGCCGGGCCACGGCGGTCCAGGCCTTGCAGCGTCCACTGGCCCGCCACCACAGCGGGCACCGTCCAGAAATAACCGGTGTTCGTGCCCACACGGATCACCTGGTCCGGCTCCCAGTCACCCATCGAGAAGGTGTTGGACACCACCCGCGTGCCCGGGCGCATGGCCAAAATCGTGGGGCGCAGCTGCGCGTTCAGCTCTTCCAGCAGGTACAGGGTGACCACCGTGGCTTTGGAAAAGTCCTCCTTGAAGATGTCGCCATGCACGATGCGCACACGGTCGGCCACCCCCGCCCGCTGCGCGTTGCGCTGGGCCAGTGCGGCCAGGTCCTTGTTGTACTCAATGCCCCAGGCCCGCGCCCCGAACTGCCGCGCCGCCGCGATCGGGATCTTGCCGTCCCCCGCGCCCAGGTCCACCACCTCGTCCTCGGGGCCAACCCGCGCCGCCGTCAAAAGCTGGGTCACCAGCTCATCGCGGGTGGGCAGCCACATCACGTCCTTGCCCATTTGGCCCAGCTTGGGTGCATAGGTTTCGGGCGGCAGGCTGGTGCAGGCTTGCAGCAGCACCAAGGCCATAAGGGGCCAAAGGCGGGCAATGGAAGGCATGGGCGAGGTGCTTTCAAAATCGGTTGAACACTTTTGAGGTTAACCGCAAAAGGGCCGTTTGCGCACCTGGCCCATGCGCTGTCATCGGTTGGTGCGACGATCCCGTCTGCGCCATTCACGGGGACAATGCGCGTCCATGCACCTCTTTTCCAGAAGCCAATGATGGGCTGATGAATGGGCGCCCGACAACCTCCGGGTTTTCACCAAGCCTCATGGTTTTTGACATACTTTGAACATGCAGCAATCCACTCCCGCCAAACCCCTGCCGGTCTACCTTCAGATTGCCGAATTGCTGGCCCGTCAAATCAAGGCGGGCTATTGGCACCAAGGCGAGCGATTGCCCACCGAGGCCGAATTGGCCCAGAAGCTGAACGTGGCGGTGGGCACCTTGCGCAAATCGCTGGCTTTGCTGGAGCAGCAGGGCGTGCTCGAACGCATTCAAGGCTCGGGCACTTACGTCAAAAAAGTGGCGGGTACCCAGCAAATCTATGAACTCTTTCGGTTGGAGCTGAGCACCGGTCCCGGCCTGCCCACGGCGCACATCCTCGACGTGCAGCAACTGCCCAGGCCTGCCTACGTGCCCGCGTTGGGCGAAGACCCGAAGGCCCCGGCCTGGCGCGTGCGTCGGCTGCGCCACCTCAGCCAAGTGCCGGTCGCGCTTGAAGAAATCTGGTTCCAGGCCCCTTCTTTGCAGACCTTGTCTGCCCATGACCTGGGCGACTCGATGTATTTGTTTTACCAGCAGCGCTTTGGGGTCTGGATGGCGCGGGTGGAGGACCGCCTCTCGGCCGCGCCCGCCCCGGATTGGGCTTGCCCGCCCTGTGGGTTGGCCCCAGGCGACATCGCCGGGTTCGTCGAGCGCCTGTCTTGGACCGCCGCCAATGTCCTGGCCGAGTATTCACGGACCTGGTTCGATCCGGCTGTTTGCCGGTATTCCTCGCGCCTGAGCCAGTGATGCGCTCTGGCCCCGCCCCGCGTTGCGGGCGCGTCTGCCCGATGGCGACCTTGAACGGCTGACCGAAAAAAAGCGCCGATTCGCCCAGCACGCCTGGGTTCACGTGGCGCACCGAACCCAGCTGCGCTGCCGGCCAATGCCCCCACACCCTCCTGGCACCGCGCCCAGGTCCCGCCTTGGCCCAGGCAGGGTTTGCCGCGCCTTGCCACCTTGCGCCTTGAACGCGCAGGGCACGCAGGTCACCTGCAGCACGGCGATGGGTTGGTGATGCTTGGACAGGGCCCACCAGCAGCGATGGGGCAATGCTGTTGATGCAAGGTGGATGTGGAAAACGGCGAAAAATGGCAGTTCAAAAACGCTCAAAAGATAAATATAAAACAAAGTAAATGAATAATAATTGACCTTTTATGATTCAATCTGATCTTTTTGAATCGGCGTCATGGGGTGCAGCCGACTGCGCAGCCCTCCTCAAAGCCGATCTGAACGGTTTTCTCGCCCTTGGCCAGCTGTCCTGGCCGTCAGTCAACCCGACCTGAACGCTTGGCATTTTTAACCCCACACCTCGGAGAACTCCCCTTGAATCACCCCACGAACCAGAGCGTGCGATACGGCATCATTGGCTGCGGCATGATGGGTCAGGAGCATTTGCGCAACATTGCGCTGCTGCCCGGTGCCAGCGTGAGCTGCATTTTTGAACCCGATGACGACATGGCCACCAGCAGCTTGGGCCTGGCGCCAGGTGCCCGCCGCGCAGGCAGCCTGGCCGAGGTGGTCAGCGCCGCCGATGTGGACTGCCTGCTGATCGCCAGCCCCAACTTCTGCCACGCCGAACAGCTGCGCGAAATCGCTGCGCTGCGGCCTTTGCCTGTGCTGCTGGAAAAACCGGCCTGTACCAGCCTGGCCGATGCCCGAGCGCTGGCCGAACTCGGCCGCCATTACCCGGCGCCGATCTGGGTGGCCATGGAATACCGCTACATGCCGCCCGTGGCACGCTTGACCGAAGAGGTTCACAGCGCGCAAAACACCGGTCCTGTCACCCTGCTCAGCATCCGTGAGCACCGATTTCCTTTTCTGGTCAAGGTGGGGGACTGGAACCGTTTCAACCGGTACACCGGCGGTACCTTGGTGGAAAAGTGCTGCCACTTTTTTGACCTGATGCGCCACATGACGCGCAGTGAACCCGTGCGCATTTACGCCTCGGCCTCGGTGGCCCACAACCACCTGGACGAGCGCTATGCCGACGGCACGCCCGACATCCTGGACAACGCCTATGTGGTGGTCGACTTCGCCAGCGGACAGCGCGCCTTGCTCGAGTTGTGCATGTTTGCCGAAGGTGCCCGCTACCAAGAAGAAATCTCGGTGGTCGGCCCGCTCGGCAAGGTCGAGTGTTTTGTGCCGGGTCCGGGCCGTTTTTGGCCCGAGCATCTGGGCGAGCCACCAGTGCCCAAGGTCGTGATCAGCCCGCGCCATCCCAAAGGCCCTCGCGAGTTGGATGTGCCGGTTGACCCCACGGCCTTGGCCGCAGGCGACCACAACGGCTCCACCTTTTACCAACACCAGCGTTTCAACGCGGTGGTGCGCGGGCAAGGCCAGGTGGAAGTGGGCTTGGGCGATGGTCTGGCGGCCGTGTTGATGGGTCTGGCGGCTCAGGAGTCCGCGCGCACCGGTCAGGCCATTTCCTTGCGAGAGGGGGATTTTTCTCTGAAAGGCCTGCTGCATCAGGATTAACCCCAAGAGGCATTTAGGTCCGATTCATTTATTATTCATATACATTTTTATTGCTTTTTCTCCTTTGATTGACATCAAGGGACTGCGAATCGACCATGGCCTCTGTTCAACTTCACAACGTTCAAAAATCCTACGACGGCAAAAACCAGGTCATCCACGGCATCGATCTCGAGATTCAGCACGGCGAGTTCGTGGTTTTTGTCGGGCCCTCCGGCTGCGGCAAATCGACC
>NZ_JAFEIF010000008.1 GCF_017848645.1 Limnohabitans sp. | reverse complement strand
GGGGGTGGGATTCGTTGCCATGTTGTCTCCTCTTTCAGAGGTGGCATCTTGGCAGCTTGAAACTCAAACGGCTTGAGACAGATCAATCATGATCGCGACGTGCTGACACCATGGCGCGCGACTCTTGCATCGCTGCAAAGGTCTCGGCGTTAGGCACCTTGAGTTCAAGCGGAAAAAAATCTCACCCATTGTGCGAATAACGCACGGTGCTCGGCCACAAAGGGTGCGCAGACTGGCTGCGCAACACATCAATGACGCAGCTTCAAGGCCGATCGGAAAAAAATTTACAGCGTGGCGGCAAACTGCCCCATCGTGGTCATCGTTGAACGCCAGGCCAGATCCAAAGAAAACCCCACAGCTTGATGCAAAACTGTGGGGTAAATATGGTGGAAGTGAACTGACTGGGTCATCCAATCTTTTGACTTTCAGACTTTCAAGCAACGCCCGACTGTGTCATTGTTGGCCGGATTGGGGATCAAACCAACTCAGTCTGATGCATTGGAACGCTGACGCAGCAGCCGGCCGGCTGCTTGAGGCTGCGAGCCCAAGCGCTGACCATTCACGAAAACGGCTTCGATGCCAATGGCCCGACTGATCAAGCGGTCTTGTCCCGCAGGCAGGTCGTAGACCCGCTCCAGCGGACCGGCATCGACCCGGTCAGGGTCAAAAACAACCAGATCGGCGGGCAAGCCCAAAGCCACCCGTCCACGGTCATGCAAGCCAAATACATCGGCCGGGTGCGAGGTCAGACGCCGCACCGCTTCTTCCAGACTCAAAGCACCGCGTTCACGAACCCAATGGCCCAAAAGATAAGTCGGATGACACGCATCGCACAACTGGCTCATGTGCGCGCCACCGTCGCCAAGCCCCAAGACCACATGGGGGTCAGCCAGTATCTCGCTGACTTCACTTTCATCAAAATTGAGAAGCGCAATTCGCCAGCGCATTTGCAAATTGCTGGCCAGGGCCAGATCCAGCATCAGGTCAACCGGATCAACCTGCCGCTCCTGCGCCAAATCGACCAGCTTGCGTTCGAGCAGACTCGAATCCTCCGCCCCAGAAACGACCATCTCTCGGAAAGATGCCCTTCGCGTGTCACCTTCCGCTTCTTTACCGGCAAACCAAGCGTCGTCCGGGCCACGACCGGCAACCTGGCGTTTGAGCCGAGCGCGAAAGTCCGGATCGCTGTAAACGGCACGGCGCTGCGCCTCATTGTCAGCAAGACGAACCGACTCGAAAGAGGCCCAAGTGTCAAAGACGACGGGGGAGCGGAAATCAAACTCAAACTGTATGGGCCGGCAGGCACCTTGACCGTGAATGGGCAAACCCCGCAAGCGTTGCTGAGCGGCCTGCTCAAGCTGGGCGCGGTGCGATCCCGGCCCCAGCGAGCCTGCCAGAAGCGACGTCCATACAACAGGCCTGCCGCTGACGGCATGCAGTTGTTCGTAGGCTTGCCACAGAGGCTCGCGTCCAACGTTATAGTGGATCAAGCCATGGCCGGACTCGCCAACTGCCCGCGCAAGCTCCAGCATTTCTTCGAAGTCGGCCAGCCGACTGGGCACGGGTCTGCCCGAATAGCCCACATGGACCTTGGAGACCGATGTGGCAAAGCCGACGGCGCCTACTTCCATGGCCTCGCGAACCAGAGCCCGCATCTGGGCGACCTCCGCTGCTGTGGCCGCCCGCGTCGTGGCCTCATCGCCCATGACCCACAAGCGCACCGGCGTGTGGCCAACCATCACGGCCACGTTGATACCCAAAGGCGTGCGCTCCAGCAGGTCCATGTATTGCGTGAAGGTCTGGAAAGGCCATGGACTGCCCAGCCCCTCTTCCAGCGCCGACAAGCTCATGCCCTCGACACGCTCCAGCGTGCGCAAAATCAAATCACGGTGCTCAGGTCGGGTCGGCGCCACGCCAAACCCGCAGTTGCCCAACACCGCAGTGGTCACCCCGTGCCAGGGCGAGACCGTCAGCTCGGAGTCCCACAACACCTGGGCGTCGTAATGGGTGTGGATGTCCACAAAGCCCGGTGCAACCACCAAGCCCTGCGCATCCAGCGTCTGCCGCGCTGTTCCTAGCCCATCGCCGATCGCCACGACACGTCCGTCCTTCACGCCGACATCGGCTTGGCGTCGCGGACTGCCAGTGCCGTCAATCAGCATCCCGCCCGAAATTTTCAGATCGAAATCAAACATGGCTTTACTCGACCTTCACGCCAGTGAATTCAATCATGCGGCGCCAATAATCAAGATCGCCGCGCTGCCGCTCGGCCAGAGCATCGGGACTGCTGCCGATAGGGTCAAAGCCCAGCGTCTTCCAACGCTCCATGGATTCTGGATGACGCAAAGCCTTGTTGATTTCTGCCGACAACCGCTCAGCAATCGGGCGTGGCGTGCGGGCCGGGGCAAACACGCCATACCAGCCCTCGATCACAAAGTCCTTAAAGCCAGCTTCCACCATGGTGGGCAAATCGGGGGCTGCAGGCGAGCGTTTGGCGCAAGTCTGAGCCAGTGCCCGCACCCGGCCTGAGCGGGCCAAAGGCAAAGAAGAGGGCAAGTTGTCAAACATGAAACTGATGCGCCCAGCGAGCAGATCCGGCATGGCAGCACCGCTGCCTTTGTAAGGCACATGGGTCGCTTTAACACTGCTGTTTCGCAGCAGCAACTCGGCCGCCACGTGCTGAGCGCTGCCCGCTGCGGCGGTGCCGTAGCTGGCCGCACCGGCTTGCCGCGCTAACCAATCGACAAGCTCACGCACAGTGGTAGCCGGCACGCTTGGCGGCACGATCAGCGCCAGGCAGGCGGTGCCAACCAACGTCAAAGGCTGAAAGTCACGGATCGGATCGAAGGCCATGTTGGGAAAAAAGATCAGGTTCGATGCGTGTGTACTTTGGGTACCAAAAACAACCGTGTAACCGTCAGGCGCAGCGCGAGCGACAAATTCCGAACCAATGGCACCCGAAGCCCCGGCACGGTTTTCAACCACCACGCTTTGACCCAGTGACTCAGCCAAACGCGCAGACAGCACACGCGAAATCGAATCGGTTGGCCCGCCAGGGGCAAAAGGAACCACCCACTTCAACGGTCGATTGGGCCAATCGGACTGCGCATTGGCACCCAAAGCGGCAACCAACATGGCAGTAGCGGCAAGAACGGATCGAATGGATACGGACATCGTTGATTTCCTAATAGGCTTGGCGGGATGACAAGAAACGATTGGGTGTTAAACCGTGAAAGTCATGGTACTGCTTTTGGCAATGCATCAATGTCGTGTGCGACCAAATGATAAAAAAACAACAACTGTCCAAAAAGGAAATGAACTGCGCAAATCACCATGCAACTCCAGCTACGCGGAGATCACTTTGCGCAGCCTCTAGACACAACAAAAAAAAGCCCACAGCCATTGGCGTGGGTATTTTGTTGAGTGCCGCGGTGCTTGCATGACGGTCGGCTGGCGCATAGGCTGCCCTGACTCAGCGCTGCAACAGCGCCTCGTTCGTGATTTCATAGCGCCGGCCCTGTTTGTCGCAGGGTTTTAAGGCTCCGTCGCGCACCAGGCTGCTGATTTCGCGGCTGACGGTTTCGAGTTGGATGTCGAGCATGGCGCCCATGTCATCGCGTGCAAAAAACGAGGTGATGCCGGGTTGGTCGGGGTCGCGCATCTTCAGGGCCAGGGCGGCCACGCGTTGGCGGGCCGAGCCGAAGTTCAGGTCGGCCAGCCAGTCGTCGGCGTCTTTCAGGGCTTGTTGCCACTTTTGCATCAGGCGTTTGTGCAGGCGTGGTGAGTTGCCCGACAAATGGTGCAGCACCGACAAGGGGATACGGCAAACGTGGGCTTCGACCAGGGCGATGGCTTCGCTGTCGTAGCGGGCGGTGGCCAGGGCTTCGAGGCCAATCACGTCGCCGGGGCGCAGCACGCGCACGATGCGCTCGCGGCCGTCGGCGGTGGCCCGCACCAGCTTGACCATGCCTTTGCGCAGCGTGAACACGCCCAATGCGGTTTGGCCCTCGGTGTACAGCGGCGCGTCTGCCGCGAACACCATGTCGTCGATGGGGGTGTGGATTTCGCCAAAGTCCTGTTCGTTCAGGTCGGCAAAGAGCACCATGTCGCGGATGCCGCAGTTGCGGCAGTCCGAGGTGCCTTTCCAAGCCGAGTCAATCTTGATGGGGATCATGGTTTAAATCTAGCATGCGCACCGAGCCGCCAGCTGACACCTTGGCTTTACAGAGCCTTGCGCCCTTGCGCCATGCGCTCTTCCAGGTAGGGACCATAAAAGTCAGGCAGGTAGGCCCCTTCCATGCGCTCGGCAGCTTCTTTGCCACCGGGCCCAAAGAACAGCAGCGTGGGCGTGATCGAGACTTTCCAACGCCGGGTCAGCTCGTCATGCGTAGTGAGCTTGCCCGAAAAATCGAGCACGGGTTGGTTGTTGCGCATGTCCACCTGCACGATGGCGGTGCCTGCGCGGTGCATGGGCGAGAGGTGGCTTTGCCGGGCTTGGTGGCAGAACACGCAGCCGTCCAGGCTGACCATGACGATCAGGGGCTGCTTGTTTTTGAGGGCACGGGCAAGTTCGTCGGGCAGCGATTGGGCGGCGGGCAAGGTTGCCGCAGAACGGGCCGATTGTGCCCAAACGGGTGTGACCGCAAGCGATACCCCCACCCGTAAAAGCCAATCGCGGCGGCGCAGATCAGACGAAGAAAACATAGTCAGGTTGGAAGCCATGAATTGCGGACCGTGGACAATAGCGGGTTTCATGCAGCGGGCTGACACATCGCCAGAGCCGCATTTTGAATATAAGAAACCAATGAATTATTGGAGAAATCCATGAATCTCGCAAGCTTGCTCGAAACCTGGGGAGACTCGAATGTACTGGCCATGGCGGGTGCATTGGTGGGCTTCATCTTTGGCCTGGCGGCCCAGCGCACCCGTTTTTGTGCCCGGGCGGCCGTGGTGGAGTGCTGCGAAGGCCAGACAGGTGACCGTTTCAGCGTGTGGTGGTTGGCTTTTGGCGCGGCGCTGGTGGGCGTGCAGGCGCTGGTGTGGTCGGGTGGGCTGCAACCTGCTAATTCGCGCTACATCACCGGAGTTGGCAGTGTATCGGGTGCAGTGCTGGGCGGCTTGTTGTTTGGCGCAGGCATGATTTTGACGCGCGGCTGTGCCAGCCGCCTGCTGATTTTGTCGGGCAATGGCAATTTGCGCGCCTTGCTCGCCGGTCTGGTGTTTGCCGTCACGGTGCAGGCCAGCATTGCCGGATGGCTGGCCCCTGCCCGCCAGGCCTTGGCCAGTTGGTGGCCCATTGATGGCGGGGCCGGGCGTGATTTGCTGCAACTCACGGGCATTGGCCCCACGGGTGGGTTGGTTCTGGCGCTGCTGGCTTTGGGCACCGGGTTTTACTTTTTCTTCAAGACGCACCAGCGCCGCTGGGGCTTGGCGCTCGGGGCCATCATTGTGGGTTTGAGCATTGCGCTGGGCTGGGGCCTGACGCAGGCGATTGCCTCGCAGTCGTTTGAAGCGGTGCAGATTCAGGGCCTGAGCTTCAGCAGCGCGTCGGCCGAGATGCTGATGCGGGTGCTGTCCAGCGCCACATCGCCCAGCCTGGGCTTTGATGCGGGTTTGCTGCCTGCCACCTTCGCGGGTTCTTTATTGGGCGCACTGGTCGGCGGCGACTTCAAGTTCGAGGGCTTCAAGACCGAGAACAAACTGGGCCACTACCTCACGGGTGCTGTGCTGATGGGTTTTGGCGCCGTGCTGGCAGGCGGCTGCACCGTGGGCGCAGGCATGACCGGGGGATCGATCTTTTCGCTCACCGCCTGGCTGACCCTGATCGCCATTTGGCTGGGCGCGGGCCTGTCCTGGCGCATTCACCGCAGCATGGGCTGGCCCATCTGATTGTTTTCTGAGCGTGGGCTACCGCGCGCTCAACGAGCATTAAAAAAAACGCCGCCAGTCTCAAGGACTGCGGCGTTTTTTTGTGGCGTGGCGAGTCGCCACGCGCCGGGTGCATCAGGCCAGTGTGTCGGCCCAGATATTTTGCGCCCAAGACAAAGCGTAAACACCTTCGAGTTCATTGGCAACGCTGGACACGCCGCCCGAGCCGGGAACGGTCAGCATGGTCTTCTTCTCGGCGTCGTAGCGGTGCACGCTGGCGACGTGAACCACGTCTTTGCTGCTGACAAAGCTGTAGCAGGTGTTGTTGTAGATGGGCATGGGGTTGACTTGTTTGCCCATCAGCAAGGCCACCACAGCAGCGGCGCATGTCTTGCCGTGCTGGTTGGCCATGTGGCCCGACTTGGGCATGCCCGGCGCGATCTGGATCGAGTCACCCAAAACGTGCACGTTTTTGGCAGCCTTGGATTCGAAGGTGAGGAAGTCCACTTCGCACCAGCGCTTGTTGGCGGTGGCCAGGCCTGCATTGACGGCGATGTCACCGGCACGCATGGATGGAATCACGTTCAGCACGCTGGCCTTGACGTCTTCGTTGAACTCGAACTTCAAGGTGTTGGTAGCCGCATCGACATCGGTCACGTTGTGTTTGCCACGGTATTCAATGATGCCCTTGTAACGCTCAGCCCAAGCTTTTTTGAACAAGGGGCCTTTGGAAGTCACGTCGTCGTTAGCGTCCAGGATGAGCACTTTGCTCTTGGGCTTGGCCTTGCTGATGTACTCGGCCGCTTGGCAAGCACGCTCGTAAGGGCCGGGAGGGCAACGGTAGGGGGCCAGCGGGATGGACATGGCGAACACGCCGCCGTCGGGCATGGCTTCGAGTTGCTTGCGCAGGGTGACGGTTTGTTCGCCCGCTTTCCAGGCGTGCATGACTTTGTCTTTGGCACCGGCTTTGTTCATGCCGGGCAGGGTTTCCCACATGAAGTCCACACCGGGCGAAACGATCAGGCGGTCATAGCTCAGCTCAGTGCCACCGGCCAGCTTGACGATGCGCTTGTCAGCATCGATGGTGTTGACGCGGTCTTTGATGACCTTGACGCCGTGGCGTTTGGTCAGATTGTCATAGGGAGTGGTAATGTCGGCGATGGTCTTGCTGCCACCGATCACCAAGTTGGAGATGGGACACGAGATGAAGGCATCGCTGGGCTCGACCAAGGTGACCTGGATTTTGTGCTCAGACCACATGCGCAGGTATTTGGCAGCTGTGGCACCGGAGTAGCCCCCGCCAATGACCACCACCTTGGGGCCACTGCCACCACCCACGGTGGCACAGCCCGAAACCAGTCCCATGGCACCCAAAGCGGAGCCAGTCTGTAAAAAATGACGACGTTGCATGGCAGTTCTTCCTTATTTCTTCTGGGCGGCAAAGTAGCCCGCAATGGCAGCGATTTGCTCGTCGGAATAGCCCTTGGCGAGCTGATGCATGATGGTGGCTGCAGGCACGCGACCGGCTTTGTAGTCCAGCATTTTCTGAATGGTGACTTCTTTGGGCACGCCGGCCAAAGCAATCATGCCCGGCTGGGCCTGGCCGTTGGTGCCGTGGCAAGCCGCACACGATGCGGCCCAGCTGCGCACATGCAGCGGATCGACCTGGGCTTGGGCCAGGCCAGACAGGGCGACCAGTGCGGCCGCTGTCAAAGCGTGTTGAATCTTCATGGGTTTTCCTCGAAAAAAACAGGCGGGGCAAATGAACGTCTCAACGCCCATCAGGGGCGCAAATACACAAATTTCTCGTTGGCCTGCAGCTTGGCCACTTCGGCCACACCGGAGGGCACGACTTTGGCTTCCATGAGCAGTTTGTCAGGCGAAATTTTGCGCGAGACCAGCGTGTTGTTGCACACACGGAACTCCACGCCCTTGTTGACCAGGTCACTCACGCCACCGGCAAAAGGCTGGTCCATTTGGTTGGTGGCACCGTCGAGCAAGAAGTCGATGCCCAGGCCGTGGGTGACGACCACGATTTTGGCGGTCGGGTCGGCATTGAGGTGGTTGCGGATGTTGCCCATTGCACGGGATGCCTGGGGTATGCCTTCACTCAGGTGGTACACCACCTTGATCTCGGCCCAACTCAAGCTGCACGCCAACAAGCCGGCCATCAAAAACAAACGGGATTTCATTCGTAACTCCTTATGTATCGATATTATCTGGATCAAGGTCAACCACGAGTCCGTGAAAACCCGGCCCGAAACTGACGTCGATCTTTCAATCGCTTTCGCTGGCGATCTGTACGCACACCGCGCGGCACAGGGTGACCACGCGGTCGTTGATGATGCGGTAGTAAATTTGCACACCTTCTCGGCGCTTGCCCAGCACGCCCGCTTGGTAGAGGGTGTTCAGGTGCTGCGACATGTTGGGCTGGGTGGTGTCGATCTCGGCGAGCAGCTCACCCACGTTCTTTTCGCCGTTGCACAGGGCACTGATGATGCGCAAGCG
This sequence comes from Limnohabitans sp., assembly GCF_017848645.1. Lineage (GTDB taxonomy): Bacteria > Pseudomonadota > Gammaproteobacteria > Burkholderiales > Burkholderiaceae_C > Limnohabitans_A. Next base: position 16,136 of record NZ_JAFEIF010000008.1, on the reverse strand, counting down.
CATAGGCGCCGACATGACGCGAAAGACCTCGGCGGCTTTTTCAAAAACTTCTTCCGATTCGGTCAAGACGTTGTCTTCTGGTGGTACTGTTTTGGCCATGGTGTCTTTTCTTCGAATGTCTCAAATGCCGCACGATTGTCCCGCAAAAGGCCACGGGGCCGGTCTGAAGCGCCCTGGACTGCCGGTGGTGCGCCGACCTTGCAGCTCTCAAGATTGAGCATTGTGGCCACTTTTGGCGAAGTTTCAAACCATTGATTTGTTCTTTGCTTATGCGCAAATACAGATAAGCGGTCATCCACGCCCCGGGTGAATCGCACATTTGCGCTGGCGCAAAGGGCCAGCCAAGGGTTAAGGACATACTGGATTTTTTGGACGGGAACCCCTCATGCCCCTGCCGCCCGGCCTGGCCGAACGCCTGCAAGACCCCAGCCTGCACGCCAAAGTGATGGGGGCTGACGAGGCGGCGGCCCTGATCGAGGTTGGGGCGAATGTGGGCATGAGCGGCTTCACGGGCGCGGCTTACCCCAAGGCGGTGCCTCAGGCGCTGGCCGCACGGCTGGCGGCTTTGCATGCGGCGGGGCAAACGCAGGCACGCATCGGTTTGTGGACCGGGGCGTCCACAGGGCCCGAACTCGATGGGGCTTTGGCCAGAGCCCAAGGCATCGAGATGCGCCTGCCCTACCAGTCCGACCCGACCTGCCGCCAACAAATCAACGCCGGACACATGCTCTACAACGACATGCATTTGTCGCATGTGGCGCAGGCCGCTTGGTACGGCCTGCTGGGCCACCTGGACGTGGCCGTGGTCGAGGTCGCGGGCGTCTTGCCCGGGGGGCGGCTGATCCCGTCGACCTCGGTGGGCAACAACAAGACCTGGCTGGACCAGGCAGACCAGATCATTCTGGAAGTCAATCTGCACCAGAGCCTGGCGCTGGAAGGCATGCACGACATCTACCACGACACCCACCTGCCCCCGCACCGCCAGCCCATTGCTTTGACACAACCGCAGGACCGCATTGGCGACCCCTATCTGCGGTTTGACCCGGCCAAAGTGGTCGCTGTGGTGGTGACCGACCAGCCCGATCGCAACGCGCCCTTTGATCCGCCCGGCGAAGTGTCGGCCCGGATTGCCGAGCACATCCTCGCTTTTTTGCAGCAAGAGGTGCGCCTGGGCCGCTTGCCCGCGCAACTGCTGCCACTGCAGTCGGGCGTGGGCAACATCGCCAACGCCGTGCTCGACGGCCTGAACCAAGGGCCGTTTGGGCAACTGACCGCTTACACCGAAGTGCTGCAAGACGGCATGCTGGCCATGCTGCGCACGGGCAAGCTGGCCTTCGCATCGGCCACGGCCATTTCGCTCAGCCCCGAGGCCGACACCGAGTTCCGGCAGAACATCGACTTTTACCGCCCGCGCATCGTGCTGCGCCCGCAAGAGATCAGCAACCACCCGGAGCTGATCCGCCGCCTGGGTGTGATCGCCATGAACGCCATGATCGAGGCCGACATTTACGGCAACGTCAACTCCACCCACATCATGGGCTCGTCCATCATGAACGGCATTGGCGGTTCGGGCGACTTTGCGCGCAACGCCTATTTGTCGATTTTCATGACCCCCTCGCTGGCCAAGGGCGGCACGATCTCGTGCATCGTGCCCATGGTCTCGCACCACGACCACACCGAGCACGATGTGCAGGTCATCGTGACCGAGCACGGCCTGGCCGACCTGCGCGGTCTGGCCCCCACGCAACGGGCCGAGCGCATCGTGCAGCAGTGCGTGCACCCGCGCTTTCGGCCTGCTTTGCGCGACTACATGGCCCGCGCCCGGCGCAGCGGGGCGGGCTTGCACACCCCCCACCTGCTGGACGAGGCACTGAGCTGGCACAGCCGTTACTTGAAAACCGGGCAGATGTGAAGGCGAGCGACAGCATGGCGAGCAACCTGACGCCATCGGCTGGCTGCGTGCAAAATCCTCGCTGGCTCAACACACCCACCCACTCGCCCAGCAGGACGCCCACATGCCCATGTTCGTCGACAACTCGCCACCCGGCAGCTGCATTTTTTGCAAGCTGGTGGCCAAGGAAATCCCCGCCGCCATCGTCTTTGAAGACCCACAAACCCTGGCCTTCATGGACCTGGGCCAGGTCAATCCCGGCCATGTGCTGGTGGCCAGCAAGCGCCACGCGGCCAACTTGCTGGAACTGACCGCCGACGAGGCCGCCGCCGTGATGCGCACTGCCCACCACGTGGCCCGGGCCGTGATGGCCAGCTTTGAACCGCCGGGCCTGACCTTGCTGCAAGCCAACGGCAAAGAGGGCGACCAGACCGTGTTTCACGTCCACATGCATGTGGTGCCCCGCCACGCGGGCGACGGCATCGCCCTGAGCTGGCCCCGCAAAGACCCGCCACGCGAGGTGTTGCAAGCGCATGCGCTGCGCTTGCGCCAGGCCATGGGCACAGCCTGACGGGCCAGCCCAAACGATTGGACAGCCCCTCGACCCGAGGGGCCGAAGGGCCGAGGCGCATCAGCTGTTGGCTTGCAGGGTCATAATGTGCTGGTCAATCAGCAGCTGCGCCGAAGTGTCAGTGCTGCCGGTGTACACAGCGTAGGAGCGGCCCTCTTGGGTCACCACTTCACCGCTGTCCGTCCACTCGCCTTCGGCCAGCATCAGCTTGTCGTTGGCAGCGCCTGTCAGCATGAGCTGGTGCACGCCGTTGGTGGCGGGCAGGCTCAAGACATCGGCCATGGTCAGAGTCACCAGGTTGGACTCGGTGTCTGCCGACATGTCGATGTGCGTCAAGCCCGCCGCGCTGCTCTTGTGGGCGAAATCTGTCAAAACCGCTGTCAAGTCCAGTTGCAGACCGCTGTTGAGCGAGAACATATTCGACAACTGCTCATCGGCCGTCGCATCACGGAAGGCAAAGGCCGCATCGGCCACCAAGATGGACTGGCCATCGGTGGTGGTCGCGGTGCTGCGGCCTGCTTCGGTCACACCGTCCACGGGGTTGCGCTGCACACCGTCGCTCACCAGGTCGATAGAGGCAATGCCCCAATCGGCCAGGCTGCGCACTTCGCCTGCGTCGCTCACGCCGTTCTGGTTGATGTCTTGCCAGACCATGAACTCGCCAAACTTCTCGTCGGCCATGCTGAACACGCCATCGCGGTTGGTGTCGAAGCCTGCCGCCAAGCCTTCCAGGTCGGTGTTGCCACCGTACTCGGTGAAGGCGTACTGGCTGCGGTTGTGCACCTGGCCGTCGCGGTATTTGTCCCACACCAGCACACCGTCTTGCATGTCGGCCCAAAGCGTGTTGTCCATCACGCCGTCGCTGTTCACGTCCATCAGCACGTTGGCATAGTTCAACTCGCCGTCGCGGTTCAGGTCCAGCACAACAGGCGGCACGTTCAGGTTCACCGTGACATCACTGTCCACGATGACCTGGCTGTTGGTGCTGCTGTTCTGGTAGACGTTGTAGGTGTTACCACCTTGCGTGACCGTGCCCATGTTCGACCAAGTACCACCGGCCTTCAGGTTCACAATGTCACCCCCAGCGCCGTCGACCACCAGTTGGTGCATCGCCACGGTAGAGGTCAATGTGTACGTCCCGCTGGACCATGTCTTGCCATCAGCCGATGTGCCCGTGCGGATGAGGTTCATTCCCGCCATGTCGTTCACGTCACGCGCGTTCAGCGTGAGCGTGTTGCCTGCCGTGTCGGTGCCCAGGTCAATGCGCTCTATGCTTTCAAGGCGGCTTGGCTCTTCTGTGCCGCTGGCGCCCACGTTGCTGATGCTCGTCAGGTTCAGGTTTGCGCCACCGCTCAGGCGCACGGTGTCAAAACCTGTGCCGCCGTCCACACCGGCTTTAACGCCTGTGGTGTTGTTGTTGGCCAAATTGCTCACATCGCCAGCGGTCAGAACAATGACGTCATCACCCTTGCCCGCAAAGAACCGGTCCACGCCACCGCCACCGATCAGAGTGTCGTTGCCGTCAGAGCCAACGATCGCTTCGTCTACACCCGTGCCACTGACTGCGCCACTGCCTTTGATGGCCGATGTGACCCACTGCGTGCCGCCCAGCACGATGCTGTAATTGCCATCTCCATTTGCTGTGCGACCTAAGCCCAAGACCAAATCGTCTAGGCCATCACCGTTGAAGTCGCCAGCAGTTGAAAGGCCTTCGCCCATGGCAACGCCGGTGAGCTTAAAGCCCAGATTGGAGGCGATGGAGCTGCCATTGAGACTGAAGTTGCTTGCATTGGTGGAGCCATAGACCACATAGGTCCAGCCAGTGTAAATCGATGAACTGGCACCCGCCACCATCAAGTCGGCCAATCCGTCTCCGTTCAAGTCGCCTGCGCCAGAGACCTTGGTGATGGCGTCACCGTTGGTGTTGCCTGTGATGCCAAAACCCAGTGCGGGATTGGAAGCAAAGTCAGAGACATTGATGTTACCGCTGGTGTTGGCACCGTAAATGATTCGCACCGATGAGGTGGCTGTGCCGTAGTCGCCCACAATGGCCACGTCGCTGAAGCCATCGCCGTTCATGTCGCCCACACCCGTGACCTTGTTGCCCAGCCCGTTGTCGGTGGTCAACCCGTTGATTTTGACGCCCTGGCCTGCATTCACCAGGCTGATGACATCGCCACCCGTCTGGCCAGTTGAGCCGCCATAAATGATGAACGCATCGTCGTATGCAGGGGAACCCACAATCACATCGGCGTAGCCATCGCCGTTAAAGTCGCCCGCACTGGACACCGAAAAACCAACGTTACCCGCGCCATTCGTCCCGGTCACACCCACCAGCCTGAAGCCCCGTGACGGGTCCAGGGTGGTGTTGCTGAACAAATCCAAGTCCATGCCGCTGGTCTTGCCATAAATCACATAGGCATGGCCCACATCGCCACTGGCCAGAATGGCCCCGACGATGATGTCGTTCAGACCATCACCGTTCACGTCGCCAGCGTTGGACACAGAATGACCGATGCGGCTGTTGCTTGGGCCCGTGATGGTCATGCCCTGAGACGATGGCAATGCATCTAAATTGACCGGCGCACCGGAAGCACTGCCAAACACCACATGAACCTTACCCTCGGCCACATTGGCGCCCCCCACATCACGGTTGTATGAACCCACCAAAACATCATTGAATCCGTCGCCATTGATGTCACCCGCACTGGACACAGACCAGCCCGTAGCGTCTGCGCTAACACCAGAGATCTTGAAGCCCCTGTCTGCTGCAATCGTGCCATTGACCAAACTCACGCCTTCACCTGCCGAGTTGCCATAGACCACATAAGCGCTGCTGGCCACACCATTCATGCCCGGTGCACCAATGACCACGTCGTCGAAGCCGTCGCCGTTCACATCGCCCAAATTCGATACTTCGCGGCCCAGCAGGCTGTCGGTGCTGCCGCCATAAGGCGGCACCACCGGAATGCTGCCATCCGAGTTTTGAGTCACGAAGTTGAACGTCGTGTTGTTGGTGATGCCTGCAAAGGCGTTGCCCGCCAAGTCCTGCACCGCCGTGGTGGCCACGCGCACGTAATAACCCGAGCCGCCTGCGAGGTTGGCATTGGGGTTGAGCGTGAGGGTGTTGCTGTTGAAACCCGTCAATGTGCCGCCAGCGCTGCCCACGCCGGTCGCCACGTTGAAGCTCTCAAACAAAGTGCCGTTAGCGCGGTAGACCTCGATCAGACCCGTACCGGCTTTCACCGCTTCGCTGAAGGTCAGCGTCAGGTTGTTGCCCAATGCCGCTGTCGCCACAATGCCGTTGTCGGCCGGAGAGGTGCTGACCAAGATCGGCTCCAAGTCGAACACCCTGTTTGTGATGGCGCTGTCGACAATCACTTGTGAATTGGTGGCCGTGTTTTGGTACACATCGTAAGTGGCCGTGCCGTTGTTCACGGTGCCAACCATCGTAAAGCCTGCGCCCAGATTCAAGGTATCGGCGCTCGTTCCCTCTACCACCAGTTGGTGGAACCTGGTCGTTGTGCCCAAAGCCGTGCCGCCAGTGACGTTGGTCCAAGTCTTGCCGTCGACACTGGCACTGGTGTTGATCACGTCAAAACCAGCCATGTCGTTCACGTCGCGTGCCGAGAGCGTCAAGGTGTTGGCCGCCGTGTCGGTGGCCAAGTCGATGCGCTCGATGCTCTCGATGCGGCTGTTTTCCTCCAAGCCCATGGCGCCCACGTTGCTGATGCTGAAAAGGTTCAGGTTCGCGCCGCCGCTCAGGCGCAGCGTGTCGTAACCACCACCGCCGTTGACCACCACTTTGGGGCCCGCTGCCGTGTTGTTGGCCAGGTTGCTCACGTCGTTGGCTGTCAGCACGATGGTGTCGTTGCCAAGCCCGGCGTAGAAACGGTCCACACCGCCGCCACCCGTCAAGGTGTCATCGCCAGTCGAGCCGATGATGGCTTCGGCTGTGGCCGTGCCCGTCACCGCACCGCTGCCGCTTAGCGCAGACGTCACCCACTGCGTGCCACCCAAAATGATGCTGTAGCCGCCCGCCAAATTGTTGCTCGAAGGCGCGCCCACAATCAAGTCGGCCAGGCCATCACCGTTCACGTCGCCGGCATTGGAGACGTCCCAGCCAAACGTGGTGCCGGTCCCCGCTTTGATCTTGAAGCCATCGCTGGCCGCGATGTTGTCTGCATCAAAGGTGCTGGTGAAGATGCTGGTGCCAGAGGTCTTGCCGTACACCACAAACGCCTGGTTGTTACCGGCATCCCCATCGCCCACGATGATGTCGTTCAAGCCATCGCCGTTGACGTCGCCCGCCGAAGACACCGATGCGAAGATGCTGGTTGGGTTGGTCTCGAAGGTGAAGCCTTTCGTCGACGTGAAGTTGCTCAAATCGACCGCAGCGCCGGTTGAGTTACCGAACACCACATACAAACGGTCCGCCGTAATCACCCCCACATCGGCCAAGCCATCGCCGTTCACATCCCCCACCGACGTCACTTCCTTGAAGCTGGAGCTGCCGCCAGCGCCCCTGATTTTGAAACCCTGCGACGCCGAAATGTTGTTCAGGTCACTCGGGACCGTGCCCGCAGCGTTGCTGTAAATCACCACGGCACGGCCCGATCGGTCATTGGACATCGTTGCCGTTGGATCGTCATAGTCCGCAACGATGATGTCCGCCAGGCCGTCACCGTTGACGTCACCAGCGCCAGACACGCTGCTCGACTCGTGGCTGCCGAAGGTGCTGATTTTGTAGCCGCGCGTGCTGCTGATGGTGCCGCTGCTCAGGTTCAAGGTCGCGCCGTTTTGTGTGCCACCGTAGACCACATAGGCCGACGACCCCGTGTTCACCCCAGAGGCATTGACGATGAAGTCGCCAAAGCCGTCACCGTTGACGTCGCCCACACCCGTGACGGAGTGGCCAAAGTAGCCCACGGCCTGCCCGCTGGAATTGACTGGGCCGACAATTTTGAAGCCACCAGCAGGCGCCACGAGATCACCCCGGCCACCAGTGACATTGTCATAGGTGATGGTGGCACCCGTGCCTGTGGCATTGCCGTACACCACATACGCCTCGCCGTGACTGGCCACCCCAATCAACACATCAGCCATGCCGTCGCCGTTGATGTCACCGATGCCGGTCACGTCGTAGCCCACGAAATGGGTTGAGTTGTCGCTTTTGATCTTGAAGCCCGCAGAGGCCGCTATCGTGCCAGCGGCAAAGGAAGGGAAGACACCGGCCGTGTTGCCATACACCACATACGCCGCGCCGCCTTGGGGTCCAGCGAACCCCGCCTCCTCGGGCGCACCCACAATAAAGTCATCCAAGCCATCACCGTTGACGTCGCCTGCGCTGGACACGCTCCAGCCAAGATAGCTACCCGCACGGCCACCGCTGATGGTCGCCGGGTAGCTGCCATCAGCGTTGAGTATCGAGAAATTGAACGTTGTGTTGTCGGTGATGCCCGCGTAAGGGTTGCCGTCTGCGTCTTTGATCGCGGTCGTGCCAATGCGCACGTAGTGCGCCGTGCCTGCCAACAAGTTGTTGGTCGGATTGATGGTCAGCTGATTTGTGCCCCAACCGGTCACGAGACCACTCGTGGCCACGTCAAAGCTTTGAATCAAGGCCCCTGTAGCCCGGTACAAATCAATCGTACCCACGCCTTGGACCACTGCCTCGTTGAAGTTCAGAATGATGTCGTTGCCCACCGCCGTCATGTAACCATTGTCGGCAGGTGATGTGCTGACCAAGGTGGGTCCCATCTCGACAAACACGTTGGTGATAGCACTGCTGGCAATGATCTGGCTGCGTGTGGCCGCATTTTGGTAGACGTTGTAATTGGCACTGCCGTTGTTCACGGTGCCCACCAAGCTGAAGCCAAAGCCCATGTTCAGCGCATCGGCCGATGTGCCTTCGACCACCACTTGGTGAAACTTGGTGGTACTCGCCAAAGCCGTGCCGGAAACGTTGGTCCAGGTCTTGCCGTCGGCGCTGGTGCTGTCCGTGCGGATCAGGTTGAAGCCGGCCATGTCCTTCACGTCCGTGGCGTTCAGCGTCAGGGTATTGGCTGCCGTGTCGGTGGCCAGGTCGATGCGCTCGATGCTGTTGATGCGGCTGGAGTTATCGGCCGACATGGCATTGACGTTGCTGACAGTCGTCAGGTTCAAAGCGGCACCACCGGTCAACTGAAGGGTGTCGTAACCCGTGCCGCCGTCGATGCGGGCCAGTTGTGCCGTGTTGCCACCGGCACCGAAGACACTGGTCAGCGCCGTGACGTTGCTGGCGTTGAGCACGAAGCTGTCGTTGCCCCGGCCGCCATACATCACGTCCGCACCGCCGCCTCCCACCAGTGTGTCGTTGCTGTCGCCGGCGGCGAAGGTCTCGGCCGCTGTGGTGCCGATTTGGGTGTTGGCCGTGGCGTCGCCCACAAAGTCCACCGTCTTGGCAAAGCGCGTTCCCCCAAAGATCACATAGGCCTTACCAGTGTTATTCACACCGCCGGCGTCAGCGGAAGGTGCGCCGACCAACAGGTCGTCAAAACCATCGCCGTTCAAGTCGCCCGCGTAACTGACAACGCCTGCCGTATCCTCAGCCGACTGGCCATAGATGACAAAACCACCCACACCGTTGGCCACAGCGCTCAACTCAATGGGAGCCTGGCCTGTTTGGCCATACACCACATAACTGGAGCCCGCATTCACCCCGGTGATGGGGTCGGCCTGAGACTGACCAATGATCAGGTCGCTCAAGCCATCACCGTTGATGTCACCGGCATAGTTCAGGCGGCTTCGAGAGAAAGCGTTGTCCAAAATCACGGTGTTGGAATTTCCAACACCGTGGATGACGTATCCGCCCGAGCCTGCCACGATGGCACTCAGGTTGATGGTCGCCGAACCCGTTTTGCCAAAGACCACGTAGGTCTTGGACGTATCGGTGCCGCTGGCGGTATCGGCCAAAGGTGCATACACCGCAAGGTCAGCCAATCCGTCGCCGTTGACATCACCCATGTTGGTCACGTTGTACCCCGCCTGGTCACCCGCGCTCTCGGCGTTGATCACAAAACCTTGTGTGCCCAAGGCGCTGAGCTCCACGGTGCTGGTGTTGGCCTTGCCAAACACCACGTAGCTGCGGCCTGTGCCGCTGGGCGAAGTCGTGGGTGCGCCCACAATGACGTCGTTGAAGCCATCGCCGTTCACATCACCCGCACTGCTCACGTTGAAGCCCGTGAAGTCCCCTGCGCTGTTGCCATTGATGCTGAAGCCACGCGTCCCGATGGCACTCAAGTCCAGGCTGGTGTTGCTGGCGCCGCCAAACACCACATAGGCTTGACCAGCAGACAGACGACCACCCGGGTCGGCATTCGGTGCGCTGATGATCAGATCGGCAAAGCCATCGCCGTTCACATCACCCGCGCTGTTGACCGAACTGCTCGAGAAAGCGTTTTCAGCATCGGAACCCGACAATGCAAAGCCGCCTGAGCCATTCAGCGCGTCAGTGGTCTTGACGGCTGTGCTGGAGGTCTTGCCATACACCACATACGTGCGCCCGCCCTGCCCGTTATCGTCAATGGAGCCCACCAACACGTCGGCCAAACCGTCACCGTTGATGTCGCCTGCCGCCGCCACACCTGCGCTGAGACGCAGTCCATTACTGGAGCCTTCGATGACGAAGCCACCGCCCTGACCGGCAGCAATGGCCGACAGGTTGATAGTCGGGGTGCCGGTTTGGCCAAAGACCACGTAAGCTGCACCGTTGTTGTTACCACCAGCAGGTTCAAATTCAAGGGCACCAATGATGAAGTCATCGAAGCCGTCACCATTGACGTCGCCTGCATTGCTGACGTTGTAACCCAAAAGATCTCCCGCATTCACACCGTTGACGGCAAAACCACTCCGGTTGGCAGCAGTGTCATTGAGGCTCACACCCGGGTTCAAGTTGTTCTGAACCGAGTTGTCCACCAGCAACTGCGACATGCTGGTCATGCTGTTGTAGACGTCATAGGTCTTGCCGCCGTTGGTGGCGGTGCCGGCAAAGCTCCAGGCATCGGTCGAGGCGATCGTGTCGGCACTGGTGCCATCCACCACCACCTGGTGGCGGTTGACGTTGGCCGCCAAGCCCACCCAGCCGTTGGTGCTGTTGAAGCTGTTGAAGCCCGCCATGTCTTTCACGTTACGCGCCGTGATCGTCAAGGTGTTGCCCGCCGTGTCGGTGGCCAGGTCGATGCGCTCGATGTTCTCGATTCGGCTCTTTTCTTCAAAGCCGGTTGCGCCCACGTTGCTGATGGTGTTCAGGTCCAGGCTGGCACCACCGCTCAGGCGGAGGGTGTCAAAGCCCGTGCCGCCGTCGACCATGGCGCGTGTCGTACCCGTGTTGGCGGCCAAGGCCGTCACATCAGAGGCGGTCAGCACGATGGTGTCATCGCCCTTGCCTGCGGAGAATCGGTCGGTGCCACCGCCACCGGTCAAGGTGTCGTTGCCCGCCGTGCCCAGCACCACTTCGTTGCCTGCGGTGCCCGTCAGGTTGGCCACGTTGGTAATGAAGTTGGTGCCGCCCAGAACGACGCTGTAAGAGCCCGAGAAACTGTTCAACCCAGGTTGACCCACGATCAGGTCGTTCAGACCATCGCCGTTGATGTCGCCAGCGCTGGAGACGGAGTAACCCAACCAGGTGGTGGTCTGGGTGCCGCCATAGGTCAGCTTGAAGCCATTGCTGGCTGCAATGGTGCCGCTGCTCAGGTTCAAGCTCGTGCCGGTGGCGTTGCCGTAAACGACATACACCTCTCCAATGGCACCGCTTTGGGTGCCTTCAACTGGGTTGCGGAACGAGCCAATGATCAAGTCGCCCAAGCCATCGCCGTTCATGTCGCCAGCGCTGGCCACCGATCGACCAAAGCCCGATTGCGTCTCGCCCGTGATCATGAAGCCCAGGCTGGAGGCGATCGTGCCGTTGCCACCCAAACTGACGGTGGCGCCCGTCGAGTTGCCGTAGACCACATAAGCCCTGCCCGCAACGGTGACGGTGCCGGGTGCGCCCACGACCAGGTCGGCCAGACCATCGCCGTTGACATCACCTGCGCTCGAGACCGAGGTACCCAGCTCACCATCCACTGGCGGGCTGGTGATGGCAAAGCCTCGGGTGGCGGCAATGGTGGCACCGCTCAGGGTCAAGTTGCCGTTGGTTGCCCCGCCGTAGATCACAAAATTGCGCTCTTCGGAACCCACAATGACATCGGCAAAGCCGTCACCGTTGACGTCGCCAGCACTCGAGACCGATTGCCCCAAAAGTGAACCGGGGTTGCTCGCGCCACCTGAAACACCCGTGATCACAAAACCATCGCTGGCCGCCAAGGTGCCACTGCTCAGGTTCAAAGGCATGCCACCGATCTTGCCATAAATCACATAGGCACGACCAGCATTACTGGCCATACTTTGCGCGCCAACGATCAGATCGTCCAAGCCGTCGCCGTTGACATCACCAGCGCTAGAAACATCCCCGCCAAAAAATGACCGATTGTTGATGTCGCCAGTGGCACCCGTGAGCCTGAAGCCGTCTACGGCCGCGATGGTGCCGCTGGACAAATTCACGGTGGCACCTGTGGCCTTGCCATAAACCACAAAAGCCATGGGGGTGGCTTCATTCGGACCGCCAACGATGACATCGGCAAAACCATCACCGTTGATGTCGCCAGCGCCCGAAACGGATCTGCCCAGCGAGATGTCAGAGTGGCCAATGATCTTGAAGCCGTCGTTGGCCGCAATGGTGCCACCGCTCAGGTTTGCCACTCTGCCTTCGGCATTGCCGTAAACCACATAGGCCTCACCCGGGCTGGTGCCATTGCTCCACGATGTGCCCACAATCATGTCGTCAAAGCCGTCACCGTTGACATCGCCAGCGCTGGACACATCCCAACCCAAGCGCGAATTGGCCGGGCCCGGATTGGGTTCCACCGGAATGCCGCCATCTGAGGTCTGCGTCGTGAAGTTGAACGTGGTGTTGTTGGAGATGCCCGCAAAGGCATTGCCCGCCAAGTCCTGCACGGCCGTGGTGGCCACGCGCACGTAGTAGCCCGTGCCGCCTGCGAGGTTGGCATTGGGGTTGAGCGTGAGGGTGTTGCTGTTGAAGCCCGTCAATGTGCCGCCTGCGCTGCCCACGCCGGTCGCCACGTTGAAGCTTTCAAACAAGGTGCCGTCAGCGCGGTAGACCTCGATCAGACCCGTGCCCGCTTTCACCGCTTCGCTGAAGGCCAGCGTCAGGTTGCTGCCCACGTTGGCAAAGGCCACTGCGCTGTTGTCTACGGGCGATGTGCTGGTCAGGGTAGGCGCAGTCGAGTCAGGGCTCACCACCACGATATCAAAGGTGTCGGTGGCGGAAAGACCACCGGCATCTGCAGCTCTCATTTTCACGCTGACCGTGCCTGTGCCCGATGGCGGCGTGCCGCTGAAGGTGCGCGTGGTCGCATTAAAACTGAGCCAGCTGGGCAGTGTGCTGTCGTTGGCCAAGGTGGCGCTCAGGGTGAGCGTGCTGTTGTCCACGTCGGTAAAGGTGTTGGCGGGCAACACATAGCTCAGGGCCGTGCCCTCAGTCGCCGTGGTGTCGGCAATGGTGTTGGCCACGATGGGCGCATCGTTGGTGCCGGTGATGACCACACTGATGACCTGTGTGGTGCCGTCGGCCGTGGTTACCGTCAGGGTGTCGGTGACTTCTTGGCCAGCGGTGAGCTGGTTTTGTGCGTTGTCCATCACATAGGTCCAGACACCCGCTGAGCTGATGCTGAACTTACCCAGACCTGCACTGCCGGACACATTGGTTTGGGCGCTGATGGTGGTGGGGCTGTCTACGTCGCTCACGCTCAAGGTGCCGGTCACGGTTTGGGCCGCGTTGTTCTCGGTGATCGACTTGCTTGTGTCGCCGCTGAAGGTGGCCGGATCGTTGACGCTGGACACTGTGATGCTCAAGCTGTCGGTGTCCGACAGCACGGTGCTGGCGCTATCGCGTGAGACTACAGTCAGGGTGTCGGTACCGTTGAAGTTCAGGTTGGTTTGGTAAGTCAGCGAGGCCAGGGCGGCGTTGATTTGCGCCTCGGTACCGCTGAGTGTGAGCGTAGTGCTGTTGTTGGCTCCGGCGCTGATGCTGGCACCGCCTGCCAAGCTCACGCTCAATGTGCCGTTGAGCACCGTGAGCTGCGTGCTGGCCAGGTTGCCGTCCACATCGACCACGCTGATGCCTTTGATCAGTGTTGACGTGTCTTCAGCAGCCGTCCGTGCACCCATGCCCAGGTTGACCGGGGCTTTGTTGATACCGGCTTGCCAAAAGCTGACCTGTACGCCGTTTTCAACCATGACGTACTGGTCGGTTGTGTCGTTGCGGTAGATGTTGTAGGTCTTGCCGTCGTTGAGCGACGAATTGGTGTTCGAGCTGTTGATCAGGGTACCGGCTGCGACAAAGCCGGACACATCGAAATCACCACCTTTGCCCAGAATCACCGTGTCGTCGCTTGTGCCGCGCACCACCAACTGGTAATAGCCCCCCACCAAGTTTGCATGGGCAAACCACCCAGCAGAAGAAACCGAGCCCGCACTGATGCCATCGGTCACCAGGGTCTGCTTACCGGTCGCAGACAGGTTGATGAATTCAAAGCCCCGCACTTTATCCACCGTAAAGGCGCTAGAGGTCAGTTGGCTCAGGTTGAGCACTGCGCCGTCTTCTGTGATGTTCAGAGTGTCAGCCGCTGTGGTGGGAGAGGCCCCAGCGGTGGCACCACCATGGACCCACAAGTTGGCATTGCTAGTTTGGATGTAGTTTTCGATGGCGGTCTTGCTGAGCGTGAAGGTCTGGGCAGAGGCGTTGCCATACAACGCGTTGGAAGCCTCACCTGTGGGCACCGAGGCACTGGCGCCCGTCACATTGGTGATATTGGGCAAGCTGTCCCAGCTCTTGACTTCCATGGTCTTGGTTGTCTCAGCAGAGATGTTGCCCGCCAAGTCGATGGTGCGAAAGCGCAGGGTGTAGTTGCCAGTACCCAAGACATTGTTGTAGTGGTATGCCGCATTTTCGGGCGAGAAAACCATATCCCGCCAACTCGAATCGCCAGCAAACAACGCCATCTGGACTTTGGACAAGGTTTCACTGCCTGCCATTGAGACATAGTAGTTGTGACCCGACGTGGTGCCATCGGTGTACACCACCCACTTGCTGGCGGTATCGTCGGACAGCAAGAAGTTCTTGTCCATGCCCTCTGCGGTCACCGTGCGTTCGTTACGCGCATCGACCTTGAAGCTGGTGTTGTCGGCCACCAGAGCGTGGTCCAGGATGGCATCGTTGCCCACCAGGTCTTTGATGGCTCCTCCGTTCAAGGCCAGGGTGTTGGCGTTCACGCTGATGCCGTTGGTGTCTTCTTGACCGGCTTGGATGGTGTAGGTGAAAATCAGCGTTGTCCCGCCCGAGCCACCTGCATAGTTGGCCTGCACCAGGGTGCCACCAATGTTGAGCGTGATCGAGGGGTTACCTGTCACGTTGACCGCTTCGGTGAAGGTCACGGTGGTCGTGATGACGTCGCCGGTGTTGTACAAACCATTCTGGATACCGGTGCCACTGGTGATGGCCACGCTGGCCACCGTGGGCACAACAGGCGAAACGTTGACGGTGCTGCTGAGGTTAAGGCTGGTCGTGTCATCGCCGCCGTTGCCAACACCGCCGTTGTCGCTCAGGCTGGTCAAGGTGACCACGCGCGTGCCGCTCACGATGGCACCGTTGTGGTCGTTGCGGTAACTCAGGCTATTGATCAGACTGGTGAAAGTGGCCAGCTCACTGTTGGCGGTAGGTGTCACCGTCACGGTGGCCACACTACCACTGACACTCACGCTGTAGGTCACGCCATTGAGCGTGGCATCGGCATTGCCGGTGGTTTGCCCCATGGTGCCATGGGTCAGCACCACATCGTGACCGGCCAGGACCAACACTTCGTCGGCACCATCCACCAAACCGCTCACCGTCAGGGTGAAGCTGCTGAGCTTTTGCACCGACTCGTTGCTCGGTCCGGTGGTGATGAAGGTGCCAGCGGCTGCACCGCCCAGACTGAATAAGCCTACGGCATTGCCGGGGGTGGTGCCCGAGCCTTCTGCAAATGTTGGATTGGAGCTGTTGACGTTGAGGGTCGGCTCATCGTTGACCGGTGTGACCGTGATGGCCACTGTGTCGGCGTCACTCAGCGGCGTGCCCGCCGAGTCGGTGGACACCATGGTCAGGGTGTCAGCACCATTGAAATTGGCGTTTCCTTGGTAGCTGACGGTGCCCAGTGCGGCATTGATCTGTGCCTGCGTACCGCTGAGCGTGAGGGTACTGCTGTTGTTGATGCCGCTGCTGATCGTCGCGCCACCTGCCAGGCTCACACTCAAGCTGCCGTTGAGCACAGTGAGTTTGACAGTGGCCAAGTTGCCGTCCACGTCATTGACGCTCAGCCCAGTGATGGCCTTGCTGGTGTCTTCGATCGCGGTCTGGGCACCCGGCACGGTGTTGACTGGCGCGTCGTTGACAGGCGTGACGTTGAAGGTCAGTGTGTTGGCGTTGACGCTGGTGTCTGTGCCGCCATTGGCCGTGCCGCCGTTGTCCTGCACCTTGAAGCCGATGGTGGCGTAGGCGTTGCCGTTGGCGTTCTGCGCCGGGCTGTACACCAGGCTGCC
>NZ_JAFEIF010000070.1 GCF_017848645.1 Limnohabitans sp. | reverse complement strand
GGGTCATGAAGGGGAGATTCCTGGACAATGCCTGCGGGGGGCGATACCAGCATTGTCGTCGCTCCCGCTTGCAGGTGACAGACCGTCGCGCCGGACTGTGGCAGCATGCCCCTCATTTGAACCCACTGCCAGGAGTTTTGACATGCCCACAACCCTCTCCAACGCCCTGTCCAATGGCCTCTCTTTTGGCCTGCAAGGCCGCGTGGTCATCGTCACCGGCGCGGCCAATGGCATTGGCGAGGCCTGCGCCCGCCGCTTTGCGGGTGAAGGCGCCCATGTGGTGCTGGCCGACGTGAACAGCGAGCGCGGCGCGGCCGTGGCGGCCGAATTGCGCAGCGCAGGCCACAGCGCCGGTTTCATGGCCTGCGACGTCTCGCGCAAGGCCGATGTGGATGCTTTGGTAGACCATGTGCTGCAGGCCTTTGGCCGCATCGACGTGCTGGTCAACAACGCGGGTATTTTCCGGGCGGCTGATTTTCTGGACGTGACCGAAGAAGACTTTGATGCCGTGATCAACGTGAACATCAAGGGCTCCTTCCTGATGGGCCAGGCCGCAGCCCGGGCCATGAAAAGCACCGGGGGCGGCGCGATTGTCAACATGAGCTCGGTCAACGCGGTGCTGGCCATCCCCAACATCGCCAGCTACAACGTGAGCAAAGGCGGCATCAACCAGCTCACCCGCGCGATGTCGCTGGCCCTGGCCGACTTTGGCATCCGCGTGAACGCAGTGGCCCCGGGCACCATTGCCACCGAACTGGCCCGCCAAGCGGTGCTGACCAGCGAGGCCGCCGAAAAGAAAATCATGATGCGCACGCCCATGAAACGCCTGGGCGAACCCGACGAGGTGGCCAAGGTGGTGGCGTTTTTGGCCAGCGATGCGGCCAGCTACATCACCGGTGAAATCGTCACTGTGGACGGCGGGCGCATGGCACTCAACTACACCGTGCCTGTTTGATAAAAGTTTAAGAATAGCTTGAGAGAAACCATTTTCATGAGCACCACGACCGACACACGCCCCAATGATTTAGAGGCCTGGCTGGCCCAGGAGCGCGACGTGCGCGCACGCATCGATACCGGGGTCGGCCCCGGTGTGGCCCGCCCTGAGCAAGTGGCGGGCAAGACGGGCTTGCAGGTCATGCAGGGTCTGCTGACGGGCGAGTTGCCTTTTGCGCACATGGCCAAAACGCTGGACTTCATGCTGATCGAGGTCGGCCCGGGACTGGCCATTTTTCAGGGCACACCCGGCGTGCAGCACCTCAACCCTTTAGGCACAGTGCATGGCGGCTGGTTTGCCAGCCTGCTCGACTCGGCTCTGGGCTGCGCGGTGCACACCCTGATGCCGCCCGGGCGTGGCTACACCACGGCCGACTTGAGCGTGAAACTGGTCAAGGCCATCACCCCAAAAGTGCAGCGTGTGCGGGCCATTGGCAAAGTGCTGCACTGCGGCCGCCAACTGGCCACCGCCGAAGCCCAGCTGGTCGGCCCCGATGGCACGCTGTATGCGCACGCCAGCACCGCTTGCCTTGTTTTTGAAATCCCCTCAACCCACGGAAATAAACCATGAGACTCCTTCACACCATGCTGCGCGTGGGCGACCTGCAACGCTCCATCGACTTTTACACCCAGGTGATGGGCATGAAGCTGCTGCGCACCTCGGAAAACCCCGAGTACAAATACTCGCTGGCCTTTGTGGGCTACGGCAACAACCCCGACCACGCCGAGCTGGAGTTGACCTACAACTGGGGCACGGAAAGCTACGAGATGGGAACCGCCTACGGCCACATCGCCTTGGGCGTCCCCGATGCCTATGCTGCTTGCGAAAAGATCAAAGCCGCTGGCGGCAAGGTCACCCGCGAAGCCGGCCCCGTCAAAGGCGGCACCACCGTGATCGCCTTTGTCACCGACCCCGATGGCTACAAGGTGGAGTTGATTCAGCGAGCCGAGTTTGCCGGTGGGCAAGGGCTGCGCTGAAACTCAGCGCGGCAAAAGACTCGCTTCGCGTGCCAACGCTTCGATGCGCACCCAATCACCTTGGGCCAGCGCGTCGGCAGGCACCAACCACGAGCCGCCCACACAAGCCACATTCGGCAGACTCAAAAAGTCCAAGGCGTTACCGGGGGTGACGCCGCCCGTGGGGCAGAACTTCACGTCAAAGAACGGGCCGCCCCAGGCTTTGAGCATGGCCGGGCCACCCGCTTGCATGGCCGGGAAAAACTTGAGTTCGGTGTAGCCGTCTTCTTGGGCCATCATGATTTCGCTGCCGGTGGCCACACCGGGCAAAAGTGACAAACCGTGGTCGCGGCAGGCCTGCCCCACGGCACGGGTGTAGCCGGGGCTGACGGCAAACTGCGCGCCCGCTTTGGCTGCAGCCGCAGCGTCAGCCGGGCTGCGCACGGTGCCTGCCCCCACCACCGCGCCGGGCACTTCCTTGGCAATGGCTTCCATGCAGGCCAACGCCTGCGGGGTGCGCAGGGTGACTTCGAGCATGCGGATGCCGCCCGCCACCAGGGCGCGGGCCATGGGCACGGCGTGGGCTACATCGTTGAGCACGATCACGGGGATCACGGGCGCGTCCTGCATCACTTGCAGGGCAGTCAAATGTCCACTCAGATTCACAGCCATGTGCAGGCTCCTTCTTCGGCTTTGAGCGCGTTGCGGCGCAGGTTGGCAAACAGTTCACGGCCCATGCCCACGCCGTTGGCAGTGCGCAATTCAGCGGGCATTTGGGCCGCAGGGCGGGAGGCCCATTCGGCTTCGCTCACCAGCACTTGCAGGGTGCCTGCCACGCCATCGAGGCGGATCAGGTCACCGTCTTGCACTTTGGCCAGTGGGCCACCTGCTGCGGCTTCGGGTGAGACGTGAATGGCGGCTGGCACTTTGCCCGACGCGCCGCTCATGCGGCCATCGGTGACCAGCGCGACCTTGTAGCCTTTGCCCTGCAACACGGCCAGCGGCGGCGTGAGTTTGTGCAGCTCGGGCATCCCGTTGGCCTGCGGGCCTTGCCAGCGCACCACACACACGACATCACAGTCCAGTTCTCCGGCTTTGAACGCGGCTTGCAATTCGTCTTGTGAATTGAACACGCGAGCCGCAGCTTCGATGACATGAAAGGCTTCAGGCACGGCAGAAATCTTGATCACGCTGCGGCCCAGATTGCCTTGGAGCAATTTCAAGCCCCCCGTGGCGCTGAACGGGCTGCTGGCGGGGCGCACCACGGTGTCGTCTTTGCTGGCCCCGGCATCGGTCCAGATCAACTGGCCATTTGGGGCAGACGGGATGCGGGTAAATTCGCGCAGGCCCCCGGCACGCACCGTCAGCACATCGGCGTGCATGAATCCGGCGTCGAGCAGCTCGCGGATCACATAGCCCGGGCCGCCTGCGGCCTGGAACTGGTTCACATCGGCGCTGCCGTTGGGGTAGACACGGGTGAGCAGCGGCACCACATCCGACAGGGCCGAAAAATCGTCCCAGTCGATCACAATGCCCGCCGCACGCGCCACCGCCACCCAATGGATCAAATGGTTGGTCGAGCCGCCCGTGGCCAGCAAGGCCACCATGGCGTTGACGATGCAGCGCTCGTCCACCACATACCCAATGGGTGTGAAGTTTTTGTCCTTGACCAGAGCCAGCACGGTTCGGGCGGCTTCGCGGGTCAGCTCGGTGCGCACGCCATCGCCCGGGTTGATGAAGGCCGTGCCCGGCACATGCAGACCCATGGCTTCGAGCAGCATTTGGTTGCTGTTGGCCGTGCCGTAAAAGGTGCAGGTGCCTTCGCCGTGGTAGGCCTTCGATTCGGCCTCTAGCAACTCGGGGCGGCCCACCAGGCCCAGCGCCGCTTGTTCGCGCACCTTGGATTTTTCGTTGTTGGACAGGCCACTGGTCATGGGGCCAGCCGGCACAAACACGGTGGGCAAATGGCCGAACTGCAAAGCGCCAATGAGCAGACCAGGCACGATCTTGTCGCACACGCCCAGCATCAGGGCAGCGTCAAACACATCGTGGCTGAGCGACACCGCTGTGGCCATGGCGATCACGTCGCGGCTGAACAGGCTCAGCTCCATGCCGGGTGTGCCTTGCGTGACGCCGTCGCACATGGCAGGCACGCCCCCGGCCACCTGGGCGGTGGCGCCCAGTTTGCGGGCTTCGTCTTTGATCAGGTCTGGGTAGTGCTGCAGCGGCGCATGGGCCGAGAGCAGGTCGTTGTAGGCATTCACGATGCCGATGTTGGGCGCACGCGGGGCCACCACTTTGATTTTGTCGAGCGCCGTGGCGCGGCTTTTGTCGTCCTCGGGCATGGCGGCAAAGGCGTGGGCCACATTGGCGCAGCCCAGGCGCTGGGCACCGGGGTCCTGGCGGGCTGCGGCATCGACCTGCTGCAAATAGGCCTGGCGGGTGGGGCGGCTGCGCTCGGTGATGCGGGCGGTGACGGCCGCCACGGTGGGGTGAATGTTCATGGGGGATGCGCCTGGAGGGTCTGTAACAAAATTACACGACAGATGGTAACCGCGTTCCTGCGATTTGGTGCGTTGGCGCGGTTACAGACTGGGTACAAGCGAGAGGCAGCCCCCAAACAGGCGCAAAAAAACCCGCCGAGGCGGGTTTTTAGCGCGTTGTGCGGCGAATCACTTGGGGGCAGAGGCATCTGCCGCAGGGGCCGAAGCGTCAGCAGCAGGTGCGGAAGCATCTGCCGCAGGGGCGGAGGCTTCAACAGCGGGTGCCGTGGCTGCAGGGGCCGCTGCCGGTGCGGCTTTTTTGCTCTTGGCAATGCCAAAACCGACCGCCAGGCCCACGGCCAGCACGATCACGGCCACCAAAACGGTCCAGACTACGGGTTGATTGTCATCTTGAGGGGTCGACATGGGGGTTTTTCTCCGAAAATAGTGGGCAGATTGTAATGGGGCCCAATTGCACATGACTGACACACCCGCCGATGCGCCCAGCACGCCTGCTGCCGCTGGCCGTGCCACGGCATTTCAGGGCGCTTTGCTCGACCAATTCCGGGCACAAACGGCGGGCCGGGATTTGTGGGTATTTGGCTACGCCTCGCTCTTGTGGCGGCCCGAGTTTGAGGCCCAGGAGCAGCACATCAGCCGCGTCTGGGGTTGGCACCGCGCCCTGAAAATGTGGAGTCGGCTCAACCGCGGCAGCCCCGAGTGCCCGGGCCTGGTGTTTGCCTTGTTGCCCGGTGGCAGCTGCCAGGGCGTGGCCTACCGGGTGGCCCGCGACCAGGCCGACGAGGTGCTGGTGCGACTATGGGAGCGCGAAATGCCCATGGACGTCTACACCCCCAGCTGGCTGCCTTGCAACACGCCGCAAGGCCCAGTGCAGGCGCTGGCCTTTACCCTGCCGCGCAGCAGCCCCAGCTTCACAGGCCAGTTGCCTGCCGAGACCTACCGGCAAATTTTTCAGCAGGCCTGCGGGCGCTTTGGCACCACGCTGGACTATGCCCGCCAAACCTACGACAGCCTGCGGGCCCACGGCATCGAAGACCGGGCACTGGCCACACTGCTGCGCCACGCTGACTGAGCGTTGAGCGCGATGCGGGTGACGACCCGTGTCGATCAGGGGGCACGGCATCCATGCAGCTCAAAGCCCTCCGGATTGCGCTGACTCAATGCATGACAAGGCCATATCCCTATACTTGCCGCCATGAACATCGCCGACCTGCGCAAGAGCTACGAAAAAGCCGAGCTCAACGAAAACGCCTCCCACGCCGACCCCTTGCAGCAATTTGCACAATGGTTGCAAGAGGCCATCGCCGCCGAAGTGCCCGAGCCCAACGCCATGACGCTGGCCACCGTGGCCAGCAACCTGCGCCCCAGCACCCGGGTGGTGCTGATCAAGGGCTATGACGAGCGCGGCATCGTCTGGTACACCAACTACGACAGCCGCAAGGGGCAGGAGCTGGCGGGCAATCCGTTTGCGGCGCTGCAGTTTCACTGGGTTGAACTCGAACGTGTGGTGCGCATCGAAGGCCGGGTGGAAAAGGTCTCAGACAAAGAAAGCGACGCCTACTTCCACAGCCGCCCACTGGACTCGCGCATCGGGGCTTGGGCCTCGCCACAAAGCCAGGTGATCGACGGACGCACGGTGCTGGTGACCAACGCCGCCAAATACGCGGCGCAGTTCATGCTCAACCCGCCACGCCCGCCACACTGGGGCGGCTACCGCCTGGTGCCCGACAACTGGCAGTTTTGGCAAGGGCGCAAAAGCCGCTTGCATGACCGCCTGCGTTACACCCAAGAGGGCAGCGGCTGGCTGCGTGAACGCTTGGCGCCTTAAGACAGGTCAAGCCAAAGGCTTGCGAGCTGCAGCCTCAAACACCCGGTAAGCCGCCATGAAAGTGTCGATGTCTTCGAAGTAAGGCATGGCCCCGGCTTGCATGACCGTCACCTGCCAGTTGGGCCGATGGCGCACCAGGTCCAGCGCCCGGTAATCGGTGAAGTCGCCCCGGGTGCCGTGCACCACCCACACCGGCAGGCGCAGGCTTTCGTAGACGTTGTGCATGTCGGCGCTGAACAAGCCCCCGCTCAAAAAAGACAAAGGCGCTTGCTCCGCGTTGGGCACATGGGCTGTGCGCACCGCATAGGCCCACAGCGTTTCATCAATGTCTTTGCCGCCCCAGGTGCGTTGCAAGAAGTAACGCACCACCGAAGGCCGCGACAGCTGCCGAAACAAAAAGCGCCCCCAGCCCGGCCCCGGGCTGCGCAAGAAACGGTCGAACCCGGCCATGAACAGCGTGCTGCCCGCAGGCTGGCGCAAGGACTTGCCGCCCCGAAAGCCCGTGGGGCTGACCAAGGCCAAAGCGGCGAACAGCTGCGGCGTCTGCTGGGCCACGCGGGCCACAAATTCGCACGACAGGGACACGCCCACGGCCTGCAGCGGCTGGCCCGGGTGCCGCTGCGCCACCCATTGCGCCACTTGGCCGATGGCGGCGCACATGTCGCCCACGGTGTAGGCGCGTGACCAGCGCTCAGACAAACCGTAGCCTGGCAAGTCGAGGGCGTAGACGCTGTGGTCTTGGCACAAAGCCTCAAACAGTGGGCGGACCTCCGCCGCCGAAGCCAGCGCGTTAACGCTGTGCACCAAGAGCACAGGAGGGCCTGAGCCCCCTGAGTACACCGCGATGCGCCCGCAGTCTCCGCTCAATGTGTTCAGATCGGCTTGGAGCGCAAGCGGCAGGGGTGTGTTCATGGCTGGATGTTAGGGCATGTGGTCAAACGGGCTACCGAATGTGTCGAATCCATGGATCAGCCTGGCAGCTCGGCCAGCAGGGCCATGGTCAATGAGATCCCCAGGATAGAGATGAGTGTGGACACGGCCACGGCGGCGGTCACGGTGTCTTCTTCCTTGCGGTAGCGCTGAGAGAACAAGAACACATTGGCCCCAATGGGCAAAGCCGCCGCCACCACCATGACCGACAAATGCAGGCCACGCAGGCCCAGCGCCCAGCCCAGCGCCAGCATGAGCGCCGGGTGCAAAACGGTTTTCACCAGCGAAGGCTTGAGGGCCGATGTGAACTGCCGCCCCACAGGCGTTTGCGACAAGGTAATGCCCACCAACACCAAGGCAATGGGGCCAAAGGCGCTGCCCAGCAAAGCCAGGGGACGGTCCACCACGGGATGCAAGCCCCAGCCTGTTTGGGCATAGGCCAGACCCAACAAAATGGGCAAAGGCACAGGGTGAATGATGGCGTTGCGCACGGCCGATGCCACTGTGCGCCAGATGGGCCGCCGCTCACCCGACAAAGCCGCTTGCTCGTGCGCCACTTGCAGCTCCAGCACCAGCGTGGCGGCACTGAGCAAGACGAGCGCATGCAGCGAAATCAAGGTGAACAGCAGCACCTGACCTTCTTGGCCATAGGCCAGACCGATCAGGGGCACACCGATCATCAAGGTGTTGCTGAAAATGCCAGCCAGTGCCAGCACCGAGGCCCGGCTGTTGCCACCATAAGCCCACAGCATGGCGACAAACAAAACGCCAGCCACCAAAAAGTATTGCACCACCGGCTTGAAATCGAGCTGCTCGATGTACACGCTGCTCATGGTGCGAAACAGCAAAGCCTGCGTCAGCACCAGAAACACCAGGTTCGACAAATCGCGCACCGACTCACCCCGCACCAGCTTGGCCTTGCCTGCGACAAAGCCAATCAAAATGAGCAGCACCACGGGCAAGAGGGAGGACAGGACGGGGTGATCAAGGTTCATGGCTGGATTATCCCGACCTGCCTGCGCCTGATTTCAGCGGAAACCACGTAGCGCCGCCGCCTTGGGCGACGCCACGCAAGCCTTTAGAACGTGGCCTGAACCCCCAACTTGAAGCTGCGCCCCGGCAAAGGCGACTTGCCAAAAGCGGTGCTCGTGAGGATGGAACTGGCGCTGTAGGCCAGTTGGTCGCTCAGGTTGTCCAGGCGGGCAAACCAGTTGAGCACCGTGGCGTCGAGCTTTTGGCGGTATGACACGCTGGCATTGACCAAGGTGTAGGCGCCCGTGGCCACACTGCCCTCGGGCACGCGCTTTTGCGCCGCATGCCAGTCGGCCCCCAGCTTGGCGCTCCAAGGCCCTTGGCCGTGCACCAGGGTAGCGCCCACACGCAGGGGCGAGATGCGCGGCAAGGGCTCGCCCGTGCTGCGGTTGCTGGCCCGCACGCTGTCGGCACGCCAATCCAGATCGAGCGTCGAAGCGCCCTGCCACAGGCGCTGGCGACCGCTGGCTTCCAGGCCCCTGAATTGGGCCTTGACGCCTTGGTAAAGCTGCACGGGCAAGTCTTCCTCGATATCCGAGGTGTTCATCAAACCAATGTAGTTGGCAAACTGGCTGGCAAAGGCCGTGACATTCACACTGTCGGGGCCGGACTTCCACTGCACACCCGCATCCAGGCTCTTGGACTTTTCCAGACCCAGGTCTTTGTTGCCGATTTCCCAGGCGTGGGTGGCCAGGTGCGGGCCGTTGGCAAACAACTCGTAGTCTTTGGGGGCACGCTGCGTCATGGCCGCGTTGCCGGTCAAAGACCATGCGGGCGAGAGCTTGAACACCGACCCAGCGGCCACACTGAAGGGCGTGAATTTTTGGGCACCCATGCCCTCGTCAAAACGATCCAGTTCGGGGTTGCCCAAGGATTCGACCCGCACCGACTCCCAACGCGCCCCGGCCGTGAATTGGCCCCAGGCGGTGGGCCGCTCTTCGAGCACAAAAAGGGCCTGGCTGCGCGTGCGGCTGAAGGGGGCAAAGGCTTCATCACCCACCGCAGAAAATCGGCTCGATTCGGTCTGAAAACCCACCACGCCTTGCCACCCCGCCAACGTGCGGTGCCGCGCCTCGATGCGCAGGTCCTGACCCTTGTTGGCAAACACGGTGCCCGCTTGCGCGCCCTCAAACTCGGTGTGCTGGTAATCGGTGTGGCTCAGGCGGGCTTTGACGGTTTCGAACCAGCCCGGCAGTTGGCGCACTTGGCCCTCCAGCGCATAGCGGGTGGTCTTCATGCCAATCGTCACTTCGTCTTCGGCCACGGTGCCGTAATCGCTTTGGTAGGTGTTGACCGATGCGCCCAAATAGCCGTGGTCCCAGAAGGTGCTGGCCCCCAAAGCACCACCCCGGGCGGTGCTGGCCGAGTTGCAGATGCGCCGGGCGTTGGCAGGCGAGCCGGGTTTTGTGCATTCGAGCGACACCGGCACCCGCACATCGCCTGTGCGGCGGTCAAAACCGTCCAGGTGCAGGGCATAACGTTCGTTGCCGGCCTCCACCAAACCGGCCACGCTGCGCTCGTCGTTGCCCGTGCCCGCTTGCAGCTGGGCCTTGCCCAACACACCTGAGACCGGCGCGCGCGGGATGCGGTTGTCGATCACGTTGACCACGCCGCCCACGGCGCTGCCGCCATAAAGCAAGGCTGCCGGGCCGCGCAAGACCTCGATGCGGTCGGTGGACAAGGCATCCAGCGGCACCGCATGGTCGTAGCTCAGCGCCGAGGCGTCGAGGCTGGAGGCGCTGTTGTTCAGCACCCGGATGCGGTCGCCATCAAGCCCGCGAATGGTGGGGCGGCTGGCGTTGGGGCCAAAGTAGGTGCTGGACACGCCGGGCAAACCGTTCAGGGTTTCGCCCAAAGTGCTTTGCCCGCGCTCGAGCAGGTCGGCACGGCCCATGGTGCTCACAGGCACGGTGGTGCTGTCGCGGCCCAAGGGGTTGCCGGTGATGACGATTTCACCGGGCGCGCCCGGTGTGGCGCTTTGCGCCCAGGCATTTGAAAAAGACAAAGTGGCCACGCAGGCGCAAGCCAAGGCCGAAAGCTGCAAAGAATGGGTCATACAAAGGTGATTTGAAAAACAGGAACAGCCCAGCGCCTTCCGCCACAGACGGAAAGCCAGCCAGGCAAGATCAGGGATTCAAATCAGCGCAGGCGGCGCACGGGCTTGCGCCGGGGACCAGAGGTCTTGGTCCGGGTAAAAAGTCGACCGAAAGATGGGGGGCTCTGTGGCCTCCATCGGGGCCAGACCGGTTGAGCAAGGTGCACTCAGCCGTTCGGCTTGGGACAGATGGTCCAGCAGACGGCACAGATCGGCGTCGGCCTCGTGACCTAAAGCATCTGAATGGCCTTTGTGCCGATGTTCATCGTGCACATGCCCATCGGGCGCATGCGCCTGAAGCAGCCCCGCGTGGACCGAGAGCGCCTGCCGAGTCCCGCGTTCACTGCCATGTTCAAAGCCGTGCCCAATGTTGTGCAGATGCCCCCAAAGTGGGGCCCACAGCAAGGCTGCCACCAGCAGGGTGTGCAGCCAAACAGGCAGGCGTGAACGCGAAAAACTCATGACGGCTGAGGTGGACAGCGGCGGATCAATGCGCGTGCTTCATGCCGCAGTACTTGCCCAACGCCAGGCCCTTGCAGGCGGTTTGCAGCTCTTTGGTGCATTGCTCGGGTTTTTTACCGGACTCCAGGCATTTGGCCGCCGCTTCGTGCGCTTCGGCCATGGCCCGGTGGCGGGCGATGTCTTGCTCCACTTCCTTCTTGCTGTGTTGGGCCACAGCGCCCCAGGACAAGCTCACGGCGAAGATGAAAAAAGCGATGCGGTTCATGGGTTTCCTCGATGTTGAACAGTGGGATGGGCAGCGGCTCAGTCGCGCACCAACCGGGTGAAAGTTTTTTTGAATTTGGCCACCTTGGGAGCGGCCACGGCCATGCAGTAGCCCTGGTAGGGGTTGCGCTCAAAGAAGTCCTGGTGGTAGTCCTCGGCCGCGCTGTAGTTGGCCAGCGCCAGCACCTCGGTCACGATGGGTTGGCCAAAGGCGCGGGCCGCCGCCAGCTCGGCGATCAGGGCGCGGGCTTCTTCGGCCTGCTCAGGGGTGGTGAAGTAGATGCCGCTGCGGTATTGCGTGCCCACGTCGTTGCCCTGGCGGTTCAAGGTGGTCGGGTCGTGGATCACAAAAAAGATTTCGAGCAGCTCGCGGGTGCTGACTTGCTTGGGGTCGTATTCGAGCTTGACCACTTCGTTGTGACCCGTGCGGCCGGTGCAGACTTCATCGTAGGTGGGGGCCACGGTCTGGCCGTTGCAGTAGCCCGACTCCACATCGGTCACACCGCGCACCTTGACGTAGACCGCCTCGGTGCACCAAAAACAGCCGCCACCCAAAACCAGGGTTTGCATCATGTGGGTTCCTTGATCAATAGGGTTGGCATTATCCGTGGGGCAGCAGCCCGCCCCGCACCGCCTGCACAAAGTCCCCCAGCGCCGTCTGGTCTCGCTCGCTGCGCCACAGGCAACGGGTGTCGTAACGGGCATCGACCTCGCGCAGCGGCACAAACACCGCGCCCGCCAGGGCCGACTGCTGCAGGGCCTGCGGCACCAAGGCCACGCCCAGGCCTTGCGAGACCAGAGACACCACGCTCAGCCAATGGCGCAACTCGTGCACGACCTGAGGCATCCAGCCGGCCTGTTCGCACAGCATCACGATGCGTTCGTGGTAATCGGGCGAGACGGTGCGCGACACCACCACCAGGTCTTGCCCGGCCAGTTCTGCCAGCGCCACACTGGCCGCGCCTGCCAAGGGGTGGCTGGCGGGCAAACACGCCACCAAGGGCTGGCTGGCCACCAGAATCTGCTCAAAACCCGGCGGCACCCGAGGCGTGTGCACAAAACCCACATCGAGCCGGTCGCGCAGCAATTCAGACAACTGCTCGGACGAGCTGAGTTCGCGCAGCACCAGGCGCAAACGCGGGTGGCTGGTCTGAAAACTGCTCAGAATCTGGGGCAAACCGCAATACAACATGGTCCCGGCAAAGCCAATGTGCAGCTGGCCCGACTGGCCCTCGGCCACATCACGCGCCTCACGCGCCGCCGCACTCGCCTGCGCCAGCAGTGCCCGGGCAGCGGGCACAAAGGCCTGGCCTGCCGCCGTGAGCTGCACGCCCCGGCTGTTGCGGGTGAACAGCTGCGCCCCCACCGAGGCTTCAAGCTGCTGGATGTTCAGGCTGAGCGGCGGCTGTGAGATGGACAGACGCTGGGCCGCGCGGCCAAAGTGCAGCTCTTCGGCCAGCATCAGGAAATAGCGCAGGTGACGGAATTCCATGAATTAAAATAATGTATTAATGAATAGCCAATCAATATTAGACAACTATTCATCCCGACCTGACAATCGGCTTCAAGATTTTTTTCACGGAGACACCCCACATGGCCACCACCAAAAACACCTTCAGCTGGGAAGACCCCTTCAACCTCAGCGCACAACTGACCGACGACGAGCGCCAGGTGCAAGAAGCCGCCCGCGCCTACTGCCAGGAACGCCTGCTGCCCCGCGTGAAAGACGCTTTCCTGAACGAGACCACCGACGTGGCCATCTTCCGCGAGATGGGCGAACTGGGCCTCTTGGGTGCCACCATCCCCGAGCAATACGGCGGCGCGGGCCTCAACTACGTCTGCTACGGCTTGGTCGCACGCGAAGTCGAGCGCGTGGATTCGGGCTACCGCTCCATGATGAGCGTGCAGTCTTCTTTGGTGATGTTGCCCATCAACGACTTTGGCTCTGAAGCCCAAAAGCAAAAATACCTGCCCAAACTGGCGCGTGGCGAGTGGATCGGCTGCTTTGGCCTGACCGAACCCAACCACGGCTCGGATCCCGGCAGCATGATCACCCGCGCCAAGAAAGTGGACGGCGGCTACAGCATCAGCGGCGCCAAGATGTGGATCACCAACAGCCCCATCGCCGACGTGTTCGTGGTCTGGGCCAAGGACGACGGCGGCCAGATCCGTGGCTTCATTCTGGAAAAAGGCTGGAAAGGCCTGTCGGCACCGGCTGTGCACGGCAAAGTGGGCCTGCGTGCTTCGATCACCGGCGAGATCGTCATGGACGAAGTCTTCTGCCCCGAAGAAAACGCCTTCCCTGAAGTGCGTGGCTTGAAAGGCCCCTTCACCTGCCTGAACAGCGCCCGTTACGGCATCGCTTGGGGCGCCTTGGGCGCCGCCGAAGACTGCTACGCCCGCGCACGTCAGTACGTGATGGACCGCCAGCAGTTTGGCCGCCCCTTGGCCGCCAACCAGCTGATCCAGAAGAAACTGGCCGACATGCTGACCGAAATCAGCTTGGGCCTGCAAGGCTGCTTGCGCCTGGGCCGCATGAAGGACGAAGGCACCGCTTCAGTGGACCTGACCTCCATCCTCAAACGCAACAGCTGCGGCAAGGCTCTCGACATCGCCCGCATGGCGCGTGACATGATGGGTGGCAACGGCATCAGCGCCGAATACGGCGTGGCCCGCCACCTGGTGAACCTGGAGGTGGTCAACACCTACGAAGGCACACACGATGTGCACGCCCTGATTTTGGGACGCGCGATCACCGGGATTCCCGCTTTCTCGAACTGAGGCCACTCGGCCAACACGACTCAGTCGGCCAGACATCCGGACGGCGCAGGGTCTTTTTGTCATCACCAAAAAGGGGCTTCGGTCCCTTTTTTACATCTGCGCATCTGTTAGCGTGCGCCAGCAGCTTGACGACAAGTCCGCTCCGGGCGTACAGTACTAACCAGTCAGTCATTAGCTCATCCTTTGATCCCCACCGACCCCCTCCTCCCCCACAAACGCGAACGCCGCAAACAAGACCGCCCGGGCGAACTGCTCGAGGCAGCTTTGGATCTGTTTGTGGAAAAAGGCTTTGCCGCCACCCGCGTCGAAGAAGTCGCCTTGCGCGCTGGCGTGTCCAAGGGCACGCTGTTTTTGTACTTTCCCAGCAAGGAAGACCTGTTCAAGGCCGTGGTGCGCGAGAACGTGGTGGGGCCCGTGGCCCAGGGCGCGGCCGAAGTGGCGCAGTTTCAGGGCAGCACCAGCGAATTGATCGAGTGGATGATGCTGCAGTGGTGGCGGCGCTATGGGGCCACCAAGGCTTCGGGCATTTCCAAACTGGTGATGAGTGAGGCCAGCAACTTTCCGGACCTGGCGGATTTTTTCCGCACCGAAGTCATCACGCCCGCCCATGCCTTGGTACGCAGCGCCTTGCAGCGCGGCATCGACCAAGGGGAGTTCCGCGCCGTCAACGTGGAGTTGACGCTGCACTCGGTCATGTCGCCGCTGCTGTTTTTGGTCATGTGGAAGCACTCCATGGGACCGTGCTGCCCCAGCCACGAACAGATTGACCCGGAAGCCTTCATCTCGCAACACGCCCAATTGCTGGCGCGTGGTCTGTCTCCCGCTTGATCCACCACCGATCACACCCTTCTCACCATGAAAAAATCAACCCTCTGGATCCTCTCGGCCGTGGCCGTGGCCGCACTGCTGGCAGGCGGTGCCCGCTGGGCCAGCCAGCGCCAAGCGGCGAAAACCCCGACAGTCCCCTCCGCCGCCGTGGTGCCCAGCATTGAGCTGGCCGCCTCCGACGTGTTCACCGCCCGCACACAGACCCTGGGCCTGGGCATCGCGGTCTCGGGCGCGCTCAAAGCCAGCCAAAGCGCCATCGTCAAAGCCCGCGTGGCCGGTGAGTTGCAAGAACTCAGCGTGCGCGAAGGCGACCGCGTCCAGGCCGGGCAGGTGGTCGCCCGCATCGACCAAACAGAATACCTGGCGCGTGTGCGCCAGGCCCAGCAGCAAGCCGATGCGGCCCGCGCCCAGGTGGACATTGCCCAGCGCCAGTTTGACAACAACCAGGCGCTGGTGAACCAGGGCTTCATCTCGCAAACTGCCCTGCTCACCTCGCAGGCCAGCCTGAACGGGGCCAAGGCCACGCACGCAGCCGCGCTGGCAGCGCTGGACTTGGCCAACAAGTCACTGGCCGATGCCACGCTGCGCTCGCCCTTGTCGGGCGTGGTGGCGCAGCGCCTGGCCCAGCCGGGCGAGCGCGTGGCCATCGATGCCCGGCTGATCGAGGTGATCAACCTCTCGCAACTGGAACTCGAAGCGGCCCTGACGGCAGAAGAAGCCAGCCGCGTGCGGGTGGGCATGACAGCGCAGCTGCAAGTCGAGGGCGTGGACGCACCGGTCACTGCCAAAGTCTTGCGAATCAACCCCAGCGCCCAGATGGGCAGCCGCAGCATCGTGGTCTACCTGGGCGTCACAGGCCGCGAAGGCTTGCGCCAGGGCCTCTTTGCGCAAGGGAGTCTGGGCACACAAACCATGCAAGTGCTGGCCGTGCCCGTGAGCAGCGTGCGCACCGACAAACCCCAGCCTTATGTGCAGGTGGTGCAAGACGGCAAGGTGGTGCACATCACGGTGCGAACCGATGTGCGCAGCGAAGGCGAGCGGGAAAGCCTGGTGGCGGTGACCGGCGTTTCTGAAGGCGCACAAGTGCTGTCGGGCAGCGTGGGTACGGTGCGCGAAGGGGTTCAAGTCAAGTTCACTGCACCGCCCCAGTCTGCGGTGACCTCGCCAGCCGCTCCGGCTTCGCCCGCCAGCGCAGCGAAATAAAAGGGTTTACAGCATGTGGTTCACCCGCGTCAGCCTGCAAAACCCGGTTTTTGCCACCATGGTCATGTTGGCCCTGGTGGTCCTGGGCCTGTTCTCCTTCCAGCGCCTCAAAGTCGACCAGTTCCCCAACATCGACTTTCCGGTGGTCGTCATCACCACCGAATACCCCGGGGCCTCTCCCGAGATCGTGGAAAGCGAAGTCTCGAAAAAGATCGAGGAAGGCGTCAACTCGATTGCCGGCATCAGCGCCCTGACCTCGCGCAGCTACGAAAACCAGTCGGTCGTTGTGATCGAATTCCAGCTGCAGATCGACGGCCGCAAAGCCGCTGAAGATGTGCGCGAAAAAGTTGCCTCGCTGCGCCCCCTGCTGCGCACCGAAGTCAAAGAGCCCCGGGTGCTGCGCTTTGACCCGGCCAGCCGCGCCGTGTGGTCGCTCGCTGTCATCCCCGAGGGCAATCAACTCAACGCCGTGGAGCTGACCAATTGGTCCGAACAGGTGCTCAAAAAGCGCCTGGAGAATGTGCGCGGTGTCGGCTCTGTCACCTTGGTGGGCGGCAGCAAGCGCGAGATCAACCTGTATTTGCAACCGGCCAACATGGAAGCGCTGGGTGTCACGGCCGAGCAGGTGGTGGCCGCTGTGCGCAACGAAAACCAAGATTTGCCCGTGGGCGCGATCCGCTCGCTGCAGCAAGAGCGCATGGTGCAAATCAGCTCGCGCATGGCGCGGCCCGAAGACTTTGGCCGCATCATCGTGGCGCGCAAAAACGGCTCGCCGATTCGCCTGTCACAAGTGGCCACGGTGCAAGACGGCGCGCAAGAGCTGGAGAACCTGGCGCTCTACAACGGCCAGCGCACGCTGCTGATGTCGGTGCAAAAGTCGCAGGACGAAAACACCATCCAGGTGGTGGACGGCCTGGTCAAGGCCGTGGCCGAATTGCAGGGCCAGCTGCCGCCGGGTGTCAAGCTCGAACCCATCACGGACAACTCGCGGCCCATCCGCGTGTCCGTCAACAACGTGCGCCAGACCCTGATCGAGGGGGCCATCCTCACGGTGTTGATCGTGTTTTTGTTCCTCAACTCATGGCGCTCCACCGTGATCACGGGCCTGACACTGCCGATCTCGCTGATCGGCACCTTCATGTTCATGCAGATGTTCGGCTTCACCATCAACATGATCACGCTGATGGCGCTGAGTTTGTGTGTGGGCCTCTTGATCGACGACGCGATTGTGGTGCGCGAGAACATCGTGCGCCATGTGCAAATGGGCAAAAGTGCCTACAAGGCCTCTTTGGAGGGCACACAAGAAATTGGCCTGGCCGTGCTGGCCACCACCTTGTCCATCGTGGCGGTGTTTTTGCCGATCGGCTTCATGGAAGGGGTCATCGGCAAGTTCTTTCACGAGTTCGGCATCACCATCGTGGCGGCGGTGATGATCTCGATGTTTGTGAGCTTCACACTCGACCCGATGCTGTCCAGCATCTGGCACGACCCGGCCATCGACGCGCACGGCAAAAACCAAGCGCCTGTGAGCTTTTATGACAAAACCATTGGCCGCGTGACCGGCTGGTTTGACCGGGGCACCGAGCGCCTGGCCGATGGCTACCAGGGCATCTTGCGCTGGGCACTGGTGCACAAAAAATCCACCGTCTTTTTAGCGCTCGGCATTTTTGTGGCCAGCGTGTTCATGGTCCGTTTGCTCGGCACCGAGTTTGTGCCCAAGGCCGACTTTTCCGAGACCTCGCTCAAGTTCGAAACCCCGGTAGGCACCTCGCTCGAAGCCACCGAGGCCAAAACACGCCAGGTCGAGGCCATCCTGCGCGACTTCCCGGAAGTGCGCTACACCGTCAGCACCATCAACACCGCCAATGCGCAGGGCAAGAACAACGTCAACCTGTACATCCGTTTGGTGGACCGCAAAAACCGCAGCCGCAACGCCGACCAGATGTCCGCCGCACTTCGAGATCGCCTCAAACAAGTGCCCGGCATCGCGGTCACGCACGCCGGCTTGCTCGATGCCATTGGCGGCAACAAGCAAGTGGAGTTCTCGCTGCAAGGCCCGGACCAAAAAGAGCTGGAGCGCCTGGCGCTGCTGGCGCTGGCCAAGGTGCGGGACATTCCCGGCCTGGTGGATCTGGACTCCAGCGTCAAGCCCAACAAGCCTGTCATCGGTGTGGAAGTGCTGCGCGACTCGGCCTCGGACCTGGGCCTGGGCACGGCGCAACTGGCCGGGCCCCTGCGCACCCTGGTGGCCGGGCAAACCGTGGGCAACTGGCGCGCCCCGGACGACCAGACCTACGACGTGAACGTGCGCCTCTCGCCTGAAGCCCGCAACAGCCCGCAGGACCTGGAGCGCCTGCCCTTCATGGTGGCAGCTGCCGTCGATGGCAGCCCACGCATCGTGCGCCTGGGCCAGGTGGCCCGCGTCACCGAAACCACTGGCTCCAACCAGATCAACCGGCGCGACCTGATGCGCGAGGTGGCCATCAACGCCAACGTGTTCGGACGCTCAGCGGGTGAGGTTTCGGCCGACATCCGCCAAGCCATGGACAGCCTGAGCCTGCCGCCCGGCTACCGCTACAGCTTTGGCGGCTCGACCAAAAACATGGCCGAGTCCTTTGGCTACGCCTTGTCGGCCCTGGCCATGGCGGTGATCTTTATCTACATGATTTTGGCTAGCCAATTCAAGAGCTTCCTGCAGCCCCTGGCCCTGATGACCGCCCTGCCCCTGACCTTGATCGGCGTGGTGCTGGCCCTGATGGCGTTCCGCTCCACTTTGTCCATGTTCTCCGTCATCGGCGTGATCATGCTCATGGGCCTGGTCACCAAAAACGCCATCTTGCTGGTGGACTTTGCCATCCGCGCCCGCGAGGACGGCCTGGAGCGCAGCGAGGCCCTGCTGCTGGCGGCCAAGGTGCGGCTGCGCCCCATTTTGATGACCACTTTGGCCATGATTTTTGGCATGGTGCCACTGGCCTTTGCCCTGACCGAGGGTTCTGAGCAACGCGCGCCCATGGGCCAGGCGGTCATTGGCGGCGTCATCACGTCCTCGCTGCTGACCTTGGTGGTGGTGCCGGTGGTGTACTGCTACATGGACGATCTGGCCCAATGGTTGCGTGCCAAAGCTGGCATTGCGCCGGCCCGTCAGGGCCAGGACACCAGCGCCCCTTAAAATCAGTGGTTATTTGACCAAGACCCCGCAGGAGTAAAAAACATGGATCTGAACCAGGCCCGCTTCAACATGATTGAGCAGCAAATCCGCCCTTGGGAAGTGCTGGACCCGCAAGTGCTGGCGCTGCTGTCCACTGTGCGCCGTGAAGACTTTGTGCCCCTGGCGCACAAAGCCCTGGCTTTTGTGGACATGGAAATCCCGCTGGGTGCTGCCGCCAACCAGGTCATGTTGGCCCCGCGCGTGCAGGCCCGCTTGCTGCAAGACCTGGCCGTGCAAAAAACCGACAAGGTGCTGGATATTGGGACCGGCTCGGGTTTCATGGCCGCCATGCTGGCCCACCAGGCGGCCAGCGTGTTGAGCCTGGAGATCGACCCGGCCTTGGCCGCCCAGGCCCAAGCGAACCTGCAAAAAGCGGGCGTGAGCAATGCCACCGTGCGATGCGCCGATGGCAGCGCAGGCGCAGCCGCCGATGGCCCCTTTGATGCCATCGTGCTCAGCGGCTCGGTCGCCGAAGTGCCTGCCGCCTTGCTGCAGCAGCTGAGCGTGGGGGGGCGCCTGGCCACCATCGTGGGCGACGAGCCCATGATGCGCACCACGCTGATCACCCGTACTAGCACCAACAGCTGGACCACCACCGAACCTTGGGACTGCAACGCCCCACGCCTGTCCGGCTTTGCCGAGCCCTCACGCTTCAAATTCTGAGACCGCCATGCAGCAACTCTATCCCGCCCAAATCGCTGAATGGGCCAGCCAACAAGCCCAGCGCCCCGTCTTGCTCGATGTGCGCGAGGGCTGGGAAGTGCAGACCGCCAGCGCCAAGCCCGAGGCTTTGGACCTGCTGCACATGCCCATGCAGACCATCCCGGCACGCCTGCACGAACTCGACAAAACCCGCCCGATTGCGTGCCTGTGCCACCACGGCGGGCGCAGCATGCAAGTGGCCAGCTTCTTGATGCAGCACGGCTTTGAGGTGGTCAACGTGGCCGGGGGCATTCATGCCTGGTCGGCGCAAGTGGACCCCAGCATTCCGGTGTATTGAGTCTGTTTGTTGCGTCAGCTTTTGGCCCAATGTGGGCCCGACATTTTTTAACCAAAGACCCGCCATGAAACTGCGCACCTTGCCCCTGACTTTGGCCTTGATGGCCGCCTTTGCAAGCACCGCACAGGCCCAAAGCCTGGCCACGCTGTACGAAGCGGCCAAAAGCCACGACGCCACCTTCAAGTCGGCCCGCTCGCAGTACGAGGCCACCCTGGCCAGAGCCGAGCAAGCCAAGGCCTTGCTGCGGCCCACAGCGGGTTTGGGGGCCAACGTGTCCGAGACCGATCTGGACAACCAGTCCAACGCACTGGGCAGCCGCGCGTTTGGCACCCGCGCCCTCTCTCTGAGCGCCAGCCAGCCGCTCTACCGCCCGGCGAACCAGGCCAGCTATGAACAAGGCATGAAGCAAGTGGCCTTGGCCCAAGCCCAGCTGAAAGTGGCCGAGCAAGAACTCATCGTGCGCCTGAGCCAGGCTTACTTTGATGTGCTGACCGCGCAGGAAAGCCTGAACTTTGTCAAAGCCCAGAAATCGGCTGTGTCTGAGCAGCTCGCCGCCGCCAAGCGCAACTTTGAAGTGGGCACCGCCACCATCACTGACACGCGCGAGGCCCAAGCCCGCTTTGACCTGGTCACCGCACAAGAAATCGCCGCCGACAACGAGCTGCGCATCAAGAAACTGGCCTTGGACGACACGGTGGGCCAACGCGAAGTGACGCCCAAGCCCCTGCTGGGTGCGGTCAACCTGGACGGCCTGCAAAGCGGCAACATGGAATCATGGGTGGCGCAATCGGCCCAGGATAACGGCAACCTGGCCCAGGCCCGCATCGCCTTGGAAGTGGCCCAACTTGAAATCACCAAGGCCAAAGCCGCACTGCGCCCCACGCTCGACCTGACCGGCAGCTACGGCATGACCCGCTACCGCAATGGCAACATCAGCGCGCAGCCCAACACCAACGCCGCCACCGTCGGCCTGGCCTTCAACCTGCCGCTGTACACGGGGCAGGCTTCGCAAAACCGCATCAAGGAAACTGTGGCCCTGCAAGACAAGGCCCAGAGCGACCTGGAAGCGGCCCAGCGCAGCGTGGCGCAAGCCACCCGCACCGCCTTTTTGGGCCTGCAATCAGGCCTCAGCCAAGTCAAGGCCTTGCAAGCGGCCGAAACCTCCAGCCAAAGCGCGCTGGATGCCAACAAACTGGGCTATCAGGTGGGCGTGCGCATCAACATCGATGTGCTCAACAGCCAAAGCCAGCTCTTCCAGACCAAGCGCGACCTGGCCAAGGCCCGCCACGATGTCCTGCTGGGCCAGTTGCGCCTGCTTCAGGCCAGTGGAACCCTCAAAGCCGACGATCTGCAGAACATCACCAGCTTGTTGCAAAAATAAGCGGCATCCTCCTGTGCTCAGGGGCCATGCTCCAGGGCATCTGGCGAGGGTTCAGACCAGTCCCGCCAGCGCTTGGGCATAGCGCTGGGCAGCGCCCCGGCTTTGGGACACCAAATCCAGTCCTTTTTGGCGGGCTTTCGCCAATTCCTGAGGTTGGTTCAGCCAGACCATCACTTGGTCCAGCGCACCGTCCATGTCGCTGACCTTGGCTGCGGCCCCCGCTTGCTCGGCGTTTTGTGCAGCCTCTGCAAAGTTGAAGGTGTGCGGCCCCATGATGACCGGGCAGCCAAAAGCGGCGGCCTCGATCAGGTTTTGCCCTCCCAAGGGCATGAAACTGCCGCCCAGCAAAGCCATATCGGCGCTCTGAAAATACACAGGCATCTCGCCCAGGCTGTCACCCAGCCAGACTGACACCTTGTCGGTCCGAACAGGCAACGGCTGCCCCAGCTCCCAATTTGAGCGACGCACGACGTTCAGGCCCTGCGCCATCAACCCAGCGTGGATATCGTCAAAGCGCTGCGGGTGTCTGGGCACCAGCAACCAGACCACGCCCGCGGCCTGGAACGCGGCCAGCCGATCCGCTTTGGCCGTCAAGGCCTGCAACCACAAAGCCTCTTCTCCTTCGCGGCTGCTGGCCAGCATGACCACCGGGCAAGGCGCGCCTTGGCAGTGCCACTGCTGACGCCAGACTTGGGCCAAGGCCTGCGCATCGGGCTGGGGCTGCACGTCAAATTTGAGGTTGCCCAGCACCGCCTGCACCGTGGCACCCAGTTGCTGAAGGCGACGGCCGTCTTCAGGGCTTTGTGCCAACACCAAACGCAAGCCCCGATAAGCCGGGCCGGACAGCAGCGACCAGCGCAAACCCGAGCGCAGCGACTTGTCGTTGAGCCGAGCGTTGGCCAGGGCCAAGGGCACCCGCGCCTGCACACAAGCCTGCACCAGCGCAGGCCAGACCTCGGTCTCCATCAGGATGCCCAGGCGAGGCTGGTGGTGCTGCAAAAAACGCCGGGTGGCCTCTGGCGTGTCCCAGGGCAGCCAGGCCTGTGCATCGCCTGGTCGCAGCAAAGACTGACCCTGCGCCCAACCGGTGGCGGTGCTGTGGGTCAGCAGCAAGCGCATGTCAGGCCAAACAGCGCGCAAAGCATCGACCAACATGGCAGCGGCCCGCGTCTCCCCCAAGGAGACGGCATGCACCCAGATGCGCCCGGGATCCGGCGGGAGGCCATCGTAGAGGCCAAAGCGCTCAGGCATGCGCACCAGATAGCCGGGCTCTTGTTGGCCTCGGCGCAGAAGTTTGCGGCGCAGCAAGGGCTGCAAGGCGCGCATCACGCCGGCGTAGGCCCACAGCGCCAGGCGTTCTGCCCAGGACAAGCCTGCCCCCATCAAGGCCGGGCCGCCTGGTCAAACAACTGCTGGTACACCCGGCCAATGCCTTCGGCTTCCTTGGCCAAAGAAAAAGCTTGCGTCACCCGCGCCTGTGCGGCCTGGCCCATCTGCACGGCAGCGGGCAGATCGGCCAAAACCTGACGCACCGCAGCGGCCAGACCAGGGGCGTCGCCCGTGTCGACCAGCTCGCCAGTGACGCCCGGCTGCACCAGCTGGTCAAACGCCCCGGTGCGTGAACAGACCAAGGCACAGCCGGTAGCCGCCGCCTCGAACGGGGTCAGGCCAAAAGGCTCGTAACGCGGGCAGGCCACACACAGCAGGCAGCGCTGGTACCAACGATGCACCTCGCCAGCGGGCACTTCGCCCAGAAACACGATGCGATCCGACAAACCTGCCTGAGCGATCTTGTCGATCAGGGCCTGTTGGTAGGCCTGGTGCTGAGGCTGGGCCAACCCGGCGATCACGGCCGTGGCCCCCGGCAAATGCGGCAGGGCCTCGATCATGGCGTCGACAAACACATCGCTGCCTTTGTCGGGCCGGACCCGGCCAAACACGCCGATGCCGTATTGCCCGGGCAGCCCTGAATCGGCCCAGGCCTTGAGCTTGTCAGGGGGCGGCGCAAAGCGCGACAGATCAATGCCGTGCGGCACCACGGCGGTGGTGTTGGGCACAAAAGAGGCCGCCAGCGGCGTGGTCGAAATGACCGCGTCCATTTTGGAAATCAGCCAGCGTGGAAAGCGCCCATGCAAATGCTGGGCCGCCGAGGTGAAAACCAGCCGGATGGGCAAGCGCAGCACATTCCGGGCAAAAATGCCCAGCATCATTTCAGGGTCACGCCGCACGTGCCAGATCCGGAAGGCCCGCCCTGGCGGGGGCTGGCGCGACAAGGCCATGGCCTGCCCAGCGCTCATGCCCACCACGCCATTGGACATGGTGGTGCCGCAATAGCCCAGGCGCCATTGCGCCATTTGCAAAGGCACCAAGGCGTTGATGGTGGCGGACACACCCGTGTAGCGCTGCTTGATGTTGAAGACAATGACGTCGGGGTTGGGATGGAGCACGGGGTCCGAAGCTGAGTGGGTATCGGCAAATTATAGGGAGCGCCATCGGGCACAGCCGAGGGCCCGACCCGCCGTTGCCCATGCAGGTATATTTGGAGCACGACTGGAAGACGCCCCGGATGAAAACCTACATTTTGAATTTGCCCTCAGCGCTGGAGCGCCGGAACTTCCAGGCGCAACAAGCCGAGCGCCTGGGGCTGGATGCACTGTTCATCGATGCGCAAACCCCAGCCGACATTCCCGATGCGTTTTTTCAGGCCCACGCGTTTTCCTGGGAACGCCCCATCAAAATCACCGAAGTGGCTTGTTTCATGAGCCACCACCAGGTGTGGCAAAAGATTGCAGACAGTCTGGAGCCGGCCCTGGTGCTCGAAGACGACGCCATCCTGGCGCACAACACACCCGCGCTGCTCCAGTGGCTGTGCCAATGCGAGGGGGTCAACCACGTTTCACTGGAAACCCGGCAACGCCAAAAACTGCTGGGTCGGCGCTTCCAGGCGCCTGCGGGGCTGAATGCCCGCTTGCATCCCTTGTTACAAGACCGCACCGGAGCCGCCGCTTATGTGCTTTGGCCTTCTGGTGCACGGGTGCTCTTGGCCAAGTTCGAGCAGCAGGGCATGGGCCTGGCCGACGCCTTCATCTCCAGCACCTACCAACTCCAATCTTGGCAAACGGTTCCGGCCTTTGCCATTCAGGCGGACGTGGCCTCGGCCTATGGTGTTGCTTGCCCCATCGCACCCCACTCGCTGATTG
>NZ_JAFEIF010000046.1 GCF_017848645.1 Limnohabitans sp. | reverse complement strand
CGGCGCAGGCCCCCAGCAACTTGCCCACCCCGCCCGAAAGGCCGCATGCCATGACCGAACACGAAGCCATGGCCCAGGCGCTGGCGCAGCACCCCGACTTTCGCGTTTTGCGCCGCTTGGTGCCGCGCAGCGACTATGGTGCTGTGAACGGGCAAGCCACGCGGCGCGTGATCGTGCTGGACACCGAAACAACCGGATTGGACAGCAAGAGCGAAAGCATCATCGAGCTGGCCATGCTGTCGGTGCTGGTTGATGCGGCCACGGGTGCGCCTGTGGGGCCGGTCAGCGTTTACGAGTCGTTTGAAGACCCGGGCAAGCCGATTCCGCCGCAAATCACCGAGATCACGGGCATCGACGACAGCATGGTGCAGGGCCAACGCATCGACGACGCGGCCGTGAACGCCATGGTGCAAGAGGCCGACTTGGTCCTGGCGCACAACGCTGGGTTTGACCGGCCTTTTGTGGAGGCGCGTTTCCCGGTGTTTGCCAGCAAGGCCTGGGGCTGCTCCTTTCAGGGCATCGACTGGAAAAAAGAGGGCAGCGGCTCGGCCAAGCTGGAGTTTTTGGCGTCCGAGCGCGGCTGGTTTTACGACGCGCACCGGGCGCAGGTGGATTGCCATGCCTTGTTGCAGGTGCTGGCCTCGCCCCTGGCCAATGGACAAACAGGCCTGACACGCCTGCTGGCCGGGGCAGGGCAGACGCGCTACAAACTGCGGGCCACGGGCGCGCCTTTTGAGGCCAAAGACAAACTCAAGGCCCGGGGCTACCGCTGGGACGGCGAAGGCCGAGTCTGGTGGTGCAGTTTGGGGTCTGACGCTCTGCTGGACGCCGAATGCGCCTGGTTGCGGGCCGAGGTGTATGGCGCG
Organism: Limnohabitans sp.; assembly: GCF_017848645.1. Classification (GTDB taxonomy): domain Bacteria; phylum Pseudomonadota; class Gammaproteobacteria; order Burkholderiales; family Burkholderiaceae_C; genus Limnohabitans_A. The sequence continues at coordinate 24,543 of NZ_JAFEIF010000046.1, read as the reverse complement.
CGCAGCGCCCGTGTGCAGCTCGAAGCGCAGGACAGCCGTGTGCAGTATTCCAGCCGATCGGGCCTCTTGTCGGAGCGCGTGGTCTGATTTTTTCCTGCCCAGCCCGGCAAGCTGGGATAATGACGGGTTGCATTCGCTGCTGCTGCGCCCACATGCAGGACTGCGATGCAGAGCCGACGCCCTTGGGGTGATGGGTCTCTGCCTTTTTTATTCAGGTTTACACATGGCTCAATACGTATTTTCGATGAACCGGGTTGGCAAGATCGTGCCGCCCAAACGTCATATTCTCAAAGACATTTCGCTGTCTTTCTTCCCCGGCGCCAAGATCGGCGTGCTGGGCACCAACGGCTCGGGCAAGTCCACTTTGCTCAAGATCATGGCCGGCATTGACAAGGAAATCGAAGGCGAAGCCATCCCCATGGCGGGCCTGAAAATCGGTTATCTGCCGCAAGAGCCGATCATGGACGCCGAGCAAACCGTGCGTGAAGCCGTCGAAAGCGGCATGGGCGAAGTCAAGGCCGCGCAGGCCCGCCTGGAAGAGGTGTACGCCGCTTACGCCGAAGAAGACGCCGACTTTGACGCGTTGGCCGCCGAGCAGGCCAAGCTCGAAGCCATCATCTCGACTGCGGGTGACGCGTCTGAGCACCAACTCGAAATCGCCGCCGACGCGCTGCGCCTGCCCCCATGGGACGCGGTGATCGGCAAGCTGTCCGGCGGTGAAAAACGCCGTGTGGCCCTGTGCCGCTTGCTGCTGTCGCGCCCCGACATGCTGCTGCTGGACGAACCCACCAACCACTTGGACGCCGAATCGGTGGACTGGCTGGAGCTGTTCTTGCAGCGGTTTTCGGGCACCGTGGTGGCCATCACCCACGACCGTTACTTCCTGGACAACGCCGCAGAGTGGATTTTGGAACTCGACCGGGGCTCCGGCATTCCCTACAAAGGCAACTACTCCAGCTGGCTGGAGCAAAAAGAAGCCCGTTTGGCCACCGAGCAGCGCACCGAAGACGCCCGCTCCAAGGCCATGAAGAAAGAATTGGAGTGGGCGCGTGCCAACCCCAAGGGCCGTCAGGCCAAGAGCAAGGCCCGTTTGGCCCGCTTCGAAGAGTTGAGCGACCACGAATACCAAAAGCGCAACGAGACGCAGGAGATCTTCATCCCTGTGGCCGAGCGCTTGGGCAATGAAGTGTTCGAGTTCAAGAACGTCAGCAAGTCCTTTGGCGACCGTTTGCTGATCGACAACCTCAGCTTCAAGGTGCCAGCGGGCGCCATCGTTGGCATCATCGGCCCCAACGGTGCCGGTAAATCGACCTTGTTCAAGCTGATCGCAGGCAAAGAGCAACCCGACAGCGGTGAAGTCACCATCGGTCAGACCGTGAAAATGGCCTTTGTGGACCAGAACCGCGACGACCTGGACAACAACAAAACCGTGTGGGAAGACGTCTCGGGCGGCCTGGACATCATCAACGTGGGCAAGTTCCAGATGGCCAGCCGTGCTTACTGCGGGCGCTTTAACTTCAACGGTGGCGACCAGCAAAAGAAGGTTGGCATGTTGTCGGGTGGTGAGCGCGGCCGTTTGCACTTGGCCAAGACTTTGATTGAAGGCGGCAACGTGTTGCTGCTGGACGAGCCATCGAACGACCTGGACGTGGAAACCTTGCGCGCCCTGGAAGACGCGTTGCTGGAGTTTGCAGGCTCGGTCATGGTCATCAGCCACGACCGCTGGTTCCTGGACCGCATTGCGACGCACATTCTGGCTGCCGAAGGCGACAGCCAGTGGGTGTTCTTTGACGGCAACTACCAGGAATACGAAGCTGACAAGAAACGCCGTTTGGGCGAAGAAGGTGCCAAGCCCAAGCGCGTGCGCTTCAAGGCTTTGAAGTAATTCGGCGCTGAGCCAAAAACAACGGGCCCCTTGGGGCCCGTTGTTTTTTGGTCAGGCTTGCCTGACCGGTGAGCTCGTGTGAGAAGGGTCAGGCTGGGCTGTGTTGGCTCAGGTGATCGATCACTTCCTGGCGCAAGGCCTCCAGTTGTGGTGCCAGCTGCGCGTAGGCGGTGTTCAGCTCACTGGACTCGGCGTGCTTGCTCATGCCTTCCACCTTGACCACCAGCTCAACCAGACTGTCCACACAAAACACGGGCGTGAAGCCCTTGAGCTGGTGCAGGATGCGGTTGGCGGCGTACACCTCGCCTTTGTCCAGCAGCTCCTGCAGGCGGGGCAGATCGTCGCTCAGGGTTTGTTGCAGCGTCTTGAGCAGGGACAACACGCCATTGGCGTCACCAATGAACTCCATGGCCCGTTCAATGGACAAATAGATCGGCTGAGGTGTTTGGCTCATGAGGCGATGTTACAAGTGAATACAAAAATCACGTAAGCAAATGAAACGTGTTAACTGCATATTCTAGTCAAGCAAAGCGGCCAAGCCCGCCTCGGGCTCAAAACGTTTGTTTTTGAACATCAAACGGCTGGGGCCGGGGAAGGCCGCTTGCCGCACCGAGTGACGCGGATCGCCGGGGTAGCAGATGGTGCGGATGCCGTCCTGGTCAAAGGGTTCGGGCTCGATGACCGGGGGGCGGCGGCTTTGCGCCTCGGCCAGCACGCTTTGGGCGTGGGGGTGGCGGCTCAGGTGCACCAGGCTCATGATCTGGGGCGGGGCCAGCTCGATCTCGCGGTCCCAATAGCGCAGCAGCGCCTCGCGCGGCTGGATCCAGAGGGCTTCGGTGGCCTCGAAGTTGTCGTGCTCGGCCAGTTGGTCGTCGGGCACCTGGGTCACAAAAAACCGCGTGTCAAAGCGCTTGTTGGTCACCGAGGCCTGGCGCGGCGTGATCCAGCGGCACCAGGGCAGCAGCGGCTCGGTGCGCAAGGCCAACGCCTGGGCCGCAAAGGCCTCGTGCCAGCTTTGGCCGCTGCGCAGGGCGTGCAGCAGGGCCTGGGCCTGCGGCTGTGCGTGCGCGGCGCAGCCCAGCAGCACCCGGCACTCTTCATAGGCTTCGCGCATGGCGGCCACAAACAGGCCAGCGGCGCGCTCGCCCGGGATATCGGGCTCGTTCAGCCGATGGTGCAAGGTGGTGCTGTCCTGGCTCAGGCGCTGCAGCCAGGCCGGGTTTTGGTCCTCCGGGTCGAGTTTGCCGCCCGGAAACACATAAGCGCCGCCCAGCACGTTCGAGGCTTGGTGCCTGCGCATCAGCAGCACCTGCAGGCCGCCCGGGCCATCGCGCAGCATCACCACGGTGGCGGCGTCCAAAGGGGGGGCGGTCAGGATTTCAGTGTTCAGTTCCATGAGGATGTCAATCGGGTAACAGGCAGTGCCCGGGGGCTGGTTTAAAGTCCGTGCGCAGTGGGCTGCAGGGTCATTCGGGCCAGATTAGCAGATGAATCGGGTCATCCCCATCTTTCAATGTCACAAGGAAAACACATGAGCATCGATTTCAAAGGCCGCGTGGCCATCGTCACAGGCGCAGGCGGCGGTTTGGGCAAGCAGCATGCGCTGGCACTGGCCGCACGTGGGGCCAAGGTGCTGGTCAACGACCTGGGTGGCGATGTGCATGGCGTGGGCGGCTCGGTCTCGGCGGCGCAGGCCGTGGTCGACGAAATCCGTGCAGCCGGCGGCGAAGCCATGGCCAACGGCGCATCGGTCACCGACTTTGAGGCCGTCAAAGCCATGGTCCAGCAGGCGGTGGACGCCTGGGGCCGGGTGGACATTCTGGTCAACAACGCGGGCATTTTGCGCGACAAAAGTTTTGCCAAGATGGAACTGGCCGACTTCAAACTGGTGATGGACGTGCACGTCATGGGCGCGGTTCATTGCACCAAGGCGGTGTGGCCCATCATGCAGGCGCAAAACTACGGCCGCATCGTCATGACCACCTCGTCGAGCGGTTTGTACGGCAACTTTGGCCAGGCCAACTATGGCGCGGCCAAGATGGCGTTGGCGGGCCTGATGCAAACCCTGTCGATCGAGGGCGAGAAAAACCACATCCGGGTGAACTGCCTGGCCCCCACGGCCGCCACCCGCATGACCGAAGGCCTGATGCCCGAGGCCGTGCTGCAAGCTCTGGATCCGAGTGCTGTGGTGCCCGCCATGCTGGCCATGGCGAGCGAGGACGCGCCCAACCGCACCATCATTTGCGCAGGTGCCGGCAGCTTCGAGGTGGCCCACATCACCCTGACCCAAGGCGTGCACTTGGGCACTGGGCCTGATACTGCCGAGCGCCTGCTGGCGGCGATGGCACAGGTCACCGAGCGTCAAGGCGAGATGGTGCCGCGGTCGGGGTCTGAGCAGGGCAGCTTGGAAGTGGGCAAGGCGATGAAGGCGCATGGCGCTTAATGGCCATTAGCCCAGCGGGTTAAGTTTTTACCAAACTAAACGGGTCCATCAAGGACAGCAGAAATCCCTAGCCTCATCAAGCGCAAGCTCCAGGCCCAGGTGATTGGCCCCATCTATGCGGAGATGGTGGAGCACATCGGCGAGGAGCGCGCTGCCTTGATACTGGATACGGCCATTCACAAGGCTGCCGTGGCAGAAGGTCAGTATTTTGCAGAGAGGGCCGGTTGCCCGACCTCCATGGCCGACTTCATCCAGGTTTATGAAAACTGGACAAGCGACGGCGCGCTGGAGATGAATGTGCTTTAAGCCAGCGACGCAGTGTTCGACTTTGACATCATGCGCGGCAAGTCTGCTGAGACCTATCAGGACATGGGTTTGGGCAAGATGGGTCATTTGCTTTCTTGCAACCGTAACGGCACGTTTTGCCAGGGGGATGACACGAACATTTCCCTCAAGCCTTCAGCAATGCCGTCTCAGTCAGTGAATACCCTCTGTAAATATCCCATCCGAAGTGTTGCAATCTTGATGTTTTTTTCATTTACGTGACCTCAGGAGTTCCAACCCATGACCACCCGTCGCCAATTGATGCAAGGTGCTGCTGCCAGTATGTTGGGCCTGACCCATCTGCCCAACTTTGCGCAAACTCGCCTGGAAAATTTGCGCATCATTGTGGGTTTCCCGCCCGGTGGGACGACCGATGCATTTGCCCGCAGGATTGCTGAGAAACTCCGTGGCACTTACGCCAACAACGTCATCGTGGACAACAAACCCGGTGCTGGTGGGCAGATTGGCGTGACCACGCTCAAGTCTGCGGCTGCCGATGGGGCCCACATCTTGTATTCGCCCGCTTCCATGCTGACGATTTACCCGCATTCCTACACCCGGCTGAGTTATGTCCAATCCGATGTGACCCCCATTGGCATAGGGCACTCCACGGACCACGCCTTCGTGGTGGGGCCTGCTGTTCCCGAGTCGGTCAAGAACATCAAGGACTTTGTCGAATGGGCCAAGGCCAATCCAGGCAAAGCCAGCATCGGCAATCCTGCAGCGGGCTCCATGCCGCATTTGCTGGCAGGTCGCTTGGCCATGTTGGGTGGTTTTCAAATCACCAACGTTCCTTTTGCAGGCTCCGGCCCCGCGATTCCACAAGTCATGGGTGGGCAGCTCGCGGGCATGTCCTCGCCTCTGGGCGATTGGGTGCAGCACCAAAAAGGCGGCAAGATCCGGATTCTGGCCACCTCGGGCCCCGATCGGGCGGTGTTCACCCCCGATGTGCCCACTTACCGCGAGCAAGGCTTTGGTGAGTTGCTGGTGCGTGAATGGTTTGGTTTCTTCGCACCCGCCGGGGTGAGCGAGGCGGTCAAGCAGAACCTCAATGCTGCGCTGCGCGTGGCCATGAACCAGCAAGACATCCGAGACTTTGTGACCCCTTTGGCCGCCAACCTGGAGGCCAGCACCACCGCCGAACACACGCGCCGTCTTGCCGACGACTCGGAAATGGCGCGGCGTTTGGTGACTGCACTGGGCTTCAAAGCCGACTCCTGATGAGCGAGTGGGCCCGCTGCTGATGCCAGCCTGTCGGGCCTGGATTTTGCCGCATCCTTTGGTGCCGCCGTGCACCAAAGGATGGCGTCATCTTGGTGCTGCCACACTCTGCTGGACTCACTGCTGCACTCACTGCCCTGGATGCGCACGGGGTTGGCGCCGCTGAGGCAGGTGAGCATCACAAATTCTTTCGATTCACCCCTCAATGCGCTGTTCTCGGCAGCGGCATTCAGTCTTTCATTCCAAGCCAATCGACCGATTGGCGGTGCTGATGTATCTAGTTTGCAAGAGTTTGCAGGGCCTTGGGATTGAGCACCTCCACCCATTTTCGGCCTAACTTCAAGACGCCATCGCGCTCCATTTTTTTCAAAGCCAGCGATGTCTTGGGGCGGCTGACGCCGCAGCTCGCAGCCAGTTGTTCATGGGTCGCTTGAATCAGCCGTCGCCCATCGGGTCTGGCTGGCAAATCCATCAGAGCGCGCGACAAACTCGCGCTCAAACGGGCCGAAACGTTGCGCGCAAAACCGGCTCTTTCACGCGCCTGAACTTCGCGCAAACGCAGGCCCAAAAAGCTGACCAAAAGCACCATCAGTTGAGGGTCACGCAGCAAGGCTTTCTCAATGTCCTCCACCGGGATCCATTGGGTCGTCGAGGCCTGAGCCGCGACCAAATCGCTGCCGCTGGGCAAGCGATTGAACAAGTAGGACAAAAGCGCGATTTCTCCCGGGCCAAATGCGATGGGCACGATCTGCCCGCCTTGCTGGCCTGGAATATGGACCACAGCATTGAGGCGTCCACTCATGACAAAAGGTAAGCGGGCAACCGTTTCACGGGTGCTGATCAAGGTTTGACCCACCGTCACGTGGTGCCTGGGGCGTTGTGTCAAGTCCACGGGCTGAGCCAGCGCCTGTGCCAATTGGCGTGCCAAGCTTTGGCTGTTGCGCCACACTGGGTCGTTTTTGGACGATTCGACATTTTCGCTAAGGGTCATCCCTAAATTGTTACCGAAGTAACTGAGTGGGACAACACGTGAATCCAACATCCGTCTGTTCTTTACTTCACGGAAGCTACGCCATGACCCATCGCCGCCACGCCCTCAGTTTCATCGCCGCCATCAGCTTGCTGGCCATGGCGCCCAGTTGGGTGAATGCACAGGCCAAGCCATTGAAGATATGGGTGGGCTATCCCGCTGGCGGCGCGGTCGATGTGGTGGCCCGTCAAATGGCGGAAGAGCTGCGTCTGTTGGGATACAGCACCATCGTTGAGAACAAAACCGGTGCGGCTGGACAACTGGCCACTGAAGCCATGCTGGCGGCACCCGCTGATGGCAGCACCGTGGTGCTCATGCCAGGGGGCAACGCCACCATTTTTCCGCACGTCTACCCCAACTTGCGATACAGCATGGCTGATTTGAAGCCTTTGGCCAGTGTTTGCTCTTTCACATTTGCCTTGGGTGTTGGCCCCGGCACACCTGCCAAAACACTCAAAGAGTTTGTGGATTGGGCCAAGGCCAATCCAGGCAAAGCCAGCTATGGCACGCCTGGCGCAGGCACGGCCATGCATTTCATGGGTGTGATGTTTGGTCGACTGGCCGGCATTGATTTTCAGCACGTGCCTTACCGTGGAGGCGCGGCCGCCATGACCGATATTTTGGGTGGCAACATCCCTGCACTGGCGACCACCTTGCCCAATTTGGTGACACACCACAAGTCGGGCAAGTTGCGCATTTTGGCGTTTTCGGGTGACCAACCATTGCCCAGCTTGCCAGGGGTCAGCACATTCAAGCAGCTGGGCTATCCAGATCTTCAAATCAGTGAGGTCTTTGGCCTGTTTGCCTCCAGCAAAACTCCGGCCCCGGTTGTGGCGGAGCTTGAGAAAGCCATGGTGACGGCGGCCAAGTCTGCTCGTTTGGTGGCGGCCATCGAAAAATTGGAGTTCGACTCGGCGGTTCTTAATTCGGTGGATTTGAGCCGACAACTCAAAGCAGACTTTGAGCGCTGGGGTCCGGTGATCAAGGCGACGGGCTACACAGCCGACAAGTGACACCATAAAACTGAGTGACCCCGCACATGAAAAAGCCCAATATTTTGTTGATCATGAGTGATCAACACCGAGGTGATTGTTTTGGCTTTGAAGGGCGGGGCGTCAAGACGCCGCACCTGGATTTGTTGGCCCAACAAGGCACCCGTTTTTCGGCGTGCATCACGCCCAATGTGGTGTGCATGCCTTCGCGCAGCGCATTGCTGACGGGCATGCTGCCGCTTACCAGCGGCGTGCATGACAACGGGATCGACCTCGATGAATCCCTGGCTGCGAATGGTTTTGCGGGTTCGCTGTCCAGAGAGGGCTACAACACCTGCTTCATTGGCAAAGCGCACTTTTCCAGCAATCACTCTTATGGCAATCGCCCCACAGGCCGCTGCGAAAACATTCCCAGCTCACACCAGTTTGCGGACGATTGGCATGGCCCCTACATGGGGTTTGACCATGTTGAACTGATGCAGCTCGGGCACAACTATTGGTTGCCAGAGCGCCCACCTGGCGGTTTGCACTACGAGCGTTGGTACCACGCAGACGGTTTGGGCGACATGAAAGATGCGCTTTACAAACAAGCGCTTGCGCCGTTCACGGATGCGGCGCAAACCCACAACAGCGCACTCCCCACAGCTTGGCACAACAGCACTTGGGTGGGGGACCGCACAGTGGGGTTTTTAAAACAGCAAGGGCTTCAGCAGCGCCAGGCGCGTGTCTCGGCCAAAGCGCCGCAGCCCTTTTGCGCTTGGGTGTCCATGGCCGATCCACACCACCCGTTTGACGCACCGGCACCTTGGTGCTGGATGCACCGCCCCGAAGATGTCGATTTGCCAAAGCATCGAAGCCTGGACTTGGACCGACGGCCATGGTGGCACCGTGCCGCGCTTGAAAACACCCCAGGCGGCACGCCCGAGAGCCGCAAAGTCCGGCAAGAGTATTCACGCATGAAATTTGAAACAGATGCCCAACTGCGCGACATCACGGCCAACTACTACGGGATGGTTTCACTTGTGGATCACCAAGTCGGCCGTATTCTCGCTGCACTGCAAGAGGAAGGCTTGACCGAGAACACCTTGGTCGTGTTCACTTCCGATCATGGCGAGCTGCTCGGTGACCACGGCCTGATGCTCAAAGGCCCCATGCATTACGAAGGCCTTCTGCGGGTCGGACTGGTGGTGCGTGGCCCGGGTGTTGGCGCAGGCCAGGTGGTGCAGGAGCCTGTGTCAACCTTGGATTTGGCGGCCACCTTTGGCGACTATGCCGCCACCCCCATCGGCTCCGCTGTGCACAGCACCAGCTTGCGACCTTTGCTCGAAGCTCAGCCCGGGGCGCAGCGCGATCACGCCTTCAACGAATGGCGCCTGGGGCCTTCACGCTGCGGTGTGGCGCTGGATCTGCGCATGGTGCGCACACAAACCGCCAAGCTCACGCTCGAGTTGGCATCGGGCGCAGGCGAAATGTACGACCTGCACAACGACCCCCATGAGTGCAATAACCTGTTCGATGACGTCCATTCACGGGGCTTGCGCGATGAACTGATGCAGCGATTGATGAGCCGTCCTGACGATATCTTGCAAAACGCGACCGAACCCGTTGGGCCTGCATGACAGAACAAGTTTGCAATACCTTGATTTTGCTCACCGACGAGCAAGACGCACAGGTCATGGGATGCGCCGGCCACCCCTTTGTCACCACCCCGCACATGGACGCATTGGCGGCGCGTGGCACACGTTTCACCAACGCTTTCACCCCCTCGCCAATTTGTGTGCCTGCGCGAGCGGCATTGGCCACGGGCCGATGGGTGCACCAAACCGGCTATTGGGACAACGCCATGGGCTATGACGGGCGCATCCCAGGCTGGTGCCATGATTTGGCCCAAGCTGGCCAGCGAGTTGAGTCCATCGGCAAGTTGCATTACGTGAGCGAAACTGCGCCCACGGGGTTCACCCAGCAACATCAGCCCGCTCACCTGGCGGGTGGCATTGGCCAGGTCTGGGGCTCTGTGCGCAACCCTTTGCCTGATGAAAAACGTCCCCCGTTTCTTTTTACCGAATTGGGGGCAGGGCAGTCGAGTTACAACCGCTATGACATGGCCAGTGCAGAAATAGCCGCGGCGTGGTTAAAAGACCGTGCTGCCGAGAAAAGCTCGACACCCTGGACATTGTTTGTTGGTTTTGTGGCGCCGCACTTTCCCTTGGTGGTGCCCCAAAAGCACCTCGATCAAATTGACTTTGACCGCATTCCTGAACCCCGCTTGCATCCCGATCATGGCCATCCCAGGCACCCGTGGGTGCAGCGGCATGCCGACTATTCAAACCCTGACCAAGAGCTGGGCTCTGCTCAGCGACGTCGCGAGGCCTTGGCTTGTTACTTTGCACTCGTCAATTTCATCGACGAGCAATTGGGCCTGGTACTGAACGCCTTGAAGGACGCCGGATTGGAAGGCAGCACCCGTGTGATTTTCAGCAGTGACCACGGTGACAACCAAGGCGTGCGCGGCATGTGGAACAAATCGACGCTGTACCGCGAAGCCACGCATGTGCCCATGGTGGTAGCCGGCCCCGGTGTTCCTGAAAACCACTTGTGCCACACCCATGTCAACCTGATTGACGTGGCACCCACTGTGCTCGCCAATGCGGGTTTGCCGCCGGACAAGGACCTGCCGGGTCGCTCTTTGGTGGAGATTGCCCACTCTCCTCATGACTCTCAGCGCCTGGGATTCAGCGAGTACCACGCTGTGGGCTCGCCCAGCGCTGCGTACATGCTGCGGCAAGATCGCTGGGCGTATCACCATTACGTGGGGTACCCGGCAGAGTTGTTTGACATCATCAACGATCCCGGTCAAGCCACCAACCTGGCTTCAAGCGTCACACACCAAGAAGTGTGTCGGTATTTTGAAAAAATCCTGCGCCAACAACTGGACCCGGAGGCCGTTGATCAGCAGGCCAAAGAAGACCAAGACCGCTTGGTTGAAAAATTTGGTGGACGCGAAAAGGCTTTGAAAATGGGCACACCAGGGGCAAGCCCTGTGCCTTGCAGGACCTTGTGAGTTTGCCGTTACGCTCCGTAAGACCAACTCACTTTGAAAGTTTGGGCTCAAATGCCAGTGAACAAACATTGGCGTTGACGGCTACAAACCGATTGGCTGATTGATTACTTTAAACCCAACCCTGCCGCCACATGCTGTCGTCCTGCAACTCACGCCAAGAGATGACCTGCGTGGCCTTTGAAAACACCGACTCGATTTCAACCAACTCAATTGGGTCCGTCGGTTGCTCAGGTTGAATCACCCGGCTAACCAAAAAGTGTTTTTGCTTGGCCACGGGTTTCACCGCTGTCCATTTGGTCAGTAGCAGTTTTTTGGGGTTCAGCGGGTTCATGGGTGAATGCTTTCAACGACTGCTTTGCACTTCCCGCGCCAGCGCCTCGGCCAGATCGATCACCGCCATGGCGTAGTAGCTGCTCCAGTTTTAAAAGCGTATTTTCATAGTGCTTAACTGTTTTTTCTAGCACACAAGAGAGTGCCGAAAACTCGCCGTAGTAGCCTCAGTCGCAGCGCTTCAATTTTAATCAAGCATTGCCGATAAATGTCGTTTGAAACGCCATTGCAGCGATGTTGCTACCGCCATTGACGACTCCATTCGCCTGCCATTGTGTCGGCGCATTTGTAGCTAACCTTTCGGTGTGCTACTTTTGATGGGTGGCGAATGGCTTGGGCAGTGGCACAAGCGTAATGATTTTTGACGCTGGGCTGTGGCTGGTTTACGGCTATGTGCTGGACCATGCATGAGCCTCCATGCCAGCGTGCCCCATGCTGCACCGCCTGGTTAGCTACAAATTTCAAATTCTGGTTGCCCTGACCGCTCAGCCGAAACTACGCTTGTGGTTATGCAGGAATTGGAAAAACAGCAGGCAGCAAACGACACCCAATATCTCCCGCCACGACACCGCACACTGCCCATCCTTGCATCAGTCACGCCCATTGCCAACTACCCCTCAAAGTTGCGCATCTTTCAGACCAATGCCAGCAGGTATTGGCAAGTGCGTTGTTTTCTAAAAGGCAGGACCTACACACAAAGCCTCAAGACCACCAACAAGCAAGCTGCCATCAGTGCTGCCAAGCAGTTCTTTCACATCAAGACTGCTGAGCTGTATGCGGATCGTGTTGTTGCTCGCAGTGACAAGAGCCCCAAGTTTGCCGACCTGCTGCCAGGTGTGCTTTTGGGACTGCAAGCAAGGGTCAAGCGAGGCGAGTTTGCAACAGCCAATATCCCCATCTTTTTGCAACGGATGCACAACAGCATCCTGCCTTACTTTGGCGATATGAGCATGGACCAGATTGGCTACAAGGAGTTGTCGGCCTTTATGGAGATGATGAGCAACAGGGACTTGACTGCCACAACAGTGCATCAGCACATGGTGGCCATACGCAAGGTGTTTGCGCACGCACACGGCAACAACATCATCCAGAACCTTCCCAAGTTCCCTGTCATCAAAGTCGCCGACAAGCCTCGTGGCAGTTTTACAGTGGCCGAATACCGTGAACTTGTGCGTTTGGCTCGGCAGCGCATTGGCGAACAGGTGCCCCAAGCGTTCTCCAAAAAATACCGCAGCAGCAGTGAGATTCTTGAACGGCATGGTGTGATCAACGCGGATTTGCATTGGCTCATCCATTTCATGGTCAATGGCTTCATGCGGCCCGGCGACATCAAGTTCCTCAAGCACAAACATGTCACCATCGTTCGGGGCAAGCACATTTACTTGAGACTGAACTTGCCTGAAACCAAAAAGCACGACAAACCCATCGTCACCCTACAGCCAGCTGTGTTTGTTTATGAACGGTTGTTGGCCAAGCAAAAGGCAGATGGCTATGGAATGCCCGACGACTATGTGTTCTTGCCCGAGTTGGAGTACAGGAAGTGGCTGTTGGTCGCTTACGGTTGGCAGTTCATGTATCTGCAGAGTCTTGCTGGCATTGCGGGTAATGCTGCAAATGGACAAACACGCACCATCTACAGCCTACGGCACACGGCCATGACATTCAGGTTGCTGTATGGGGGCAAGATCGACCTGCTGACACTGGCACGCAATGCACGCACTTCGGTGGAAATGATTGAGCGTTTCTACGCCAGCAACTTGACGGCAGAGATGAACATTGACTTGCTGCAGGGCAAGCGCTCTTTAGGGATTCGTGAATGGGTGTCGTTTTAAGCGACAGCAGGAGTGTCGATTGTCTTGACGATTGCGCTGTTTGCAAAAAATGGAATTAAATCCTTATTTCAAGATTTGTAAGTGTAGAATAAAACAGCAATTATGCTAAATCCATCAAAATTTAAAGGATCAACATGCTCTCCAACATGAAAGGCCTCGTGGTCGTTATTGCCAGTTCTGTTTGTGCTCTATCAGCTGCTTATGCTGACACTGATGGCCAAAATGTCATCTACGTTGGTTCTGGAACGGCAAAAAATACTAATACTTCTGTTAAAAGTAGCAATCCAGCAACTTTAGGATATCTACGTTTATCCAACACCAGCGACACAGTGTGGGGACTTGATGTCAGTGCTGAGGGCACTATGCTGGACTCTACTTGGGGACAGCGCAACTCCGCACAACAAGCAACAGCTTTTAACTTTTTGTTTGGTAAGAATTTGAATAAGACTGAAAACTCTCGAATTGATGCCGCATTTATTGTAGGTATGCGAGAGAAAGCATCAAGTTGCAATAAATCATATCTGGGCTATCAGTGTTATGCCGACCAAGAGCCTGATACAAGTTATGGATTAAATGGCGGCATTGCGTTGACTTGGATATACAAGAACTTCATGGTGGGCGCTAGAATTACTGGTGAAAGTAAACAAGCACTGGTCGGTTTTAGATTTTAATTAACATTAAAAAGCCAGCACTCTCGCTGGCTTTTTCATTTCTACATTAGATCAGATCACAAACTGAGCACGGTCCTTGCCATCAATCCACTTGGGTGCTTTGCCACGGCCAGTCCAAGTGTGACCAGTAGCTGCATCACGATACTTTGGTGCAAATGGATTTTTTGAAGCGCCAGCAGCTTTGGGGCCACGCTTGGAACCACCAAAAATATCTTCTGCAGTCAAGCCGTATTCTGCAACCAATGCTCGAACTTTGCCAATAGCGTCAGCAAGTTTAGTCTGGCGGACTTGTGCAATTTGAGCTTCGAGAGCTTCGCGCTGTTTGATCAGTTCTGCAAGTGTGGACATCGGAATTCCAATAATAGTAAGGATAGTGTAGGTATTGTAGTCGGGGTGATAGTTCTATGGCTAACTCTCAAAATGAGACTTTGCAGCAAGCCCTACAAGCTGCGTTCAGGCCTATCAGCTGCCCAGGCCAGCGAGGTGTTGCGATCTCGCGCCGTATGGCTGATTTGAGTGCCGCGCGATGCGTTGTCGTTTTAAACGACAGCAACGCCAGATTGCCACATTACAAAAAAAGTGAGACATGCAACTTGGCGGTAGTGGAGATGGCACGTTCCGTCGTTTGTTACGACATTGTGAGTTGTTGGAAAACAACAATGGGGCTACGCGAACGCTTTATTCTTTACGACACACCTATTCAACTACTGAACTGTTGGCTGCTACAGATATAAACACGCTCAGCAAGCAAATGAGAAATTCAGCGGCAATGATAGAAAAGCATTACAGCAAGTTGACGGCAACGATGGCTGCGGACAGGTTGGCTTGACAAATTTCAAATATTTGTTGACTTTATTATTTTTTTTATGCTTAATCATCCGGGATGCGACAGCTAACCGATGTTCAGTGCAATAGTTTATTCAGGAATCTTGGGCAAATAGCTGCCGATGAATCTTGTGCGACAAACTGGGCACTCATTCGAATTAAGCGTAACTTCACTATCGCAGCCGGGACAAATTCCATTGCCTTTTTTGACAATACGTTTGTAATTCCGTATTTTTTCAAGCTCTTCTTTTTTAAGATTTTCACTTTCTTCAAGCAATTGACAATAGCGATGATCAGCTTCAATTAACGCCTCATTGAGTGTCTTGTAGGGCGTCTTTTCAAAAACATAATAGTCCAAAGTATTATTTTTTACAATATTAAATTTATCGGTCAAAAATAATTGATATGTCGGGTTGGTTATATTTTTTTCTCCAGAAAAATTTTGATGTTGATCTAAGTTGGCATCTGATTTTTCGGGTGCTGAGAATTTTTTTGAATCTGAATTGGTTGCGTCATTTTTCTTGGATCGACTAAAACCTATAAGTAGAACGCCCGATATAGTAAGAATTCCACCGAGCATTAATAAGTTTGACTTTTTTTGCATTAATCCTATGTTATGTACTTCCTTGATTTCGGGATTAAAATTCGCTTTCCCAAAATTATTCATGTCTGACAAGTAAGTTACAGTTGTACTCATGGATAAAGCATAAATAAGAGTGATAATTCCAATTAAAAATGATGAAATTCCAATTTTTTTCATGTTGTTCCTTTGTTAAAGGTAAATTCTGCTTGAATTGCTAATAGTGGTTATGTATTTTTGCACAGTGCGATCTCTTCGGCAAGGCCGCCTTGTCTACTGCTGAAATTATGAAGATGTTGCCAACCAAATAGTTAATTACTTAAAATTCAAATATTTTTTTAATTAGCTATTAGTGGTGGAAATTGAGTGTGGTGGTTGTGTCAGTGAAAAGCCAAAGTCGCATGCCAACAGCTCGGCGAGTTTTATTACATGGGCATGTGAACCTATCCTCAACCCCATCAAACCCACCCCTGCCGCCAGACGTTGTTGTCCTGCAGCTCTCGCCAAGCAATCACTTGCGTGGCCTTTGAAAACACCGACTCGATTTCAACCAACTCAATTGGGTCCGTCGGTTGCTCAGGTTGAATCACCCGGCTAACCAAAAAGTGTTTTTGCTTGGCAACAGGCTTGACTGCCGTCCACTTGGTCAGCAGCAGTTTTTTGGGGTTGAGCGGGTTCATGGCTTGTTTTGCATTTCCCGCGCCACCGCCTCGGCCAGATCGATCACCGCCATGGCGTAGTAGCTGCTCCAGTTGTAGCGGGTGATGGCGTAGAAGTTTTCTGTACCGGCCACGTAGTTGGGGGCGTCGGGGCCGTTGAGCAGTTCGATCAAGGCCAGTGGACCTTTGTGCTGCAGTGCGGCACCCGACAGGGCAGCGCCTTGACCCACAAAGCTGGCCACGCTGAAGGTGGGCAGGATGTCGGGTGCCAGCAGGCTGTCCATGTTGGTCTGGCCTGGTGTCAGGGTGACGGGGTAGTGCGTGGGCATGCCGCTTTGCCAGCCAAAGGCCTTGAAGTAGTTGGCCACCGAGCCGATGGCATCGTGGGGGCTGCCAAACAGGTCGATGCGCCCATCGCCATCAAAGTCCACCGCAAATTTGGCCCAACTCGACGGCATGAATTGCGGCAGGCCCATGGCCCCGGCGTAGCTGCCCCGGATGCCCAGCGGATTTGCCCCGCTGCGTGAGGTGAGCAGCAAAAACTGCTCCAGTTCGCTTTGAAAAAAGGCTTGGCGTGCGGCAGCCCTTGGGTGTGCGCTCGGGAAGTGAAAGGCCAGGGTGGCCAGGGCGTCGAGGATGCGGAAGTTGCCCGTGTTTTGGCCATACAAAGTTTCTACCCCAATGATCCCGACGATCACCGAAGCGGGCACGCCGTATTCACGCTCGGCCCGCTCCAAAGCGCTG
This sequence comes from Limnohabitans sp., assembly GCF_017848645.1. Taxonomy (GTDB): domain Bacteria; phylum Pseudomonadota; class Gammaproteobacteria; order Burkholderiales; family Burkholderiaceae_C; genus Limnohabitans_A. Next base: position 7,946 of record NZ_JAFEIF010000046.1, on the reverse strand, counting down.
CGGTGGTTTTGCCAAAAGCGCACGCCCGCCTGGATGCGGATGGGTTCAATGAAGCGGGCGCGGTAGGCGGCCCAGTTCTTGGCGGTGGGGCTGCTGGGGGGCAGCACGAGCCGTTCGACCGAGGGCAAGCGCTGGGCTTGGGCCAGGGTGTTTTGTACCCAGAGCGGGTCCAGCTGCAGGCGCTGGGCGGCATCTTGCACCCAGGCCTGGGTTTGTGCAGTGCTTGCCAGCGCAATGCCCGTCACGGCAGCCACGCGAACAGGGCGGGTGGCTTGTTTTTTTGGGGTTGCGCTTTTTTTACGCTGCTGTGGCTTGGCTTTGGCGGGCTGGGCGCTTGGGGCCGATGGCCGTTTGGCCTGCTTGGGGGCTGCACTCGGGGCCGTTTGCGCGTTGACTGGGGTGGGGGCTGCTGCCAAGGCGGCCAGTGCGCTCAGCAGCAGCGCAAGGCCCATGGAGGCCAAGCCCTGACAGGGCTTGCGGTGGTGTGACTTGGGGCAGGTTTTGAACTCATTCATTGCGTTGAGTTTAAACGCCGCGCCAGTGTGCCCGTGCTAAGCTGGAACCCACAAGAAACAGATCAATTCTTCAAAAACGACAGCCTTGTTGGCTGTGATGAATCGGGAAGACACATTCATGGGCGCGACAGGTTATTTCACCCACCCCACTTGCTGGAAGCACGAAATGGGGCCGGGTCATCCCGAGTGTCCAGAGCGTTTGGGGGCCATCGAAGACCGCTTGCTGATCAGCGGCGTGGACATGGCACTCCAAAGGCGCGAGGCCAGTCCGGCTTCTCTGGCCGACATCGAGCTGGCCCATGGCCGCATGCATGTGGCGGCTTTGCGTGGTTTGGGTGATGCCTTGCGCGAAGACATGGCTGCGGGCGGCCCCACCCACACCAGCCTGGACCCGGACACGATGATCAATGCCCACACCTGGGATGCGGCTTTGGTCGCGGTCGGGGCGGCGCTGGACGCCACCGATGCCGTGCTGGCGGGCGAGCTGGAGAATGCCTTTTGCGCCGTGCGCCCACCGGGGCACCACGCAGGCCGCGACAAAGCCATGGGCTTTTGTTTTTTCAATAACGTGGCCATCGCTGCCAAGTACGCTTTGGAGCGCCACGGCCTCAAAAGGGTCGCCATCGTGGACTTTGATGTGCACCATGGCAATGGCACCGAAGACATCGTGGCGGGCGACGAGCGCATCTTGATGGTCAGCTTTTTTCAGCACCCGTTTTACCCGGAAGGCGGCTCGACGTCGAATGCGGCCAACCTGGTCAACCTGCCGGTGCCGGCCTATACCCGGGGCATGGACATCCGCGAGTTGGTGGACATGATGTGGCTGCCCCGCCTGGAGGCCCACAAGCCTGAGCTGATTTTCATCAGCGCGGGTTTTGATGCCCACCGCGAAGACGACATGGGCCAGATGGGTCTGGTTGAGCAGGACTATGCCTGGATCACCCAGCGTATCAAAGAGGTGGCTTTGCGCCACGCCAAAGGCCGCATCGTGAGCTGTCTGGAAGGCGGCTACAACCTGAGTGCGTTGGGGCGCAGTGTGGAGGCGCACTTGCGCGTGCTGGCCGACGTGTGAAGGCGGCTGGGGGTGGGGTTTTGGCACAATCGAAGCCATGACCGAACCCAACACCCCCTCTGGCCAGGATTTGCTGCTGCACGAACGCGATGCGCGTGGCGTGCACCGCCTGACGCTCAACAACCCTGCCAGCTTCAACACCTTGAGCGAGGCGATGCTGACCGCGCTCCAGCAAGCCCTGAACGCTGTCGCGCAAGATGAGCAGGCCCGTGTGGTGGTGCTGGGCGCGGCGGGCAAGGCGTTTTGCGCCGGGCATAACCTGAAAGAAATGCGGGCTCAGCCCCAGCTGGCCTATTACCAGCAACTCTTTGCCCAGTGCAGCCGCATGATGCTGACGATTCAGAAGTTGCCTGTGCCTGTCATTGCCCGTGTGCAGGGCCTGGCCACGGCAGCGGGTTGCCAGCTGGTGGCGCAGTGCGACTTGGCGGTGTCGGTTGACAGCGCCACGTTTGGGGTGAACGGCATCGATGTGGGCTTGTTTTGCGCCACGCCCAGTGTGCCGCTGGTGCGCAACATGCATGCCAAGCAGGCCATGGAAATGCTGTTGACGGGCGGGTTCATTTCGGCCGCAGAGGCCCAAAGCCGTGGGCTGGTGAACCGTGTGTGTGCGACGGCTGAACTGGATGCGCAGGTCGATGACTTGGTGGCCGCCATCCTGGCCAAACCGCGTGAGGCGGTGCGGGTGGGCAAGGCCTTGTTTTACCAACAACGTGAGATGGGCATCGAATCCGCTTACCAGTTGGCAGGCCAAACCATGGCCTGCAACATGGTGCACGAGGTGGCGCAAGAGGGCGTGCAGGCTTTCATTGAGAAAAGGACACCCTCATGGCGGGGATGAGCAACATGGCGGTGGTCGACCCGATGGGTTTGTTTTTCGCCTTGGCTCGCCCCGAGTCCTTGATGGCCTTGGGCGCTTTTGCCGCTTGTTTGGTGCTGGCCTGGCTGATGGTCTGGGGCGTGCGCCGTGTTTTCAGTGGTCAGGATCTGGCCATTTTGCTGGGCCGAAAACTGATCGATGGGGTGCTGTTTCCGGTGCTGCTGCTCGGGTTGACATTTGTGGCGCGCATTGTGTTGACCCAGCAGCAGCCTGCGCCATTGTTCGCGGTCTTGTTGCCGGTGTGCATTTCGCTGGCGGTGATCCGCTTGGGCGTGAAGGTGCTGCAGGTGGCGTTTTCCAATGCACCCTTTGTGCGGGTGCTCGAGCGCACGATTTCCTGGCTGGCCTGGGGCGCGGTGGTGCTGTGGGTCACGGGCATTTTGCCGCTGGTGCTCAACGAGCTGGACCAGATCAGCTGGAAAATCGGCGGCAGCGTGCTGTCGGTGCGCACCTTGATCGAGGGGGCACTCACGGCCGGGGCGGTGCTGATTGTGGCGCTGTGGGTGTCGGCGGCCATCGAGGCGCGTTTGCTCAAATCGGCCACGGGCAGCGACTTGTCGCTGCGCAAGGTCATCAGCAACACGGTGCGGGCCTTGCTCATGTTTGTGGGCTTGTTGTTGGCGCTGTCCTCTGTCGGCATTGACCTGACCGCCTTGTCGGTGCTGGGCGGCGCGGTGGGTGTGGGCATTGGCTTTGGCTTACAAAAGCTGGCCTCCAACTACGTCAGTGGCTTTGTCATCCTGGCCGAGCGCAGCATGCGCATCGGGGACATGGTGCTGGTGGACGGTTTTGAAGGCCGCATCGTCGACATCAAGGCGCGGTACACCGTGATTCGGGCTTTGAATGGCCGCGAATCCATCGTGCCCAATGAGTTTTTGATCATCAACCGGGTGGAGAACTTCACCCTGATGGACCCCAAGCTGTCACAGACCACCATAGTTTCGGTGGCTTATGACAGCGATGTGGACTTGGTGCGGCGGCTCTTGATCGAGGCTTGTGAGAGCCAAGAGCGGGTGCTCAAAGACCCCGCCCCCAATGCTTTTTTGAGCCAGTTTGGCGCTGACGGTCTGGAGTTCACCGTGAGTTACTGGATTGGCGATCCGGAAAATGGCCAGCTGGCGCTGCGCTCGACCATCAACATGCTGATCTTGGCCGCGCTGCGTGAGCACAAGATCGAGATCCCGTACCCGCAGCGGGTGATGCACATGGTCAATCCATCATCGAAGGCAGCCACAGACTGATGGCCGGAAAGGCCAGCAAAATGCCTAAGGTGATGACCAACACCAGCACCATCGGCCAGACGCCACGGAAGATGGTGCCCAGGCCCACGTTGGGCAGCAAGGTGTTGAGCACAAACAGATTCATGCCCACGGGTGGCGAGATCAGGCCGATCTGAATCACCATCACGATCAGCACACCAAACCAGACCGGGTCAAAACCCAGTTGCACCACGATCGGGAAAAACAGCGGAATGGTCAGCAAGACCATGGTGAGTTCTTCCATCACAGTGCCCAGCAACACATAGATCAGCATCATGGCGGCCACGATCATGATGGGCGACAGGCCCAGTCCTGTGATCCAGTCCTTGAGCTCAAAAGGCAAGCTGGTGTAGTTCACAAAGTTGGCAAAGATCGTCGCGGCGATCAGCAAGGTGAACAGCATGGCTGTGGTGCGGGCCGATTCAACCAGCACTTGCGCCAAAACTTTCCAGCTCAATGCTTTGCGCGCCAGGGCGAACAAAAATGCACCCGTGGCCCCCATGCCTGCGCCTTCGGTGGCGGTGAAGAATCCGCCATAAATGCCGCCCAGCACCAGCACCACCAAGAGCAGCACGCCCCAGATGCCGCGCACCGCGGTGAAGCGTTCACGCCAGCTGAATTTTTCGCCAGCGGGCGCATGCTCCGGATCGTGCCAAGTCATCAGCACTACCGCCAGCATCATCAGGCAAGCGGTCAAAATTCCGGGTAGCACCCCTGCCGCAAACAGTTTGCCGATGTGGGTCTCGGTGATGATGCCGTAGATCACCAAAATGGTGGACGGTGGAATCATGATGCCCAAGGTACCGCCCGCTGCGATCACGCCCGTTGACATGGCATCGCTGTAACCCAGTTTCTTCATCGAGGGGTAAGCCACTTTGCTCATGGTGGCGGCGGTGGCAATCGATGAGCCACAAATCGCCCCAAAACCCGCGCAAGCGGCAATGGTGGCATGCGCCAGGCCGCCTTTGCGGTGCCCGATGAAGGTGTAGGCCGCATGGAACAATTCATGCGCCAGACCCGCCCGAGCCACAAAATTGCCCATCAAGATGAACAGGGGAATCACAGACAAGGTGTAGGCAAAACCGGTCTCATGCACCACTTGTGCGGTGCTGGCCATGGCGGGCAGCCAGCCGCGTGTCAGGCCAATGCCCACGACGCCTACCAGGCCCATGGAAAATGCCAAGGGCATGCGCAAAAGGGCCATCACAAAGATGGCCAAAAATCCCAGCAAGGCTTCGGTCACAGCGTGCCTCCTTCGGATGCGGACTCTTCGCCGGACCAGAACGCTTTGACCAGGTGCACCAGGCCCGTCAGGCCGCACAACACCCCCATGCCCTGAATGAAAGGTGCTTTGGTGATTTTCAGTTGGGCCGTGGTTTCGCCGGTGACCGCGAATTCCCCACCTGTCTGCCACATCAAATACGCCAGCCCGAACAGCAGGGCGGCGCAAGCCAGGTGAACCAAGCCTTGCTGAATTTTTCTGACCAAACGCGGCAGCACCACGTCCAGTGAGTCAAACACCACATGCTCGCCTTTGAGAGAGACCAAGGGCAGGGCGCCAAAAATGACGACCACCATCAGCAGCTCGGTCAATTCCAAAGAACCGGTGATGGAGTGGGAGAGGATTTTGCGCCCCGAGACATCCAGAAAAGTCAGCACCATGATGGCGAACAAGGCCAGGCCTGAAAGTGTGCCGCAGAGGATTTCGAGAATTTTTTTCAACTTGTCACCCATAAAAAAAACGGTATTTGCTAAGTGGCAAATACCGCTGGTGCTCTCCACACCCCGGGTGGTTTACCCGAGGTGTTTCAGATCACTTTTGCTTTTGCAGCTTGGCAATTTCAGCGCGGAATTCAGACAGTGTGCCCGAAGGGTCCTTCAGGCCTTTGGCTTTGGCGGCTTGGGCCCAGTCCCGCTCCAGCTTGCTGACACGAACGGTGACGCCGCTGACGAAGCTGTTGTCGGCCTTGATGACTTTGACGCCATTTTTCTGCATGTTGGTCAAAGCCAGATCGTCCACGCGGTCCCAGGCTTTGCCAAAGCGTCGTGCGACGGCTTCACCCGACAACTCGTCCACCACCTTTTTGTCGTCTGCTGAAAGGCTGTTGTACTTGGCCGGGTTCATCATGAAGACGAAGCTGGTGTTGTAGAGGCCACCTGGGAACTGGGTGGCGTGCTTGATGATCTTGTCGATCTTGAAAGAGTCTGTGGATTCGGCCGGGAACAAGGTGCCGTCCATCACGCCGCTTGATAAAAGCTCAAAAGACTCCGGTGCGGGCTTGAGGGTCACGTTCATGTCCAGCGTTTTGGAGATCTCGTTGACCATGCCACCACCCACCCGGAACTTCAAGCCCGAGAGGTCTTCCACACGGGTGATGGGTTTTTTGGTGTTGAACACGATGCCTGGGCCGTGGGTGAAATAGCCCAGGACCTTCACACCTTGGTGTTCTGCAGCGAATTCGGGGTATTTGCTGGCGATGCGGTGAAATGCCACCGACAAGGGTTCAGCGCGGTCGCCCAAAAATGGAAATTCGGCCATTTGCGACAAAACAAAACGTCCGGGGGTGTAGCCGTGAACCGTGAAAGACACATCAACCAGGCCGTTCCTGACCGCGTCGTAAGTGCCGGGTGCGGGCGTGACAGCGCGGGGCAGGATGTTGCAGCGCACGCGGTTGGATGTTTTTGCAGCCAAGTCGTCGCACCATTCTTTTTGCGACATTGACAGCCCGTGTGTGGGTGGGACCCAGCTGGAGACGGTCAAGACGGTTTGTGCTTGAGACAAGCCGCTGAAGCTGGCCAAGGCTGCTGCAGCCACGGAAATCAAAGTTTTTTTCATCCAATTGCCCCATTGATTTGGTTACAAAACATAATCGTAAGAGTGAACGATCTTCAAGAAAATCAATGTTAACCCTGATTTGCCTACCGATTGGTCGGTGAATTCCCGGGGGTAGGATAGGCAGGTGATCAATATGGTTTTCAAAAAACCGGTCTAAAATGCGAACGATCGTGCTTTTTTGAGAAATGTGAGGTGCCTGTTTGGCCGTTTTGATGCACAATTGACGTTTACGTAACGTCAACGACATCATGGCGTTCACAGGTGCTTGGGTTTTGATATCAATGGAGAAGCTTTCATGAAAATTCTCGTTCCCGTCAAACGGGTGGTGGACTACAACGTCAAGGTCCGTGTCAAGTCCGATGGTTCCGGCGTGGACATCGCCAACGTCAAGATGAGCATGAACCCCTTTGACGAGATCGCCGTCGAAGAAGCCGTGCGCCTGAAAGAAAAAGGTTTGGCCACCGAAGTCATTGCTGTGTCTTGCGGCGTGGCCCAGTGCCAGGAAACCCTGCGCACCGCCATGGCCATCGGTGCCGACCGCGGCATTCTGGTCGAGACCCCAGCGGATTTGGACCTGCAGCCTCTGGCCGTGGCCAAGCTGCTCAAGGCTTTGGTTGACAAAGAGCAGCCCGGTCTGATCATCCTGGGCAAACAAGCCATTGACGACGACTGCAACCAGACCGGCCAGATGTTGGCCGCTTTGGCCGATCTGCCCCAAGCCACCTTCGCCTCCAAGGTCGACATCGTGGACGGCAAAGCCCATGTCACCCGCGAGATCGATGGCGGCCTGGAAGTGCTCAGCATCAGTCTGCCTGCGGTGGTGACCACCGACTTGCGCCTGAACGAGCCGCGCTACGTGACCTTGCCCAACATCATGAAGGCCAAGAAAAAGCAGCTCGACACCTTCAAGCCCGAAGACCTGGGTGTCGATGTGGCCCCCCGCATCAAGACCCTCAAGGTCGCGGAACCCGCCAAGCGCAGCGCCGGCATCAAGGTGCCCGATGTGGCCACGCTGGTGGACAAGCTCAAGAACGTGGCCAAAGTGATCTAAGGACTGAACAACATGACTTCCCTTGTTATTGCAGAACACGACAACGCTTCCATCAAAGGCGCCACCCTGAACACCGTCACGGCCGCTGCAGCATGCGGTGGTGACGTGCACGTGCTGGTTGCTGGTCACAACGCTGGCGCTGCTGCCGCTGCGGCTGCCCAGATCGCTGGCGTAGCCAAAGTGATCCACGCCGACAGCGAAGCCTTGGCTCATGGCCTGGCCGAAAACGTGGCCGCGCAGGTGCTCGCCATTGCTGCCAACTACAGCCACATCCTGTTCCCCGCCACTGCTGCGGGCAAGAACGTGGCCCCCCGCGTCGCCGCTAAGCTGGACGTC
>NZ_JAFEIF010000067.1 GCF_017848645.1 Limnohabitans sp. | reverse complement strand
CCCCTGCTGCCGCTACTGCGACGCTTGTAACGCCCTCGTCCCAAACCCCATCCCAAGCGACTTTGAACACAGGCTCAAGTCTCAAAGATCTGAGTGAAAACAAACAGCTGTGGGCTTGGGCTGCGGCATTGCTGGCAGCCGTGTTGTTGGTGGCTGTCTGGATGAGAAAAAAATCGGCTGAACCCGAATCCATTTACGCACCATCCTACGACGACATCCCCAATACAAATGCTGAACCCGTCATGGAAGCAGCCTCCAGCCCCATCAGCGTTCCCGCTCAAATGAGCGCGATCGACCTGAACCTTCCAACCCAAGCTGGCACCGCACCATTGGCTTCAATGCCCTCCTACGCAGCACCCACACAGGCAACAGCTCCAACAGCCCCGGTCAACGCGGAGGACACCGAACAAAGCAAGCTCAACTTGGCGGCTCAACTGTTGGCAAAGGGTGACAAAGACCTGGCCCGTGCGTTGATCCTGTCCGTGGTTTCGTCAACCCATGGCGACATCAAGGCCCGCGCCATCCAGATGCTCGGCCAAATCCGGTGAGGTTGGCCCTGGGCGTCTGCTATTCGGGCACGGCTTACCAGGGCTGGCAAAGCCAGGCCACGGGCCTGACGATTCAGGACAAACTCGAAAAAGCCCTGGCGCAGTTTGGCGACGTGCCCCGCGTCAGCACCTTGTGCGCAGGCCGCACCGATGCGGGCGTGCACGGCCTGATGCAGGTGGTGCACTTCGACACCCACTTGGAGCGCGACACACACTCCTGGGTGCGCGGCACCAACCGGTATTTACCGCCTGACATCGCGGTTCAATGGGCGCAGGTCGTGCCCGAGACTTTCCATTGCCGCGCCAGCGCCACCGGCAGGCGCTACATCTACGTGCTGCTCGACTCGATCGTGCGCCCCAGCCTGGAGGCGGGCCGCGTGGGCTGGGTGTACCGCCCTCTGGCCGAAGCACCGATGCAGCAAGCCAGTCAGCACCTGCTGGGCGAGCACGATTTTTCATCGTTTCGGGCCAGCAGCTGCCAGGCGCTGTCGCCGGTCAAAACGCTGCGCCACATCCGCATTTCCCGGCACGGCGCTTATTGGCGCTTTGAGTTTGAAGGCAACGCCTTTTTGCACCACATGATCCGCAACATCATGGGCTGCCTGGTGACCATCGGCCAGGGCAACCAGTCCCCCGACTGGATGCGGGAGGTGCTGCTGGCCAAAAGCCGCGACGCCGCAGCACCCACGTTTTCGCCCGATGGCTTGTACTTTGCCGGGCCCATCTACAGCCCCGAATGGGGCCTGCCCGACACCACCCCTGCTTTTGATTGGTTGCCATGAGCCCCAGCAACACAGCCACCCACGCATCCACCAGCCCTGCCCCGCAGCAACGCACGCGCATCAAGATGTGTGGCTTCACCCGCGAAGCAGATGTCTTGGCCGCCTGCGCCGTGGGTGCCGACGCCATCGGGTTTGTGCTGTACCCGCCCAGCCCGCGCAGCGTGAGCATCGAGCGCGCAGCCGAGCTGGCCCGCCTGCTGCCCGCTTTTGTGACGCCCGTGCTGCTCTTCGTCAACGAGACGCCCGAGCGGATCGAAGCGGCTTGCGCAGCCGTGCCCGGCGCTTTACTGCAGTTTCATGGCGAGGAATCGGCCGACTTCTGCCAAGACATGTCGCAGCGCACAGGCCGCCCCCACCTCAAAGCCGCCCGAATCCCCTTGTCCGAGGTCCATGACTTCGACTTGCTAGAATTTGCCTACATTCATCACGCAGCCCAAGCCCTCTTGCTCGACGCCCATGTCGACGGATACGGCGGCGGCGGAAAAACATTCCATTGGTCACTCCTGCCACCAAACGTCAATGCTCACCTCGTTTTGTCTGGTGGACTCACACCTGCAAACGTGGGCGATGGCATTCGGGCACTGCACACGCACGGCCTGTCTCTGGCCGTTGACGTGAGCTCTGGCATCGAAGCAGGCAAGGGCCTCAAAGATGCCGACAAAATGCGGCAGTTTGTCCAGGCGGTGCACTCCGCAGACAACGCACTCTCCTTTTAAAGCATTCCCCGGGCTGGCCTCGGCTTCCTTTGCAGCGTTCAGCACTGCAAGCGCCGAGCACCCCCGACCCCCACCAAGGCCATCACCATGTTCGATTACCAACAACCCGACGTCAAAGGCCATTTCGGCATCTATGGCGGCAGTTTCGTCAGCGAAACCCTAACCCACGCCATCAACGAGCTCAAAGCCGCCTACGCCCAGTACCAGCACGACCCGGCCTTTATCGCCGAATTCAAGTCGGAGCTGGCGCACTTTGTGGGCCGCCCCTCGCCCGTGTACCACGCGGCCCGCATGAGCCGTGAAATGGGCGGCGCGCAGATCTTCTTGAAGCGCGAGGACCTGAACCACACGGGTGCCCACAAGATCAACAACACCATCGGTCAGGCCATGCTGGCCAAGCGCATGGGCAAACCGCGCATCATCGCCGAGACGGGCGCGGGCCAGCACGGTGTGGCCACGGCCACCATCTGCGCCCGTTACGGCCTGGAATGCGTGGTCTACATGGGCGCTGAAGACGTCAAACGCCAAAGCCCCAATGTCTACCGCATGAAACTGCTGGGCGCCACCGTGGTGCCCGTCGAGTCCGGCAGCAAAACCCTCAAAGACGCCCTGAACGAAGCCATGCGCGACTGGGTGGCCAATGTGGACAACACCTTCTACATCATCGGCACCGTGGCGGGCCCCCACCCCTACCCCATGATGGTGCGCGACTTCCAAAGCGTGATCGGCGAAGAGTGCCTGACGCAAATGCCCGAGATGTTCAAAACGCTCCAAATGGCCGAGCAGCAACCCGATGCCGTGATCGCCTGCGTGGGCGGTGGCAGCAACGCCATGGGCATCTTCTACCCCTACATCCCGCACGACAAAACCCGATTGATCGGCGTGGAAGCCGCAGGCGAAGGTCTGGACACGGGCAAGCACTCCGCCTCGCTGCAACTGGGCACGCCCGGCGTGCTGCACGGCAACCGCACCTACATCTTGCAAGACGAAAACGGGCAGATCACCGAGACGCACAGTGTGAGTGCCGGTTTGGACTACCCCGGCGTGGGCCCCGAGCATGCTTTCCTGAAGGACATTGGCCGCGCCGAGTACGTGGGCATCACCGACAAAGAGGCGCTCGAAGCCTTCCACTACCTGTGCCGCACCGAGGGCATCATCCCCGCCCTCGAATCGAGCCACGCCGTGGCCTACGCCATGAAACTGGCCAAAACCATGCGCACTGACCAAAGCATTCTGGTCAACCTGTCAGGCCGTGGCGACAAGGACATCGGCACCGTGGCTGACCTGTCAAACGCCGATTTCTATTGCCGCCCCAGCTGCCAAGGCCAATCGGTCAAAGGTGGCGAGCAGTCTGTGAACTTCGTCAAATAAGGGGCAGAACATGAGCCGCATCGACGCCACCCTCTCCGCCCTGAAAGCCCAGGGCCGCAAAGCCCTGATCCCGTATGTTACGGCAGGCTTCCCCCAAAAAACCACCACCGTGCCCCTGATGCATGCCATGGCAGAGGCCGGGGCCGACATCATCGAGCTGGGGGTGCCGTTTTCGGACCCGTCTGCCGACGGCCCGGTGATCCAAAAAGCAGGCGACAAAGCCCTGGCTTTGGGCATTGGCACCGTGCAGGTGCTGGCCATGGTGCGCGAATTCCGCCAAACCAACAGCACCACCCCGGTGGTGCTGATGGGCTACGCCAACCCGGTGGAGCGCTACGACCAAAAACACGGCGCTGACAGCTTCATCCGCGACGCCTCGGCTGCGGGTGTGGACGGCGTGCTGATCGTGGACTACCCGCCCGAAGAATGCGTGGAATTTGCTGCCAAGCTGCGCGCCCACAGCATGGACCTGATCTTTTTGCTGGCCCCCACCAGCACCGACGAGCGCATGCAGCAGGTGGCCCAGGTGGCCAGCGGCTACGTGTATTACGTGTCGCTCAAGGGCGTGACCGGCTCCGGCACGCTGGACACCGACGCGGTCGAAGCCATGCTGCCGCGCATTCGCCAACACGTCAGTGTGCCCGTCGGCGTGGGCTTTGGCATCCGAGATGCGGCCACTGCCCAAGCCATCAGTCGCGTGGCCGATGCGGTGGTGATCGGCTCGCGCTTGATCCAGCTGATCGACGCGGCCCCTGAGTCCGACATCAACGCCGTGGCGTCTGACTTTTTGCGCGGCATCCGCCAAGCACTGGATGCCTGAACAGGGCTGCCAACGTTTCAACGATAATTCGCCGCACAAGGAGAAACCCTCATGAGTTGGCTCGAAAAACTGCTCCCACCCAAGATCCAGCACACCGACCCGGCCGATCGCCGCACGGTGCCCGAAGGCCTGTGGGTCAAATGCCCCAGCTGCGACGCGGTGCTCTACAAAACCGATCTGGAAGAAAACCAAAACGTCTGCCCCGGCTGCTCACACCACCTGCGCATCGGTGCCCGCGCCCGCCTGAACGCTTTTCTGGACGGCGAAGGCCGCTACGAAATCGGCCAGGAAGTCCTGCCCGTTGACCCGCTCAAGTTCAAAGACAGCCGCAAATACCCCGAACGCCTGAAAGAGGCCATGGACAACACGGGCGAAACCGATGCCCTGGTGGTCATGGGCGGTGCAGTCCACAGCATCAACCTGGTGGCTGCCTGCTTTGAATTCGACTTCATGGGCGGCTCCATGGGCTCGGTGGTGGGCGAGCGCTTTGTGCGCGGCGTGGAAACCGCCATCGCGCAAAAAGTGCCTTTTGTGTGCTTCACCGCCACGGGCGGTGCGCGCATGCAAGAGGGCCTGCTCTCGCTCATGCAAATGGCCAAGACCAACGCCGCCTTGACCCGCCTGGCCAAGAAAGGTCTGCCCTACATCAGCGTGCTGACCGACCCGACCATGGGCGGTGTGTCGGCCGGTTTTGCCTTCTTGGGCGACGTGGTGATTGCCGAGCCCAAAGCCCTGATCGGCTTTGCCGGCCCCCGCGTGATTGAGAGCACCGTGCGCGTGACTTTGCCCGAGGGCTTTCAGCGTGCGGAGTTTTTGCAAACCAAGGGCGCGGTGGATTTCATCTGCGACCGCCGGGAGCTGCGCAAAACCATCGCCAGCACGCTGGCCATGCTGCAGCGCCAGCCAGCCGATGCGGTGAGCTGATTGGCCTGAGCGCCCCGAAGGCGCATGCCACAGCCCCGATGCAAAAGGCCCTCTTGCACATAGCGCAAGAGGGCCTTTTCACATGGCGCCTCGAAAAAGCCTCAGCGCAAACCACCCATTTGCAGGCCCATGAGCACCATGCCCAGCATTTGCAGGGCCAACAGCAGCACCAGCGCTGACAAGTCGATGCCGCCAATGAGCGGCACCACACGCCGAAAAGGACGCAACAGGGGTTCGGCCAAGCGCGCCACCAGGTCGTACATGGGCGAGCCGGGGCTGATCCACGACATCACCGCATACACCAGCACCAAGGCGCTCAGGGCCGACACCACCAGTTGCGCCAGGCTCAGCAGACTGAACCAAGGCAGCAAAACCCACGGCGCTGCGCCGCCTGACAGCAGCCACAAAAGCGCCACCTGCACCAGCTTGATCAGCCAGGCCCCCACCAGGCTGGACAGGTCCCAAGCCGACCAGGCCGGGATCGCTTTGCGCAAGGGCAGCACCAGCCAATCGGTCAGCGCAAACACAAAGCGCCCCACCGGCTGGTGAAATGAAATGCGCTGCCTTTGCATCCACAGGCGCAGCAAACAAGTGCCGGCAACCAAGCCTGCCACCACATCCAACACCATACTGAGCATCTGGAACCACATCGTTTTTTTCTCCTGCTCGTGCGATGATACCCAGATGCCCGATCGCGACACCCCTGCCCCGAAAGCCTTGACCGAATTGCCCCTGTTCCCTTTAGGCACGGTGCTGTTTCCGGGCGCTTTGCTGCCCCTGCAATTGTTTGAACTGCGCTACCTGCAGATGATTGGCGAATGCGAGCGCCAAGGCTCGGGCTTTGGCGTGATCACGCTCTCTCAGGGCCGCGAAGTGCACCGGCCCGGCCAAGCGGCAGAGCAGTTTGAAGCCATGGGCACACGGGTGCAGATCGAGCGCATCGAGAGGCCCCAGCCCGGCCTGGTGATGGTCTGGTGCCGAGGGGTGGAAAAATTCCGCATCGAAGCCACACAGCAGCGCAGCGACGGTTTGTGGCTGGGGCGGGTAGAGCCCCTGCCGCCCGAGCCCGCCGTGCAAGTGCCCGAAGACCTGCAACACCTGTCGGCGCAAATGCACGAGGCCCTGACCCAGCTGAGCCAGCAGCCCAGCGTGGTGCCCCACTGGGCCGAGGCCTGGCGGCTGCAGGACTGCAGCTGGCTGTCCAACCGCTGGGGCGAGCTGCTGCCCTTGCCGCTGCAGATGAAATACCGGCTGTTTGCCCTGCAAGAACCGCTGATGCGGCTGGAGCTGGTGGGCGACATGGTGGCTCCTGCCGGAGCCACCGATCAACAGCCCGGCCGAAAGCCGTCCGCAAACTCTTAAAATAGAGGGCTTTGCGCCCTCGCGCACCCCACAACCCCGGATCGGGCGGCGTCCATGCGCCTCGGTCCCCACTGCACCTTGCCATGTCTGACACGACCGCCTCCGCCGCTCCCGCACAAGATGAAAACCAACTGATCGCCGAGCGCCGCGAAAAACTCAAAGCCATGCGCCAAGCACAGGCCGAAGGCAAAGGCGTGGCCTTTCCCAACGACTTCAAGCCCGAGCACCACGCCGCCAACCTGCACGAAGCCCATGGCGACAAAGACGCCGAAGCCTTGAACGGCGAAGGCGTGGCCAAAACCATGGCCAAGGTTGCAGGACGCATGATGCTCAAGCGCGTGATGGGCAAAGCCAGCTTTGCCACGCTGCAAGACGCCACGGGCCGCATCCAGGTCTATGTGACCCGCGACGATGTGGGCGAAGACCTCTACGCCCTGTTCAAGCACTGGGACCTGGGCGACATCGTGGGCGTAGAAGGCCATTTGTTCAAGACCCGCACGGGCGAGCTGTCGATCCACGCCACCGGCATCCGCATGCTCACCAAGAGCCTGCGCCCCATGCCCGACAAGTTCCACGGTGTGGCCGACCAGGAAGTCAAGTACCGCCAGCGCTATGTGGACCTGATGACAGACGAGGCCGCCCGCAAGCGCTTTGCGGCCCGCAGCAAGGCCGTGAGCGGCATTCGTGAATTCATGGTCCAACACGGCTTTTTGGAAGTCGAAACGCCCATGCTGCACCCCATCCCCGGTGGTGCCAATGCCAAGCCCTTTGTGACGCACCACAACGCGCTGGACCAAGAAATGTTCTTGCGCATCGCGCCCGAGTTGTACCTCAAGCGCCTGCTGGTGGGCGGCTTTGAGCGCGTGTTCGAGATCAACCGCAACTTCCGCAACGAAGGCATCTCGGTGCGCCACAACCCCGAGTTCACCATGATGGAGTTCTACGCGGCCTACTGGAACTACCAGGACCTGATGGGCTTTACGGAAAGCCTGATCCGCGACGCGGCCATGACTGCGGCTGGCACGCTCGACCTGACCTACAACGGCAAGCCAGTGGATTTGAACAAGCCGTTTGCCCACATGACCATCCGCGAAGCCATCGTCAAGCACACCGAAGCGGGTGACAACGTGGACAACGCCGAGTGGCTGATCAACGCCCTTAAAAAGCTGGGCATGAGCGAAGCCAAGGACAAGCTGTCCACCCGCAGCTTGGCCAGCCTGCAGGTGTTCTATTTTGAGGAAACCGTGGAAGACAAGCTCTGGGAGCCGACCTTCATCATGGAGCACCCCACCGAAATTTCACCGCTGGCCCGCGCTAACGACAGCCGCCCCGAAGTGACCGAGCGCTTTGAGCTCTACATCACGGGCCGAGAGTTCGGCAACGGTTTCAGTGAATTGAACGACGCCGAAGACCAGGCCGCCCGCTTTCACGCCCAAGTGGCCGCCAAGGACGATGGCGACGACGAAGCCATGTACTACGACCACGACTTCGTGCGTGCGCTCGAATACGGCATGCCCCCTGCGGGCGGCTGCGGCATCGGCATCGACCGCCTGATGATGCTGCTGACCGACAGCGCCAGCATCCGCGATGTGATCCTGTTCCCGGCCCTGCGCCACGTGCAGGAATAAGCAGATTCAGCTCACTCCAGGCGGTCGCGGGTTGTTTTCAGGAATTGCGTCAGCAGCTTTTCTGTCCGCGGCCCGCCATTGGACAGCATGATCAGCTGAAAACGCCGCTCGCGGTGGAAGTACAAAGCGGTGCGAAAAGCGCCCAGGCGGCCCGTGTGCCCCACAGCCTGGGCGGGCAAGCTGCCTGACAGCCCCGCCCAGCCGCCCAAGCGCCCGATGTACCAGCCGTAGCCGTAGCGTTTGCCATCGGCAAACTCGGCATGGGGCCTCATCATCAAATCCAGGGTTTTCGCCTGCACCAGTTTGTGTTGCCACAGCGCCTGCATGAACTGCTCCAGGTCCCGCATGCTGCCCTTTTGGCCGATGGCCCCCATCAAGGCATAGTCAATCCCATGCACCTTGCCCTCTTGGGCATAGGGCAGGGCCTGTTGGCCCACCCAACGGGGCCAAGCGTCCAGCACCGAACTCGATGCCATGTCAGCCGGCTCGAACACATGGCGCTGCAAGTACTCGCCAAAGTCCAGCCCCGAAACCTGGGACACCAAATGCGCCAAAAGCATGTAATTGGTGTTGCTGTAAGCCGCTTGGGTGCCCGGGCTGAACAGCAGTGCGGGTGACTGCCTGAAATGCGCCAACACCGCCCCAAAGTCCAGACCATCCAGACGCTTGTGCGGCCAAAGGTTGAGCAGGTCCGGTAAACCGGATTGGTGCGACAGCAATTGGTGTGCATTGAGCTCAGCCCAGGTCTCAGGCAAATCGCTCAGGTACCGGCCCAGGGGCTGGTCCAGCGCCAAACGGCCTTGCTCGTGCAATTGCATCACCGCCAAAGCCGTGAAGATTTTGGACAAAGAGGCCAACTCGAACACGGTCTCGTCGTGGATCGATTCACCCATTTCGGCCGAAGCCAGCCCTTCGTGCCGACTGAAAACCTGCTCTCCCTGAACATGCACTTTGATCACATAGCCCGATGGCGATGGGCTTGAAGCATCCTGGGCGATTTGCGCCAGATCGGCTTGCAAGGCTTGCAGCTGCCGCGAAGCCCCCCAGGGAAGTGGCCCGCTGGCACAGCCCGCCAGCATGACGGCACTCAGCCACAAGCCCGCCCAACGGGTCATCTCAGACGCTTGATCTGGTCATTGTCGGGACGCACTTCACGCACTTCCACGTCCACCACATCGTCGACCGATCCGGCTGCGGGGCGCGAGGCTGTCTGCTGCCACATGCCGCCCCGGCGCATCTCGCGGTAGCGCTGCCAGACCACGGCCACTTGCGGCTTTTGTCCGGTGATCAACCAGCGCAGACTGGCCCAAGCGATGTAGACAAGCAAAAACAGCAACATGCCCAGCAGCAACACCAGCCCGAAAAAAGCCAAAAACAATTTGAAAAGCAGCCTGCCCATGGTGTTCACTTGCGTGTGTTGGAGTTCAAAGAGGTCACGGTAACAAATCCAGCGCCCGCATGTAATCGGCCGAACGCACCAAGGACTCCCAATCTCGGGCAGTGGCGCTGGGCAAAAGCGCCAGGCGGCGCTCTTCACTGACCTCGTTGGGCTGCCATTGGCCTTTGACGGCGGCCTCGGCCAGTTCGTCAAGCACCTGGTCGAGCTCGGCCCCGCCACCCACCGAGCGGTTGCACAGCAAGGCCAGGTCGCAGCCCGCATCCAGTGCGGCCCGCACCGCTTCGGTGTAGCTCAGACTTTGGCCCTGCACTTGGCGGGCGCCCGCCATGGACAAATCGTCGCTGAAAATCGCGCCCTGAAAACCCATCTGGCCGCGCAAAATGTCTTGCAGCCAGCGCTTGGAAAAGCCAGCGGGCCGGGCGTCGACCCGGCTGTAAATGACGTGCGCAGGCATCACGGCGGTGAGCACGCTGCCCAACCACGGGTAAGGCGCGGCATCGTCGGCCAAGATGGCCTTGAGGCTGCGCTTGTCGACTGGGATGTCGGTGTGCGAATCGGCCTTGACCGCGCCGTGGCCAGGGAAGTGCTTGCCGCAATTGCCCATACCCGCCTGCAGCAGGCCTTGCATCAGGCTGCGGGCCAAGAGGCTCACCACACGTGGGTCGCGGGCAAAGGCACGGTCACCGATCACGCCGCTCTCGCCATGGTCCAGATCGAGCACGGGCGTGAAACTGAAGTCCACGCCGCAAGCCCGCAATTCACTGGCCAGCACAAAGCCCGCCGAAGTCGCCGCCTCGCAGGCCTTGAGCACGCCCGAGCCGGGTTGGCCCTTGGCGTCCTGGCCCCAAAGCTCGCCAATGGCCCGCATGCTGGGCAAGTGGGTGAAGCCGTCGGTGCGAAAGCGCTGCACCCGCCCGCCTTCGTGGTCCACCGCGATCAAAAGGTCCGACCGGATGCTTTTGATGTCGGCGCACAAATCGCTCAGTTGCGCCCGGCTTTGCCAATTGCGGCCAAACAAAATCATGCCGCCGGTCAGCGGGTTCGCCAGTCGGCGGCGGTCCACCGCTGTGAGGCTGTGGCCTTCAATGTCTAGGATCAGGGGGGCGTGGATGCTCATGGGTGTCTCAACAGTTCAGGGTGGTCGTGTGCAAATCAAGGGCCGGCCATGCCAGCAGCCGCTGCAGGTGCTCGGGTCTCGACCACGCAAAAGCTGGCCGCGTACTCGGACTCGTCGGTCACGGTGATGTGGGCGCTCAGGCCCTTGGCTTCAAACCAGTCTTTCAGGCCCCCATGCAGCACGATCACGGGCTGGCCGCTGGGCAGTTTGCCGATCTCGCACAGCCGCCAGGCCATGGGCATGCGCATGCCCAGGCCAATGGCTTTGCTGAAGGCCTCTTTGGCCGAAAAACGCGTGGCCAGATAGCGCACACCCCGCTCGGGCCAGCGGGCGCTGCGGGCTTTCCAGGTGGCCATCTCGGCATCCGACAAGACCTTGGCGGCAAAGCGCTCGCCGTGCCGCTCCAAGCTGGCCCGGATGCGGCGTATATCGCAGATGTCGGTGCCGATGCCGTAGATCATGTGTTTTGGCCTTGGGCGTTGGGCGGCGTTTTGATGTCTGGCACTGAACGCTGATCGCTCAACCCAATGTGCTCAGCCCAATAGATCCATATAGGCTTGCACGGTCGCGGCATAGCCCATCTCCAACGCATCGGCCATGAAGGCATGGCCAATCG
The DNA here is from genome assembly GCF_017848645.1 of Limnohabitans sp. Classification (GTDB taxonomy): domain Bacteria; phylum Pseudomonadota; class Gammaproteobacteria; order Burkholderiales; family Burkholderiaceae_C; genus Limnohabitans_A. The sequence continues at coordinate 14,991 of NZ_JAFEIF010000067.1, read as the reverse complement.
AGACTTCTTGCAGGCCCTTCACCGCCGTCACAAAGGCGGGCAGGTTGTCGCGGTTCAGATCATGGCCCGCGTTCAGGCCCAGCCCTGCTTGTGTGGCGGCCACAGCGGCATCGGCGTAACGCTGCAGCTGCATGGCTTGCGCTGGCGTGCCAAAGGCGGCGGCATAGGGCTCGGTATAGAGCTCCACCCGGTCGGCGCCCACGGCGCGGGCTGCGGCCATTTGCTCTGGGAGCGGGTCCATGAACAGGCTCACGCGCACGCCCAGCGCCTTGCATTCGTCGATCAGGGGTTTCAGGCGTTCAGCATCTTGCGGGAAGGTCCAGCCGTGGTCGCTGGTGAACTGGCCTTCGCTGTCGGGCACAAAGGTCACCTGGTGCGGGCGCACGGCCCGAACATGGTCCATGAGGTTGTGGAAGGGGTTGCCTTCGATGTTGAACTCGCGCTCGGGCCAGGCCTGCATCAGGGCGTGCAGCTCGGGCACGTCGCTGGCGCGGATGTGACGCTCGTCCGGGCGGGGGTGGATGGTGATGCCGTTCGCGCCCGCTTGCAGGCACAACTCAGCCGCACGCCTGACACTGGGAATGCCCAGGTGGCGCGAGTTGCGCAGCAAGGCGACCTTGTTGACATTGACCGACAGGGCCACACGTTGGGAAGAAGTCGTCATGGAGGTGTTCATAAGGTTTGCAAGTCCAGCATCATTTGGCGGGTGCGCAAAGCGCCCACACCACAATGGTAGTTGAGCAAGAGGCGCAAGGGGCGCTGCAGCTGCACCAGCAGGTCGGCGCACTCGCGCAGCAAAGCCGCCAAGGGGCTGGGTGAAGCCAGCGCCGCGTGCAGTGCCAGCCACTGCTCGCCGCGCAGGGCTTGGCGGTCATCGCGGACCCACTGCAGCCCCGCCTCGGGCACCAAGGCATAACTGTCGGTGAGCGACAAAGGCTTGAGGGTCAGGGTCTGCAGGTTCAGGGCGGGCAACAGGCCCATTTCGCGCAGCAGCAGCAACTCAAAGCCACGCAGGGCCCATTGCAAGGCGTCCGGGTCGCCACTGGCCAGCAGGCGCACGGCGGCGGCATAGACCTCGAACAGCTGCGGATGCGGATCGTCTCGCGCGGTCAGGCGCATCAGCAATTCATTGAGGTAGTAGCCCGACAGCAGCGCCTCCCCCGTGGGCATGACATGGCCGCCCACCCATTCGGCCGATTTGAGGGTGCGGATGTCACCGTCGCCCCCAAAGGCCAGCGACAAGGGCTGCAAAGGCAGGAGCACCGGGCGAAAACTCGAGGTTGGCCGCTTGGCCCCTTTGGCGACCAACGCCACACGGCCGTGGTGGCGTGTGAAGACTTCCAGAATCAGGCTGGTTTCGCTCCAGTCGTAGCGGTGCAGCACATAGGCTGGCTCGTCTGCGATCCGCTTGGAGGCCATTGGCGGTGGAATTACTCGTAACCGAAGCTGCGCACGCGGGCTTCGTCGTCGGCCCAGCCCGAACGCACTTTGACCCAAAGCTCGATGAAGACCTTGGCGTCCAGCAGCTTTTCGAGCTCGACGCGGGTTTCGGTGCCGATGCGTTTGAGCTTTTCGCCCTTGTCACCAATCACCATGGCCTTGTGGCCCTCGCGCTCGACCACGATGGTGGCCGCAATGCGCAGCATGCGTTTGGACGTGCGACCAGCCTCTTCTTCGAACTTGTCGATCACCACGGTGGAGGTGTAGGGCAGCTCGTCGCCCGTCAGGCGGAACAGTTTTTCGCGCACCATTTCGCTGGCGAGGAACTTCTCGCTGCGGTCGGTCAACTCGTCCTCGGCATGCCACCAGGGCTGTTCGGGCAGGTATTTTTCGCAAATGCCCAGCAGGCGCTCAATGTCTTTGGGCTGCTTGGCCGACATGGGTACGAACTCGGTGAAGGCGTGGCGCTCTTGCATGCTTTGCAGCCAGGGCGCGATGTCGCCACGGCGGTGCACGTTGTCGAGTTTGTTGGCCACCAGCAAGACCGGAATGCCGGGCTTGAGCAGCGCCAGCACTTTGGCGTCTGCCGTGGTGAAGCTGCCCGCCTCGACCACAAACAGCACCAGGTCCACATCGCTCACAGCGCCGACCACGGTTTTGTTCAGCGACTTGTTGAGTGCGGTGCCATGGATGGTCTGAAAACCGGGCGTGTCGACAAACACATACTGGGCAGTGCCCTGGGTGCGGATGCCGGTGATGCGGTGGCGCGTGGTTTGCGCTTTGCGCGAGGTGATGCTGATTTTTTGACCCACCAAGGCGTTGAGCAAAGTCGACTTGCCCACGTTGGGCTTGCCCACAATCGCCACCAGGCCGCAGCGCTGACCTTCCACCGGCACGGGCGCGGGGGCAGCAGCGACGGGCGGCAAGGCGGCGTCTTCTGACGCGTTTTCAGCAGAGGATCGAGGCTGGATGGTCACACCCGCGATTTGCACGGGGCGGCGCATGGTTTGCTCTTGCGGCGTGCGTTCAGGCGCAGATTCGGAAGAGGCGTTTTTTTTATCGGTGCTCATGCGGCGCTTTCGGATTTCAAGGTGAGCAGCATGGCGGCAGCCGCTGCTTGTTCGGCAGCGCGACGCGATGCGCCCGAGCCTTGTTGGGTTTGGCGCAATTCGGTCACTTCGCAAGAGACCTCGAACTGCTGGCGGTGCGCCGCGCCGGAGGTGCCGACCACGGTGTATTTGGGCAGCGCGAGCTTGCGCCCTTGCAGCCACTCTTGCAGCTCGGTCTTGGGGTCTTTGCCCACGGCCTGCATGTCGGGTTTGATGTCGACCTGGGCAAACAAGCGCTCGACCAAGGCTTGTGCGTCCTTGTAGCCGCCGTCCAGGTACACCGCGCCAATGATGGCTTCAAGTGCATCGGCGAGGATCGACGGGCGGTTTTGCCCGCCCGAGCGCATCTCGCCCTCGCCCAGCCGCATCACAGCGGGCAAATCCAGTTTTTTGGCCAGTTGGTGCAGCGTGTCTTGCTTGACCAGGTTGGCCCGCACCCGCGACAAATCGCCTTCGGGCAAATTGGCCAGTTGGGCATAAAGCAGGTGAGCGACCGACAGGTTGAGCACCGAGTCACCCAAAAACTCCAGGCGTTCGTTGTGGTCGGCACTGAAGCTGCGGTGCGTGACCGCCTGCTGCAGCAAAGCGTGCTGGCGAAAGGCGTAGCCCAGCCGGATTTGCAGCTCAGACAAAACAGGAGAAGCAGCCACGCCCACCTCAGTCAAAAGCGCCAATGCGCTTGAGGTTGCCGAAGTTCATCCACACGAAAAAGGCTTTGCCCACGATGTTGGCATCGGGCACGAAGCCAAAGAAGCGCGAGTCCAGCGAGTTGTCGCGGTTGTCGCCCATCATGAAGTAGTGGCCTGCGGGCACCTTGCAGGTCACGCCTTCAACGGTGTAGTTGCAGTTCTCACGGCCCTTGAACTGGTCAGCGCCGGGCACAAAGGCCGGACGGTCATCGTCCTGCAGCGTTTGGTGCGGCTTGGCGCCCAGGGTTTCGCGTCGGTGCTTGTGGTAGCGCATGGTGGACTCGTCAAAAAAGTCCGGCAGCGCTTCGGTGGGAACCGGTTTGCCGTTGATGGTCAGGCTTTTGTTCAAGTAAGCCACCTCGTCCCCGGGCAAACCGACCACGCGCTTGATGTAGTCCACGCTGGGCTTGGGGGGGTAGCGGAAAACCATCACATCACCGCGCTGCACGGGCGTGCCCTCGGTGATCTTGGTGTTGGCCACGGGCAGGCGGATGCCGTAGTGGAATTTGTTCACCAAAATCAAGTCGCCAATGTGCAGCGTCGGGATCATGGAGCCCGAGGGGATCTTGAAGGGCTCAAACAAGAACGAGCGCAGCACAAACACCACCACGATCACCGGGAACAAGCCTGCTGTCCAGTCCAGCCACCAAGGCTGCATGAGCAGCTTCTCGCGGGACTCGCGGATGTCGGTGTCCACCTTGTCGATGCCCATTTTGGCCAACTCGGCGCGGCGCTGGGCGGTTTCGGCTTCGAGTTGCGCCACCGCTTTTTGGCGCTGCGGCAAAAACACGAAACGCTCGGCCAGCCAATAAATGCCGGTGACCACGGTGGCCAAAAGCAATAGCAGCGCAAAGTTGCCCTCCAGGTAGCCCAGATACCAAGCACCCGCGTAGCCGACAAACGCGGCCAGCACCAAAGACGTTAAAAACTGCATCAATCTTCCACCTGCAAAATCGCCAAGAACGCCTCTTGCGGCACCTCGACCGAGCCAATTTGTTTCATGCGCTTTTTACCCGCCTTTTGCTTTTCGAGCAGTTTGCGCTTGCGCGAAATGTCGCCACCGTAGCACTTGGCCAGCACGTTTTTGCGCAAGGCCTTGATGCTTTCACGGGCAATGATGTTGGCACCAATGGCCGCCTGAATGGCCACATCGAACATCTGGCGGCTGATGATTTCGCGCATCTTGGCCACCACCGCCCGGCCCCGGTACTGCGACTGGGAGCGGTGCACGATGATGGACAGCGCATCGACCTTCTCGCCGTTGAGCAAGATATCGACCTTGACCACGTCAGATGCGCGGAACTCCTTGAACTCGTAGTCCATCGAGGCATAGCCCCGGCTGACCGATTTGAGCTTGTCAAAAAAGTCCAGCACGATCTCGCCCAACGGCATTTCATAAGTCAGCATGACCTGACGGCCGTGGTAGGCCATGTTCAGCTGCACGCCGCGCTTTTGGTTGGCCAGTGTCATCACGGGGCCGACATAGTCTTGCGGCATGTACAGGTGCACCGTGACGATGGGCTCGCGAATCTCTTGCAGTTTGCCTTGGTCGGGCATCTTGGAGGGGTTCTCGACCATGACGACTTCACCACCGGGCTGGACCACTTGATACACCACGCTGGGCGCGGTGGTGATCAGGTCCTGGTCAAACTCGCGCTCCAGGCGTTCTTGCACGATTTCCATGTGCAACAAACCCAGAAAGCCGCAGCGAAAGCCAAAGCCCAGCGCCTGCGAGACTTCGGGCTCGTAATGCAGCGAAGCGTCGTTGAGCTTGAGCTTTTCCAGCGCGTCGCGCAGGCCGTCGTACTGGTTGGCTTCGGTTGGGTACAAACCGGCAAAGACCTGCGGCTGGATTTCCTTGAAGCCAGGCAAGGCCTCGGTGGCCGGGCCCAGGTTGTTGGGCAGCTTCTTTTCCAAAGTGACGGTGTCGCCCACTTTGGCCGCCTGCAACTCCTTGATGCCCGCGATGATGTAACCCACCTCGCCCGCTTTGAGCGATTCGCGCGGCTGGTTGGCAGGGGTGAACACGCCCAAGCTGCCCGCTTCGTACACCGCGTTGCTGGCCATCATGCGGATGCGCTCGTTTTTGAGCAGCTGGCCATCCACCACGCGCACCAGCATGACCACGCCCACATAGGTGTCAAACCAGCTGTCGATGATCATGGCGCGCAGCGGCGCGTCGGGATTGCCTTTGGGCGGTGGAATGCGCGCCACCACCGCTTCGAGTATTTCTTCAATGCCCATACCGGTCTTGGCCGAGCAGGGAATCGCATCGGTCGCGTCGATGCCGATCACGTCTTCCACTTCAGCGCGGGCATTGTCCGGATCGGCGTTGGGCAAATCCATTTTGTTGAGCACCGGCACCACTTCCACGCCCAGGTCGAGCGCGGTGTAGCAATTGGCCACGGTCTGCGCTTCCACACCCTGGCTGGCATCGACCACCAGCAAAGCGCCTTCGCAGGCCGACAGCGAACGCGAGACTTCGTAAGAGAAGTCCACATGGCCGGGCGTGTCGATCAGGTTGAGGTTGTAGACCTGCCCGTCTTTGGCCTTGTATTGCAGCGCAGCGGTTTGCGCCTTGATGGTGATGCCGCGCTCTTTCTCGATGTCCATCGAGTCCAGCACCTGCGCTTCCATGTCACGCGCTTCCAAACCACCACAGCGTTGAATCAAGCGATCGGCCAGCGTGGACTTGCCATGGTCGATGTGGGCAATGATCGAAAAATTTCTGATGTGATTCATCAAGGAAGTTCTGCAAGTGTTTGTGGATCAATGATCCGGAAAAGAAAAAAGGGCGCGTCTGGTGGCGACGCGCCCTGAACCAACAATCAATGGCAACTGCGATAGTTGGGACTTCATTGTAGGCAAATTGGCCCATTCGCACAGCCCCGCTGTCGGGTTCGGCAGGTCGTTGCTGCTATGCAACATGAAACTTATCAACAACTTATCCACAAATAGGGTTGCCAAAAAATGAACAACTTGTGGGCTGTCTGTGGATCATCGGTGGACACATGCGGCAAATCCCGCATGGTGAATCCAGACCTGCTCTATATGCCATGAATGACGGATCAAGACGGCTGATTTTATCCAAATTCGGCATGAGGACCCAAAAATGTTAGCAAATACAAACTTCACAAATATTTTTGAACAAGGCCCCATCTCCCCAAAAAATGACGCTTGGGCCCAACAACCCCAAAACCTCAGGGGTTTCAGGGTCGGCAGAGCTTGACACCCATCAAGGTGCGGGTCGGATCAGCACATACTGCGCCCCGTCGCCCCGGCGGATCAGCACACTGACCGGACGGGTCTTGTCGATGCGCGCCATCAGCGATTCAAACACCTGGACCGAGCTGACCTCGGTGTTGGCCACCGCCAAGATCAGGTCGCCCTCGCGGATGCCCGCGCGTGCGGCCGCATCCACAGCGGCGTCCACCCGCACACCGGCGCGCACACGCGCTTCTTTCTTTTGGGCCTCGCTCAAGTCACTCAAGCTCAGGCCCAAGTGAGCGATCTTGGCGGCTGGGGCTTTTTTCTCAGGTTCAGCCACAGCCACTTTTTCTGGCTCGATCTCGGCCACGGTGACCTTCATGTCTTTGGTGGCCCCTCGGCGAAAGACCGTCAGCGCCACTTGGCTACCGGGCTTGGTGTTGCCCACAGCTCGAGGCAGATCGGCGGGTTTGTCAATGGGCTTGCCGTCAAAACGGGTGATGATGTCACCGGCCTCTATGCCGGCCTTTTCAGCCGGTGAGCCTTCTTCCACGCCCCGCACCAACACGCCCTGCGCTTTGCCCAGGCCAATCGATTCGGCCACTTCTTTGGTCACAGGCGCAATTTGCACACCGATGCGGCCACGGCTGACCCGCCCAGAGGCGCGCAGCTGTTCGCTCACGCGCATCGCTTCGTCCATGGGAATGGCGAACGAGATGCCCATGAAGCCACCCGAGCGGGAGTAAATCTGGCTGTTGATGCCCACCACTTCGCCGCGCATGTTGATCAGCGGGCCGCCCGAGTTGCCGGGGTTGATCGCCACATCGGTCTGAATGAAAGGCAAATAGTCACCCGTGTCGCGCTGCTTGGCGCTCACGATGCCCGCCGTCACGGTATTCTCCAGGCCAAAGGGGGAACCGATGGCCATGACCCATTCGCCCACACGCAGGCGGCTGACATCGCCCACCTTGACTGCGGGCAGGCCCGTGGCCTGTATTTTCACAACTGCCACATCGGTGCGCTTGTCGGCACCCACAATGCGCGCCTTGAACTCGCGCTTGTCGGTGAGGGTCACCATCACCTCGTCGGCACCCTCGACCACATGGGCGTTGGTCATGATAAAGCCGTCAGCACTCAAGATGAAGCCGGAGCCCACGCCCCGGGGTTGGGCTTCTTGCTCAGGTCGGTTTTGCCGTGGGCCCTGGCGTGGCGCGTTCGGCATGGGCACGCCAAAAAAGCGGCGAAACAACTCCTGCATTTCTTCGTCCTGCCCACCCGCGCCGGGCGTGCTGGGGCGGACTTTTTCCAAGGTTCGGATGTTCACCACCGAAGGGCCGACCTGTTCCACCAAGTCGGTGAAATCGGGCAAGCCGCGCACAGCAGCCGCCGGCGCCTGCGCCAAAGCGGCTGTGGTCGGCAGCATGGCCCAACCTGCCATCAAGGCCGTGGCCATGCAGGCCGATGCGGCTGTTTTCATGAGTTTGTTGTTCAGCACCAAAGCCTCCTTGTGTCGGTCAAAACCAGATTGCAACTCTCAAACAGATGCGGGTGAAACCGGCCTTTTCAAGCCGCATCAAAGACGCTCTTGCAGGTCCCTGTCGGGCAGCGCAGCCGTCTTGGGGCGCGAATATACAGCGCATCTAAATCCGTGCCACTTTGAGGGCATCGCGCCCGCCTGCAGCCAGGCGCAGAGCAATCGACCCTGTGCATGGCCCTGCTCGTCCAGTGGGTTTACCCATAACAAAAGACCTTGGCCGATATCCACGCCCACCGCGACGGCCACAGCTTGAGCCTGATCGGCCGAATCTGCATCGGTTTGCCAAAACCAGGCCTCTCCATTCCAGCCCAAGCGCCCGCCCATGAGTGCTTGCCTCGGAGCCCAGAGCGCAGCGAACCCCGCACAAACGCCCCACAACATCCAGGCGGCCCACAGCATGGGGCCTGTGGCCTGGGTCTGGACTTGCCAGCTGAGCAGGCCCACAGCCGAAAGCACACCCACAGCCACAAACAAAAGGCGGCCCCAAACAAAACGCCCCACCGGGTAAACCACAGGCGGGGCGTTGTGCATGGCTTAAACCTTGGCCGAAAGGCCGTCAGAGGCGTTTGAACACCAAAGAGCCGTTGGTGCCACCGAAACCGAAGTTGTTCTTCAGGGCCACATCGATTTTCAGATCGCGCGCTGTGTTGGCGCAGTAGTCCAGATCGCAATCGGGGTCGGGGTTGACCAGGTTGATGGTAGGTGGCACTTTTTGGTGGTGCAGCGCCAGCACGGTGAACACGCTCTCGATGCCACCCGCGCCACCCAACAAATGACCCGTCATGGACTTGGTGGAGCTGACCACGGTTTTGTACGCGTGGTCGCCCAAAGCCGCCTTGATGGCATTGGTTTCGTTGATGTCACCCAGTGGCGTGGAGGTGCCGTGGGCGTTCAGGTAATCGATCTGGTCGGCGTTGACACCGGCATTGCGCATGGCATTCAGCATGGCGCGGCGTGGGCCGTCCATGCTGGGCGCAGTCATGTGACCGGCGTCAGCACTCATGCCGTAACCTCCGAGCTCGGCGTAGATTTTGGCGCCACGGGCTTTGGCGTGTTCGTACTCTTCGAGCACCATCACGCCCGCGCCCTCTCCCAGCACAAAACCGTCACGGTCTTTGTCCCAAGGACGAGAGGCGGCTGTGGGGTCGTCGTTGCGGGTCGACAAAGCGCGCATGGCGGCAAAACCACCCACACCCAGTGGCGACACCGTGCCCTCGGAGCCACCAGCAATCATCACGTCGGCGTCGCCGTATTCGATCAGACGGCCGGCTTCGCCAATGCTGTGCAAACCTGTGGTGCACGCCGTCACAACGGCCAGATTGGGGCCTTTGAAGCCATGGCGCATCGAGACATGGCCTGAGATCATGTTGATGATCGAGGCCGGCACAAAAAATGGGGAGATGCGACGCGCGCCGCGCGCCGTGTACTCGATGTGGGTTTCTTCGATCAGCGGCAAGCCGCCGATGCCCGAACCAATCACCACACCAATACGGCAAGCCTCTTCTTCACCCAAGGCTTCGCCAGAGGGCAGACCCGCATCCTGGATGGCTTGGGCTGCAGCGGCAATACCGTAATGGATGAACCGGTCCATGGTCCGCGCCTCTTTGGCGGAGATGTAGGACTCAAGGTCAAAATTCTTGACTTCACCCACGATCCGGCAAGACATCGCCGAAGCATCGAAACGGGTGATAGGACCAATGCCGGACTGGCCGGCGATCAGGTTGGACCATGCCTCAGCCACCGTGTTGCCCACGGGGCTGACGCATCCCAAACCCGTGACAACAACGCGGCGCCGGGTCATCGTCGATCAGGCCTTCTTGCTTTGGGCGTAGTCGATCGCAGCTTGCACCGTGGTGATTTTTTCTGCGTCTTCGTCAGGAATCTCGATGCCGAACTCGTCTTCGAGTGCCATCACCAATTCCACCGTGTCCAGGGAGTCGGCACCCAGATCGGCCACAAAGGCTTTTTCGTTGGTGACTTGTGACTCTTCAACGCCGAGTTGTTCGGCAATGATTTTTTTGACACGTGCTTCGATATCGCTCATGGGGTCCCTCTGAGGGTTGTGAAAAAAGAAGATTTTACCTGTCCGGAAGGGGGTTCCGGAAATCAGGCCATGAACATGCCACCATTGACATGCAATTCTTGTCCGGTGACATAGCCAGCGCCTGGCCCAGCCAGATACGCCACGGCGTGGGCGATGTCATCGGGTTGACCCAGATGGCCCAGAGGAATCTGGCCCAACAAGGCTTTGTGTTGTTCTTCGGGCAGGCTGGCCGTCATGTCGGTGGCAATGAAACCGGGGGCCACACAGTTGACGGTGATGTTGCGGCTGCCCAGTTCGCGGGCCAAAGCACGGGTCATGCCGGCCACGCCCGCCTTGGCGGCGGCGTAGTTGGCCTGGCCGGGGTTGCCGGATGCGCCCACCACGCTGGTGATGCTGATGATGCGGCCATAACGCTGCTTCATCATGGGGCGGATCACCGCGCGGCTCATGCGGAACACCGCCTTGAGGTTGGTGTCGAGCACCGCATCCCAGTCGTCGTCTTTCATGCGCATGGCCAAAGTGTCGCGGGTGATGCCCGCGTTGTTGACCAGCACCTGCAGGCCGCCGTGCTCTTTCACGATGGCGTCGATCAGGGCTTCGCCTGCGGCCGCATCGTTGACGTTCAGGTTAGCACCCCGGCTGCCCGGAAAGGCCGACAGTGCTTGGCTGATCTTGGCAGCACCGTCATCGCTGGTGGCGGTGCCTATGACCACGTAACCGGCTTGGGCCAAGTGCAAAGCAATGGCAGCGCCAATGCCTCGGGATGCGCCAGTGACCAAGGCCACTTGTTTTGGGGTGTCGCTCATGCGAGGAGTCCTTTCACTTCAGCCAGGGTGGCGGGGTCGTACAGCGCCACGCCGTTCAATTCGGGGTCAATGCGCTTGGTCATGCCCGCCAGCACCTTGCCAGGGCCGCATTCGACCAAGGTGCTCACGCCACGGGCCTTGATGGCCTGCACGCACTCAACCCAGCGCACCGGGCCAAAAGCCTGACGGTACAGCGCATCGCGGATGCGGTCGCCGTCTGTTTCGATGGCCACATCGATGTTGTTGAGCACCGGGATCTGCGGCGCGCCCAGCGTCAGTGTGGCCAGCTTCTCGCGCAGCTTTTCGGCAGCAGGCTTCATCAGGCTCGAATGGAAAGGCGCTGACACGGGCAAAAGCAGTGCACGCTTGGCCCCCATGCCCTTGAGCACTTCGCAGGCTTTGTCCACCGCCGCTTTGCTGCCCGCGATCACGGTTTGCGCGGCGTCGTTGAAGTTCACGGCTTCGACCACTTCGGCGCTGCCCGCTGTAAAAGTGGCTTGGGCTGCATGGCAGCCTTCGATCACTTTGTCCGAGGCCAAGCCCAAAATGGCGGCCATGGCACCCACGCCCACGGGCACGGCTTCTTGCATGGCGGCAGCCCGCAGGCGCACCAGCGGTGCGGCTTGCGCGAGCGTCAACACACCCGAGGCCACCAGGGCACTGTATTCACCCAGCGAGTGACCGGCCACGACGGACGGCTTGGCGCCACCTTCAGCCAGCCAGGCGCGGTAAGCGGCCACAGCCGACACCAGCATCACGGGCTGGGTGTTGGTGGTCATCGCCAGCGCTTCTTTGGGGCCTTCGTGGATCAGTTGGGCCACGTCTTCGCCCAAGGCCTCCGAGGCTTCTTTCAGGGTTTCAAGCACCACGGGGTGGTCACCCCAAGCGTCCAACATGCCCACCGATTGGGAGCCCTGGCCGGGAAAAACAAAAGCAAATGTGGTCATGTGCAAATTTTTTAATCAGGAAAGAATCCGTGAAAGTGACAAGGGGCGCGCCCTGCATCGCCGAGCCGGGCCAGTCAAATCAAGAGCGGGTCAATAACGCAGCAGCACCGAGCCCCAAGTGAAGCCCCCGCCCACGCCTTCGAGCATGAGGGTCTGGCCACGCTGGATGCGCCCGTCCCGCACAGCCGTGTCCAGCGCCAGCGGTATCGAGGCGGCCGAGGTGTTGCCATGTTGGTCCACCGTGACCACCACCTTGTCAGCGCCCAGCTTGAGCTTGCGCGCTGTGCTTTGCATGATGCGGATGTTGGCCTGGTGCGGGATCAGCCAGTCGATGTCGGTGTCGGTCAAGTTGGCCTTGGCCAAACTGGCGCGGGCCGTGTCTTCGAGCACACCCACCGCCAATTTAAAGACCGCCTGACCGTCCATCTTGAGCACCGGATCGCCCAAAATGCCGCCACGGTTGACGTGGCCGGGCACGCACAAGATGTCCTTGTACTTGCCGTCGGCGTGCAAGTCGGTGGCCAAAATCCCGGGCTGATCCGAGGCTTCGAGCACGACCGCGCCTGCGCCATCGCCAAACAAGACACAGGTTGTGCGGTCCTTGAAGTCGAGGATGCGGCTGAAAATTTCTGAACCAATGACCAAGGCACGCTTGGCTGAACCAGACTGGATCATCGAATCGGCAATCGTCAGGGCGTAAACGAATCCGCTGCAGACGGCCTGGACATCAAACGCGGGGCAACCGGCTGCGCCCAACTTGTGCTGCACCATGGTCGCCACCGACGGGAACACCATGTCGGGGGTCGATGTGGCCACGATGATCAGATCAATGTCTTGCGCGACGATACCCGCAGCGCTGAGTGCCTGGCGGGCGGCTTCGGTGGCCAGATCGCTGCAGCCTTGCTCATCGGCTGCAAAGTGCCGGGCACGGATGCCTGTGCGCTCGACGATCCAGTCGTCGGATGTCTCGACACCTTGTTGCGCCAACTCGGCGGCCAGGTCGGCGTTGCTCAAGCGTCTGGCGGGCAGGTAGCTGCCGGTGCCCAAAATGCGTGAATAAATTCTCATACGGATGTGACCACGGTTTCAGAACGCTCGGCCTGCGCACCCATCAACAAAGGTGCGGCATGGGCAATGCGGTCCCGAACGCGGTCCAGCAATTGGTTTCGGGCTGCATCATAAGCCCGGTTCAGGGCGTTCTCAAAAGCCAACTCATCGGCAGAGCCATGGCTCTTGAACACCAAGCCACGCAAACCCAGCAGAGCAGCGCCGTTGTAACGGCGGTGGTCCACACGGTTTTTAAACGCTGTTAAGACCGGATAAGCCAACAAAGCAGCAGTTTTCGTAAAAATGCTGCGCGAAAACTCGGCTTTCAAGAAGCCGCTGACCATGGTGGCCAAGCCTTCGCTGGCCTTCAGGGCCACATTGCCCACGAAGCCATCGCAAACCACGATGTCCACCGTGCCCTTGAAAATATCGTTGCCCTCCACGTTGCCATGGAAGTTCAAATCACCCGATTTGGATGCAGATCGCAACAGTTCACCCGCTTTTTTGATGATTTCATTGCCCTTGATGGCTTCTTCACCGATGTTGAGCAAACCCACCGAAGGTTGATCCTTGTCCTGCAGGACCGACACCAAGGCCGAACCCATGACGGCAAACTGCAACAAATGTTCAGGCGTGCAGTCCACATTGGCCCCCAGATCGAGCATGGTGGTGCCGCCGCCCTTGAAGTTGGGCATCTGGCCCGCAATCGCTGGGCGGTCAATGCCGTCCATGGTTTTGAGCACATAACGGGCAATCGCCATCAAGGCCCCGGTGTTGCCCGCCGACACCGCCACTTGGGCCTGGCCGTCGCGCACCTGCTCGATGGCCACGCGCATGGAAGAGTCTTTCTTCTTGCGCAAGGCCACTTCCAGCGGATCGTCCATCTCGACCACTTCGGTGGCCGCCACCACCTGAGCACGCGGGTCAGAAAAACCCGCCAAGGCCTCAGTACGCCCCACGAGTATCAAACGGGCATCGGGGTGGGACGACAGAAAACGGCGACAAGCCGCCAGCGTGACGCGGGGACCGTGGTCGCCGCCCATGCAGTCGACAGACACGGTGATCGGGGTGGGCGAGGTCATGACATCCTTGGGCTCAAAACCGGAATTAACGCGGGCCATAAACCAAAAAGCCCGAGGCTACTCAGAAAGTAGCGCCGGGCCTCTGAAGGCTTGAGGGCGAAAGCCGATCAGGCTTCCGACTTGTTTTTGAGCACTTGGCGACCACGGTAAAAACCGTTGGGGCTGATGTGGTGACGCAGGTGAGTTTCGCCTGTGGTCGGCTCGACAGCGATGCCGGGCACGTTCAGGGCGTTGTGCGAACGGTGCATGCCGCGCTTGGAAGGCGATTTTTTGTTTTGCTGAACAGCCATGGTGGCTCCTTGGAAGCTTGGAGGCCGCGCAAATGAAAACGCAGCTTCGGTTGATGGGAATGTCACCCGGGGCATCCGGGCGAAGCCATTGATTATAGCCTAAGCCGAACCCTTTTGGACGCCTTTGCCAGCCAGTCCATGGCCAGTGTGCAGCGCCTCAGCGCCGTTTCAGCGTTTGGGGTCGGTTTTCAGGCTCGCCAACACCCCAAAGGGGTTGGGCCGCTCGGCTGCCGCTTCAAAGGCCGGATCGGCCACGGACATGGGCAGCGTTTCGGGGCACACCTCGTGCAAGGGCACCAACGGCAGGGACAAAATCAACTCGTCCTCGACCAGTGCCAAGGCATCGAAATCGCGGTTGATGACCAGCACATCGTCCTCCACCTCGTCGTCCAGCGCCTGCGCTGCGGCCTCGTCGGCCACAAACAAAAACGAGCGCTCGGCCTGCACAGGCTCCAGCACCGGGTTCAGGCATCGCTGGCACTGCATGGGCAGCATGAGCGAGGCCTTCAAGTCCAGCCACAACTGGTCGGGCGCACCCGATTGCGCCACCGCGCGGCCTTGCAGCTGCCACTGCACCAGACCGGCGGCCAAGGTGTCACCGTACTGCTCTTCTGCCAAACGGGGCCAGTCGGCCAGCGCGCCCTCGCCTTGCAGGCGCAGCCCGTCACGGGCAAAAGCCACGACATCCAGGTGTTGGGAATCCAATTTTTTTTCCATGGCTGCAGTGTAAGAGAATCACCCATCCGAATTTCATGGGGTTCAGCACTTTGACCACGACATTGACACCCTCCGC
>NZ_JAFEIF010000053.1 GCF_017848645.1 Limnohabitans sp. | reverse complement strand
GGGAAAAGTGAAAAGCAGACATGACTGACGAAGTCGCTGTGGAGCCCCTGAAAAAGATGTAACAGTGCCTTGACCCCCATCGCCCGGCGGGCGTAAAGTGGCATCGCTGACATCGGGAAACCGATCGAAGCATCCTCTGGGGTGCATTCATGCACCCCGCCCATCAGAACGATGAAGCTTCTTTTGGGCAAACCCTGGGACGATCCTCTCGTGACGCCCCATCGGCCCGACCAGTTCGCTGGTCGGGCTTGTCATTTGGGGGGCTTGTTTTGCAACGGGTGTCCGAACCAACGGGCTGTGTGCGGCGGCCCGTTTTCAGGGCGGCATCAGGGCTCGTGTTGCGCCAGGTACATGCTGCCTGCGTCGCCTGGGCTGAACAGGGGTGAGGTGCGGCTGCTTTCCAGGTCGATGCCGATGCGAAGGGCCTGCGCCAGGCCACTGAGTTCCTGTGCCAATTGGGCCAACACATCGTCCAGAGACAGCAAGCCCATCAAGCGTCCGTTGGGCTCGGTGACAAAAATGCGCCGCACGCCATGCTGGTTCATGGCCTGCACGGCTTCGTGCACCGTGGCCGTGCCGGGCACACGCACCAGGTGCACGCTGCTGAATGCCCCAATATTGGCCTCTTGCGGTGAGCGGTCTTGCGCCAGCAAATGGATGACCAGATCGCGGTCGGTCACCACGCCCACCACGCGGGTCGGGTCTTCGGGGTCGGTCAGGGCCAATGCGCCCACATGGTGGGTGCGCATCATCTCAGCGGCTTTGCGCACCGAGGCTTCGGCGCTCAGGCTGAGGATGTCGCGCTGGCACAGTTGCGCCAGGCAAAAGCTTGCCTCAGCGGGGCTGTGGCTGGGGACCCGCAGGTCGATTTGGGGTGGTGGCATGGGGGGCTCCTGTGGCAACTGCGCCATGGTGCCCCGCCTGCGCCCGCCCGACTGTGCGCTGGCTGACAAGCCCGCCCGGTGTGCCCTCGGGCCCAAGGGTAGCGCTGGCCTCAGTCCAGACTCAGCCCAATCTTGCGCGACACGGCGCCCCATTTGGCAAAGTCCTTGGCCACTTTGGCGACCGCCTGCTCGGGCGTGCTGCCGATCACGATCTGGTCGGACGCCTTGAGCCGCTCGGTGGCTTCAGGGGTGCGCAGCGCGTCGACCACGGCCTGGCGGAATTTGGCCACGATGTCATCGGGCACTTGTTTGGGGGCCATCAAGATCAGGCTGAAATCGGCCTCGTAGCCTTTCACCCCGGCTTCGTCCATGGTGGGCACTTCGGGCAAGGAGGGCGAGCGCGCCTGGCCCGACACCGCCAGCGCCGTCAACTTGCCCGAGCGCACATGCGGCAGCACCGTGGGCCCGGCCAGCAAACCACAAGGCACCTGGTTGGCCAGCACGTCCTGCATGGCGGGGGCCGGGCCTTTGTAGGGGATGTGCGTCATTTGCATGCCGGTCATGCTCAGCAGCAATTCGGTCGACAAATGCCCCGGCACACCCGCGCCGCCCGAGGCATAGCTCAAGGGCGTGGTTCTGGATTTGGCGATCAGCTCGGACACTGTTTTGACACCCAGCGAAGGGTTGCACACCAGGGTTTGGCTGAACGAAGACAACACGCTGATGGGCTTCAAGTCGTCGAGCTTGAAGGGCATGGTTTTGTACACATGCGGGTTCACGGTGAGCAGGGTGTCGGTCGCGAACAAAAAGGTGTAACCGTCGGGTGAGGCACGCGCTACGCTGGCTGCGCCGATGTTGCCACCCGCGCCGGGCTGGTTCTCGATCACGATGGGTTGCTTGAGGTTGGCCAGAATTTTCTCGGCCGCTGTGCGCATGACCAGGTCACTGGGGCCGCCAGGCGGGAAGGGAATGACGACTTTGATGGGGCGCTGTGGCCAGGCTTGTGCCAGGGCGGTGCTGCTGGCACACACGGCCAGCAAGGCCGCGATGAAGGTCAGATACCGGGTGCGAGATGGCGAGGCGATGGTGGCTGAAACAAAAAACGGCATGGGGAACTCCTGAACGATCAGGACATGCTATCGATGCACTCGCGAAACGCCCACATTGAAAACCCTCAAGTGGGGCGTTCAGCTGTCGCCTGCAAGACCCGAAGGCCCTGCATGGTTTTAACCCGCCAGCCCCACAAACACGTTCTGCACATCGTCGTTGTTGTCGATCGCGCCCAAAAAGGCTTCGACTTCTTCGAGTTGTTCGGCGCTGAGATTTGCGGGGTCCACCGGGTTTTTGGGTTTGTAGCCCAGCTTGGCCGACACCACAGTGAAACCGTGTTCGGGCAGGGCGCGGCTGACCAGGTCCAGGTCGGTGGCTTCGGTGATGAACACCGTCACGCCGTCTTCATCGGCGGGTTCAAAGTCTTGCGCGCCGGCTTCGATGGCGGCCAGTTCGGCGTCAGCGCCTGCTTGGGCGGGCTCGGCCTCGATGAAACCCACATGGTCAAAGTCCCAAGACACCGAGCCCGAAGTGCCTTGCTGGCCCTTGCGGAACAACACACGCATTTCAGAGGCGCTGCGGTTGACGTTGTCGGTCAGCACTTCGATCATCACGGGCACTTGGTGCGGGGCGAAGCCTTCGTAAATCACGCGGTCAAAGCTCACGGCATCACCCAGCAAGCCAGCGCCTTTTTTGATGGCGCGCTCCAGCGTTTCCTTGGGCATGGACACCTTGCGTGCCTGCTCGACCACCAGGCGCAGGCGCGAGTTGGCGGCGGGGTCGGCACCGTTGCGGGCGGCGATCATGATGTCTTTGGCCAGGCGACCAAACAGCTTGCCTCGTGCATCTGCTGCCTGTGCCTTGCCTTTTGCTTTCCACTGCGCGCCCATGGGGTCTTCCTTCTTGTTGGGGATGAAAGCACTGAGTTTAAGCGCTGGCCCTTGACCGCAGGGGCTGGGGTGCGGGTCTCAAAGGGCACAGCGGCTGCGGTGGTGCAGGGCAATAATGGCTGCTGAGGCGCCCCACCGTGCCCCCCTCGGTTGAGTGGCGCCAGACTTGCACTGCCCCCGCTTGCCAAAGCGTTTAGACCATGCACCACCCTGCCTTGCCCTTGTTTCCCGGTTTCGCGCACCACCAGATCGCGGTGTCTGCGGGCCTGCACATGTCGGCCATGGTGGGCGGGCAAGGCCCGGGTTTGCTGCTGCTGCACGGGCACCCGCAAACCCTGGCCATCTGGCACAAGGTGGCCCCCACGCTGGCGCAGCACTTCACGGTGGTGGCGGCTGACCTGCGCGGTTATGGTGACTCCTCCAAACCCGAGGGTGGCCCGGACCACGCGGCGTACGCCAAACGCAGCCTGGCGAAAGACCAGATCGATCTGATGCAGCACCTGGGTTTTGCGCGCTTTCATGTGCTGGCGCACGACCGGGGGGCCCGCGTGGCGCACCGGCTGGGCATGGACCATCCGCAGGCCGTGCGCCAGATGGTTTTGCTCGACATCGCGCCCACGCTGGCCATGTACGCACAAACCACCGAGGCCTTTGCACGCGCCTATTGGCACTGGTTCTTTTTGATCCAGCCCCAACCCTTACCCGAGCGCCTGATCCAGGCCGACCCGGCCGCCTATGTGACCGATGTCATGGGCAACCGCAGCGCCGGGCTGGCCCCGTTTGATGCGCGCGCGCTGGCCGAATACCAGCGCTGCCTGGCTCTGCCGGGTGCGGCGCACGGGCTGTGCGAAGACTACCGCGCCTCGGCAGGCATCGACCTGGAACACGACCGGGAAGACATCGCGCAGGGGCGACGGCTTCAGATGCCCATCCAGGTGCTGTGGGGGGCGCAGGGCGTGGTGCAGCGCTGCTTTGAGCCGCTCAAGGAATGGCAAAAAGTGGCTAGCCAGGTCACGGGCCAAGCGCTGCCTTGCGGCCACTACATCGCCGAAGAAGCGCCCGAGGCCCTGCTGGCGCAGGTGCTGCCCTTTTTTGACAAGGCCCCCGCATGAGCCAGCACAACCGCCGAGGCATCGTCACCATGACCGGTGCCATGGTGTTTTTTGTGGTGAACGACGCCTTGGTCAAATGGGTCAGCGCCGATCTGTCCACGCCGCAGCTGATTTTTGTGCGTGGCGTGATGACCACGGCGCTGCTGCTGGCCCTGGCCGGGTGGATGGGCCAGCTGCAGCTTTGGCGCACCACGCTGACGCGCTCGGTGCCTGCCCGCGCCGTGCTCGACAGCCTGGCGTCTTTCACCTACCTCACCGCGGTGTTTCACATCCCCTTGGGCAACGCCACAGCGATCAATTTGGCGGGTCCGCTGTTCTTGACCCTGATGGCGGTTTTCTTTTTGCACGAGCGGGTCACGCCGGGCCGTTGGGCGCTGATCTTGCTGGGTTTTGCGGGCGTGCTGCTGGTGGTGCAGCCGCGTATGGGTGACTTCAATGCCTATGCCTTGCTGTGCTTGTTTGCGGCGGTGCTGCACGCGGGGCGCGATTTTCTGACGCGCCTCGTGCCCGCTCAAGTGCCTTCGCTTTTGATCACCTTGTCGACGGCGATCATGGTCACTTTGTTGGCGGGTGTTTGGAGCCTGTTTGAGCCCTGGAAGCCCATGGCCACACAGCACCTGTGGCAGCTGTTCGGGGCCTCGCTGTGCCTGGCGGCGGGTTACCACTTGCTCACGCTCAGCATGCGCTTGGGCGACATGAGCGTGATCGGGCCGTTTCGCTACAGCGGCCTTTTGGTGGCGCTGGTGCTGGGTTACCTGATGTGGGGCGATGTGCCCAACACGCTGGCTTGGTGCGGCATTGCACTGGTGGTGGCTGCCGGGTTGGGCTTGCTCCAGTCTGAGCGCAAGCGCCGGCAGGCGCTGCTGGCACGAGACGCTTGAAGACCCTGATGGGGTGGTAAGCCTGAAAGCCCAGCACATCCATGGACCTAGGTGTACAAGTCATCGCCCACGGGCCATGGCATCGACTTAGCGGCTGGCCTTGTCCAGCGCCTGGTCGATGTCCCAGAGGATGTCGTTCAGGTTTTCCAAGCCGACTGAGATGCGCACCATGTCGGGCGGCACGCCCGCGGCCAGTTGCTGGGCTTCGTCGAGCTGGCGGTGCGTGGTGCTGGCCGGGTGGCTGATCAGGGTACGGGTGTCGCCGATGTTGACCAAGTGGCTCATGAACTGGGCCGACTCGATGAAGGTCACGCCTTGCGCCAAACCGCCTTTGACGCCGAACGACAGCAAGCCTGAAGCGCCACGCATCTGGCGCTGCATCAGGGCGTGCTGCGGGTGGTCGGGCAGCCCGGGGTAATTGACCCAGGCCACTCGCGGGTCGGCCTGCAAAAATTTGGCCACGCCCAAAGCGTTGTCGCAGTGTTTGGTCATGCGCAGCGGCAGGGTCTCGACGCCTTGCAGAATTTGCCAGGCGCTCATGGGGCTGAGCGATGCGCCAAACACGCGCAGGCTTTCCATGCGGCAGCGCATGGAAAAGCCGAAGTCGCCAAAGGTCTCGTAAAACTTTACCCCGTGGTAGCCCTTGGACGGTTCGGTCATGCCGGGGAACTTGCCGTTGTCCCAAGGGAATTTGCCGCCCTCGACCACCACGCCGCCCAGCGTGGTGCCGTGCCCGGCCAGGTATTTGGTGGCCGAATGAACCACGATATCGGCCCCCAGCGCCAAAGGGTTGCACAGCAGGGGGCTGGGCACGGTGTTGTCGATGATGAGCGGCACGCCGTGCGCATGGGCCACCTCGGCCACGGCGGCGATGTCCAGCACCACCATGCTCGGGTTGCCCAGACTCTCGGCATACACCGCCCGGGTGTTGGGTCGCATGGCGGCGGCAAAGGCTTCGGGTTTTGTGGCGTCCACAAAGGTGGTCTCGATGCCGAACTTGGCCAGGCTCACGGCCAGCAGCGTGACCGAGCCGCCGTACAAAGCCCCGGCCGCCACCACATGGTCGCCCGACTGCAGGATGGTCATCAGCGCCATGGTCTCGGCCGCCATGCCCGAGGCACTGGCCACGGCGGCGCGCCCGCCTTCGAGTGCGGCCACCCGCTCTTCGAGCACCGCCACCGTGGGGTTGCTCAGGCGCGAATACACATTGCCAAAGGTCTGCAGGTTAAAGAGCGATGCCGCGTGCTCGGCGCTGTCAAACACAAAGCTGCTGGTTTGGTAGATGGGCAAGGCGCGTGCGCCCGTGGCCGCATCGGGAATTTGCCCGGCGTGGATGGCCAGGGTCTCGGGGTGGAATTGGCGGTCGGTCATGGTGTTCGGTTTGAAAAGTTGGCTTGAATTTGCAGGAGCCCACCCCTGTGGGCGATGGCTGGCCTCACACCAGCCGCCGCGCCGAAATGACGCCGGTGTTCACGCCTACCCAGTTCAGGCCGCCAAACAGCCGGGCATGTTCGATCTTCACGCAGCGGTTGCTCACCGAATCCATGCCCGCCTGCCGGGCCAGGGCGTCGGCCTCGGGGTTGGTTACACCCAGTTGTTGCCAAAGACACCGCGCCCCGATATGCACCGCTTGCTGGGCTATCGGCAGCACATCTTCGCTGCGGCGAAACACATCGACCATGTCCACCTTGAAGGGGATGTCGCTCAGGCTGGCGTAACAGGTTTCGCCCAAAATCGCCTGGCCCGCATAGCGCGGGTTGACCGGCACGATCTTGAAGCCGTGCGACTGCATGTACTTGGCCGCGAAATAGCTGGGCCGGTGCCACTCGGCCGACAGGCCCACCACCGCGATGGTGGGGCAACTTTTGAGGATGCGCCGCAGCGCGTGCAAATCGTTGTGCATGAGGTGCTTCTTTCTGAAGAATCAATACCGCGCCTGGCCGCAGCGTTTCATTTGCCGTGAGGCCCATGTGGCGCACAGCGCCAGCCCGCCGCACACGGCCATCACGCCCAAATAATGCCCGCTCAGGTCAAACGCAGCCCCGGCCAGCACCGGGCCCAGCAAGTTGCCCAATGCCGCGCCGCTGTAGAGTGTGCCCACCACACTGGCCACCGAGCGGCCGCCAAAATAATCCATGCAAATGGCGGGCAAGAGCGACACGATGGAGCCATAGCTCAGGCCAAACCACAGGGCAAACAGCACCAGCATGGCCTGCCCGCCCGCCGCGCCCCACAGCACATACGACGCGCCCATGGACAGCTGCATCAGCACCAGCGTCTGCGCCCGGCCCAGCCGGTCGGCCAGCAGGCCAATGGCAAAGCGCCCGACCAGACTGCCCACGCCAATCAGGCCCACCAGTCCCACGGCAAAGGCTTCGCCCAGGCCCAGATCGCGCGCCGAGGCGGACACATGCGCAAAGGGAATGAACATCACGGGCGAGGCCAGCACGGTGGCCAAGTACAACCAGCGGAAGGTGGGGCTGCGCAAGGTCTCGCGCAAAGTCAGCCCGGAGGCCGAGCCCCCTTCACCGGGCACACCGGGCGCACCGGGGGCGGCTTGCGTGGCAGGGGCGCGGCGCAGCAAACCCGCCGCCAACAAGCCCAGCACCAACACCGCCAAGGCCAGCAACTGCATGGCCTCGCGCCAGGGCATGGGGCCAATCGCCATGGCCACCAACACCGGCACCAACAAAGTGCCTGCGCCCACGCCCGAGCTGGCAATGCCCCCGGCCAGACCCCGGCGGGTGGTGAACCAGGGCTGCACGCTGGCAATGGACGGGGTGTAGACCAGCGCAATGCCCAAGCCCACCAGCAAACCGTAGCTCACATAGACCGCCATCAAGGACGTGGCCCAGCTGGTGGCCAGCAGGCCCAGCGCAATGAGGCCCATGCCCGCCGAGCACACGACGCGCGGGCCAAAGCGGTCGGCCAGCATGCCGCCGCCAGCGCCCAGCACAAAGTAGACAAAGCCCGACAGGCCAAAGATCCAGGACACATCGGCCCGCTGCGCCGAGAATTCGGCCGCAAACGATTCAAAAAACGCCGCAAACGAATACGACACCCCAAAGATCAGCGCCAGGCAAGCAAATGTGGCCCAAACCACCACCCAGGCATAGGGGGTCTCTTTCATGCGGTCTCCGGTATTTTTGTGAAGCGGGTTCATTGTGCCTCGACCCTGCCGGGGCGGTGGGATGCAGGTGCTGGCCTGTGTCACACTGGTGAACATGGACCCTTCACTCGAACAAGCCCGCCAGGCCTTTCTGGCTGGCGTCGAACAGTTTGAACGCCACGACTTCGAGGCGGCTGCAGCGCTGTTCGAGAAAGCTTTGCAGCTCGCCCCCGGCCGGCCCTCTGTGCTCATGAACCTGGGCGTGAGCTGCGTGCAGTTGGGCCGTTTTGAGCGGGCCGATGTGTGTCTGCGCCAAGCCTTGGACGCCGATGATTCGCAAACCGATGCCTGGATGGCCTGGGGCGTGACGCAAATGGCCCTGGGCGATTGGGCGCAGGCTTTGCTTTGCCACGACAAAGCACGCGCTCTGGGCGCAGACGGGGCCGACTTTTGTTTGCGCTGGGGCCAGTGCCTGGCGCACGAAAGGCGCTTGCCACAAGCCTTGTTGGCCTTTGAGCAGGCCCTGGCGCATGACCCGGACTTGGCCGAAGCCTGGAGCCAGATGGCCCATGTGCAGCGCGACATGGGCCAGACCGCGCAGGCGATCGCGGGCTACCAGCGGGCCCTGGACTTGGGGGCCGATCCCGAACTGCACCGCTACTACCTGGCCGCCCTGAGCCCGCAGCAGCCCATGGTGAATGCGCCAGCAGCGTATGTGGAAAAACTGTTTGACCAGTACGCCGATGACTTTGAAGCCCACCTGGTGGGGCAACTGGGTTACCAAGGCCACCGCGTGCTGCTGCAGCACCTGCCCGCAGACCCGGCGGCCCGCTTTGAGCGCGTGTGGGATCTGGGCTGCGGCACAGGTTTGTGTGGCCGCTTGATCCGCTCCCGCGCAGACCATTTGAGCGGGGTGGACCTGTCGTCGGCCATGGTCGCCAAGGCCCAAGCCCTTGGGGTGTACGACAGCCTGCACGCGCTGGAACTGGTCGATTTTTTGAAGCAAGGCAATGAGCAGGCCGATCTGGTGCTGGCCGCCGACGTGTTCATTTATGTGGGACGCCTGGAGGCGGTTTTTGAGGCCCTGAGCCCTCGCGTGCGCCCGGGTGGCTGGCTGGCCTTCACCGTCGAAGAGGCTGACCCGGGCCTGGCTGTGCAGTTGCACAGCACGCTGCGTTATGCACACGCCCTGACGTATTTGCAGGGCTTGGCCGCGCAACATGGCTGGCAATGGGCCCGCGTGCACCGCGCGCCCTTGCGGCTGGACCAGGCGCAGCCCCTCATGGGCGCTTATGTGTACCTGCAAAAGACCTGATGGTGCATGGGCTCATCGTCCAAGTGCCTCAGGCGTGAACCCATAATCGTCTGCGCCAGACCGTCTGCCACCCATGAAGGGACCTGTCCATGACCGCCCAAGAACGTGACCAGCTCCAGCAATTTTTGGCCGCTTTGCGCCAGCAACGCGCCCAGCCCAAAGATGCGCTGGCCGACGGCCTGATCCGCGACGCGCTGGCGCAGCAGCCCGATGCCCCTTATTTGCTGGTGCAGCGCAGCCTGGCGCTGCAGCTGGCGCTGGATGCCGCCCATGCCCGCTTGGGCCTGTTGCAAGCGCAGTGCGATGAACAAGCCGCTCGCTTGGCATCTGCCGCCAGCCCCACAGCGGCAGGGGCCACCTTTCCAGGCGGTGAGGGTTCAGCTGGTGCAGACCGTGCCCATGTTCAGGCCGCCCCCATGGCCCCGGCCCTGCTCAGCCCTCCCAGCCCCTGGGGGCGTGGTTTGCTGGCGCAAGTCGGTGGCACGGCATTGGGCGTGACCACAGGTGTGGTGGCCGGTGGTTTGCTGCTGCAAGGTCTCCAAGGCCTGTGGGGAACAGACGCGGCCGCGCCCGATGTGGCCCAAGGCTCCGCCGGGGGCTTGGCCACCGCCGAGCCGGATGCGGGCGATGGCCTGTGGGACCTGGGCGACGACTGGACCTGAGTCCACTGTTTGAGACCATCGGCAGCAAAAGCCCCGTCAGAAACAAGCACCAAGGCTCAGCGGCTGTAGGCCAAGCCCAGCGCCACGCCGCCAAACAAATCGCCTTCGACCAGCGGCACACCCGCAAATTCGGCCTGCAAAGCGGCCTGGAAAGTGCTCAAGGCCGATGAGCCACCCGTGAGGTAAATCGCATCCAGTGACGCATCCGTCAGGCCTGCGCGCTGCACACATTCGCGTGCGCAAGCCACGGTGCGGGCCAGCAAGTCCTGCAAATGCGCCTGCATGTCGCCCACCCCCAGACGCGCCTGCAAGCCGCGCTCGATCACCGACAGCTCGATGCCTGTGTCGGCGCGGTTCACGGAGCATTGGATCTTGGCCTGCTCCACCTCGTGGGCCATGTGGTGGCCGTGCCTTTCGGTCAGCACGCGCATCAGGCGCTCATGCAGACGCGGCTCGCTGTAGTTGCTGCGCAGGGTTTGGGCGTGGGCGATGGCTCTGGGTTGGTATTGCCAGTGGATCAGGTGCCAAGTGGCCAAGTCAAAAAACACGCGGTTGGGCACTTCCCGCTGCTCGGGGCCCAAATGTTTGTAACCCAGCAGCGGCATGACCTGCGCCAGATTCAGCTGCCGGTCGTAATCGGTGCCGCCAATGTGCACGCCCGTGGTGGCCAAAATGTCGCTGCTTCTGTCCGTGCGGGGCATGCGCTCCGGCCCCAGGCGCACCACCGTGAAGTCCGAGGTGCCGCCCCCCAAGTCCACCACCAGCACGGTGCTTTCTTGGGTCAGGCGCTGCTCGTAGTCCAGCGCGGCGGCAATGGGCTCCAGTTGAAACGACACCTCATCAAAGCCCACCGCCTCGACCGCCTGGCGCAGCGAGGCTTCGGCTTGGTCATCGCGTTCGGGGTCATCGTCGACAAAGTGCACCGGGCGGCCCATCACCACTCGGCGCGGGGCGCTGCCCAGGCTTTGGGTGGCGCGCTCGCGAAGCTGCGCCAAAAAGGTGCCGATGATGTCCTGAAAACTGATCTGCTGGTGGCCGATCTGCGTGGTCTCCAAAAGGAGCGGGCTGCCCAGCAGGCTTTTGAGCGAGCGCATCAAGCGGCCTTCGGTGCCTTCCAGGTAATGCCCGATGGCGTCGCGCCCGAAGTGGGTGCTGCCGTCTTCGGCGTTGTAAAACACGGCCGTGGGCATGGCCAGGGCGTCGCCCTCGAGCGGAATCAGGCGTGCGCTGCCCTCTGGGCCGAGCCAGGCCATGGCCGAATTGGAAGTGCCGAAATCGATGCCGAGCGTGCCGGCGGGGGAAGAGGTCATGAGGAAGGGGGTCAAGCTGAATCGGACGGGACAGGCCCAAGCACTGTCCGTCGAAGGACCCGGGATTCTGCCACCGACGGCCCCGTTAAATCGGGGAGAATCCACTTAGTTTCATTTTTGCCAACGCATTGACCATGACCGAAACCCAAACCCCTGACACTTCCGCCGATAACGCCCACGTTTCCCGCCCCGCACTCCCCGACCGCCTGGCCATCGACGCCCGCAGCCCACACCATGTGCGCGCCGTGTTCGAGCACGACATCGGCATCCGCTTCAATGGCAAAGAGCGCAACGACGTTGAGGAATACTGCATCAGCGAAGGCTGGGTGCGAGTGCCCGCAGGCAAAACGCTGGACCGCAAGGGTCAGCCGTTGCTGATCAAAATCAAAGGCACGGTCGAAGCGTTTTACCGCTGAGCGTGCGCATGACCGAACCGGCTCGGAAACTCCCGCTCGACGGCCTGCGTGTCGTCGAGTTCACCCACATGGTCATGGGACCCACTTGCGGCATGGTGCTGGCCGACATGGGAGCCGAGGTCATCAAGGTTGAGCCCATTGCGGGCGACCGCACCCGGCATTTGTTGGGCTCGGGTGCAGGCTTTTTTCCGATGTTCAACCGCAACAAAAAGAGCATTCAGATCAACCTGCAAAGCCCTGAGGGGGCTGAGGTCGCGCGTCGCCTGTGTGCCACGGCCGATGTGGTGGCCGAGAACTTCAAGCCCGGCACCATGGCCAAGTACGGCCTGGACTACGCCAGCTTGTCGGTGAACCACCCGAAAATCATTTACGCCAGCCTCAAGGGCTTTTTGCCCGGGCCGTATGACCACCGCACCGCGCTCGACGAGGTGGTCCAGATGATGGGCGGCCTGGCTTACATGACCGGCCGTCCGGGCGACCCGCTGCGCGCGGGCACCAGCGTGAACGACATCATGGGCGGCATGTTCGGGGCGATTGGCGTGTTGGGTGCACTCATCCAGCGCGGCATCACCGGGCGCGGGCAAGAGATCCAGTCCGCTTTGTTTGAGAACAACGTCTTTCTGGTGGGCCAGCACATGCTGCAGTACGCCATCACCGGCAAAGCGGCCGAGCCCATGCCCAACCGCATCTCGGCCTGGGCGGTGTACGACGTGTTCACTGTCAAAAACGGCGAGCAAATCTTTTTGGCCGCTGTGAGCGACGCGCAGTGGGCCACCTTTTGCGACGTGTTGGGTTTTGCCGACCTGAAAGCCGATGCGCGTTACTTTGACAACAATGCCCGCGTGTCGCTGCGTGCCGAGTTGATGCCTGATTTGCGCCGCCGCCTGGCGGCCTTCACGGCGGCCGAACTGACCGCCATTTTTGAAAAGGCTGGCCTGCCTTTTGCACCCATCGTCAAGCCCGAAGAGCTGTTTGACGACCCGCACCTGCAGGCCACCGGGGGGCTGGCCGATGTGCGCCTGCCCGACGGCCCCAGAGCCGGGCAGACCGCGCCTGCGGCTTTGCTGCCCTTCACCATGGGCGGCCAGCGTTTAGGGGTGCGCCACCAACCACCCCGGCAAGGTGAGAACACAGACGCGTTGCTGACCAGCTTGGGCCTGAGCCCCCACGAGATCGAGCGCATGCGCGCCAGCCAGGCGGTGGCCTGAAGTGCTCGGCGGCGGCTTGGCTTGACATTTGACGCCAAGGCCACGACCATCTGCCTCCATGGCCATCCAGGTTTTGATTTTCGGCATCCACCTCGCGCGCAGCACGCGGGGTAAGCCCTGCGCGCCGCCGCAGGGTTTTTAAACACACCCTTCGTTTTCGTTTGTCCAATTTCAATTCGGGCCGTGCTCACTTTGCAGCGCGGTCCTGCTTTTCACTGGAGATTTTCATGGCCGATTTGTTTGACAACCCCATGGGTTTGTGTGGCTTCGAGTTCGTCGAGTTCGCCTCGCCTGTCCCCAACACGCTGGAGCCCTTGTTTGAAAAAATGGGCTTCACTTTGGTGGCGAAACACCGATCCAAAGACGTGGTGCTCTACCGCCAAGGCGACATCAATTTCATTGTCAACCGCGAGCCCAAAAGTCTGGCCGGGTACTTCGCATCCGAGCACGGACCTTGCGCTTGTGCGCTGGCGTTCCGGGTGAAGGACTCGCACAAGGCTTATGCGCGGGCGCTGGACCTCGGGGCGCAGCCCGTGGATGTGCCCACGGGCCCGATGGAGCTGCGCTTGCCCGCCATCAAGGGCATTGGTGGCGCGCCGCTGTATTTGATCGACCGCTTTGAAGACGGCAAGAGCATCTACGACATCGACTTTGAATTCATCGAGGGTGTGGACCGCCACCCGCCGGGCCATGGCCTCAAGCTCATCGACCACATGACACACAACGTCTACAAAGGGCGCATGGCGTACTGGAGTGGCTTTTACGAAAAGCTGTTCAACTTCCAGGAGATTCGCTACTTCGACATCAAGGGCGAGTACACGGGCCTGACCAGCCAGGCCATGATGGCGCCCGACGGCATGATCCGCATCCCGCTGAACGAAGAGTCGGGCAAGACGGGCGGTCAGATCGAAGAGTTCTTGATGCAGTTCAACGGCGAGGGCATCCAGCACATTGCGCTGCTCACCGACGATATTTTGAAAAGCGTGGACGCCTTGCAGATGGCGGGCATCCCGCTCATGACCGCACCCAACGACATCTATTACGAGATGCTCGAAGAGCGCCTGCCGGGCCACGGCGAGCCGGTGCCCGAACTGCAGGCGCGCGGCATCCTGATGGACGGCTCCACGGCCAATGGCGAGAAGCGCTTGCTGCTGCAAATTTTCAGCCAGACGCTGCTGGGGCCCGTGTTCTTCGAGTTCATCCAGCGCAAGGCCGACGAAGGCTTTGGCGAGGGCAACTTCAAGGCGCTGTTTGAAAGCCTG
Source organism: Limnohabitans sp. (assembly GCF_017848645.1). Taxonomy (GTDB): domain Bacteria; phylum Pseudomonadota; class Gammaproteobacteria; order Burkholderiales; family Burkholderiaceae_C; genus Limnohabitans_A. The sequence goes on along the minus strand of NZ_JAFEIF010000053.1, from coordinate 12,508 downwards.
GAGCGTGACCAGATTCGGCGCGGGGCGATTCAGGTGGAGTGAGGGTTTAGCTGTGGGCGCATGCACGCCCGACGAACCCAACAATGTCGTGCACTGTTTAAGAGCCCTTGATTTTAGTAACACTTTGTGTGATACTTTGATAAAAAATTTAGGAGGCGGAAATGGATATCTTTAAAAGTGCGTGGTTCACGCGCTTCGCCCGAAAAGAAAAGATTTCTGTTGCTGCACTTCTCGATGCAGTAGCCCGAGCTGAAGGCGGTTTGATTGATGCCGATTTGGGCGCGGGTGTGATCAAGCAAAGAATCGCTCGACCTGGTGAGGGGCGTTCAAAGGGTTATCGAACGATTCTGCTGTTTCGTCAGCAGCATCGGTGTTTCTTTGTTTATGGCTTTGCCAAGAGCGAGTTGGAAAACATCAGTGCCATGGAAGAGGCCCAATTCAAAAAGATGGCTCAACACGTATTGGATTTAACGGATGCCCAACTCATGGAGTTGGTGACTCAAGGACATTTTGAAAAGGTGGTGCAAGATGCCTAAAAAATACCGCAGTGATGTATTGGCTGCGATCCACGAAACGATGGAGGCTTTGCATGAAGTGGGCGCTGTGAATCGCCAGACCATGCGGGAGTTTGACGAGACTTGCCTCACGCCCATTGAGGTGATGCTGCCCGAACAAATCAAAGCACTTAGGATGCGCGAGCATATTTCGCAGCCTGTGTTTGCGCGATACCTGAATGTGTCGAAGAACCTTGTTTCTGATTGGGAGCGCGGTATTAAAAAGCCCGGAGGCCCAGCGCTCAGATTGCTCACGGTGATTCAACACAAGGGCTTGATGTCGATCGCTTGATTCAATACCGTTGTAACACCTACCTCACTGGTCACCCCGGATATGAAGCAAATGGGTTTGAGCTTGTCGCAAAAATTTTCACAGGAGTCGGCAGATGCGATGGCTGGCATGAAAGTCACGAGCTCAGGTTATGCGTTTGACGATGTTCGGGTTTATGTTTCTTCAACTGAAAAAGCATCGCCAAGGGCAATGTGAGCGGCCAGCCATGTTGCAACCGAAAACGATGCGCTGAAACACCAGCCATGGTGGTCCGCATACGTCACCAGCGAGAAGCGGAATAGCAAGACGGAGAAGTTTGAGGCTGCGTTGGCGGCCGTTTTAACCTGCGCCCCGCTGTAAGTCTTGAATAGCCCTCGACGAGCCCGAGCGTCTGACTTTTATCCCCCCATAAAGAGTGTTCGGCGAAACGTCCAGCAGATTGGCGATGGCTACTTGGTTGATGCCTTTGGCCAAGTCGTCGTCGATCTTGTCGGCCAGCATACAGCCCCATTGCACACCCGCAGAACCTGCTCGCCACAGGCTTCGGCAGTTAATGCCCATGTCGGCCGCCCGACTTCAATGCGGAAAAGTAGTACTCATTTGATAAAGTAGGTGAATATCCGAAGAAATTAAGTCAAAAAAATACCATCGATAGATAAATACGTACCAAATACGCATCAAAAGATCAGTATCGTTCAGCCCAGCCAACCGGACATGTCGCTGGGATGTGTGTTGGCAGACCCATGAAACCCAACACCAGGAGATTGATCGTGAAATTGAAATTCCGTATGAGCTTGGCCGCAGGCCTTGCGTTTGCACTGCTGGGTGCCAGCCATGCTGCCACCGAATTGGTCATTGCCACGGTGAACAACGGCCACATGATCGAGATGCAAAAACTCGGCAAGCACTTCGAATCCGCCAACCCCGACATCAAACTCAAGTGGGTCACTTTGGAAGAAGGCGTGCTGCGTCAGCGCGTGACCACCGACATCGCCACCAAGGGCGGTCAGTTCGATGTGATGACGATTGGCATGTACGAAACCCCGATCTGGGGCAAAAAAGGCTGGTTGCAGGAACTCAAAACCGACGCCGCCTACGATGTGGACGATCTGCTGCCCGCCATGCGCAATGGCCTGAGCGTGGACGGCAAGCTGTTTGCCGCACCGTTTTACGGCGAAAGCTCGATGCTGATGTACCGCAAGGACTTGGCCGACAAAGTCGGCGTGCAAGTGCCCGAGCGCCCCACATGGCCGCAAATCAAGGACTTGGCCGCCAAGATTCATGACCCCAAGAACGGCGTGTTCGGCATTTGCCTGCGCGGTAAACCTGGCTGGGGCGACAACATGGCCTTGCTGTCCACGATGGTCAACACCTTTGGTGGTCAGTGGTTTGACATGAACTGGAAACCCCAACTCGAATCCAAGCCCTGGAAAGATGCGGTCAACTTCTATGTCGACCTGCTGAAAAACTACGGCCCACCCGGCTCTGCAGCCAACAGCTTCAACGAAATCCTGGCGCTGACCAACTCGGGCAAGTGCGGCATGTGGGTTGACGCGACGATTGCAGCCTCGTTTGTGAGCGATCCCAAGCAGTCCAAAGTGGCTGACCAGATGGCCTTTGCGCAAGCGCCCACCATGAACACACCCAAAGGTGCCAACTGGTTGTGGGCCTGGTCGCTGGCCATTCCTGCGGGCTCCAAAAAGGTCGATGCGGCCCAGAAGTTCGTGACCTGGGCCACGTCCAAGGACTACATCAACTTGGTGGGCAAGACCAATGGTTGGGGCGCTGTGCCCACCGGCACGCGCAAGAGCACTTACGCCAATGCCGACTTCCTGAAGGCCGCACGTTTTGCCAAGGCTGAAAAGACAGCCATCGACTCGGCCAACCCGAACGACTCGACTTTGCCCAAGAGCCCCTATGTGGGTGTGCAGTTCGCGGCCATCCCTGAGTTCCAGTCGATTGGCATTGCCGTGGGTCAGCAAATGAGCGCCGCTTTGGCAGGCAAGTCCAGCGTGAACGCCGCCCTCAAAGCCAGCCAAGTGGCCGCAGAGCGCGAAATGAAGAAGGCCGGTTACTACAAGTGAGTCCGCCTTGCGGGTGGACCGGTGCCAGCACCAGCCTGCCCGCAAATTGGGCGCATTGGGCCCAGGGCTCTTGCCGACGTGTCGCCCAGCTGGTCTGGGCGGCAGCGTTTTTTCGTTGAAAGTTTGCCTTCATGAACCGCTTGCTTCCCCGTTTGTTGCTGACGCCCGCCGTTGCCACACTGTTCTTGTGGATGATCGTGCCGTTGGTGATGACGATTTATTTCAGCCTCATCCGATTCAACTTGCTGCAGCCCGATCAGAGCGGCTTTGTTGGACTGGAAAATTTCGAATACTTCATCACCGACCCCTCATTTGGCGCAGCGGTGCTCAACACCGTGCTGTTGCTGGGCAGTGTGATCGCCATCACGGTGGTGCTGGGGGTGGCGCTGGCCTTGCTCATCAACGAACCCTTTGCGGGCCGCGGCCTGGTGCGCTTGCTGCTGATATCGCCTTTCTTTGTCATGCCCACGGTCAATGCCTTGATGTGGAAAAACATGATGATGAACCCGATTTATGGGGTGCTGGCCCAGGTCTGGATATTTCTGGGCATGGAGCCGATCGATTGGCTGACCGATTTCCCCTTGCTGTCGGTGATCATCATGGTGTCCTGGCAGTGGCTGCCATTTGCCACCTTGATTTTCATGACAGCGCTGCAAAGCATGGACCGCGAGCAGCTCGAAGCTTCGCGCATGGACGGGGCCAACTATGGGCAGCAGTTGCGCTACCTCTACATCCCCCACCTGGGCCGCTCGGTGGCGGTGGTCGTCATGATCGAACTCATCTTTTTGCTCAGCGTGTTCGCTGAGATTTACACCACCACCGGTGGTGGACCGGGTGACGCGAGTACCAATGTGGCGTTCCTGATTTTCAAGCAGGCACTTCTGAATTTTGATGCCGGTGTCGCATCGGCGGGTGCGTTGTTGGCGGTGGTGCTGGCCAACATCGCGGCCATTTTCATGATCCGCATGGTCGGTAAAAACCTGGACAAGTGAGCAACCCCCATGGCAAGACAAACCACTTTCACCACCGCTTACGCCGTGCGCACAGTCGCGGCCTGGGCCAGCGCTTTGCTGCTGTTCTTTCCCTTGGGCTGGTTGATGTTGACCGCGTTCAAGACCGAGCTGCAGGCCATCGCGGTGCCGCCCGAGCTGTTTTTTGCGCCAACGCTGGAGAACTTTCACGAAGTGCAAGAGCGCAGCGACTATCTGCTGTACGCCAAAAATTCGGTCATCACCAGCGTGGTGTCCACCCTGCTGGGGCTGCTGATTGCCGCGCCTGCGGCCTACTCGATGGCCTTCATCAAGGGCAAGCACACCAAGGACATCTTGATGTGGATGCTGTCCACCAAGATGATGCCCGCCGTGGGTGCGCTCGTGCCCATTTATGTGCTGGCGCAAAAGAGCCACTTGCTGGACACCCAGCTGGCTTTGATCATCGTGTTCACGCTGTCCAACTTGCCGATCATGGTGTGGATGCTGTACTCGCATTTCAAGGACATTCCGCACGAAATTCTTGAGGCGGCCCGCATGGACGGTGCATCGCTGTGGCAAGAGGCGCGCATGGTGCTGCTGCCGCTGGCCATGGGTGGGCTGGCTTCAACCGGCTTGCTGTGCTTGGTGCTCAGCTGGAACGAAGCATTTTGGGCGCTCAACCTCACGGCCGCCAAAGGCGGCACCCTGGCCACCCTGATCGCCAGTTACTCCAGCCCTGAAGGCCTCTTTTGGGCCAAGTTGTCGGCCGCATCGCTCATGGCGATTGCCCCCATCGTGGTGTTTGGCTGGTTCAGCCAAAAGCAACTCGTGCAAGGCCTGACCTTCGGCGCCGTCAAGTAATCCATTTTCAAAACTACACACACCATGTCTTACCTTCAACTTCAGGGCATCGAAAAATTCTTCGGTGAACACCGCGCCATCAAGGGCATTGACCTGTCCATCCAGCAAGGCGAGTTTGTGGTCTTTGTTGGCCCGTCCGGTTGCGGCAAATCCACGCTGCTGCGCCTCATTGCGGGGCTGGAGCACATCGACGGCGGCAAGCTCAGCCTGCAAGAGCGCGACATCACGCACTTGCCATCGAGCCAGCGCGATTTGGCCATGGTGTTCCAAAGCTACGCGCTGTACCCGCACATGAGTGTGTTCGAGAACATGAGCTTCGCACTCAAACTCGCCAAAGAAGATCCGGCGATCATCAAAGACAAAGTCGAACGCGCCGCGAAGATCCTCAACCTCAGCAGCTACCTGCAGCGCACGCCCAAAGACCTCTCGGGCGGACAGCGCCAACGCGTGGCGATTGGCCGAGCCATTGTGCGTGCGCCCAAGGTGTTCTTGTTTGACGAGCCGCTGTCCAATCTGGACGCTGCTTTGCGTGGCCAGACCCGCGTGGAAATCGCCAAGCTGCACCGCGACCTGGGGGCGACCACCATTTATGTGACACACGACCAGGTCGAAGCCATGACGCTGGCCGACCGTGTGGTGGTGCTGCGTGATGGCCAGATCGAACAAGTGGGCACACCGCTGGAGCTCTACGACCGACCGGCCAACCAGTTTGTGGCCCAGTTCATTGGCACGCCACAGATGAACGTGGTGCCCTTTGCACAGTTGCCTGCGGTGGTGCAACAACAAGCGCCGGCCGCCGCAGTGGGCGGCAGCATGGGCTTGCGCCCGGAAGCCGTGTTGCTGCGCCCCCATGGACAAGGGGCCGTGGCGGGACGGGTGGAGCTGGTGGAGGCCTTGGGTGCTGAAACCCTGGTTTATGTCAGCACGACCGAAGGGGCCACGCTGGTGGCCCGCCAAAGCGAGCGCACAGCGCTGCTGGCGGGCAGCACCGTCGCGCTCGATGTGGCCACGGAGCAAGCCCATTGGTTTGACACCAGCGGCCGCGTGGTGCGCCACACGGCCGCCACCGCACCCAGTGCCACCGTGGCCTGAGCCTGACCTGACCTGAGATTGGCGCCTCTTCAAGACAGACCCCACCATGAACAACTCACTCCCTTTGAGCGGCCAGGTGGCCGCCGTCACCGGCGCGGCATCGGGCATCGGTTTGGCCAGCGCGCAGGCCATGTTGGAAGCGGGCGCGACCGTGGTGCTGGTAGACCGCGACCGCCAGGCGCTTGACAAGGCCTGCGCCGCCTTGGGTGCCAATGCCTTGCCGCTCGTGCTGGACCTGCTGGACCCTTTGCAATGCGCGGCCATGCCTGAGCGCATTTTGGCCTTGGCCGGTCGGCTCGATGTCTTTCACGCCAATGCGGGCTTGTATGTGGGCGGTGACCTGGTGGATGCGAGCGATGAGGCCATCGACCGCATGCTGAACCTGAACGTCAACGTGGTCATGAAAAACGTGCGCGGCGTGCTGCCACACATGATCGTGCGCGGTGCGGGCGACATCATCGTGACCAGCTCGCTGGCGGCGCATTTCCCCACCCCCTGGGAGCCGGTGTATGCCTCCAGCAAATGGGCCATCGACTGTTTTGTGCAGACCACACGCCGTCAGGTTTTCAAGCATGGCATCCGCATGGGCGCGATTTCGCCGGGGCCGGTCATCACGGCACTGCTGGCCGACTGGCCCGCTGAAAAACTGGCTGAAGCCAAGGCCAAGGGCAGCTTGCTCGATGCGGTAGAAGTGGCCCAAGTCGTGCTGTTCATGCTCACGCGCCCTCGCGGCATGACCATCCGCGACGTGGTCATGATGCCGACCCAATTTGACCTTTGACTTTTGACTTTGATCCGGACCAACCCAATGACCCACGTCATGCTCCATCTGGGCCTCGGCTCTTTTCACCGTGCCCATCAGGCCGTTTACCTGCACCAGCTGATCCAAAGCGGAGACAGCAGCTGGGTTTTGGCAGCGGGCAACACCCGACCCGACATGGCCGAGACCCTGGCCGCATTGGCGGCGCAAGGCGGTGCCTACACCCTGGAGACGATTTCTCCGGCAGGCGAGCATCGCTATGAACGCATCACATCCATACGGCAAGTGATTCCCTGGACAGCTGATCTGGCCGGTTTGGTGGCCTGGGGTGCTGATAGTGCCACGCGCATCATCTCGTTCACGGTGACCGAGGCAGGCTATTACCTGGACGCAGCCAACCGCCTGGACCTCAGCACCTTTGCCGACCTGCGTGCCGATGTGGCCGCTGCGCGTGCCGGACAACCCGGGCCCACCATTTATGCGGCGCTCACGGCCATCTTGCGAGAGCGCATGCGCCAAGGCAGTGGCCCTGTGACCTTGCTCAACTGCGACAACCTGCGCCACAACGGCGACCGTTCGCGTGCGGGTCTGCTGGAGTTCATTGGGTTGATCGGCGACACCGCTTTGTTCGATTGGGTGCAGGCCCACACCACCAGCCCCAATGCGATGGTCGACCGCATCACCCCGCGGCCCACGCCCGATGTGCGCGAGCGCGTCAAGGCAGCCACGGGCGTTGACGATGCGGCTGCTGTGATGGGGGAGAGTTTCATCCAGTGGGTGATCGAAGACCGTTTTGCCGCCGGACGGCCCGCCTGGGAAAAGGTGGGTGTGCAAATGGTGCCCTCGGTGGATGCGTACGAGGAGGCCAAGATCCGTTTGCTCAATGCCACGCATTCTTGCGTGGCGTGGGCGGGCACCTTGGTGGGTTACCAGTTCATTCACGAAGGCACGCAGGACCCGGTGATCCGCCAGATGGCGCATGACTATGTGACACACGACACCATACCGGTGCTCGACACGACCGAGCACCCCTGCCCGATCGATCTGCCGCAATACCGCGACGTGGTGCTGGATCGTTTTGCCAACCCGGCGATTTGCGACACCAACCAACGCGTGGCCATGGATGGCTTTTCCAAAATTCCGGGTTTCATTGCACCCACCATCCGGCAGCGGCTGGCTCGGGGGGAAGGCATCGAGAGCGTGGCCATGCTGCCCGCCTTGTTCCTGGCTTTCTTGCAGCGCTGGTATCGCGACCAGTTGTCTTACGCTTACCAGGATCAGGCCATGGACCCCGCAGTGGCGCACGCCATGTGCCAGGCGGCCGATCCTGTGGCGGTTTTTTGTGCCGACCGGCTGTTGTGGGGTGATCTGGCCGGGGATGCCCGCTTGACCGATGCGGTGCGCCGGGCCTACGCTCGGGTGCAGGCTTTTGCGGCAGAGCACGTCCGCCAGCCCCCACTTTGACCGCACGAATGCGATGACCGTTAAACCCCACGACATGTCCCGGCACTTGCCCCGGCAGACCCAGCCCGAGCTGGAACATGCCCTCAGTCGCACCCCCGATCTGGGCTATGAGGCCTCTGATGAGGTGGGCATCATCAGCTGTCTGTCGCATGGCTTTCCAACACCTTTGGCGCGTTGGCATTACCACGACGAATACGAGTTGCACCTGATCACGGCCACCTCGGGCAAGGTGTTTGTGGGTGACTGGATCGGTTACTTTCAACCAGGCCAGCTGGTCTTGACCGGACCGCGCCTGCCGCACAACTGGGTCAGCATGGACTTGCCTGAAGGCGGTGTGCCAGAGCGTGATTTGGTGATCCAGTTTCCGCATGGGCCGATCGCTGCCAGTGCCGAACACATTCCCGAGCTGCGGGAGGTTTTGCCATTGCTGGAGCGGGCGGGGCACGGGGTGGAGTTTTTTGGCATGGGCGAGCAGGCTCAGGCCCATTGGCGGCGTATCAAGCAGGCACGAGGGGGGCAGCGTTTTGCAGCCTTTTGTGATTTTCTGACCGATCTGGCCCGGTCCACCGACTACCGCTTGCTGTCCAGCGTCCAGATCCAAAGTGTGGACAACCACCACCAGCTCGATCAGATCAACGCCATTGTGGAGCGGGTCATGGACAACCTGGGAGAGGAATTTTCGGTGTCGGCCCTGGCCCAGGAGCTGGGCATGAGTGACAGCCAGTTTTCACGTTTTTTCCGCCGGGCCACAGGCAACACCTTCACCGAATTCGTCAATCGCATTCGTGTCAACCGCGCTTGCCAATTGCTGCGGGAAAGCAGGCGTTTCATTGCCGACATCAGCCTGGAGGTGGGCTTCAACAGCATGGCCAATTTCAACCGGCGTTTTCAGGACATCAAGGGCATGACCCCCAGCGATTACCGCAAACAGTCGGGCGTGCGCTTTGGGCTGCACGAGCGCGGAGTTTGAAAGTCGGCCATGTACCTTGGCATTGACCTGGGCACCTCGGGTGTCAAGCTGCTGCTTATGGATGACGCGCAACAGACACTGGCCACGGCCGATGCGCCCCTGCACGTGCAGCAGCCCCAGCCTTTGTGGTGTGAGCAGCACCCGGCGGACTGGTGGTCTGCGGTGACGCACGCAGCAGCCCAGTTGCGTGAGCAACAACCCCAAGCCTGGTCGCGGGTGCGCGCCATCGGCTTGTCGGGGCAGATGCATGGCGCTGTGCTGCTCGACGCGCAGGGTCAGGTTTTGCGCCCCGCTGTGCTGTGGAACGATGGGCGCAGCGCTGCACAGTGCGCGCATCTTGAAAGCGCCGAACCCCGCCTGCGCCAGATCACCGGCAACCGGGCCATGCCCGGCTTGACCGCGCCCAAATTGCTGTGGCTGCGCGAGCACGAGCCCGAAATCTTTGCCCGCACAGCCCGTGTGCTGTTGCCCAAGGATTGGCTGCGTTGGCAACTCACAGGCGAGGCCGTCAGTGAGATGTCGGACGCATCGGGCACTTTGTGGCTGGATGTGGCCCGGCGGCGTTGGGACGCGTCCCTGCTGGCTGCGTGTGGGCTGGATGTGTCCCACATGCCCCGCTTGGTCGAGGGCTCTGAAATCAGTGCGCCTCTGAGTCCGGCGCAGGCCAAAGCCTGGGGCTGGAGCCACCCGGTGCTGGTGGCGGGCGGCGCAGGGGACAACGCAGCCAGCGCCATCGGGGTGGGGGCCTTGGCGGTGGGTCAGGGGTTTGTGTCGCTGGGCACCTCGGGCGTGATCTTTCGTGTGACTGAGAGGTTTGAGCCCGCGCCCGAGCAAGCGGTGCATGCCTTTGCCCATGCATTGCCGCAGCGCTGGCACCAGATGTCGGTGATGCTCAGCGCAGCCAGTGCGCTGGGCTGGCTGGCCCGATTGAGCGGCACACCTGAAGCCCGCCTGTCGGACCTGGCGGCCAGCTTGCCATTGTCGCGGCGCATGCGGTCACCGCTGTTCCTGCCTTATTTGCAGGGCGAGCGCACCCCCCACAACAACCCCTTGCTCACGGCCAATCTGTCGGGCTTGCAAGCGGGGCACGAATTGGCCGATCTGGCTTATGCCGTGATGGAGGGCGTTTGCCTGGGTCTGCTCGATGGCTGGCAGGCCATGAGGCAAACCGGGCCCAGTGCGCAGTCCTTGGCACTGGTGGGCGGTGGGGCGCGCAGCGATGTCTGGGCGCAATGTTTGTCCAGTGCATTGCAGTGCCCACTGCACCGCATCCCCCATGCGCCAGTGGCCGCTGCGTTGGGCGCGGCACGCTTGGCCATGATGGCCGATCAGGGCTGCAGTGACCTGCCCAGTGCCAGCGAGGGGATGGTTCAAACATTCCAGCCAGATGCTGCCGAGACGAGCACTTTGCTGGCGCGGCACGCGCGCTTCAAGGCGCTGTTTGGCCAGCTGCATGGCGCAGGCGAGGCGTTGCAGAAGCCTGAGGCTTAAGCCGCCCCGTTGCACACCCGCAGCACTTGCGGGCCGTAAGCTTCGAGTTTCTTCACGCCCAAGCCGCTGATGCCTTGCAGCTGCGCCAGGCTTTGCGGCGCGGCTTCGGCAATGGCGGCCAGCGTCGCGTCGTGGAAGATCACATACGCAGGCAGGTTGTGTTCCTTGGCCACCTCGGCGCGCCAGGCCTTGAGGTTGATGAAGCGCACCATCGCGTCTTGCCCCAGGTTGGCCGCAGCAGGCGCTGGGCCGCTGCGGGTGCGGCTTTTTTTGTCGCTGCGTTGGCTGGTGCTCTCGCGCAGCTGCACCGGCACATCGCCTTTGAGCACGGCACGTGACGCCTCGGTCAGGTGCAGGGTGCTGAAACCGTCTTCGGTGTGCACATGCAAAGCGCCAATGGCGATCAGCTGGCGCATCACGGCGCGCAGTTGCTGCTCGCTGTATTCGGCGCCTAATCCAAAGGTGCTGATGCTTTCATGGCCGCGCTGCACCACCTTCTCGGTTTTTTTGCCCCGCACGATGTCCATGGTGTGGCTGGCCCCAAAGCTGTGGCCACTGCTTTGGTGGGTGCGGTACACGGTGGAGAGCAGCTTGCGTGCGGCATCGGTGCCGTCCCACACTTCCGGTGGGTTCAAGCAGTTGTCGCAGTTGCCGCAAAAGGGCATGTAAACGCCTTGCGCGCTGTCTTTTTGGCTGGCGTAACTCTCGCCAAAGTAGCCCAGTAGCCGCACGCGGCGGCAGTCGGTCGCTTCGGCCAGGGCCAGCAGCGCGTCGAGCTTGCCGCGCATGACCTGCTTGAACTCTTCGCCTGCCGGGCTCTCGTCGATCATGCGGCGCTGGTTCACCACGTCTTGCAGGCCGTAAGCCATCCACGCGTCAGACGCCAGGCCGTCGCGACCGGCGCGGCCGGTTTCCTGGTAGTAGCCTTCGATGTTTTTGGGCATGTCCAGGTGCGCCACAAAGCGCACATCCGGCTTGTCAATGCCCATGCCAAAGGCCACGGTGGCCACCATCACCACGCCTTCTTCACGCAAAAATTCGTTCTGGTGGCGCTGGCGCACGGCGGCGTCCAGGCCCGCGTGGTACGGCAGCGCGTGGATGCCCGCTTCGCACAGCATGACCGCGATCTCTTCGACCCGTTTGCGCGACTGGCAATAGACCACACCCGCTTCTTCGGGGTGTTCGCGTTCGATGAAGCGCAGCAGCTGGGTGCTGGCGTCTTTTTTCTCGACGATGGTGTAGCGGATGTTGGGCCGGTCAAAGCTGCTGATGAACAGCTCGGCGCCCTCCAGCTGCAGGCGCTCGACGATGTCGGCGCGCGTGAGCGCGTCGGCCGTGGCCGTGAGCGCCACACGCGGCACGCTGGGGTAGCGCTCGTGCAGCACCGACAGACCCCGGTATTCGGGCCGGAAGTCATGGCCCCATTGGCTCACGCAGTGCGCTTCGTCGATCGCAAACAGGCTCAGCAGCCCGCGCTCGAGCAGCGAGTCCATCTGTGCCAGAAAACGTGCATTGGTCACCCGCTCGGGGGCGGCATACAGCAGCGTGATCTCGCCGCGCAGCAAGCGCCGCTCGATGTCGCTGGCTTCTTCGCTGGTGAGGGTGGAGTTGAGAAAGGCCGCGCTCACGCCCGCCTCGTGCAGCGCACCGACTTGGTCGTGCATCAGCGCAATCAGCGGCGAGACGACCACGGTGATGCCGTGGCCTGAGCGCTGGCGTGCAATGGCCGGAATTTGGTAGCACAGCGACTTGCCCCCGCCCGTGGGCATGAGCACCAGCGCATCGCCCCCAGCGGCCACATGGTCAATGATGGCTTGCTGCGGGCCGCGAAAGGCGTCGTAGCCAAAAACTTCGCGCAGGATGGGGAGGTGGGGGGACACTGGGGTTTGATGGCTTTTTGAAGGCTTGATTGTCCGCTATTGATGGCTTGTTTTGCTTGTGTGCTGTGAGGTTGTGTCGTCTGAGTTTTTGCGGGTGTGGTGTGGGTGGG
>NZ_JAFEIF010000075.1 GCF_017848645.1 Limnohabitans sp. | reverse complement strand
ATATCAACGACTTGCCCGACGACATCAAAGCCAAAGTGTTGGAAGTGCAAGAAAAAGCCGGTTTTGTACCCAATGTGTTTCTGGCCTTTGCACGCCGCCCAGCCGAGTGGCGCGCTTTCTTTGCGTACCACGACGCCCTGATGGTGCCCGAGTCGGTGGGGCGCGAGAGTGGCCTGACAAAAGGTGAGCGCGAGATGATCGTGACCACCACCAGCGCCGCCAACAAGTGCCTGTATTGCGTGGTGGCGCACGGCGCGATCTTGCGCATTTACGAGAAAAAGCCTTTGGTGGCCGACCAAGTGGCCATCAACCACCGCAAGGCCGACATCAGCCCCCGTCAACGCGCCATGCTGGACTTTGCTCTCAAAGTCTGCAACCAATCCGATGAAGTGGAAGACGCCGACTTTGTCGCCCTGCATGCGCACGGCTTCAACGACGAAGACATCTGGGACATCGCCGCCATCACCGCCTTCTTTGGTCTGAGTAACCGCATGGCCAGCTTCAGCGGCATGATGCCCAACCCCGAGTTTTACCTGATGGGCCGCGCCCCCAAGACCAAATCAGCAGCCTGAAATGCTGACGGGCGAGCCAGCAGGGCCCAGGCCATTTGCACCAAGGCTTCTTCAAATGCGGGGCTGCCCAGCAGGGGCGACTTTTCCAGGCTGGCGCTGCGCAGCGTGCCAATGACCGAGCGGGTCAGCACAAACAGCTGCGCCGGGCTGGGTGTTTGCAGCGCGGGGTGGCCGATGCGCTCAAAAAAGATGGCCAGTCGGTCAGCCACCTGGCGCACGGCGCTGGCGGTTTCATCGGGCTTTTCCAGTGTCCAGCACAGGTGAATCAGGCTTTGGCTCAGGCCCTTGCCCGTGGCAAAGCCGCGCACCAAAATGCGAATGGCCTGAGCCAGCAGTTCGCGCCCATCGAGCTCGCGCACGTTGGGCAGGGTTTCCAGCTCACTCAGATAACGGCCCAGCTCTTGCAGCACCATCTCTTGCCCCCGAGCGGCCATGGCCCGCACCAGCACCTCTTTGCTCGGAAAGTACTGGTACAGCGTGCCGATTGAAAAACCGGCCGCTGCGGCGACCTTGTTGGTGGTCAAACCGCCCTCGCCTTCCTTGTCCAGAATCTGAGCAGCCGCCTTGAACAGGGTCTGCATGGTCTGCTGCGCCCGGGCCTGAGAAGGCTGGCGACGCAAGCTGAGATCGGCTTGGGGCTTGGCTTGCGGCTTGCTGGTGGGTTTTGTAGCTGGTTTGGCGGCGGGCATGAAAGGCCTTTGTCAAAATGTGAGCAGATAGCGAGTTGCAAGGTCTTTGTAAAAACTGAACAATGCTCACATTCTGGCCTATTTGAAGGAAGACCCACCATGAACAAGCACCCCGCCGCCCCGACCGAGTTGACCGTGCGCCGCCTGAGCGTGGACCTGAGCCAGGGTTTCTCGCGCCACTGGAATGGCGGCGATGCGTTTTTGACGGCTTATGCCAACGCCTTGTCCATGAGCTTTCCGGTGGGCGAGCAGTCGTTCATCGATGCCGTCAAAGCCGGTGCCAAGCAGCTGCCCGACACGCCTGAAAACGCAGAACTCAAGCAAATCGCCAAGGGCTTTGTGGGCCAAGAAGCGACCCACCGCCACCTGCATGCGCTGTACAACGCGCACCTGGAAAAACAAGGCCTGGTGAACCACTGGGGACCACGCGCCGAGCAGCGCCTGAAAAAAGGGCGTGACGAGTTTTTCAGCAAAAGCGACAAGGGTTACCTGCACGAGTTGGCCATCACCGCCGCTTTTGAACACTACACCTCGATCTTTGGTGATCTGACGCTCGAGCGCATCGACCAGCCTGGCGACTGGTTCGCCGGGGCCGAAGAACCCCTCAAAACCCTGTGGCGCTGGCACGCGGCCGAAGAGTCCGAACACAAATGCGTGGCCTTTGACCTGTACCAGCGCCTGGGCGGCAACCACACCTGGCGCATGCGTTGGTTCTGGTACGTGACGGTGCAGTTCAGCACCGACGTGTTCCGCCAGACCGTCAACAACCTGTGGCACGACAAGACACTTTTCAAGCCTTCAACTTGGTGGTCGGCGTCCAAGTTCCTGTTCGGCCGCCACGGCATGGTTTGGCGCGTGGCCAAGCCCATCTGGGCCTACACCCGCAAAGACTTTCACCCCATGCAAGTGGGCAGCGCCACGCTGTCGCAAGACTGGCTGCAAAGCCACGCCGACCAGTGGCGTGCGGTGGGCGCACCCGCCCAGTCAGCGGCTTGAAGCTTTCAGTCGCTGACCAAGGCCCGCACCCAGTCGGGCAAGCTCACGGCTTTTTGCTTCGGAAAATCTACCCAGATGGTGGTTGCGCCCCCTGCGGCAAACACCACACCGGGCTGGTCCGTGCGCTCCAGCGTACACCAGCTCTCGAACGTGGTGCGGCCGGGGTCGCTCACATAGAGCTTGACCAAAATCTGGCCCGGGTATTCAAACTGTTTGAAGAAATTGCAAAACGCGTTCGCGATCACCGGCCCTTCGCCTTGCGGGTTCGGAATGAAACCGATCTTGTCAAACCAGTCAATGCGGGTGCTTTCCATGTACCGGAAATACACCGTGTTGTTGACGTGGCCCATGGCGTCCATGTCGCCCCAGCGGATGGGTATCACCAATTCATTGACCAGTTTCTTGCGCTCAGGCAGCTCCAGCTTCATGACCAGGCCCTCACACCGCAAAACCATCGTCGGCCGACACCACCGCGCCGTTGATGAAATGGCTCTGGTCGCTGGCCAGAAGCATCAACAAGGCGTCCAGGTCTTGCGGCTGGCCCACGCGTTTGCGCGGCAGCATGCTGATGAGTTTTTGGCCCTGCTCGGTTTGCCAATGGTGGTGGTTGATTTCGGTGTCGATGTAGCCCGGGCAAATCGCGTTCACGTTGATGCCGAACTTGCCCCACTCGACCGCAAAAGCCTTGGTCATCTGGATCACGGCGGCCTTGCTCATGCAGTACACACCAATTTGCGGCAACACTTTCAGGCCCGCCATCGAAGCGATGTTGATGATGCGCCCACCGGTGAAGCTGCCCGGCGCTGCACCTTTGGCCCGGGCCAGCATGCGTTTGCCGACCTCTTGGGCCACAAAAAAAGCACCCCGCACATTGGTGTTCATGATGAAGTCGTAGTCGTCTTCCGTCACGTCCTGGATGCGCTGGGTGGTGCTCACGCCCGAATTGTTCACCAAAATGTCGATGCTGCCCATCTCGGTTTCGGCGTGCGCCACGGCCGCTGCAATGCTGTGGCGGTCGGTCACGTCCATCTCAACCACATGCGCGTCGCCGCCAGCGGCTTCGATCTCGGCGCGCAAGTCCTTGAGCTTTTCGATGCGGCGGCTGGCCAGCACCACGCCCGCGCCTGCTGCGGCCAGGGTTTTGGCAAATTGCGCACCCAAGCCGCCCGAGGCGCCCGTCACCAAGGCCACGCGGCCCGACAAATCGATTTCATAAGCCATGTCAAATCCTTCCAGGGGTTTCGCATCCGTTGCACCGCAACTGCTGACACCATTGTGCGGGGGAAGCCGCCCCAAGATGCATAAAATGAGTCACACGCCCGACACCCCTGGTGCCGGGCTCCCCAATTTCCAACTTGTCCAAAAGAGTCTGTCATGAGCCCCGAAGAAATCCTGAGCACCTACGGCCCCCGCGAATCCATGCCCTACGACGTGGTCGTGGTCGGTGGCGGCCCCGCTGGCCTGTCCACGGCCATTCGTCTCAAACAACTGGCCGCTGAAAAAGGCACCGACGTGTCGGTGGTGGTGCTGGAAAAAGGCGGCGAGCCCGGCGCCCACATCCTGAGCGGCGCCATCATGGACCCCAAGGCCCTGACCGAACTCTTGCCCAACTGGAAAGAGTTGGGTGCACCGCTGAACCAGCCCGTGACCGACGACGCCTGGAGCTTTCTGTCTGAGACCGGTGCCACCCGCACCCCCGGCATCTTCTTGCCCGAGTGCGCGCAAAACCACGGCAACTACATCATCAGCTTGTCTAACTTCACCCGCTGGTTGGCCCAGCAGGCCGAGAATTTGGGCGTGGAAATCTTCCCCGGCTTCACCGCCGCCGAAGTGCTTTACAACGACGACGGCTCTGTCAAAGGCGTGGCCACCGGCAATCTGGGCATTGGCAAAGACGGCGAGCCAACCGAGAACTTCCAGCTCGGCATGGAGCTGCACGGCAAGTACACCGTGTTCGCCGAAGGCGCACGCGGCCATTTGGGCAAGCAGCTGATCGCCAAATACAAATTAGATGAAGGCCGCGATCCGCAGACCTACGGCATCGGCATCAAGGAAGTCTGGGAAATCGACCCCTCACGCCACACCCCCGGCTTTGTGATGCACACCGCCGGCTGGCCCATGGAGCACGACACCTACGGCGGTGCGTTCATGTACCACATGGAAGACAACAAGATCGCCATCGGTTACGTGGTGGGACTGGACTACGCCAACCCTTGGCTCAGCCCCTTTGAAGAACTTCAGCGCTGGAAAACCCACGCCAACATCAAGTGGTACTTTACCAACGACAAGGGCGAAGTCAATGCCAAGCGCATCGGCTACGGTGCACGCGCCATCACCGCAGGCGGCTTGATGAGTCTGCCCAAGACCGTGTTCCCAGGTGGTGCCTTGGTCGGTTGTGATGCCGGCTACCTGAACGTGAGCCGCATCAAGGGCAGCCACGCCGCCATCAAGACCGGCATGCTGGCCGCTGAAGCCGCGTATGACGCCATCGTGGCCGGTCGCGAGCACGACGAGCTGAGCGCCTACCCCGAGGCTTTCGAGGCCAGCTGGCTCTACACCGAGCTGAACAAGTCGCGCAACTTCAAGGCCTGGTTCAAGAAGGGCCTCACAGTGGCGACGCTGATGAACGGCTTCGAGCAGTTCGCGCTGCGCGGCCACATTCCATGGACGCTGCGCCGCGACAAGGCCGACCACACGTTCCTCAAGCCTGCGGCCGATTGCCCCAAAATCGATTACCCGAAACCGGACGGCAAGCTGACCTTTGACCGCTTGAGCAGCGTCTTCATCAGCAACACCAACCACGAAGAAAACCAGCCGGCCCACTTGACGCTGAAAGACGCCTCGGTGCCCGTGGGCATCAACCTGGCCAAGTATGGCGGGCCTGAAAGCCGCTATTGCCCTGCCGGGGTTTACGAGTACGTCAAAAATGAAGACAACTCTGACCGTCTGCAAATCAACGCGCAAAACTGCGTGCACTGCAAGACCTGCGACATCAAGGACCCGACGCAAAACATCGTCTGGGTCACACCCGAAGGCGGCGGCGGGCCCAACTACACAGGCATGTGAAGCCGCAAGCAACCGCAAGAGGCCCTACAGGGCCTCTTTTTTTGGGCGACTCGCTTGGGGCGAGTGCGTCACCTAGGCATCAGCACCCCCGCGAAAACCCGTAGTCAAACTGGCGAACAGGCACCCCATAATCAAACTTGTATGACAAGTTGATTCGCAACCTGTCGTCGTCCACCGATCCACGAGGAGCTTTCGAATGAAATTGAGCAAACTGATGTTGGGCCTGAGTTTGGCCGCAGGTGTCATGGCCACGGCCTCTGCGCAAATCACCATGCGCAACAGCATCTCTGTCGGCCAGAATTCCCACCAGGGCGAAGCCATCGACACGCTGGCCAAAGAAGTTGAAAAGCGCACCAACGGTCGCATCAAGATCCAGAACTTCTACTCGGGATCATTGGGCGGCGAGCGCGAGTCCATTGAATCGGTCCAGCTGGGCACCCAGGAACTGGCCACCTCGTCCACCGGCCCAGTGCCCAATTTCGTCCCCGAGGCACGCATCCTGGACGTACCCTTCCTGTTCCGTGACAAGGCACACGCACGCGCCGTGCTGGACGGCCCCATTGGCCAGGAACTGCTGACCAAGTTCGACTCCAAGGGCTTCAAGGCCTTGGCTTGGGGTGAAAACGGCGTCCGTCACATGACCAACAGCAAGCGCCCTGTGAATGCACCTGATGACCTCAAAGGCCTCAAGATGCGCACCATGGAAAACCCCGTGCACGTCGCCGCTTACAAGAGCTTGGGCATTGTCACCACACCCATGGCTTTCCCCGAAGTGTTCACCGCCTTGCAGCAAGGCACTGTGGACGGTCAGGAAAACCCTCTCTCGGTCATCATGGCGGCCAACTTTGACCAAGTGCAAAAGCACCTGACACTCACAGGCCACGTTTACTCGCCCGTCATCATCTTGATGAACAAGGGTTCGTTTGACAAACTAAGCGCCGCTGACAAGCAGATCTTCCTCGACTCGGCCAAAGAAGCCGTCAAGGTCAACCGCGCCCGTGTGGACAAGGACGATGCCAATGGCGTGGCCGAGTTGCGCAGGAAAGGCATGACCATCATCGAGAACGTGGACAAGTCCAAGTTCTTGGCCACCATGGGCCCGGCCATGACCGAGTTTGAAAAGCAGTTCGGCAAAGCCAACCTGGACCGCATCCGTAATTTCAAGTGATCTGAGCTTGCTTAGGACGCCCGACCAGCTTTGGCTGGCGGGCGTTTTTCAATTTGGCCGAGAAACGCCCCATGAAACAATTATTTTTACGCTTTGAGCAACGGACCACCGCCCTCTCGATGATGGTCGCCTGCGCGATGATGGCATTGGCCTCGGCTTTTGCCATTCACCAAATTGTGACCCGTTTCATACTCGAGTCACCTGCTGAATGGACCGAGGTCTTGATCCGATTCAGCCTGATCTGGATGGTGTTTCTCGGCATTCCAACCGCTTTTCGCACCGGCTCCATGGTGAGCGTGGACTTGCTGTACCGCTTGAGCGGCCAACGCATGCGGCGAGTTTTGGATGCTGTGGTGGCCATCACGGCACTGACCCTGTGCAGCATCATTTTGTGGTGGGGATGGGACTATGCCAACCGGGGCAGCGTCCAGTCCATGATTGGACTTGAAGGTGTTTCCATGTTCTGGGCCTACTTGGCACTGCCCGTGGGCGCTGTGTTCAGCATCATCGGCATCATTGGTTTTTGGCTGGATCCCCAGCGTATGGAATTGGAGAACGCACAATGAGTTCAGCCATGCTCTTCACGATGCTGCTGTGCTTTGCACTGACAGTATCGGTGGCCGTTTCGATTGGTTTGTCGGCGATTGTGGGCATCCAGATCGCCAACGCCAACATGCTCATTTCCGTCAAGGAAATGTTCAACTCGATCAACAAATTTCCCCTGGCGGCCATTCCCTTCTTTATTTTGGCGGGCAACCTGATGGAGACCGGCGGCATTTCTCGCCGCCTGGTCGAATTTGCCAAGAGCATTGTGGGTGGCGTGCAGGGTGGCTTGCCCATGACCTGCGTGCTGACCTGCATGATTTTTGCGGCCGTCTCGGGCTCTTCAGTAGCCACCACCTTCGCTGTGGGCGCCATCTTGATTCCGGCCCTGATCAAACACGGTTACCCCAGGCCTTGGGCCACGGCCTTGCAAGCCACCTCGGCCGAGCTGGGCGTGATCATCCCCCCGTCCATTCCCATGATCTTGTTTGGCGTCTCTGCCGAAGTTTCGATTGGTGAATTGTTTGTCGCGGGTGTCGGCCCTGGCCTGCTCATTGGCGGCGCCCTGATGCTGTTTGTCTGGCTTTACTCCAAGTACATGGGTTGGGGCAAAAATGATGGAGACGGTCGCTTGAGCTTTGGCAAAGCCACTTGGCAAGCCAGCTGGGCATTGCTCATGCCGGTGATTGTGCTCGGCGGCATTTATGGCGGTATCTTCACACCCACCGAAGCGGCGGCTGTGGCGGTGTTTTATTCCTTCATTGTGGGCACGGTGATCTACCGCGAAATCGGCTTCAAGGACATGTACAACATCCTGCGCAAGTCGGTCATTTCAAGCGCGGTGATCATGTTCATCATCGCCAACGCCGGCTTGTTTGCCTTCATGATCACCCGGGCCGGTGTGCCAGCTGCCATTGGCGCTTGGCTGCAAGAGGTGTTGCAGTCTCCCATGTACTTCTTGTTGGGCATCAATGCAGCCTTGTTCATCATCGGCATGTTCATCGAGACAAGCGCGGCCATCATCGTGCTGGCCCCTATCCTGGTGCCGGTGGCGATGCACTTTGGCATCGACCCGATCCACTTTGGCATGGTGATGATCGTCAACCTGGCCCTGGGCATGATCACTCCGCCCTTTGGCGTCAACCTGTTTGCCGCGTGTACGGTGGCCCGAATATCGCTGGACAGGATCATCAAAGACCTGATCCCCTTCATCGGCGTGATCCTGGCTTGTCTGATGCTGATCAGCTACGTGCCCGAGATATCCTTGACCTTGCGCGACTGGATTTACAACAAATAAAGTTAGAATCCTCACCTGTCAGGAGAGCGCCTGACTTGTCTTCCTAGTGAAACAAGTCAGGCCGCCGAAGGCGCAGGCGGTTTGAAAAACTGCTGAACGCTCAGGCAAAAGGACTGACAAAACGCTTTTCATCAAGGCGTTACCTCACTGGAGAGAGGTGCCGGGCCATCGTGCAACGGCATCCACCGAAGGAGCAACCCGCAGAACGTTTGGCTTTTGGGCTGAATGTTCCCGGCGAATCTCTCAGGTAAAGCGGACAGCGAGGGCAAGCGCCACAGCATGTACTGTGGCTTTTCATTGCCCTTGGAGTTTTTTGTGACCGCTGCTGCCAACTTGCTCACCACCCCTTTGAATGCGCTGCACTCCGAGCTGGGCGCCCGCATGGTGCCTTTTGCCGGTTACAGCATGCCGGTGCAATACCCCGCTGGCCTGGTCGCCGAGCACCACCACACCCGCAACGCCGCAGGCTTGTTCGACGTCTCGCACATGGGCCAGTTGTGCCTGAGCGGCCCCGATGCCGCTGCCGCCTTCGAGAGCCTGATGCCGGTGGACGTGATCGGCCTGGGTGTCCACAAACAACGCTACGGCCTGCTGCTCAATGACGAGGGCGGCATCATCGACGACCTGATGTTTGTGAACCGCGATGTGGCCAACGGCGGCGATATTTTTGTGATCGTCAACGGCGCTTGCAAACACGGCGATTTGGCCCACATCCAAGAGCGCATGGGCAACCGCTGCACCATCACACCGCAATTTGACCGCGCCTTGCTGGCCCTGCAAGGCCCGCAGGCCGTGACCGCTTTGCAACGCCTGTTGCCCGGTGTGGAAAAACTCGTGTTCATGACCGGCGCAGCATTTGAGGTGGACGGCGCAGACCTGTACGTGACGCGCAGCGGCTACACCGGCGAAGACGGTTTTGAAATCTCCCTCCCCGCCCATGCCGCCGACGCCTTTGCCCGCCGCCTGCTGGCCCAGCCCGAAGTCAAGCCGATTGGCCTGGGTGCCCGCAACTCGCTGCGGCTGGAAGCCGGGCTGTGCCTGTACGGGAACGACATTGACACCACCACCACGCCGGTCGAGGCCAACCTGAATTGGGCCATGCAGAAGGTGCGTCGCACAGGTGGCGCGCGTGCAGGCGGCTTCCCCGGTGCCGCCAAAATTTTGGCGCAGCTGGACGGCACAGCCCCGGCGCATCGCCTGCGTGTGGGTCTGGTGGGCCTGGAACGTGTGCCGGTGCGCGAGCATGTCGAGTTGCACAACGACGCGGGCCAAAAGGTGGGAGAAGTCACCAGCGGCCTGCTCGCGCCCACCGCTGACCAGCCCGTGGCGCTGGCCTATGTGCAGGCAAAATATGCGCCAGCAGGCACACGCCTGAACGCCATGGTCCGCGGCAAAGCCGTGCCCATGGAAGTCAGCGCCCTGCCCTTCGTGCCCAACCACTATTACCGTGGTTGAAATTAATCGGGGTCAGATCCCAATTAAATCCACACACCCGTCCAAGCCAAACAATTGGGATCTGACCCCGATTTAATTGCCAAACACACACCAGGAGCCCCCACATGATCAAGTACACCGAAGACCACGAATGGTTGCAAATTGACGGTGACACCGCCGTCGTCGGCATCACGCACCACGCGCAAGATGCGCTGGGCGATGTGGTGTTTGTGGACCTGCCCGAAGTCGGCAAGTCTTTTGCAGCCAAAGAAGTCGCTGGCGTGGTCGAGTCGGTCAAGGCCGCCGCCGACGTTTACATGCCCGTGGACGGCGAAGTCACCGAGGTGAACGAAGAACTGCGCGGCGACCCCTCGCTGGCCAACACCGACCCGCTGGGCAAAGGCTGGTTCTTCAAGGTCAAGTTGTCCAATCCGGCGCAGACCGATGCCCTGCTGGACGAAACCGCTTACAACAAGTTCTCTGCTGGTTGATTTTTTAACGGAGTTGCGCATGCTGATGTCCACCCTCAAGCCCTTGGGCGAACTCGAAAACCCATCCGAATTCATCGCTCGCCACATTGGCATCAGCGCTGCCGACGAACAGCACATGCTCAGCGTGATCGGCGAGGCTTCGCGCCGCGCCCTGATCGAATCCATCGTGCCGCGCAGCATTGCCCGCGCCCAGGCCATGGACTTGCCCGCCCCAGTGACCGAGGCTGCGGCGCTGGCCGAGCTCAAAAGCATGGCGCAGCAAAACCAGTTGCTCAAGAGTTTCATCGGCCAGGGCTATTACGGCACGCACACGCCGGGTGTGATCCTGCGCAACATTCTGGAAAACCCCGCCTGGTACACCGCCTACACGCCCTACCAGGCCGAAATTTCTCAAGGCCGCATGGAAGCGCTGGTGAACTTCCAGACCATGGTCACCGACCTGACGGCCATGGACATCGCCAACGCCTCCATGCTCGACGAGGCCACGGCCGCCGCCGAGGCCATGACCTTGGCCATGCGCACCGTCAAAAGCAAGAGCCGGGTGTTTGTGGTGTCTCGCGCCTGTCACCCACAAACCATCGAAGTGATCCACACGCGTGCCCAACCCCTGGGCATTGAGGTGCTGGTGCCGCAGAGTGCGGACGACTTCACTGCTGCGCTGAACGGCGAACACTTTGCCGCGCTGGTGCAGTACCCCTGCAGCACCGGACTGGTGGAAGACCTCAGTGGCTACGCCGCCCAAAGCCACGCACAATCCGCCGCCCTCATCGTGGCCGCTGACCTGCTGGCCCTCACACTGCTCAAGCCCCCTGGCGAGATGGGTGCCGACATCGTGGTCGGCACGACACAACGCTTGGGCATGCCCATGGGCGCAGGCGGACCGCATGCCGCCTTCATGGCCTGCCGCGACGCCTACAAACGCTCACTGCCCGGCCGCTTGGTGGGCGTGAGTGTGGACGTGCATGGCAAACCCGCCTACCGCCTGGCCCTGCAAACCCGCGAGCAGCACATCCGCCGCGAAAAAGCCACGAGCAACATCTGCACTGCGCAGGTGCTGCCTGCCGTGGTCGCCAGCATGTACGCCGTGTACCATGGCCCCGAGGGCTTGAAGCGCATTGCGCGTCGCGTGGCAAGCTACACCGCCGTCTTCGCGCAAGGCCTGCAGAGCCTGGGCTTCAAGTTGCGCAAAGAAACCGCCTTTGACACCGTGTGGATCGCCATCGGCGAGTCCTCGGCCTCGCTCATCGAACGGGCCCGGCAAGCGGGCATGAACCTGCGCAAGGCTTGCGACAAGAGCGTATCGATCTCGCTGGACGAGACCACCACGCGAGAGGACATCCACGCCCTGTGGCAAGTATTCGCCGCCGAATCAGTCACCCCGGGCCAGGCGCTGCCCAACTTCGATGCGTTTGAAAAAGGCGTCGAGCCCCTGATCCCGACCGAGCTGCGCCGCACCAGCGATTTCCTCACGCACCCCGTCTTCAACCGTTACCACTCCGAGACCGGCATGCTGCGCTATATCCGCCAGCTGTCCGACAAAGACTTGGCACTGGACCGCAGCATGATCCCGCTGGGCAGCTGCACCATGAAGCTCAACGCGACCAGCGAGATGATCCCCATCACCTGGCCCGAGTTTGCCCATGTGCACCCCTTTGCCCCGGCTGATCAACTCAAGGGCTATGCCCAGCTGGACCAGCAGCTGCGCGACTGGCTGTGCCAGGCCACGGGCTACAAAGGCATCAGCCTGCAGCCCAATGCCGGATCGCAAGGCGAATACGCCGGTCTCTTGGTCATTCAGGCCTACCACCGCGCCCAAGGCCAGGGCCACCGCAACATCTGCCTGATACCGTCGAGTGCGCACGGTACCAACCCCGCCAGCGCCCAGATGGTGGGCATGACCGTGGTGGTCACCAAGTGTGACGACAACGGCAACGTGGACATGGCCGACCTGCAGGCCAAGTGCGAGCAGCACAGCGCGAATCTGGCCGCTGTGATGATCACTTACCCCAGCACACACGGCGTGTTCGAGACCCAAGTCAAGCAGCTCTGCGAACTGGTGCACCAGCACGGCGGGCGCGTGTATGTGGACGGCGCGAACATGAACGCGCTGGTGGGCGTGGCCGCGCCCGGAGAGTTTGGCGGCGACGTGAGCCACCTGAACCTGCATAAAACCTTCTGCATTCCGCACGGCGGCGGCGGCCCCGGTGTTGGCCCGGTTTGTGTGGTCGAAGACTTGGTGCCCTACCTGCCCGGCCACGCCACAGGCGGTGTGCCAGTCAACGGTGTGGGTGCCGTGAGCGCAGCGCCGCTGGGCAATGCCGCTGTGCTGCCCATCAGCTGGATGTATTGCCGCATGATGGGCGCCGAGGGCCTGAAGCACGCGACCGAGTCGGCCATTTTGGCGGCCAACTACATCAGCAAGCGCCTGAGCGCCCACTACCCCACGCTGTACGCCAGTGACAACGGCCATGTGGCCCACGAGTGCATCCTGGACCTGCGCCACTTCAAAGAAACCTGCGGCGTCATGGCCGAAGACGTGGCCAAGCGATTGATGGACTATGGCTTTCACGCGCCCACGCTGAGCTTCCCTGTGGCCAACACCCTGATGGTCGAGCCCACCGAGAGCGAAACACTCGAAGAGATTGACCGCTTCATCGACGCCATGATCGCCATCCGCGAAGAGATCCGCCAAGTCGAAACCGGCACCTGGCCACAAGACAACAACCCGCTGAAACACGCGCCGCACACCGCAGACAGCCTGCTGGGCAGCGAATGGGCCCACCCCTACAGCCGAGAAGTCGCTGCCGCGCAAGCCCAGCGCGTGCCGGGCAGCGTGAAGTACTGGCCACAAGTGGGCCGGGTTGACAACGTGCACGGCGACCGCAACCTGTTTTGCAGCTGCATCCCGGTGGGCGACTACGCCTGATCCACACACCAAGGAAGAGCCACACACCATATCCATCGCCCGCATCGGGAGAGACTGTCAACAACAGACAGCGCCGAAGGAGCAACCGCCCCGGAAACTCTCAGGCCAAAGGACCGATGCAGGCTGGCCCCCATCTCCGGATGAGGGGCCACACACTCTGAAGAGCGATCTCGGTTCGTCACCGGGGTCCACCGCAGGAGCAAGCCTCATCCGAGGTGAATCTCTCAGGTTTCAAACAGAGGGGGTCATGCCGCGCACATTCGGTGCGCAGCGTGTCCACCTGTTTGAGACGTTTTGAAGAGAGAACTCCTTATGAAAAAGCACATGGTCATCATTGGTGGCGGCATCACCGGCGTCACCTCCGCCTACGCCCTGGCCCAACAAGGCATCCAGGTCACTCTGATCGAAAAAAACCGCTACCCCGGCATGGAAACGTCTTATGCCAACGGCGGGCAATTGTCGGCATCCAACGCCGAAGTCTGGACACACCCGTCCACGATCATCAAAGGCCTCAAGTGGATGCTCAAGAGCGATGCGCCGCTCTTGATGAACCCAGCCCCCACTTGGCACAAACTCAGCTGGATGGCCGAGTTCGTGGCGGCTATTCCCCGGTACAAAGACAACACCATCGCCACAGCCAAGCTGGCGATCGAATCGCGCGAGCACCACTTTGCCTGGGCCAAGGCCGAGGGCATCGACTTTGACCACAAGCGCGAAGGCATCTTGCACATCTACCGCGACAAAAAGGGCTTTGACCACGCGGGCGAAGTCTCCAAGCTGCTGGCCCAAGGCGGCCTGCCCCGCCGCGCCGTGACGCCCGACGAAATGAAAGCCATCGAGCCGACCCTGCAAGGCCAGTACTACGGCGGCTATTTCACCGAGAGCGACTCCACGGGCGACATCCACAAATTCACCTTCGGCCTGGCCAAGGCTTGTGAGCGCCTGGGCGTGAAGATCCTGACCGAGCATCAGGTGCTGAATGTTGCATCGAACGGACAAACCGCCACGGTGCAGGTGCAGCACCAAGGCCAGACCGAGACCCTGAGCTTCGACGGCATCGTCATTTGCGCAGGCGTGCACGGCCGCCGCTTGGCCGCCCAATTGGGTGACCGCCTGAACATTTACCCCGTCAAAGGCTACTCGATCACCGTGGGCCTGAACGACGCCATCAGCCAAGCCTGCGCACCCCAAGTGAGTCTGCTCGACGACGAGACCAAACTGGTCACCAGCCGCCTGGGCGCAGACCGCTTTCGCGTGGCCGGCACAGCCGAGTTCAACGGCATCGACCTGGACATCCGCGCGGACCGCATCAAGCCCTTGGTCAACTGGGTCAACCAATGCTTCCCCGGCGTGGACACGCGCCGCGCCGAACCCTGGGCAGGCCTGCGCCCCATGATGCCCACCATGCTGCCGCGTGTGGGCGCGGGCAAAAAAGCCAATGTGTTCTACAACACCGGCCACGGGCACCTGGGCTGGACGCTCTCGGCCATCACGGCGCACCAATTGGCAGGGCATGTGCTGCACAGCCATGGCGCTGCTTCGCGGCCCCATTTTTCGTCGAGCTCTGCAGCCTTGAGCGTTGGCTAAACTCCAGCGCTCAGGATTTGCCAAGCCCTTCACGCCCCGGCGTGAAGGGCTTTTTCTGTATCACCCATCAAAAAAACCAACAGGGAGCCCACCATGAACAAAACACCACAGCAATTTGCCAGTGACAACTACGCAGGCAGCTGCCCTGAAGCCCTACACGCCCTGCTGGAGGCCAACGCCAGCGGGCACGAGCCCGCCTATGGCGACGACCGCTGGACAGAGCGCTCCACCAACATGTTGCGCGAGCTGTTCGAAATCGATTGCGACGTGTACTACGTCTTCAATGGCACGGCTGCCAATTCCCTGGCGCTCGCTGCCATGTGCCAGAGCTACCACTCGGTCATCTGCACGCCTGTGGCGCACATCGAAACAGACGAATGCGGGGGACCGGAGTTTTTCTCCAATGGCTCCAAATTGCTGGTGGCCGAGGGCTTGTCGACCCAGGCTAAGCGCGGCAAGCTCACACCCGAGGCCGTTGAGGCCTTGGTCACCAAACGCAATGACATCCACTACCCCCGCCCCAAGGTGGTGTCCATCACCCAAGCCACCGAACTGGGCACGGTTTACAGCGTGGACGAAGTTCGCGCCCTCTCCTGGATGGCCCAAAAACACAGTTTGAGAATGCACATGGACGGCGCCCGCTTTGCCAACGCCGTGGCGCACCTGGCCTGCAGCCCGGCCGAAATCACCTGGAAAGCCGGGGTGGACGTGCTGTGCTTTGGCGGCACCAAAAATGGTCTGCCTGTGGGCGAGGCGGTGGTCTTTTTTGACCGGGAACTGTCGCAAGACTTTGCCTGGCGCGTCAAGCAAGCCGGTCAACTGGCCTCCAAAATGCGCTTCATTTCGGCGCCCTGGGTGGGTTTGCTCGACAACAACACCTGGCTGCGCAACGCGCGCCATGCCAATGCCATGGCGCAGCGCTTGTACACGGGCTTGCGGCAGATCGAGGGTGTTCAGGTGTTGCACCCACCCGAGGCCAATGGCGTGTTCGCGCAATTGCCTGCGCCCTTGGTGGACGCGCTGCATGCCAAGGGCTGGAAGTTCTACCAGTTCATCGCCGGTGGCGGCTGCCGCTTCATGTGCGCCTGGGACACCACCGAAGCCTCGGTGGACACACTCCTGGCAGACATCCAAAGCCTGAGCGCCTGAGCCAAGATGCACGCCGCGACCCTTTGGATCGTGGACAATGTAGCGCACCCACACCCATGGACCCACGGCCTCAGCGCCACCCTTCAGACGTCACCGACATGCCCCTGCACATCCTGCCCGTTGATTACCAGAACCCCACCCACCGCAACGCGCTGGTGATGCTGCTGGACGCCTACGCCCAAGACCCCATGGGCGGCGGCGAAGCGCTGGCGCAGGATGTGAAAGCGCGGCTGTGCGATGACCTGGCCGCACGCACAGATGCGGCCAGCTTCATCGCCTGGCTGGACGATACGCCCGTGGGCCTGGTCAACTGCATCGAGGGCTATTCGACCTTCAAGGCGCAGCCCCTGATGAACATCCACGACATCGCCGTGCTGCCGGGCCACCGGGGCGCGGGCGTCGGTCAGGCTTTGCTGGCGGCCGCCGAGCAACACGCCAAAAACCATGGCTGCTGCAAGCTCACGCTGGAGGTGCTGACCGGCAACTCGCGTGCCTTGAAGAGTTACCTGGGTTTTGGCTTTGAGCCCTATGCCCTGGACCCGGCAGCGGGCCAGGCCAGCTTCATGCAAAAGTGGCTTTGAAGCCGCCTGCAACGGAGCTGAAGCTCCGACCGACAAAAGCCGGTCCCCGCACAACTCAAAAGTCGGTGGACGACTGCACTTGCTCTTTGGCCAGCTGCCACTGCTCTTTGAGCCAGCGCTTGAGTTCGGCATCGTTCTGAATGCGGCGTAAATCGGCCTCCAGGCTGTCTGCACTGTGGCGCTGGTCGGCCTGGATGCGTTGCAGGGCTTGCATAATCGACGCCTCTTCTGCCTCGGCCCGCACCGGCACACACAGCTCCCGGCTCAGGCGGCTTTGCAACGCGTCCAGATCATCCTCCAGTGCTGTCACCTGCTCCTTGAGCAACGAAGCCATGGCGATGAGCTGGGCATCGGCCATGCGGGCGGAGTTTTGCGGGTTGACCTTCGTCACCTGCATTTGCAGGCGCAACAAGGTGCTCAGGTCATTTTTTTCATAAGCGGCGTTGACTTCGCTCATCAGCGCAGTTTTACGCAAGCGCTCTTGTTCGTCGGGCTCGCGGTCCGGGTGCAAGGCACTGGCCAACTGCCTGAACACGGTGCGTATGGCGCTTTTGGCGTCGGCTTCACGCAGCAAGGCGGGCGGCACCTCGCCTTTTTCGGCCGCAGCGCTTTTCTTTTGGGCTTGTTTTTGTGCTTTTTTGGCCGCACGCTTGGCCGCCTTGCGCTGCTCGTCGGCCTCTTGCTGGCGTTGCCACTGGCGCATGCCCGCTTGCATCATCTCTTCGGGCGTTTGGTATTGGCCTGCTTTTTCAATCGGCTGGCCCAGCGCTTCTTCGATGCGCTCGCGCAAACGTTGCGCCGCCTCGGCCTGCTCTTGGGCCGTTTCTTGGGTGTCCTCTTCGCTCACGTACAAATCCGCCAGGGCCTGCACTTGCGGGTCTGCGCTGGCGGCCAATTGGTCGATCAAACCGCGCACCAGTCCCCGCGCCATGCGCTGCTGTCTGTCGGTGAAGTCTGCGGTTTGCAGCCGCTCATGCACAAAGAGCAGCAGGCTTTTGCGGTGCGCTTGCGCCAGCTGCACCGACTCGCGCAAGGCCTGAATGTGCGCATAACGGTGCCGGTCAGACCACGCTTGCAACCGCTCAATGAGGCCAGAGAGCTGCTCGATTCGGGCCAGCAAGTCGTTAAAGCGCTCTTGGGCGGGCGTGAGCGGGACTTGATCGCTGGGCTGAACCATCAAAGCGGACAGGGAGATGGCAGCGTCTTGATGCGCTTCGGTAGAGGAGATCATTGAGAAGAAATAGAGCGAAGACTTGAGAGTGGCTGGATGTTACCCCCCTGAAACCGCGGCGAATGGCGCGAGGCCGCCCATGCCTTTGAGTGCGGAAGGGGCTTCGTCCGTCGATAATCCATCCACTGATTCAAAAACTGCTCCGATGCCCATCCCCACCCCGCTCAAAGTGCTCAGCCTCATCCCGCCGATGACGCAGCTCAACACGCCCTACCCGTCCACGGCCTACCTGACGGGTTTTTTGCGTTCGCGGGGTTTGGATGCGGTGCAAGAAGACTTGGCGCTGGCCACCGTGCTGGCCTTGCTGAACAAAAAAGGGCTGACCGAGCTGCGCGATGCGGCGTTGGCTTTGCCGGTCGAAGAGCGCTCGGGCCCAGTGAATTTTTTCCTCGACCACTTCAACGACTACGCCGTCAGCATCGACCCGGTGATCGCGTTTTTGCAAGGCCGCGACAGCACGCTCAGCCACCGCATTGCAGGCCGTGGCTTTTTGCCCGAAGGCCCGCGTTTTGCGGCACTCGACGCTTATGAGGACGACGGCACGGGCGACCCGATTGGCTGGGCTTTTGGCGCTTTGGGCCAGACCGACCGCGCCCGGCATCTGGCCACGCTGTACCTGAACGACTTGGCCGATGTGCTGCGCGATGCCGTGGACGAAGGCTTTGAATTTGTGCGCTATGCCGAGCGCCTGGCCGCCAGTCAACCGAGCTTTGACGCACTGGCCGAAGCCCTGGCCGAGCCACCCAGTTTGATCGACAGCACGCTGGAGCGCTTGGCACTGGCCGCCATCGAGCGCCACCAGCCCACGCTGGTGCTGCTGTCGGTGCCCTTTCCCGGCTCGGTCTATGGGGCGTTTCGCATCGCCCAATGCATCAAGCGCTCGCACCCGCACATCCGCATTGGCTTGGGCGGCGGCTTTGTGAACACCGAGCTGCGTGAAATGAAAGACGCCCGCGTGTTCGACCATGTGGATTTCGTGACGCTGGACGGCGGCGAGCGCCCGTTGCTGAGCTTGATCGAGCACCTGCAAGGCCAGCGCAGCTTGCAACGACTGCAGCGCACCTTCATCCGCAACAACGCAGGCCAGGTGCAGTACATCAACCTGCAAGAACCAGACATCCCGTTTGAAGAGGTGGGCACGGCCACTTGGGACGGCCTGCCGCTGCACAAATACCTGTCGCTGCTGGACATGCTCAACCCCATGAACCGGCTGTGGAGCGACGGGCGCTGGAACAAGCTCACGGTGGCGCACGGCTGCTACTGGAAAAAGTGCAGCTTTTGCGACGTCAGCTTGGACTACATCAGCCGCTACGAAACCGCGCAGGCCAGCACGCTGGTGGACCGCATCGAGCAGATCGTGGCCGAGACGGGCCAAACTGGTTTTCACTTTGTGGACGAAGCCGCGCCGCCCAAAGCCCTCAAGGCCCTGGCCGAAGAGCTGCTGCGCCGGGGCGTGCAAATTTCGTGGTGGGGCAACATCCGCTTTGAGAAAACCTTCACGCCCGAGCTGTGTGATTTGCTGGCGCAAAGCGGCTGCATCGCCATGTCCGGCGGGCTCGAAGTCGCGTCCGACCGTTTGCTTCAGTTGATGAAAAAAGGCGTCTCGGTCGAGCAAGTGGCGCAGGTCACCAAAGGCTTTGCCGACGCAGGCGTGCTGGTGCATGCCTACCTGATGTACGGCTTTCCCACACAGACCGTGCAAGACACGGTGGACGCGCTCGAATACGTGCGCCAGCTGTTTGAAAACGGCTGCATCCACAGCGGTTTTTTCCACCGCTTTGTTTGCACCGTGCATTCGCCAGTCGGCCTGAATCCCGACGCTTACGGCGTGACTCTGCTGCCCCTGCCCGAGGGCACATTTGCCAAAAACGACGTGGGCTTTGTTGACCCCACCCCCATGCCTGCCGGCGTGGACCACGACCTGCTGGGCCAGGGCCTGAAAAAAGCCATCTACAACTTCATGCACGGCGTGGGGGTCGACAACGATGTGCGCCAGTGGTTTGAGCTGCCCAAGGGGCAGTGCCCCAAAACCACCGTCCCACGACACAAGATTGCAAAAGCGCTGGATTGACCCGCCTGCTCAAAAAACAAGCATTGCGCGCCAGCCCTTCAGGCATGCGCCTCTCAGGGCTTGTTCATGGGCTTATCCACAGCTTGGCGCACAGTTGACGGGGGTAAACCCGAGCAGCGTGCGTCAGCGCACAAAACCACTCAACGGCTGGCCACCATCAAAGCCGCAAAGCCCACAAACACACCACCCGTGACGCGGTTGAAGTTTTTCAGCACATGGGCTTGCTGCAAAAAACGCGACAGCTTGTGACCGCTCAGGGCGTAAATCAGGTACCAGCTGACCTCGATGACGGTGAAGGTGATCAACAACACCGCAAACTGCAGGCCCGCAGGCCGATCGGCCTGGATGAACTGCGGGAAAAACGCCGCCGCAAACACAATGGCCTTGGGGTTGCTGGCCGCCACCGCCAGCCCCTGCCGGTAATAAGAGCCAGCGCTGCGCTGTGGCGTCTCGGGCAAAGCAGCATGGGCTGGCGCATCGCCCTTGGGCACCCCGGCACGCCACAGGTTGTAGCCCAGATAGGCCAGATAAGCCGCACCCAGATAACGCAGCGCATCAAAAACCGCAGGAAAGCTGTGCAGCAAAGCCCCCACCCCAGCCGCTGAAATGCTGACCATGCCGATCAGGGCCGTCATGCAGCCCGCCATGGTCCAGATGGCCGGGCGCAGGCCAAAACGCGCGCCATGGCTCATGACCAAAAGCATGTTGGGACCCGGCGTGGCAGACACCACAAAGGTCATGAGCACAAAAATCCACCACGTTTGCAAACCCATTGAGCGCCTTGAAAAGAACCGTTGAAAAAAGGAACCCGATTGTGCCTTGCCCATCTCAGGGTCCCGCAAGGGCTGTGCACAAACTCAGCGAAAAGCCTGCGATGCATTTAATGTAGTATTTGGTATTCAAATCAATACCATGCAACACACAACACCCGGCGCTACAGACGCAACGCCCCAACCCACAGGCTTCAGTTTTTGGCGTCCGTGGTGGCGTCAACCGATGGACAACGAACGCGAATGGTTGTTCTTTTCGTTCCTGCTGATCCTGATCGTGGGCTATGCCGCTTTTGCCCTGGTGTCCTGGGGCTTGCAGTTCCATGCCGGATTGCTGGCCAACGTGCTGGGCATTTTGGCCATGGCCGTGCTGGGAGGCTTGCGAATGGCAGGCGTGCGGCTCAGCCGCCTGATCACCGCCTTGCAGGTGCTGACACTGACACAGGCCTTTGCCATCACCTGGCTGACCGGGGGCATTTACTCGGCCACCATCAGTTGGCTGGCCCTGGCTCCTTTGCCCGCCATATTGGCCCCCAAGCCGCGTGCACGCGTGGCAGGCCTGGCGGCTGGTTGGTTGCTCATTTTGGGGCTGTATGTGTACGCCCTGCTGGGCGGCGAGATGGCCTTGCAAATCATGCCGCAGGACCTGATCCATTGGCACTTGATGATGGCCGTGGTGATTTTTGGCATGCAAGTGGCCTTGTTGTTTCGCTTGAACCATGTGCGCAACGAGCGCATGCAACGCACCCAACAGCAAAGACGCCAGTTGCGCCAACTGACCAAAAACCTGCAGCACATGCAGCAACAAAAAGACCTGTTCGTGGCTTCGGTCAGCCACGAGTTGCGCACGCCAATGAACGCAATTTTGGGTCTGGCCGACCTGATCCAGCATGACAAAAAACTGGATGCCGAGGTGCGCGCCAAAATAGAGGACATCCAGAAATCGGGCGAGCACCTGCTGACCATCATCAACGACCTGCTCGACCACGCCCAGATGGAGGCCGGTCGGCTTCAGGTCGTGCAAGAGCCCTTCAACCTGCACGACACGTTGAGCACCGCCTTCCAGTTGCTCCAGCGCCGCGCTGAAACCAAACCCCTGAGCTACACCCTGCGCGTGGATCCGAACGTGCCGACATGGGTCCAAGGCGACAGCCATCGGTTGACGCAAATTCTGGTCAACTTGCTGGGCAATGCCATCAAGTTCACCGCGCAAGGGGAGATCGAATTGCACTGCAGTGCCCAGGCCATGCCGGGTGATGCCGAGGGCCGCGTGCAGGTGCGCTTGGCCGTGCGCGACACGGGCATGGGCATAGCGCCGGATCTTCAGCACCGGGTGTTTCAAAGCTTCTCCCAGGTCGACAACAGCATTGCCCGCCGGTTTGGGGGCAACGGGCTGGGCTTGTCGATCACCAAGGGCCTGGTCGAAGCCATGGGTGGCACCATCGGCCTGCACAGCGAACTGGGCGTGGGCACCACCTTCCATGTGCTGCTGCCCTGCCCTTTGAGCCAGCCCCCGGCACACACCCTGCCCGCGCCCGAAGAAGACAGCAGCAGCGACAAGGTGGTGCGCATCCTGATCGCCGACGACAACCCCCTGAACCGCCAAATTGCGTCCTTGCAACTGCGCCGCCACTTGCCGCAAGCGCAGGTCACCGAGGTGGAAGACGGCCTCAAAGCCTTTGAAGCAGTGCGCGATGGCGAGGGATTCGATGTGATTTTGATGGACCTGCTGATGCCCGAGATGGACGGTCAAACCGCCACCCGCAAAATCCGCACTGAGTTGCCCGAACCCCAGCGCTCGACCCCCATCATCGCCCTCACCGCCAATGGCGACAAAGACGAGCTGGCCCGGTGCCTGGAAAGCGGCATGAACGAGAGCATGCTCAAACCCTTCAACCGCAGTTTGCTGGTCAAGCGGGTGCTGTCTTATGTGGCTTGACACCCTGCTCAGACCGGTTCGTGCCACAGGACGCCGCAAGGCTGGCCGCCTCTGGTGCCTGTGTGGGCTGTTGGCCCTAGCCCTGGCCCTGGCCCAGACCGCTTGGGGCAATGGCTCAGATTTGCCCCACATGTGCAGCGTGGACACCACACAGGAGCCGCGCAGTCCGTCGGGCAAACCGGCCGAGCCCGCTGACTGCTACGAGTTTGGCGCTTCGGTGGGCGAGCTGGGCTGGAACTGGCGCAAAAAACTGCCCAGCCATGTGCGCTGGGTCATGCGCAAAGACGCGCCCACCTTGTGCGGTCAGGCGCAAACAGAGTTCGGCAAAAAAGTGGACAGCCCTGTACCCGGTGGCTGTGTGTTCCTGGCCCCAGCGGCCTGCACCATCGTGACCGAAGGGCCGATCTCACCCGCATCGGTTGGCAACGCCGTGCGCGACTGCGTGCCCTGACCCAGCGCACGGCCTGAGCGGCTCACCAAGGAATGTTTTGCCCTTGGTGGTCCACAAACTGCGCCCGCCCTGTGGGCTGCAGGGCGTCGAGCACCGCCAGCAAACGCTGCGCCGAATCTTCGGGGCGCATGGCATCGCTGCCCACAAAGGGCTGGCTGAGCGCCGACTGCACCGTGCCCGGTTGCAAGGCGGCCACCACCGCCAGCGGCCTGCGGCGGGCCAGCTCGATCGTCGCCGTTTGCAGCAGCATGTTCAGCGCCGCTTTGGCCGCACGGTAGCCATACCAGCCGCCTTTGCGGTTGTCTTCGATGCTGCCCACTCGGGCCGACAACTTGCCCCAAATGACGCGCTGACCCGACGCGAGCAAGGGCACAAAATGTTTGAGCAAGAGGCCCGGCCCCACGGCGTTGAGCTGCAGCGCCGCCAGCAAATGCGCCGCGTCCAGTTCGTCCAGCCGTTTTTCAGGGCCGCGCCCGTTCACCGTGAGTGCGCCCGTGGCGTCCAGCACCAAATGGAACGGCCCCTGCCCAGCCAGCGCTTGCGCACAGTGGGCGATGCTCGCTTCGTTCAGCAAATCCAGCCCTGGCGTGCTTTGGCGTGACACACCCAGCGCCAAGGCGCAGCGCGGATCGTTTTGCAGCTGCTGCAGCAAAGCACTGCCGATGGCGCCGCTCGCGCCCATCACCAAGGCGCGGTAGCCCTCGGGCAAGGAATGCATCATGGCCGGGCCTTGCTCGGGTTAGCACCTGGTGGCTTGAGGTCGTAGGCACAGCGAAAGCCGAGGTAGACCACATAAACGTCAGCGGGTTTGAAGGCCTGAACGTCGGCCTTCATGTTGAACGCACCGTACCACCACGATCCACCCACGGTGCGCCTTTGGCCGCCCTGCTCATCGGTGGTCCACTCCCACACGTTAGCCCCCATGTCATACAAGCCGTTCACGCCTTGGCGCGTCGCGCCCGCAGGTGCTGCGCGCGGCCAGGGGTCTGGGTCGCTGGTGTTCGCGCCTTGAGGGCTGTCACCCGTGCTCCAGGGATAAGTTTTGCCCTTCACCCAAGGCGCTGGGGGGTTGTCGCGCAACTCGGTGAACCCCGCCTTTTGCCATTCTGCGCCGGTGGGCAAGCGCCCCCCGGCCCATCGGCAGTAAGCCTGGGCCTCGGCAAAATCCAGGTGCACAACAGGTAAATCAGCAGGAGCTGGAACGCCGTCCGGCTGGCGCCAAGACCAGCCGGGGCGGCGTACCCATCCGCCCACATACTCAAAACCACCGCCCTCTTTTTCGGCACGGGTCACGGTGCCCGTGGCGCGCACGTAGCGCTCAAACTGGCCGATGGTGACTTCGGTGCGGTCAATGGCCCAGTCGCCCAAAGCCACCCTATCGGCAGCCTTTTCGGCAAGCTTTTCGGACACGGGCTTGGCCGTTTGGGCCAGCGCAACGGGCCCACTGAGCAAGGCCACCCAGCCAAGAAAAACCGACACCAAGGCCGAAACAGATCGCAGCTTCATCACGCATTCTCCTCACCCGACCAGCGCCGCACCCACTTTTGCAGGCGCGGGCGCAGCGGCAAAAACAAACGGTAAGCCCCCTCAAATACCCATGACATGGGCGGCCAGGCCGACAACCAACCCAGCCAACGCCAGCCCGGAAACAGCCGCCACATCTGAGAAAACGCCGCCGCGCCGCTGAACAAGCGCCCGTCGCGGTCGCGCACATGGAAACGCGCCATGGCCTGCGCACAGCTGAGCGAGCCCAACTCGGCCCCTGTGCTCACATCCACCCAGTCCACGCTGGCCGCCTGGGGCAAGCGGCGGTAGATCGCGATTTCGCGTCGGCACATGGGGCAGGAGCCATCGAAGTAAACCGTCAAGCTGTGCAGTGTGCTCATGCGGCCAAGTCCCCACGGGCCAACAAACGGCCCTGCCGGTCCACCACAAAGCCCTCACCCAGCCCCGGGTAGGCCCCGGTCAGGCCGGTCATGATGACCTGGTGAGTGACCCACACCTCGGTGCGGCCGGCGGGCAGCGCCTGCAAGCGCTCGCGCAAAGCCTGTTGTTGAGCTGCCGGATCGCCCTGCCCGGCAAAGGTGCTGTTGAGCGCGGGCCAGTCCTCGTAAGCGCCAAAAGCCAGCCGCGCCGTGTCCTGGCAGCGGCACCACTGGCTGCTGCGCACCGCGTCGGGCTTGAAGTTTTGCGCTTGCAACCAAGCCCCCAAGGCCCTTGAAGCTTGGCGTCCCGCCTCGCTCAGGTTGCGCTGGGTGCGGCACTGGCCGATCACAAAACCCGGCGGATCGCCCAAGCCCGCTTCGGTGGCGGCGTGGCGGATCAGCAGCACACCGCCGCTTTGCCGCCAAACGGCCAACAACTGCGCCCGTGTCGCACTCTGTGCGGACTGTGCCCCAGCCAAGCCAGGCACGCCGGCCAGCCAAGGCGTGACCACGGTTACCCCCAAACGGGTCAAGGCCGAGCGGCGCGAAACACCAGAGGGAGCGAGAGCGGTGGGCGTCATACCGCGCGCCTCAGGAGACTTCGCCCGAGGCGATGCGACGCAGCGCCTGCTCGAACACCTCGACCGGCTGGCCTCCCGAGATCAAATGCTTGTCGTTGATGATGACCGCAGGCACCGAGCGGATGCCCGCCTGGGTGTAGAACTGCTGACGCTCGCGCACTTCGGCCGTGTGGGCATCGCTTTGCAGCACCGCACGGGCGCCCGCCACATCCAGCCCCGCAGCGGCCACGCCCGCGAGCAAAACTTCAGCGTCTTCCACACATTCGGCGCGGCCCTGGTATGACTGCAAAAAGGCTTTTTTGAGTTGGTGCTGCGCCCCAGCGCCTTGGGCCTCAGCCCAGTGCAGCAAGCGGTGCGCGTTGAAGGTGTTGTAAACCCGGCCGCGCCCGCCGGGGTGAAACTCGAAACCCACCTCGGCCCCGCGTGCGGCAATGGTCTGCCGAATTTGCGCCTGCTGCTCGGGCG
Organism: Limnohabitans sp.; assembly: GCF_017848645.1. Classification (GTDB taxonomy): domain Bacteria; phylum Pseudomonadota; class Gammaproteobacteria; order Burkholderiales; family Burkholderiaceae_C; genus Limnohabitans_A. Next base: position 989 of record NZ_JAFEIF010000075.1, on the reverse strand, counting down.
TGGAGCCATATTTTTCGGTCAGGTGCTCGCCCAGGTCCTGCCCGCCAGGGGGCATGTGCGGGTTCAGCTCAAAGGGCTGAAAGTGCAGGTCGGCCTGCACCACGCCGTCCAGGCGCTCCAGGGCTTTTTCCAGAGCGCCCAGGCCCACGGCGCACCAGGGGCAGGCAATGTCAGAGACGAAATCGATTTTCAAAGCGGTCATGTTCGGCTTTCAGGGCGTCATTCAAAGCGCTTGGGCTGAGGCCCCAGCGCGGGTTTGTCAAAACCATCGCGTCCACCCGACTTGCAATTGGGCAACGGTCATTTGGACAGGATATTGCCGCAAATCACCGACAATCGCAGATCCGGCACCCAATGCCCATGATCCATCGAGCGATAGAGACCCCCCATGAACATCCTTGTCCTGCACGGCATCAACCTGAACATGTTCGGCAAACGCGACCCGGCCCAGTACGGCACGACCACGCTGGACGAGATCAACACCCAACTCAGCGCTCTGGGCCAGACCCTGGGCGCACAAGTCGAGTGCTTTCAGACCAACTTTGAAGGTGAAATGGCCGAGCGCATCCACCGCGCCCACGGCGATGGTGTGCAGGCGGTGGTGATCAACGCTGGGGCCTGGACGCACTACAGCTATGGCATCCGCGACGCGCTGGCCATCCTCAAGTGCCCCATCATCGAGGTGCACATGTCCAACATCCACGCCCGCGAGGCGTTTCGCCACCACTCGGTGATCGCCGACATTGCCAAAGGCCAGATTGCCGGTTTTGGTGTGGACAGCTACCTGCTGGGCCTGCGCGCCGCCGTGTCGGCTGCCCAAGCCTGAAGCTGGGCCAAGCGGCCCCGGGCTGACTCAGCCCTTGAGGCCGCCCTGGGTCAAACCACCAACGACCCGCTCCTGAAAAATCGCAATCAGGATGGCCACCGGCACAATGGCCACGATCAGCGCTGCAGAAATGATCGGCCAGGGGAAGGTGAACTCGCCTTGG
>NZ_JAFEIF010000041.1 GCF_017848645.1 Limnohabitans sp. | reverse complement strand
CCCCGGGCCAGCGCCTGTTTGCGCTGCGACCAACGGCTGAAGAAAGGCTCGCTCATGCACTGCCCTCCTTAGGGCCCATGGCTGACCGGTCTGCCCCTTGCTCGGCCCCTTTGCCGCCCAGGCCGCGGCGCTTGTCCACCGTGCTGACCGAGGCGGGCTGACCAAAGCGGTCGGTCAGGCCCTGAAAGCTTTGCGGGCGCTGTCGGCGCTTGACTTCGGGCACATAAAAGGCGTCGGTGAAGGCCTGCAAGCGGGCCACCACCTCGGGCGAAGCGGGCACGTTTTCCACGGTTTCCTGAGCATCGAGCCAACGGCCTGCATCGTGGTAACTCAGGCTCAGGGCCTGTGGCACGGCGCGAGGCTCTTCATGGGCGTCTTCCTGCAGACGCCACATCACAAAAAAACTGGGGGTGGGCGAGGTCAGGTTAAGCCAATAGCCTTCGGCATCGTCGCTGAACAGCTCCAGTGACCAGCCCGGGTAGAGCCACAGGGTTTCGTCATCGGTTTGGCGAAGGCAACGCGGGGCCTGGCCAAAACCGGCTTCTTGCGGCACCACATCGGCCAGCACCCAGCGGTGCGACTGCCAGCGGGCCATGGCCCCTTGCACGGCTTCGCGGCGCATCAGCACCGCCATTTCAGACACCACATGAACAGACATTGCGCTCTTTCTTTTCGCGGGGCTGCCCCCGTTCACCCATCAAGCATGACCGAGCAAGGGTAAACGCAAAGTGAAAACCGTACCGCGACCGGGCTCGGACTGGAAGGTCAAGCGACCACCGTGTGTCTCGACGATGGAGCGGCTGAGCCACAGGCCCACCCCCATGCCTTGTGACTTGGAGGTTTTGAACAGGCTGAACACGTCGTCCTTACGATCCGGGGCGATGCCTGGCCCATTGTCTTCCACCTCCAGCTCCAGGTGCTGCCCCGAAGCTTTGGAACGGATGTGCAGCTCAAGCTGCGGCCGTCCGGACTCTGTCAGTGCATCGATGGCATTGTTGAGCAGGTTCAGGATCACTTGCTGCAATTGGGTCGCATCGCCATGCAGTCGCAAACTGGGGTCCAATTCGGTTTTCGAGACGATGCCGACATTCTTCATTTTCGACTGAACCAGATCAAGCACCTCATGGACCAAGTCGTCCAGTTTCAAAATTGTGTGCTCACCACGGCTCATGCGAAACAGGTTTCGGAGTTTACGGATGATGTCAGCGGCACGCTGGGTGTCGTGGACGATGGCACCGACCACGTTGTGGAGGATGTCCAGATTGGGCTTGGACTGCTCGCGCTGGGCTTCCTCCAGCTTGGCTTGCACCAGTTCGGCGTGCAGCAAGTTGGCCGTCAGTGGCTGGTTCAACTCATGCGCGAAACTGGCCACCAGCGCCCCCATGCCCGCACTCTTGTTGGACAGCGTCAGTTGCCGAATGATCTCCTCGCGTTCAATCAACAAGGCACTCAGATCCTGGGTATGCTGCAGAGCCAGCGCGGCACGCTCTTGCTCGCGCGCCAGTTGTTGCTCCATGGCGATCTTGAGCCGGTGGTCCTGCTCCACAAAAATCTGCAAGAAACCCACACACAGCACCAAAATGCCCGTGAATTGCCCAATGAACACCAAGACGTTGTCCCAGGATGGTTCGTACAACTTTTCGGCGCCTACACCGGCCAACATGGCGATCGTTTTGGTGCCCAAAGTCGCGGCCAAGATCAGCCCCGCCCACATCACGGAATGGGCCCCTTTGGGGGCATCCGTGCGCGCAATGTATCGACCGGAAAAGTAATACTCCAGGGAATTGACGCTGTAGAAAGCACAAAACAACAGGATCAGCGTGCCCTCGGGTTGACCCGAAAAATGCAGACCATAGCTCAGCGCCAAAAAGGCCACATTCCCACCAACCGAATTCCAAAGCCACAACTTCGAAGGGGGGCCATTGAGCGAGCGCAAAGCCACTTGTCGGCCCCAGTTGCCCGCAGCCATCATGAACTGACCCACCACCACCACCGCATCGGCACTCAACAAACCATAAGCGCCCAAGACGCACAAACTCAGCGCACTCAAAATACCCGAGGCACTCCACAAAACCACCACAGGACTGCGATAGCGGGCCAGCCCGTACCAGATGGCGGTGTGCAGCATCAGGTACAAAAACGCATCCATCCAGAAGATGATTTGCAAATTCAGATTCAAAACGGCCTCCTTGGCCTGATCGGTGGGTTGGCACGCTGCCAGGCACCGTCGCCTGTCTGCATCGCCTTGAAACAGCCGCCGATTATGCTTGGATCGCCTGAGCCGCCTCGACGCGCACCGCGCAGTATTTGAATTCGGGAATCTTGCCAAAAGGGTCCAGCGCCGCGTTGGTCAGCAAGTTGGCTGCCGCCTCTTGGTAGGCAAAGGGGATGAACACGGTGCCCAGCGGCGTGCCGTCGTCTTGCCGCAGCTGCAACTGCACTTGGCCCCGACGCGAGGCCAAGCGCACCCACTGCCCGGCCTGCAAGCCCAAGCGCTGCAACTCGCTGCCGTGCATCGAGGCCGTGGCCGCAGGCTCCAGCGCATCCAGCACCGTGGCGCGGCGCGTCATGCTGCCGGTGTGCCAGTGCTCCAGCTGCCGCCCGGTGATCAGCACCAGCGGGTACTCGGCATCGGGCTGCTCGTTGGCCGGGATCAGCGCAGCGGGCACCAGCCAGACACGTCCGTCCTTGGTGGGGAAGTGGTCGTGGAAAACAATGGGCTGGCCCGGATCGTCGGCGCTCACGCAGGGGTAGGTGACCGAGCCCGCATTCAGCCGCGCCCAGTCGATGCCGCCAATCGCCGGGGCCATGGCCTGGCGCATTTCTTCGTACACCGCAGCCACGCCATCGTGCTCGCCTGCATAGGCCCAGTTCAGGCCCAAGCGAGCAGCCATCTGCTGGATGATCCACAAATCGGGTTTCGCATCGCCCGGTGGCAGCACAGCCTGGCGGCCCATCTGCACCGTGCGGTCGGTGTTGCTCACGGTACCGGTTTTTTCAGGCCAGGCGCTGGCGGGCAGCACCACATCAGCCAGCCAAGCGGTTTCGGTCAAGAAAATGTCTTGCACCACCAGGTGCTGCAAGCTGGCCAGCGCGTGGCGAGCATGGTTCAAATCCGGGTCGCTCATGGCCGGGTTCTCGCCCAGGATGTACATGCCCCTGACCTTGTGCGGGTCCGTGTCGGGCGCCAAAGCCTTGTGCATGATTTCAACAACGGTGTAGCCGGGTTGGTCGTCCAGCTTCGTGCCCCAGAATTTCTCGAACCAGTCGTGCGCCGATTTGTCTGTCACACGCTGGTAGTTGGGGTACATCATCGGGATCAGGCCCGCGTCGCTCGCGCCCTGCACGTTGTTCTGGCCACGCAACGGATGCAGGCCCGTGCCGGGGCGGCCGATCTGGCCGGTGATGCTGGCCAGCGCGATCAGGCAGCGCACATTGTCGGTGCCGTGCACATGCTGGCTCACGCCCATGCCCCACAAAATCATGGCGGCTTTGGCGCTGGCATAGGCCCGCGCCACTTCGCGGAGGGTGTCGGCCTCAATGCCGCAGATCGCGCTCATGGCTTCGGGCGTGAAGGGCTGCACATGGGCCTTGAGTTCGGCCACGTTGTCGGCACGCTCGCGCAGGAATGTTTCGTCGCACAGGTTCTCGGTCACGATGACGTGCAGCATGGCGTTGAGCAGGGCCACGTCGGTGTCGGCCTTGAAGGGCAAGGTGCGCCAGGCGTGGCGGCCGAGGTCGGTGATGCGCGGGTCGGCCAGCACGATGCGCGTGCCGCGCTGGGCGGCGTTCTTCATCCAGGTGGCGGCCACCGGGTGGTTGCTGGTGGGGTTGGAGCCGATCACGATGATCAGGTCGGAATGCTCAACATCGCGCACCGGGTTGCTTACGGCCCCCGAACCCACGCCCTCCAAAAGCGCCGCCACACTGGACGCATGGCACAAGCGGGTGCAGTGGTCCACGTTGTTGCTGCCAAAGCCGGTGCGCACCAGCTTCTGGAACAAATAGGCTTCTTCGTTGCTGCCCTTGGCCGATCCGAAACCGGCGAGTGACTTGGGGCCGTGCTCTTGCCGCAATGCTTTGAGAGGCTTCGTCGCCAGATCAAGCGCTTCTTCCCAAGTCGCTTCTCGGAAGACTTCGCGCCAGTCGGTGTGGCCATCGATCAGGCCCAGGTCTTTGGCCACACCCGGCTTGCGGATCAGCGGCTTGGTGATGCGGTCCGGGCTGTGGATGTAGTCCATGCCAAAACGGCCCTTGACGCAGAGCCGCCCTTCGTTGGCCGGGCCTTCGCGGCCTTTGACGCTGATGATTTTTTCATCGCGCACCTGGTAGGTGACCAGGCAACCGACGCCACAGAATGGGCACACCGAATCGACTTCGCGGTCCACGGTTTGCGGGCCCATGTGGCTCTTGGGCATGAGTGCGCCGGTGGGGCAGGCCTGCACACATTCGCCGCAACCCACACAGCTGCTGCCGCCCATCGTGTCGGCCAGGTCAAACACCACTTGGGTGTGCGCGCCCCGAAAAGCCAGACCGATCACGTCGTTGACCTGCAGGTCGCGGCATGCGCGTTGGCAGCGGTTGCACTGGATGCAAGCGTCCAGATTCACGGCCATGGCCGGGTGCGAGAGGTCGGCGGGCACGGCTTCACGACGCAGGGCCGCCAGTTGCGGGCGCACCTGCACGTCATGGTGCTCGGCCCATTGGCTCAACTCGCCGTGCGGGGCATCAAAGCGGTCATCCAGCCATTTGTGGCCCTGCTCAGGCAGGTCGGCCAGCAGCATCTCCAGCACCATCTTCTGGCTTTTGACGGCCCGCTCGTTGTTCGTTTGCACCTTCATGCCCGAAGTGGCGCTGCGACAGCAGCTGGGGGCCAAGGTCCGTTCACCGTCAATTTCGACCACACAAGCGCGGCAGTTGCCGTCGGGCGCCAGGCCCTCCTTGTGGCACAGGTGCGGGATGGCAATGCCCAATTCTTTGGCGATGTTGAAAATGCTTTGGCCGGCAGGCGCTTCGACGCTTTGACCGTTGAGGGTGAATTGAACCGTGCTCATGCTTTCACCTCTGCGCCCACTTCGTGCGGGAAGTAGTCCAGCACACAACGGATCGGATTGGGCGCAGCTTGGCCCAAACCACAAATCGACGCATCGCCCATGACCTGCGCCAGATCTTGCAGGGTGTCGGTATCCCACACCGGGGCGGTCATGAGCTGCGCCGCCTTGTCGGTTCCCACGCGGCAAGGCGTGCACTGGCCACAGCTTTCGTGCGCAAAAAAGCGCATCACGTTCAGAGCCGCTTCGCGGGCGCTGTCGTGTTGGCCCAGCACCATCACGGCGGCCGAGCCGATGAAGCAGCCGTGCGGCTGCAGCGTGTCAAAGTCGAGCGGCACATCGGCCAAGCGCGCGGGCAAGATGCCACCACTGGCCCCGCCGGGCAAATAAGCATAGAGCGTATGCCCTTCGGCCATGCCGCCGCAATATTCATCCACCAGTTCGCGTAGCGTGATGCCCGCAGGCGCGAGCTTGACGCCTGGGTGCTTCACGCGGCCGCTCACGCTGAAACGGCGCAGGCCTTTGCGGCCATGGCGTCCTTGCGATGCAAAGCTGTCTGCGCCCTGCTCGATCAGTTCGCGCACCCAAAACAGGGTCTCAAAATTGTGTTCCAGCGTCGGGCGGCCAAACAACCCGACCTCGGCGATGTAGGGCGGGCGCATGCGCGGCTCACCCCGTTTGCCTTCGATGCTTTCGATCATGGCCGACTCTTCGCCGCAGATGTAAGCGCCCGCGCCCCGGCGCAGTTCGATGCGTGGCAAGGCGCATGGTGGGTTGGCCTGCAAAGCGGCCAGTTCTTGGGTCAACAAGACACGGGCTTCGTGGTACTCGTCGCGCAAATAGATGTACACCGCCTCGCAACCCACCACGCTGGCGGCGATCAGCACGCCTTCCAAGAAGCGGTGCGGGTCGGCCTCCAAGCCGGTGCGGTCCTTGAAGGTGCCGGGCTCGCCCTCGTCGATGTTCACCGCCATCAAGCGTGGGCCGGGCTGACTGCGCACGATGCGCCATTTGCGCCCGGCCGGGAAACCCGCGCCGCCCAGGCCGCGCAGGCCGGAAGATTCGAGGCACTGGATGACCGATTCGTGGTCTTTCAAACTCGTTGCGATCTGCTGCGCCAACTGGTAACCGCCCGCTTGCCGATAAGCCGCCAGCCGAATCGCGTCGGGAAGTGGGTTCGGTTCGGTCTGATTTTGGGCCACGCGCTGCGCCACCGCATCAGAGGTGGCATGTGCCACCGCCTGCTGGCCCACCTGCGCAGCAGGTGCCTGCTCGCAGCGGCCCAGACAAGGCACAGGCACCACCTTCACATCCAGCAGATCGTTTTGCAAATGGCGCAACAAGCTGTCGCTGCCGGCCAAGCTGCAGCTCAGGCTGTCACACACCCGCACAGTGATGCGCGGGGCTGTGGCGTCGTCTTTCAGGATGTCGAAGTGGTGGTAGAACGATGCGACCTCGAACACCTCCACCACAGGCAGGCGCATCTCGGCGGCCAGAGCCACGATGTGGCGCTCGAACAGGCCATGAAAGTGGTCGTTGAGCACATGCAGGTGCTCGATCAGCAGATCACGGCGGTGGCCTTCGGCAGGCGGCATGCCGATCAATGCCTGCACCTCTGAGCGGGCCTCGGGCATGACCTGACGGCCTTTGAGCTGCGTTCGGGGTTGACGCAGTTGCTGGCGAACTTGGTCCAGGCCAATGTGGGTGGTATTCGCCATGCGTGGTCAGTAGGTTTCGAGGTGCAAACGGCCTTCTTTTTTCAGCGCCGCGCCGATGGTATCCCAATCGAGCCCGGCGTTCTGTGCGATGTCGCGCAATGCCATCACCACGCCCTCTTCCATGCTTTTGAGGCCGCACACATAAAAACAGGTGTTCGGGTCCTTGAGCTGGGCCGCGATATCGGCCGCACGGTCGCGCATGGCGTCCTGCACATAACGTTTGGGTTTGCCCACTTCGCGCGAGAAGGCGAATTCGATGTCGATGAAGTCCTTTGGCAAGTTGTTCAGCGGGCCAAAGTAAGGCAACTCGGCAGGCGTGCGGGCACCGAAGAACAGCATCAGTTTGCCACCCTCGAACTTGCCGCTGGCCCGCAAGCGGCGACGCCATTCGGTCATGGCGCGCATGGGGGCTGAACCGGTGCCGGTGCAGATCATGATGATGTTGCTCTTGGGGTGGTTGGGCATCAGGAAGCTCGCGCCAAACGGCCCGATCACCTGAACCTTGTCACCCACCTTCAGGTCGCACATGTAGTTGGAGCCAACACCGCGAACGGGTTGACCGTCGTGGTCTTCGAGCACGCGCTTGATGGTCAGCGACAGGTTGTTGTGGCCCGGGCGTTCGCCGTTGCGGGGGCTGGCGATCGAATACTGACGGGCATGGTGCGGCTTGCCTTTGGCATCCACACCAGGCGGGATGATGCCGATCGACTGGCCTTCGAGCACCGGGAAAGGCATGCCGCCGAAGTCAAGCACGATGTGGTGCGTGTCGTAGTCTTTCTGGCCGTCTTGTTGGCCGACTTCGGTCACGCGCAGGTTGCCGGTGACGGTGGCGGTGATGGTTTTCTCGGCGGCTTTGGGGCCATACAGGTTGGTGTAGGCGTGGGCGGCCGACCAAGGGGGGATGGTCGCGCCAAATTGGGCGGAGTTGAAACCCGAAGCCACTGCGGTGCTGGCGGCGGATGAAGAAGAGGCGGCAGCTTGCACAGCGGCTTGCGCTTCTTGTTCAGCGACAGCGGCATCACCCCCACCTGCAGCGGCCAGTTCTTCAGCACTCAACTCAGCTGGCAGTTCGTCCCACTTGAGTTGTTCTTCGATGCTGTAAGCCCGGACTTTGGGCACCATGCGCCAGTTGTCAATCGAGCCTGTCGGGCATGGCGAGATGCAGTCCATGCAGCCGTTGCAGATGTCGGCTTTGACCACGTAGTTGAGCGAGTCGTGGGTGATGGCGCCCACGGGGCAGATCGCTTCGCAGGTGTTGCAGCGGATGCAGATTTCCGGGTCGATCAGGTGTTGTTTGATCAGCGTCGCTTCGGTGCTCATGTCTTGGCTCTCTTGTCAGTTTTGTCGTTTGCTGTCTTGGGTCTGCGTGGTCCGCAACGGTATGGCTTGGGGCCGGGCACCTCATACGGAGTACCGGAAAATCGGTGCCCGGCCCCAAGCCATTCCGTCGCTCTGTGCCTGCTTCAACGCTCAGAGTCTAAGGGACCCTGATCGCTCAGCCCACCCATGTCATTGAAAGGGCAAGGGGCGGGTGACGATTTTCGGTACCCTGGTATGAGGAACCCGCCCCTTGCCCTTTCAATGACCGCCTCCACTCAAGGCAGACCACTCAACAACCTAGCGCATCAGTTATCCAAAGACAACCCGGACGCAAAACAAACCCCATGCAGTTGACAGAGAAAGGGGCGGGTGAGGACTTCTGGTACACCAGCATGACGAACCCGCCCCTTTCTCTGTCAACTGCCGCCCCCCGTAAAAACAGAGGCAGCAGTCAAATCAGAGACTCAATCAGTTAAAGCGGACGTAATCAAAGTCCACAGGCTGACGGTTGATGCCCATGACGGGTGGCGCGATCCAGTTGGCGAACTTGCCGGGCTCCACCACACGGCCCATCAGGCTGGCCACATAAGCGCGGTCTTCGTTGGTGGGCAACCACTCGCCCACTTTGGCCATCCACTCGGCGTCGGTCACCACACGGCCATCGGGCGTGATCTTGGAGCCGGACAAAGAACCGATGTTGCGGTGGAACGCCTTGTGGGGCGCGGTCAAGGTGAAAGGAATACCGGCCTTGGTGATCACGCGGTTCCAACGGTCAATGCCGCCTTTGGAATCGGTGATGTAGTCGTCGCGCAGCACTTCGTTCAAAGCGTTGAGCATCGGCACTTCTTTTTCGACCAACTTGCCGTCTTCGACCGACAAGATCTTGTAGCTGTTGCCCTTCAAGATGTGGTCATCGCCACGCTTGCCCTCTTCGTAACGGCCCTTGAGGCCCGAGCTGTAGAAGGTGGCAGCATTGGAAGACTCGTCGGCACCGAACAAGTCGATGGTCACCGAGAAGTGGAAGTTGATGTAACGCTGGATGGTCGGCAAATCGATCACGCCCGCTGCACGCAGCTTGCCCACGTCGTCGGTTTTGAGTTGGTTCATCACGTCCACCGTGCGCTGGATGGTGCGGCTCACGCCGGACTCGCCCACGAACATGTGGTGCGCTTCTTCGGTCAGCATGAACTTGGTGGTGCGGGCCAGCGGGTCGAAAGCTGACTCGGCCAAAGCGCACAACTGGAACTTGCCGTCACGGTCTGTGAAGTACGTGAACATGAAGAAGGACAACCAGTCAGGCGTCTTCTCGTTGAAGGCCTGCAGGATGCGGGGGTTGTCTTCGTTGCCGCTGTTGCGCTGGAGCAAAGCGTCGGCTTCTTCACGGCCGTCTTTGCCAAAGTACTTGTGCAACAGGTACACCATGGCCCACAGGTGGCGGCCTTCTTCGACGTTGATCTGGAACAGGTTGCGCAGGTCGTACATGCTGGGGGCCGTGAGGCCCAGGTGACGTTGCTGCTCCACAGACGCTGGCTCGGTGTCGCCTTGCGTGACGATGATGCGGCGCAGGTTGGCGCGGTGTTCGCCAGGCACGTCTTGCCAGGCTTTCTCGCCGATGTGGTCACCGAAGTGGATCTTGCGGTCTTGCTCGCCGGGGTTCATGAACACGCCCCAACGGTAGTCGCGCATCTTGACGTGACCAAACTGGGCCCAGCCTTGCGGGTCCACGCTCACTGCTGTGCGCAGGTAGACGTCCATGTCGGTGGAGCCTTCGGGGCCCATGTCGTCCCACCAGTTGATGAAGTTGGGCTGCCACTGCTCCAAAGCGCGTTGCAACGTGCGGTCTTCCGACAAGTTGACGTTGTTGGGGATTTTTTCGCTGTAGTTGATACCGGACATGAGAGTCTCCAGAAATGAAAAAGCAACGGTGGGGTCAAATTTCGGTTGCAGAGCGGACCACCGGGCACCGCACTGCACAACGCAAAAACATCAAACGCGGTTCAGGTCGAAGCTGACTTTTTCGCCTTTGCCGTAGACCTTCAGGGCACCTTTTTCGCCAACAGCGTTGGGGCGCTGGAAGATCCAGTTCTGCCAGGCGGTCAAGCGGCCGAAGATGCGGGTCAGCATGTTCTCTTGCTGAGCGAAACGCAGGTTGGCTTCCAGACCGGTCAAGGCGTCAGGCGACATGGACGAACGCTCTTCCAAGGCCAGGCGGATCTCGTCGGCCCAGTCGATGTCGTCGGGTGCAGCCGTGACCAAACCCAAAGCCAAGGCTGCATCGGCGTCTAAGGCCTTGCCGATGGCGCCGCGCGCGGCTTCCATGGCGGGCACTTCTTCGTAGAAGCGGCGCTGCAAGCGGGTCTGGTCGTTGACCATGGGGAAGAAACCGAAGTTCATTTCGTTCAGCTGGATCTTGGGGGCCTTGGCGGCATCGTCCGGCAGCGCCAGCATGTAGGCGCGGTCGGCGCAGAACGCCAGCTCGGCGAGTGTGCCGACAAAACATGTCCCCTCTTCGATCAGGGCGAACAGGCTGCGCGAGGTCACGTCCATGCGTGCCAGGGTGCGGCGCAGGTGGCCGATGGTTTCACGCACCAACCAGTGGTCTTTGTGGGCCAGCAAGGTTGCGTCAGAAGCCAAGACCGCAGCGGCGTCGCCCGCTGTTTTGAGCACCCAGGTGCCGATGTCGAGTTCGTTGGTGCGCATGTGCAAGATGGCGTCGTCCAGTTCGCGCACCATCTGCAGCGGCCACCAGTTCACGCCTGCGGCTTCGATGCCCGCGATGTCAGTGGGCTGGGCCGTGGCAGGGGCTTTGACGGTGAAAGTGGCGATGCGCTTGGCGCGGTCGATCTCCACGGTGACATTGGTGTAAGTCAGGGCGTCAGATGCGATGGTGCGGTTCAGCGGGGTCAATTCCACGCCTTTGACACCTGCGGTGCGGATGCTGCCAGCGGCCAGTTTTTTGGCACGGGTTTGCACGGCTTCTTTGAACACAGCAGGCTTGGCGATCGCATCGACCAGACGCCAGTCCACGGCTTTTTGACCGCGCACACCTTCGACGCTGGTGCAGAAGATGTCGGCCAGGTCGTGGCGCACATGGCGCTTGTCGGTCACGCGGGTCAGGCCACCGGTGCCGGGCAACACACCCAGCAAAGGCACTTCGGGCAGCGACACGGCGCTGGAGCGGTCATCGACCAACACAATCTCGTCACAAGCCAGGGCCAGCTCGTAGCCGCCGCCAGCGCAAGCACCATTCAGAGCGGCGACAAATTTCAGGCCGTCGTGCTTGCTGGAGTCTTCGATGCCGTTACGGGTTTCGTTGGTGAACTTGCAAAAGTTCACTTTCCAGCCGTGGGTGGACACACCCAGCATGAAGATGTTGGCGCCAGAGCAGAACACGCGGTCCTTCAAGCTGGTCACCACCACCGAACGCACTTCGGGATGCTCGAAACGAATGCGCTGCAGCGCGTCGTGCAACTCGATGTCCACACCCAAGTCGTAGCTGTTGAGCTTGAGTTTGTAGCCAGGGCGAATGCCTGCGTCTTCGTTGATGTTGATCGACAAGGTCGCGATCTCGCCATCAAAGGCCAGGTTGATGTGTTTGTATTGCGAGGGGTTGGTTTGGTAGTCAACCTGGAAAGCTTGCGTCATGTGGGTGTCTCCGTTGAAGAAGGTGGATCTTGATTAGGGTCAAAAAATGCATTTCACTGCATGTTGCGTTGAATTTTATTGCAGGTTGACCAACCTTGCAACATGCACTTTAATTCATTTACCTGGTATTTACCCTAGGAAATGCATTTTTCTTCCACCCTTCAAACCGGCAAGGTCAAATGCTGGCGAACCGACGACTTCAAGGCCGCAAAGGCCTGGTCTTCATTCCGCCCACTGGTGTTGATGGCCATGTCCGCCTTGGAATAGAAGGCCGCTCGCCCTTCCAGAATGCGCTTGAGGTCATCCATGGCTTCGCGGCTACCCGCCATCGGGCGCATGTCCCCCTGCGCCGCTACTCGACCCATGTGGTCAGCGGCATCGGCTTGTAACCACACGGTGGTGCAGTGCGAAAGCAGCAGATTGAAGTTGGCCGAATCCGACACCAAGCCGCCCGGCGTGGCGATGACCACTTCGGGGTAAATCTGGATCGCCTCTTCGAGCGCACGGCGCTCGTAACGGCGGTAAGCGTTGGCGCCATAGAGGTTGTGGATCTCGCTGATCTGGCAACCGGCAAATTGCTCGATCTCACGGCTCAGCTCAATGAAGGGAAAACCCAAATCGTCCGCCAGGCGCTGACCCAGCGCGGTTTTGCCAGCGCCACGCAAACCGATCAGGGCGATGCGGTTCTTGCGTTCTTGCGCATTGCCACCTTCGCCAAACATCTCGCCCAGCTGCACGCGGGCACGGCGCAGATCGGCTTCGCTGCGCTTGGACAGCAACTCACGGATCAACAGCCACTCGGGCGAGGTGGTGGTCACATCACCCAACAACTCGGCCAGCGAGCATTGCAAAGCATGGGCCACTTGCAGCAGCACCAGCACCGACACGTTGCCCGTGCCGTATTCGAGGTTGGCCAGATGCCGTTCAGACACGTCGGCCGCCACCGCCACGGCGCGGCGCGTCATGCCCTTGCGCGAGCGCAGCGTGCGCACGCGCTCGCCCAGCGATTCCAGAAACGGACTGCGCTTGCTGTCGGCCTCTGACGTGTTTGTCTCCACCTGCACCGATTCTTCTTGTGCTGCCATGCTCAACTTTCATCCAAAACCTAGGGAAAACCCTTTAATTTCAACAAGCCCAAAACATGCACTTTATTGCATACTCTCAAACACGCAAAATAATGCATCAACCCGTGTTTATACCGCCAACTGAACCCTCGGAACAGTTTTTTGTTGCATGTCACGGCATGTCAACACCCACACAGCGCCCCCGGGCACACCCGAAAAGAACTCTCACATGACCACTGCTTTGCTCCCCAACTTTTTCGCAGGCCGCTGGCAAACCGGCACGGGCGCAGGCACGCCCCTGTTTGACCCTGTGCTGGGCACCGAACTGGCCCGCGTGTCCAGCAGCGGCATCGACCTGGCAGAAGGCTTTGCCTTTGCCCGCGAACAAGGCGGCGCGGCCCTGCGCGCCTTGAGCTACGGCCAGCGCGCTGCATTGCTCACCGAAATCGTGGAAGTGCTGCAGGCCAACCGCGATGCGTACTACGAGATTGCCACCGCCAACAGCGGTACCGTGGCCAAAGACTCGGGCGTGGACATCGACGGTGCCATCTTCACCTTGGGCTACTACGCCAAACAAGGCGCTGCCCTGGGCGATGCGACGCTGCTGCTGGACGGCCAGCGCATCCGCATGGCGAAGGACCCGGCTTTCCAGACCCAGCACATTCAAGTGCCCACACGCGGCGTGGCGCTGTTCATCAACGCCTTCAACTTCCCCAGCTGGGGCTTGTGGGAAAAAGCCGCACCCGCCCTGCTTTCGGGGGTGCCGGTCATCATCAAACCCGCCACGGCCACCGCCTGGCTGACCCAGCGCATGGTCAAAGACGTGGTCGACGCGGGCGTGCTGCCCGTGGGCGCTTTGTCGGTGATTTGCGGCTCGTCCGCAGGCCTGATGGACCAACTGCAGGCCTTTGACGTGGTGAGCTTCACCGGCTCGGCCGAGACCGGCCAAATCATCCGCAGCCACCGCGCAGTGACCGAGCTGTCGGTGCGTTGCAACATCGAAGCCGACAGCCTCAACAGCGCCCTTCTTTCGCCCACCGCCACAGCCGACAGCGAAGCCTTCAAGCTGCTGGTGGCTGAAGTGGCGCGCGAAATGACCGTCAAGTCGGGCCAAAAGTGCACCGCGATTCGCCGCGTTTTTGTGCCCCGCTCGCTTTACAAAGCCGCCGCACTGGCCATCGGGGCCAAGCTCTCCAAAACCACCGTGGGCAACCCGCGCAACGAGGCCGTGCGCATGGGCGCACTGGTGAGCCAGGAACAAAAAGCCAGCGTGCTGGCAGGGCTGGCCCAGCTCAAAACCGAAGCCACCGTGCTGTTTGACGGCAGCGGAGCGGGTCTGGTGGACGCCGACGCATCGAGCGCTTGTGTGGCCCCGGTATTGCTGGGCACCGAGTCGCCCATGAGCGCCCAAGTGCTGCACGCGGTCGAGGTGTTTGGCCCCGTATCCACCCTGATGCCTTACGACAGCATCGAAGAGGCTTACGCCATGATCCGCCGCGGCGAAGGCTCGCTGGTGTGCTCGGTTTACAGCGAAGACCCGGCCTTCACCGCACAAGCTTCGGTCGAGCTGGCCAGCAGCCACGGCCGGGTGCATGCGATTTCGCCCGACGTGGCCGCCCTGCACAGTGGCCACGGCAACGTGATGCCCATGAGCCTGCACGGCGGACCCGGCCGCGCTGGAGGCGGCGAAGAGCTGGGGGGCCTGCGGGCACTCAACTTCTACCACCGCCGCACAGCGGTGCAGGGCAGCTCACTGGCGCTGGATGCGCTGGCGGCTCAAGGCGCAGCCTTGCCCCTGTGACCCTGTAGGAGACCACCCCTGCGGCCGAATGCTGATGAAACCCACATTCGGTCGCAGGGGCGACCTCCCACAAAAACCTGACACGCAAAATTACATCTGCACCGACTGGACATCCCGAGGAGACAAAACATGACACGCACTGTGACCGCCCCCAGCACCGACTTCAACTTTGCCCAACACCTGATCGCCACCAACGCCGGGCGCGCAGCCAAAACCGCCCTGATCGACGATGTGGGCACATTGACCTATGGCGAACTGACCGAGCAGATCCGCCGCTTTGCAGGTGGCCTGCAGGCCATGGGCATCCGGCGCGAAGAGCGCGTGCTGCTGCTCATGCAAGACAGCAGCGATTGGGTGGTGGCCTTTTTGGGATCGCTCTATGCGGGCGTGGTACCTGTGGCCGTGAACACCTTGCTGACGGCCGAAGACTATGCCTTCATGCTGAGCAACAGCCGGGCGCAAGCCGCACTGGTCTCGGGGGCCTTGCTGCCCACGCTGCAAGCGGCCATGGATCTGGTCAAAACAGAAGTGCGCCAAGTGGTCGTTTCACGCCCAAGCACAGCATTGGCACAGGGCCAATTCAACATGGCCGACTTTGTGGCGCAAAACACCCCGGTGCTGCCCGCGCAAACACTGGCCGATGAACCGGCTTTTTGGCTGTATTCGTCGGGCTCCACCGGCAAACCCAAGGGCACCGTGCACAGCCAGGGCAACTTGTATTGGACAGCCGAGCTGTATGGCCAAGGGGTGCTGAACCTGCAAGAAAGCGACACCGTGTTCTCGGCTGCCAAGCTGTTCTTTGCCTACGGCCTGGGCAACGCGCTCACTTTCCCGCTGAGTGTGGGGGCCACGGTGGTGCTGATGGCCGAGCGCCCCACCCCACAAGCCACCTTCAAACGCCTGGTTCAGCATCAGCCCACCGTGTTTTATGGTGCGCCCACCGGCTACGGCGGCATGCTGGCCAACCCTGAGTTACCTGCCAAAAGCCAAGTGGCCTTGCGCTTGTGTTCGTCAGCGGGCGAGGCACTGCCCCGCGACATTGCCGAGCGCTGGTCTGCGCACTTTGGCTGCGACATCATCGACGGCATTGGCTCGACCGAAATGCTGCATGTCTTCTTGTCCAACCGCCCGGGCGACGTGCGTTACGGCACCACCGGCAAAGCAGTACCCGGCTACGAAGTGCAGCTGCGCAACGAAGATGGCAGCGTGGTCACTGGCCACGACGAGATTGGCGATCTGTACATCCAGGGCCCCAGCAGCGCCCTGATGTACTGGAACAACCGCGAGAAAACCCGCGACACCTTCCAGGGCGTCTGGACCAAAAGCGGCGACAAATACACGCGTGATGCCGACGGCTACTACACCTACGCGGGCCGCAACGACGACATGCTCAAGGTCAGCGGCATTTACGTATCGCCTTTTGAGGTCGAGTCCACGCTGGTGCAACACCCCGCTGTTCTTGAAGCCGCCGTGATCGGCAAGGAAGACACCGACGGCCTGACCAAGACCAAAGCCTTCATCGTGCTGAAGGCGGGCCAGAGCCTGACACAAGACGAGGTCAAGGCGTTCGTGAAGGAGCGCCTGGCCCCCTACAAGTACCCGCGTTTCATCGAGTTTGTGGCCGAGTTGCCCAAGACCGCCACGGGCAAGATCCAGCGCTTTCGCTTGCGCGATCTGGAAAAGAACGCACCCTGAGGCGGGCGTCGCCCAAGGCTCAGGTCTTGGGCAGACGTGTCCTTATCATGCGATGCCACGTTCAGCACACCGTGGCTTTTTTTGGCTCTCACACGGCTGCGAGCCTGGTTTTTCGAGACACCTGCCCGCATGAGTTCTGCTTCACCCTTCACATCCAAAGACTACCTCGCAGCCTTGGGCGTGATCGCCATATGGGGCACCAACTTTGTGGCCATGAAGTTCGGCCTGCAAGACTTCACGCCTTTGCAGCTGGGCGCTGGTCGTTACATGGCGGCTGCTTTGACACTGCTGCTGCTCATCCGCCCGCCTGCCATCCCTTGGCAGTGGGTGGTGTTGTATGGCTTGTGCCAGGGCTTGGGGCAGTTCGGCTTGCTGTTCCTGGCGCTCAAGGTGGGCATGACCGCATCGCTGGCCTCGGTGCTGATGCAAACCCAGGTGTTTTTCACGGCGCTGTTCGGCCTGGTCCTGTTGCAAGAAAAACTGGCCCGCCACCAAAGGTACAGCCTGGGCCTGGGGGGCCTGGCGCTGACCTGCTTTGGTTTGGGCATCCTGGCGGGCTCATCGGTGGGCGTGACCTGGGCGGGACTGGCCCTGAACCTGGCTGCTGCGGCCATGTGGGCTGCGTCCAACATCGTCGCACGCCAAGCCCAGCAGGCCTGCAAACCAGGCCAAAGCCTGGACCCGGTGGCCTTTGTGGTGTGGAGTTCGGCCTTGCCCATCCTGCCCTTCATGCTGCTGAGCTGGCAACTGGACCCGCCTTTGAGCTGGGCGCACCTGGCGCAAGTGAGCTGGCTCAGCTGGGCCAGTGTGCTGTACCTGGGCTGGTTTGCCACCGTGATCGCTTACGCCTTGTGGACAGGTCTGCTCAAACGCCACCCGGCCAACCAGGTGGCGCCTTTGAGCCTGGGGGTGCCGGTGGTCGGCCTGGCTGCAGGGGCTTTCGCCTTGCAAGAGGTCATCACCGCTTGGCAGTGGGCGGGCATCTTGCTGACTTTGCTGGCCTTGCTGGTCAATTTCAGGCCGGGCATCCTGCCCAAGGCCGCACCCTGATGGGGCCCGGGCGCACCACCGCGCAAGTCTGATCGGGCGGGCTAGCCCTCAGGCGGCCACTGACCGCTCAGAGACTGGCCGATCAACTCGACAAACCAGGCCGCCGCCGGGGACAAGCTGCGCTGGCGGTGGTGAACCACAGAAATACCGACTGGCTGGGCCTGTGCGTACTGCACGTGGCGCAAGACCTGCACACGCCCTTGTGTCAGACAGCTGTGCATGCCCTCGTGCGTGGCCAGCAACACATGGTCACTGGCAGCCACCACGGCTTGCAGCACATGGATCTCGTCACAAACCAGCGCCATGGGCAAGGCCTGCACATCCTCGATGCCGTACAAAGCGCACAGGTTTTCCTGGGCCTTGCGCGGCAGCTGGGGCCCCATCAAACCATAGGTCCGAAAAGCCGCCAACTGCCTGACCGCGCCCATCGCCAACAAGGGATGCCCCGTTCGGACAAAAAAAGCAAACCGCTGGCTGGGCAAGGCTTGAATCTGAAAATCCTGCGGCGGCGGCAAGCTCTGGGTCAGGGCCACCACAAAATCGAGTTCATGGCGTTCGAGCTTGCCCAACAACCTCTGCCAGCTGCCAATGTCCACCTGGACTTTGAGCCCCGGACGCTCGCGGGCCTGGTGGATCAAGACCCCCGTCAAAAAAGCCGCAGCCGGAAAAACCCCGACCCCGAAGTTCACCTGCCCGGTCTGCACGCCGCGCAACTGGTCTGCTTCATTTTTGAGGTTCTGCGCATCCCCCAAAAGACGGTTGGCCCGCTGCACCACGAGCTGGCCCGCATCGGTGAGGCTGACCCCCTCATGGGATCGGTTGAGCAACGCCAGACCTAAAGTGCTCTCCAGCGTCTGGATGCTGCGGGTCAGCGCCGGGGGTGTCAGGTGCAAGCGCTGGGCAGCCTTCAAGAACGAATGCTCTTGCGCGATGACGACCAGGTGTTCCAAGCGTTTGAGGTTCAACATAAAAAATAGTCAATTGCTTCATATTATTTTGCAATTGTTTTTAACACTGCAAGCCTCTAAGCTGAGCTTTGATGCGCTGCAGGTGACAGCCCACGGCTTTGATCACGGCGTCCTTGGCCAGCCATCCCACCACCACAACAGGAGACAAAAATGAACTTTCGCAAGAACGAATCGCTGCAACCAGTTCGCCGGCAATTGACGGCCCTGATGCTCTTGGCCTGGGGCGTGAGCAGTGCACCGGCCATGGCACAGGAGCCTCAGTGGCCCACACCCGGCAAACCCGTGCGCATCGTGGTGCCGTTCCCTGCCGGCTCTGGTTCTGATGGGCTGGCCCGCACGATTGCGCGCAAATTGAGCGAAGACACCGGCGGCAACTTTGTCGTGGACAACAAGCCCGGCGCGGGAACGCTGATCGGTGCACAGGACGTGGCACGCGCGGCCAACGACGGTCACACCCTGCTGTACACCATCGTGGTCACCCACACCCAGAACCCGCATCTGTACAGCAAACTGCCCTACGACCCGTTCAAGGACTTCACGCCCATCACCCAAGTGGCCCGCTCCGCCACAGTGCTGGTGGTCAACAAGGAGTCGCCCTTCAACTCGGTGCGCGACATGCTCAACTTTGCACGCAGCAACCCTGGCAAACTCAACTTCGCCTCCTTCAGCCAGGGCTCGACCTCGCACCTGAATGCCGAAATGCTGATGATGCGCAGCAACACCCAGATGGTGCATGTGCCCTACAAAGGCACGCCAGACGCCACACGGGCCCTGATGGCAGGCGATGTGCAGTTTTACTTTGACGGCACCGCCACCGCTGTGGAGGGCGCCAAGGCGGGTCGATTCAAGCTCCTGGCGGTTGCTGCCGACAAGCGCTTGAGTGTCCTGCCCGACTTGCCCACCATGACCGAGGCTGGGGTGGAGGGCATCGACATTGTGGGCTGGCAGGGCTTTTTTGCCCCTGGCAACATGTCGCCTGCCCTGGCCAAAAAAGTCTCTGACGCCATGGGCCGCGCCTTGAAATCGACCGAGGTGAGCCAAATGATCACCACCCAGGGCAATGAAGTCAGCGGTGCTGGACCTGAAGAGTTTGCCCGCATCGTCAAGCGCGACCACGAACGCTGGGGTGCCGTCATCAAACGCCTGAACCTCAAGCTCGACTGAACTTCTCCCCCATCACCACAGGAATTTCCCCATGCACGATCTCGTGATTCGCGGCGGCAGCCTCATTGACGGCACCGGCGCACCCGCCCAAGCAGGCGACATCGCCATCGACCAAGGCGTCATCAGCCAGGTGGGTGGCAAGGCAGGCCCAGCCCGCCGCACCCTCGACGCCCAAGGCGCCCTGGTCACACCCGGCTGGATCGACATCCACACCCACTACGACGGCCAGGCCACCTGGGACCCCTACCTCTCACCCTCCACGGCGCACGGCGTGACCAGCGTGGTCATGGGCAACTGCGGCATGGGCTTTGCCCCGGTCAAGCCCGACAAGCGCGACTGGCTGATCTCGGTCATGGAGGGCGTGGAGGACATCCCCGGTGCGGTGCTGTCCGAAGGCATCCAGTGGGATTGGGAAAGCTTTCCCGAATACATGGATGCCCTGGCACGCCGCCCCAAGGCCCTGGACATCGCCACGCAAATCCCCCACTCGGCCGTGCGGGCCTATGTGATGGGCGAACGCGGCATCCAGCACGATGAGACCACACCGGACGACCTGTTCGAGATGTGCGCCATTGTGCGCGAGGCGCTCAAGGCTGGCGCGTTTGGTTTTTCCACCTCACGCACCTTTTTGCACAAATACGACCAGCGCAAATACCCGCCAGGCACCTTTGCCACGGGCGAAGAAATTTCCACCCTGGGCCAAGTGCTGGGCGAGGTGGGTCACGGCGTGTTTCAGATGACGTCCAACCACATCTCCATGCACCACGAGATTCCGTGGATGCGCAATCTGGCCCTCAAAAACAAGCTGCCCGTGCTCTTTAACTTGCAGCAAACCGACCCGGCACCCGATTTGTGGAAAGAGATTCTGGGCACCCTGAAAGACGCCCACCAACAAGACATCCCCCTGTATGGCGGCATCTGCGGCCGCCCTGTGGGCCTGCTGTTTTCGTGGCACAGCAGCTTGCACCCCTTCATCGTGAGCCCGGTCTATCTGGAGATCGCCAAGCTGCCCTGGCCCGAGCGCATCGCACGGCTGCGCCAGCCTGAAGTACGCCAGTCCATCCTGACCGGCGAACGCCTGCGCACCGACGAGCGCATGCGCACCATGTTTGGCAACTTCCACAAAATCTACCGCCTGGCCGACAACCCGGACTACGAGCCCGAAGCCAGCGAAAGCGTGCAGGCCATGATGCAAGCCCAGGGCCGCAGCGGCCTGGAAATCGTCTATGACCTGATGATGGAACGCGATGGCATGGCCATGCTCTATTACCCGAGCTTCAACTACTCCTACGGCAATCTGGACCACCTGCAAGAATGGCTGCAGACCGATGTGACCGTCAACAGCCTGTCGGATGGCGGCGCGCACTGCAACTACATCTGCGACGTGAGCATGCCCACCTTCATGTTGACGCACTGGAGCCGTTCGCGCACCCGGGGCGGCACATTCAGCGTGGAAGCCATGGTCAAGCGCCAGACACATGACACGGCCCGCCTCTACGGCATGCAGGACCGGGGCACACTGCAAGTGGGCAAGAAAGCCGACATCAACATCATCGACTACGACAAACTGCGCCTGTACGCCCCCGAAATGGTGTACGACCTGCCCGCAGGCGGGCGGCGCCTGACCCAGCGCTGCGATGGCTACATCGCCACCTTGGTGGCTGGCCAGCCCATCTTTGAAAACCAGCAAGCCACTGGCGCTTTGCCGGGTCAACTCATGCGGGCCGGCCAAAAAAGCTGACGCCGCCAAGCATCAGCGAATCCCCCTCAGCGCTGTCTTGCGCTGGGGGCCCTCATCAGCCAACCAAAAATCAGTTCGGTGCGTCGCCCTCAGCAGCATGGGGCACATTCAGCACCCGCTCAATTTCCTTTTGCAACGCCGCCTGTGACATGGGCTTGGACACATAGCCGTCCGCCCCCGCCCCCAGGAAACGCTCACGGTCACCGGTCATGGCGTGGGCCGTGACCATGAGGACGCGGGTTCTTCGGCCTTGTTCAGCCTCCCGCTCACGCAGCAGCTTGAGGGCGGTGATGCCATCCATGACCGGCATCATCACGTCCATCAGGACCACGTCGAATCGGTCTTTCTCCAGCACATCCAGCGCCTGCAAACCATCACAGGCAGAGACGTAACGGTAACCCATGCGCTGCAGCATGATCTCGGCCAGCTTGCGGTTGATGTCGTGGTCCTCCACGAGCAACACCGAGATCGGTTTTTGGTAAACCGGGCTCAAACTCAGGTCCGAGGTCTGGCCAGATGCTGCGCTTTGGTCGTCGGCATCCAAACTGGTTTTTTCGACCGGCAAGGTCACTGTGAAGCAAGCGCCCAGGTCGGGCTGCCCGTTGGCGCTGATTTCACCGCCCATCAAATGCACCAGTCGACGGGTGATGGCCAGGCCCAGGCCCGTGCCCCCGAACGAGCGCGTGACCGAGCCATCGCCTTGGGTGAAGGGGCTGAACAGCGCCGCCGTGCGAGACGGATCAAAACCAATGCCTGTGTCGGTGATGCTGATGCGCAACACGCAGTGGTCCGCGTCCTGGCCGGGCACGGCTTGCGCGGCCACGGTGACCGCACCGACTTCGGTGAACTTGATGGCATTGCCAATCAGGTTGGTCAAGACCTGGCGCATGCGCACCGGATCCATCCAGGCCCATTCGGGCACCGCCGCTGAAATGTCCACCTGCAGATCGATGCCCTTGACACGGGCCAACTGCTCCAGGGAACGGCTGGTGTCGTGGATCAATTGACCCGGACTGACCTTGAGCAGCTCCAGCTCCAACGCCTGGGCTTCGATTTTCGAAAAATCCAGAATCTGGTTGATGATGTGCAGCAAGTGGTTGGCCGAGTCGCGCGCCAGAGTCAGGTATTCCTTTTGCGCCGCCTTGTCCTGGGTGTCCATGGCCAGTTCGGTCATGCCCACGATGCCGTTCATGGGGGTGCGGATTTCATGGCTCATGTTGGCCAGGAATTCACCGCGCATGCGGTTGTCCTGCTCTGCCTTTTCCTTGGCCTCGATGAGCATCCGCTGGGCATTTTCAATGGCCGTGAAGTCCTGCATCACCCCGACAAAATGCACCTCCTCGTCCACCCGCATCTCGCTGATGGTCAGGCGCAGCGAGAACAATTGGCCATCTTTGCGACGACCATGGAGCACGCGCGGCTGGTTGATGATCTTCTTTTCACCCGTGCGTTGGTAGGTCTGCATGTAATCGTCATGCCGCCCCCCATCCTCGGGTCCCATCAGCATGTCCAGTTTCTGGCCGTTGAGCTCCTCGGAGGTGTAACCGAAGATGGCCTCGGTGGCGGCATTGCACTGCACGATCAAACCTTGGGCATCGGCCACCACAATGGCCTCGGGCACCGACTTGAAAATGCTTTGCAACTTGCTTTCGCTCAAGCGCATTTGCCGCTCTATTTGCTTGCGCTCGTTGATTTCTTCGCTCAGCTGCTCAATCGCCGCACGCCGCTCGGTCGACAATTTGCGCGACGTGAGCAAGGCCTGGCGGAATCGCCGCACCGTCCACCACACCAGCAGCAGACCCAAAAAGAGCACCGCCAACAGGACCACAAAGGTGCGGTTGAGGATGCCAGTGCTGGTGGTTTGCCACTGCGAGACGGGCAGCACCACCTCCAGGGCGCCACGCACATCGCCGGTTTTCCAGTCGGTGCGGGGTGAGCTGGGGTAACTGTTGTGGCAGGCCACGCAGCGCAGCGTCATGCGGTCGGCTTGGGCGTAGCGCAATACCCGCTCGCCGTTGAGGATCTCCTCGCGCACAAAAGGCACATCCGGCTTTTCTTTCAGATGCTGCAGGGCCTGGCGTTGAAAGTCATCGAGTTGACGCTCTTGCACGCGCCAAGGGAAGGGCTTTTCGCTGTACAGCCGCACCTGGGTGCCGCCATCCACCTTGGACAGGTAATGCCCCAAATCCAGCGTCAAGGTGGCAGGCAAAGGCAGTGTATTTTTCCGATTTTTATAGTCGTGCGTCACATGCACGCCCGCCTCCATGGCGCGGGGCACGATCTGATCGGTGTAGAAATTGCGAAATTGCGTGAGGCTCACGGCATGGGCCTGCGCACTTTCGGTGGCGTATTGGCGCACCATACGCTCGCTGGCCTGGTAGGTGTAGAGCACCACCCACAGGCAAACGCCCGCCAAAAGGAGGCCCAGCCACCACAAAGGCCAGCGCTGAAGCGTTTGACGAATCCAAAAAATGGGTAAAAGGAGGTATTTCACATGACGCCTTTGATACTGGACGCATGATAACAACGAATACCTATGGACTCTTTACAGTGGGTATCCCAAGAAACCCAGGGTTCACGGCCCGCCCGGCTGCCTGGCCGGGCGGCCGTGACTTGGCGCTCAGGTGTCCTTGCTGACCTTGATGGTCGGGAACTTGGACGAGAAGTCTTTGGCCTTGGCCGCGATCTTGACCGCCACCTGGCGGGCTACCGCTTTGTAAATCTGGGCCACTTCGCCGTCGGGGTCGTAGACCACGGTGGGCTTGCCGCTGTCGGCCTGCAGGCGAATTTGCATGTCCAGCGGCAGTGCGCCGAGGTAATCCATGCCGTATTCAGCGGCCATTTTCTTGCCGCCGTCAGCGCCAAAGATGTGCTCGACATGGCCGCAATTGGTGCACACATGCACCGCCATGTTTTCGACCAAGCCCAAAATCGGCACGCCGACTTTCTCGAACATCTTCACGCCTTTTTTGGCGTCCAAGAGGGCAATGTCCTGCGGGGTGGTCACGATCACCGCGCCCGTCATGGGCACGCGCTGGCTCAGCGTCAGCTGGATGTCGCCCGTGCCCGGGGGCATGTCCACGATCAAATAGTCGAGTTCTTTCCAGTTGGTCTGGCGCAGCAGCTGCTCCAGCGCCTGGGTGGCCATGGGGCCGCGCCAGATCATGGCTTCGTCGGCGTTGACCAGGAAGCCAATCGACATGACTTGCACGCCGTAGTTCTCCAGCGGCTCCATGGTCTGGCCGTCTTCGCTCTCGGGGCGGCCTTCGATGCCCATCATCATGGGCTGGCTGGGGCCGTAAATGTCGGCGTCCAGCAGGCCCACTTTGGCCCCCTCGGCCGCCAGCGCCAGGGCCAGGTTCACGGCGGTGGTGCTTTTGCCCACGCCACCCTTGCCGGAGGCCACAGCCACGATGTTTTTGACCTGCGGCAGCAGGGCCACACCGCGCTGGGCGGCGTGCGCCGTGATCTTGCTGGTCACGTTGGCCGACACGTTGAACACACCCGCCACGCCTTTGGCGGCGGCAATCAAGGCCTGGCGAATGCCGGGAATCTGGCTCTTGGCCGGGTAGCCCAGCTCCACGTCAAAGGCGACATCGCCGCCTTCGACTTGCAGGTTTTTCAGGGTTTTGGTGGAAACAAAATCTTTGCCCGTGTTCGGGTCAATGACGGCTTGCAGGGCTTGGAGGAGTTGTTCGGTGGTCGCCATGGGTCTCTTTATTGAAAAAAATTGGTTTGAAGTCTAACGGGCTTCAGTTGTGCCCAAAAAAGCGTCGGTCGATGTCCGCACGCCATGCGCGGTCAAAAACTAAGCCGCATTCGAGTTGCGTGCGGCCATCTTGTTCCAGCGCCAAGTCACCCGCCTGCGCAAAGCGTTCATCGCAAAAAGCCTCTGTCAGCCGGTCCAAAAGCGCTTGTTTGTAGTCCGTGTCCTCGTTGTCCAGGTGCAGGCCCTTGGTTTCCATGAGCACCAGGCGGGCTTCGTTGCCCTCGCTCAAAAAGCCGAACACGAAGTCTGGGTAAACCTTGTGCCTGCGCCAGCCTTGCAAGCCGTATTGGGTTTTGGCCACATTGCGGTGCCACCAGCGCAAGGCGGCCTGCTCGTCCAGATAGCCTGCAAAAGCCGCCTCAAAGTCATTCATATCGGGCGTTTGCAAGGCAGGCACAAGCAGACTCTTTTGTACATCGGTCAAACCATCGCTGCGGGTGAGCTTGTGGGCCTTGCCGGTTTGCAGCCATTCGTCGTGGCTGGGCAATTCGTAATCGGTGGCATCCGCCCGCAAACGAAACTCGATGCGCCCTTGTGCCGTCAACCCCTCAAACACCTGCTGTGCCATCTCGTCACGCCAGGCCTGCAGCTCAACCCGCAACCGCTCAATCAACGTGGCCGCCGACGCTGCCACCGCCGATTCGGCCCAGGTCTGCAAACAGCGCTGCACCACCGCATCGACCCAGCCCCACACCAGCCAGGGATTGGGGGCAATATCGACCAAAGCCCGTACCAGCTGCCCACGGTCCAAAGTCAGGGCTTCGGCCGAATCGCTGCGCGCCCGGCGCAACGGAGCCTGCACGTCTTGCAACACCGTCAAATCCACCATCAAGCGGGCCTCGCTGCCCGACATGCGCAGCGACTGACTGGGTTTCCAGCCCACCGCCAAGGTATCGGGGTTCAGGTCTTGCCAGGGCACGCGGGCCAGCACATCGCTCTCGTACACCAGCTTGCGCCGGGGCTGGCCAGGCTCGGCCCATGTCACGGTGGGCAAAAACAAACGCAAATGCGCCAGTCCCTCGCGCCGCGTCAATTGGCGCACCTGCGGGGCATCCGGCCCCGAACCACCATTGCCGCGCACCGCCATGGCCAAGTCGCCCATGCCTTCAGTCTCCAGCGACTGCTTGATGGCCTTGACCACCTCGCCGGTCTGAATGTCATGGCAAAACACATAACAAGCGTCCAGCGCTTCATGCCCCGTTTTGGCCACATGGGGCAGCCGCAAAATCCGCCCCACCAATTGCGTGAGCGCCCGCTTGCCCTTGCTGGCTGCCAGCGAACACAGCACATAGGCAAAGGGGCAATCCCAGCCCTCTTGCAAGGCCTGCTTGGTGATGATCACCCGCACCTGCGAGGTGGGCGAGAGCAAATCCTCGTCGCCCAATTCGTCCTTGTCGCTGGTTTTTTCGCGAATTTGGGTCTCGGCAAAGCCCATCTGCGCCAAAAACTCGCGCACATGCTGGGCATGGATGAAGCCTGAATCGATCTGGTCCTTGCCCGTGCGCTCCACCTGCACCAGCAAAATCGGCCGAATGTAGCGCGCCGTCTCGCCCTGCAGCACCTCGGCCTGTCGGGCCAGCGCATTGAGTTGGTCCACGCTGGCCGATAAGCAGCTTTGCCAGTCGGCCCAAGCGCGCACGTCCACATGAATGGGCAGCTTGATCATCTCGGCGGCATCCAGATCGGTGCCGCGCACGTCCACCAAAATGTTGGAACCCGACACCGCACCCGCCGCTTTGCTGCCTGACGCGCCCGCCTCTACCACACGCGGCGTGGCCGACAACTCCAGCATGAAGGACGGGTTGAACCCGTCAATGGTGCGCAAAGCGTTGTCGGTGTAGCCGTGGTGCCCTTCGTCAATCACCACCATCGGGCGCACAAGCCGCATCACATTGCCCAACGAGCTTTTGACAATGCTGCCCTTTTGGCGCGCCTGCATACCGCCCGAATCCTTGCCCGATCCGTCAGCCCAAACACTGCCATACACATCCAGGTTGGGCACATCGGCCAGCAAGGCCCAATGGGCCTCGATGTCGTCCTCGAACGGCAAAAAGCCCTGCACATTGCCCCGGTCCCGGAAAAATCGCAGCGTCTCCTTGGACTGCCGCGCCGCCGAAGCCAGCATCAGCACCATCACGCACAAGTGGCTTTCCACATCCAGGCGCGACAGCGGCGAGTCTTTCTCCAAAATCTTCACCCGCCCTGCCCCGACCACGTTGAGCATTTGCCGGTAAGGGTGGTCGCGATTGGACAGCGTCTTGAGGGTCTGGCGGTAAATCGCCTCGTTGGGCACCACCCACAGCACCAGGCCGGTAGACCGGCGCAAATACCCCTCAAACACCTTTCCCACGCTGGCCGCAGCCAGCAGCGTCTTGCCGCCGCCCGTGGGCACCTTCAGGCATACATTCGGAATGGCCCGGCCAGCCCCGTCAAAGCGGCTGGAATGCGGGCGCTCGGCATAGGCCTCTGGCAAAGCACGCGCGTCGTGCAAGGCCTGCCAAGCCGACTTGGGGAAATCGGCCAGGGACTGCTTGGCATCGCTCATCTTCTCCATGGCCTTGACCTGCGCCATGGCCGCCAAAGCCTGATCAGAATCGGCGCGGGCGCTGCGCAACTCGGCCAAATAGGCATCGAGCTTGAGCAGTGACTTGGCCTGAAAGTCTTTCAGATCGTCAAACCCCAGTGCACGGGGCAAGCTCACCGCGGCTCGGCGCGGCTGCCAAAAGACCTGCCGGTCTTTTTCCACCTGCTGCCTGAAGCCATCGCTCAAAGTCGATTGCCAATGGCTCAAATCAATGCCTCTGAGCGAACGCAAATCGTCCACAGCCGCCCAAAGCGCGGTGAAGTCCTGTGCGCTCCAATCGGGCGCATCCGCCATCAGATCAATGTCCGACGCCGGGCGATGGTCGCCCCGGGCGCGCGATCCATACACCCACACGCGCTCCAACCCCACAAAGCGTCCAAACACCTCATGCAGTTGCAGCGTGAGTTCCGGCCCCAAGCCAAAGTCGATCACCGCATTGGAAACCACGGCCGTCATGCTTGCGCCTGCAGATGCGCCAGCACACGCTCGAACTCCGGGATGGCATCCAAGCGCACCATGGCGGCCAGGCCGATGGCCATGTCTTCGTCGTAGGCATGGCTCACCCCATTGCGCCCTTTGCGCAAGCGATCCCACAAGGACTCATCAGTGATGTAGCGCATCTTGAATGCCGTCTCCAACGCGGCAAACGCCACCCTCGGGGTTTCCACATCCCCCTTGTCCTGCAGCACGGCCCGCATGGCTTGCCAAGCCATTTCAAACGTGTAGACAAAGCGCAGCAACAGCGAATCGCGTGTCTTGCGGTCTTCACTGTCCTGAGCCGTTTCTTTCAGCGTCGCCAGGGCTTGCGTAAACTTGTCTAACTGCAGCTTCGTACTCTGAGAAAAAGCCATTTCACCACCCCCTGAGCAAAGCAAAGGGCAGCGCCGCAAAGTCCATGCGGTTCTCGGCCAATTGCTTGTTGCTCAAATACTTGGCCGGGGCAAACACCAGGTGTTTTTTGCCATCGCCCTTGTCCGCGCCCCACTGGGCAAAGGCCTGCGCCCGGCTCAGGTTGAGCGCCGCCTCGGTCGACTTGAGGAAGGCCAGGTTCGGCTCATAGACCAGCCAAACATGGGCATCGGCCGCCTCGCCCAGATAAAAGCGCGGGGCTTTTTTGGGGGTGGGTGGCAAGGTGCCGCCCGTGGCGGTGTGGAACAGCCAGGCCCCCAAGGCCTCAAACGCGGGCAAGTTTTCGCCGGACAGCATCTTCTCGATGTTGAGCGGATCGCCCAGCGTGCAATAGGTGAACTCGCCGCCCAGGCCTTCGGCGCGTTCAGAGACTTTCTTTTCGCCCTCCACCCGCAGCAAGCCGTCTTTCAGCTCCACGTTGATCTTGTCAAAACGCTTTTGACCTGTATTTTTCAATGTCGCATCTTGCATAGGGATGCCCATTTGAATTTCTGCCCCAGGTCGCAGCAGTGTGAGTTGTGTCGATTCCTCAACAAAACCCTCGCGCTGTTTGATCGCCTCGACCTTGGCCAACCAGTCGGCGGCTTTTTTGAACTGGGTGAAATTGATCTTTTCTTCCAGCAGCGTTTCGCGCTGCGTGCCCACCCAGGCATAACCCTGGATGGCGCGGCGCACCCGCTCGGCGGTCAGGCGATCGGCATAGTCCTCGCCCTCCACAAGAATGAACTGGCGGTTGCCGTTGTCTTTGGCGTTAGCTTTGAGCACGGCGTGGGCGGTGGTGGCACTGCCGGCAAAGCTGTCGAGCACGATGGATTCGGGATGGCTGGCCAGCTCCAAAATGCGCTCCAGCAAAGCCACCGGCTTGGGCGTGATGGTGGACTCTTCGCCCTTGAGCATGCCCATTTCGATCAGAGTTTTCTTGGCGTCTTGGGTGTGACCGACTTCATCGTAAAACCAGAGGGTTTGGGGGGTGCGGCCTTGTTTGACTTCGGAAAGATAACGCTTGATAGATGGCACATTGTTTCCAAACTCACCCCACCAAATACGACCTTCAGCGTCCATTTCTTTGAATTTAGATTCTTTGACGCGCCAGTAATTTCCCGGCGGGGGGCCATCAATCACCCGCCCGCTTGGGCAAACAATCGAGTAAGTGCCTTCGCTGTAAAAGTTACGAGCCGACAAATCGCTCGACTTCCAAGGGCCATTCTTGTCGTTATCGGCATTGGAATAGCGAGCATCCATGTCCTCGGTGCGTTCCAACAAATTCGGCCGCCAAATCTTCTTGTCTTTGGCATAGACCAGTACATAGTCATGGTCTTCGCTGAAAAACTGAGCTGTTCCCTTGGGGGCGTAATTCTTCTGCCAAATGCAAGTCGCCACAAAATTATCAGCACCCAAAATTTCGTCCAGCATGTCACGGGCGTGGTGCACCTCGTTGTCATCCAGCGTGATCCAGATCGAGCCGTTGTCCGCCATCAGCTCACGCAGCAGAACCAGACGCGGCCACATCATGCACAGCCACTTGTCGTGCCGCAGCATGTCCTCGCCGTCCACCGGGTTGGTGCTCAGCCACTCTTTCATGATGGGGCTGTTCACCCCGTCGCTGTAGCACCAGCCCTCGTTGCCGGTGTTGTAAGGCGGGTCAATGAACACCAAATCCACCTTGCCCGCATAGCGCGGCAGCAAGGCCTTGAGCGCGTGCAGGTTGTCCCCGTGAATGACCAGGCTGCTGTTCAAGTCCCCCGGCCCGATCCCTTTGGCCTTGTCCACCACCAGCGGCCGATAAGGCACTGTCAGGTGGTGGTTGTACACATATTCTTTGCCTTTGAAGACGATTTCGGGCATAGGTTTTCTTTCAGCACAGCATCAAACACCAACGAAGGCATTGGCCTCGGCGTCGGGTTCAAGTGCTTTTAATTTTTTGTCGGTGGTCCAGATGTGAACCAGGTATGTTTTCAATGAGCTGTTTTTGTGCTTGTCACGCAATTTTTTGGCTTCCAGTGCAATGGCCGCATTGGTCAAACCTTGGCGATCAGGGGCCAAGGTTTTAAATTCTTGGGTCAATCCCGTGACCGCATCACGGAAGTCCTGAACGGTTCTGGCATCGTTCATGGACGAGACAATCGTCAAAGGTGTTTCGCCCGAGAGCCAGATGTCTACGGTCTCCACCAACATGGCGGACAAGCGTCTTCTCTCTTGTCCATTTTTCACATCTGCGACATGGTTACCCAACTCAAACAAAACAGGCAAAGGCACCTGCAACTGATCGGTCATACGTCGGGCATTTTCAAACCGTTGAAAAATCGGGACGTAAGCGCGATCACTGCTGCAATCGGGCACTTGAAACAGTTCTAACAAATAAGAAGTGTCCACCACAATCAAGCGCACAACACTCACCGATGGATTGGATTTGGCCTGCTTGCTCACAGCACAAACTTTCTGTTGGCCTCTTGAATTTTTTGGAGCCATTGCAATCCGCGCTCGGCTCGCTGTTCAGCAAAGCCCGGTTGCACGTGTTTTTCCAGCACCTGCTGGGTCATCAACTCCCCCAAACGCCCTTGCTCCAGCATTGACTCAGAAGCCGGGAGGTCTGGAATAGGGAGCAACCGGGATGCGCCCACAGCGGGGTCATAGAAGCACAACACCACCGATTTGATTTGCTCATCACTGAGTTGATCAAGGGTGGCGGGGTTGTGTGTGGTGGCCAATACATTGAGCTTGCGACGCTCTGCGGTCTCCCAGACAGCGTCCATGAGCACCTTTACGCGGGCTGGGTGGATGCCATTGTCAATTTCTTCAACAACCAAACGTGAGCCTGTTGGCACAGTTTCCAAGGCCGTCAAGATGGCCAAGGCTCGCAATGTGCCGTCTGACATTTGGCGCGAACTGAGCACCGATTGATCGCTGTATCGAAAACCCAAACCGACCTCGCCCAAACTGGTTTTTTCGAAAACAAAATCCGTGAAAGAGTCCTCTGGCAATTGCCGAATTCTCTGCAAAATCAAATCGAATGATGCTCTCGCATTGTGTTGCCGAACAACTGACACCATAGGATTCTTTTTCAAATCTTCTGGTGAAACATCCGTATCAGCCAATAGCTTCAAACCATAAAGCACCGAAGCCAAATTTGCCCCGTCACGGAAAAGCTGGGTTTGGCCAATGTTTTCGTAGTCACGCATGCGCTTGGGGTGCGGATCGAAAACATAGGCATGTTTTAAATGGTTACGGATGCCATTCACTACGAACAAAGCTTGATCCGACGTCTTGTTATTGGATGTCGGCAATGTTTCATACCGCGACAAAGTTGAAACCTGCGCCGTCAATGCACGGATGGGCTTCTTGCTACCCTTTGCGAAATTATCAAATTGGACCTGAATGATGTCGTCACTTTCACGGGTAAATCGTCCCGCTGTTGCAAAAAGCGTTCGCTCGCCCCAAATCAGTCTCTCTTCAACGATGTGAGGTGAATTGCCTGCGGCGACACTGATGGTGTACTCGACAGGCAGACCTTTGACATGCGCGGTGAACTTCAATGTCAGTTGCCCAGGATCTATCAATTCATTGATCGGGTCATAACCCGCATGCTCTCTTCGAGGGCAATTCCTCAACCCCCCCCGAATTTCAAATGTGCTGCCTCCGCCGCGACCCACGTCGCTGATTTCATGCAAGGACCGCCCTTGCGCCAATTCGGCTAAGAGCTCTACGCCTTCAATCACATTGCTCTTGCCGGCCCCGTTGCGCCCAATGAGCAATGTCACTGGGTTTAACAACTCAATCTGGGCATCCGAGAAATTTTTGAAGTTGATGAGGTGGTGCATGTCTTTCCTTCCGTGCGTTCAGGCAATCGCTCAATTCGCCCCGTGACAGTGCTTGTACTTGCGTCCGCTGCCGCAGTGGCAGGGATCATTTCGACCCAGCTTAGGGCCATCGCGCCGCACGGGCTGGAGCGGGGTGTTGGCGCCACGAATGGGGCTCTGCACTTGGCCGCTGACTTTTTGTTGTCTGCGTTGGACCAGCCAATAAGCGTGCACTTGGCGGACTGTGTCGCCCAAGCCGTCCGCTGCGGATTGGTGTTCGGAATCGTCCTGATTCAAGCGCTCCAAGGCAGCCCAGCCATCTGGAGAACCATACAACAGCACCGTGCTCAGCAGTTCTGGTTGTTCCAGCATTAAGGTGTCCCAAGCTTTACCACCAATGCTGATGCCGTGGTGGTAGCCCATGCACCACTCATCAATGATCGGCACATGGGTTCCATCGTCCAATTCACGCTCGTAAATTTGAGGCTCATAAAGCTCGGGCAACTCGGTCAATGTTTGTGCAATGGCGTTCCATTGCTTCATGATCAGCCCCATGACCTTTTCGGCTTCGGCCTGGTCTTTGAAATGAGCGCCTTCTTGCCCGTTTTCGGTGTCCCAGACCCAGCGCAGCATCTCGCTGGGCATGATCAGTTCAGGGCCAGAAACCACCGCAGTCAGGTAACCATCGAGCATGGTCACGTCCATGCAATGTTCTGGAGCGTCATCCCTGAACAAAAATTGGTCCAGAAATTCAACTTCCTCGGGCGTCCAAAAGGGGTTGTGATTCATAAATTGGGATTGTCGCAGAGCCGATGGCCAGCCCACAGGGGGTCCTCCCTATAAAATCGCCCCCTTGTCTTGAAGGTTTTGCCCCATGTCTGCCCCCAACGCGCCCCGCCAGCTTTTTGTCACCACCGCCCTGCCTTACGCCAACGGCAACTTCCACATCGGCCACATCATGGAATACATCCAGGCCGACATCTGGGTGCGTTTCCAGCGCATGCAGGGCAGTCAGGTCAATTTTGTGGGCGCCGACGACACGCACGGCGCGCCCATCATGATCGCCGCCGAAAAGGCGGGCAAAACGCCCCAGCAGTTCGTGGCCGACATCGCGGCCGGCCGCAAGCCCTATCTAGACGGCTTTCATATCCAGTTTGACAACTGGCACAGCACTGATGCGCCAGAAAACCACGAGTTGGCCCGCCAGATTTACCGTGACCTGCGCGACATTTCGGCGGCCGATGGCGGCTCGCTGATCGAGGTCCGCTCGGTCGAGCAGTTCTTTGACCCGCAAAAGAACATGTTTTTGCCGGACCGTTTCATCAAAGGCGAGTGCCCCAAGTGCCACGCCAAAGACCAGTATGGCGACAACTGCGAGAGCTGCGGCGCGGTCTACGCGCCCACCGACCTGATCAACCCGTTTTCGGCCCTGTCGGGTGCCAAGCCGGAGCTGAAAACCTCGGAGCACTTCTTTTTCAAGCTGTCCGACCCGCGCTGCGTCGACTTTTTGAGCCAGTGGACCCAAGACGGCAAGCTGCAGCCCGAGGTGGCCAACAAGGTCAAAGAGTGGTTTTCGGTGCGCACCAACCCCGACGGCACGACCAGCGAAGGCCTGGGCGACTGGGACATCTCGCGCGACGCGCCCTACTTCGGCATCGAAATCCCCGACGCGCCGGGCAAGTACTTTTATGTCTGGCTCGACGCGCCTGTGGGCTACCTGGCGTCCCTGAAAAACCTGCTGGACAAGCGCGGGGAAGACTACAACGCCTACATGGCCAACCCCGCGCTGGAGCAGTACCACTTCATCGGCAAAGACATCGTCACCTTCCACACGCTGTTCTGGCCGGCCATGCTGCATTTCAGTGGCCGCAAAACGCCCAACAGCGTGTTCGTTCACGGCTTCCTCACCGTGAACAACGGCGAGAAAATGAGCAAGAGCCGCGGCACGGGCCTGGACCCGCTCAAGTACCTGAGCCTGGGCATGAACCCCGAGTGGCTGCGCTACTACCTGGCGGCCAAACTCTCGGCCCGCAACGAAGACATCGACTTCAACGCCGAAGACTTCATGGCGCGGGTCAACTCCGACCTGATCGGCAAGTTTGTGAACATCGCCTCGCGCTCGGCCGGCTTCATCGCCAAGCGCTTTGGCGGCCAACTCGGCCCCGTGAGCGCCGACGGCCAAGCCTTGCTGACGACCTTGCAAGCCGCTGCGCCGACCATTGCCGCGCTTTACGACGAACGCGAATACGCCAAAGCGCTGCGCGAAATCATGCTGCTGACCGACAAGGTCAACAGCTATGTGGACCAAAACAAACCTTGGGACCTGGCCAAACAAGAAGGCCAAGACGCCCGCTTGCACGACGTGTGCAGCACCTGCATCGAAGCCTTCCGCTTGCTCAGCCTGCAACTCAAGCCCGTGCTGCCGGCCTTGGCGGCGCAAGTCGAGGCCTTCTTGAACGTCGCGCCCTTCACCTTTGCACAAGCACAACAGCTGCTGGGCGCGGGCCACACCATCAACGCCTACCAGCACCTGATGCAGCGCGTCACGCCCGAACAACTCGAAGCCCTGTTCGAGCAGCCCGCCGTGGTCGAAGACAAGCTCATCCCTGGCGGCGAGGAGATCGCCCCCACCATCTCCATCGACGACTTCGCCAAAGTGGACCTGCGCATTGCCCAGATCGTGAACTGCGAACCGGTCGAAGGCTCGGTCAAGCTGCTGCGCCTGACGCTGGACGTGGGCGAAGGCCGCATGCGCAACGTGTTCAGTGGCATCGCCAGCATGTACAAGCCCGAAGACCTGATCGGTAAGCTGACCGTGATGGTGGCCAACCTGGCGCCGCGCAAGATGAAGTTTGGTGTGTCGGAGGGCATGGTGCTGGCCGCCAGCCATGCCGACGACAAGGCGGACGCGGGCATTTACGTGCTGCAGCCCTGGCCGGGTGCCCAACCCGGCATGCGCATCCACTGAAATAGCCGCACACGAGCACACTGCACATGTTCCCCCTGATCCACGGATGGACCGATGTGCAGCGAAGCCCTGAGGCCAATCTGCGGCTGGGCTTGGTGCTGACCTTTGTGGCCGGGGCCACCAACGCAGGCGGTTTTTTGGCGGTGGGCAGCTACACCTCGCACATGACCGGCATCGTGTCCTCGGTGGCCGATGATCTGGTATTGGGCAACATCGCCCTCGCGCTGGCAGGCATCGTTTGCTTGATGGCCTTTGTGGCCGGGGCCATGTGCACTGCCGTGCTGGTCAACTGGGGCTTGCGCCAGCAGCTGCGCAGCAGCTACAGCTTGCCGTTGCTGCTCGAATCCGGGGCCTTGCTGGTGTTTGGGCTGTTTGGGGCGGCCATTGCGGCCTGGTCGCAGCTGTTTGTGCCGGTCACAGTGGTCCTGTTGTGCTTCATCATGGGCCTGCAAAACGCGGTCATCACCAAAATTTCCAAAGCCGAAATCCGCACCACCCACATCACCGGGCTGGTGACGGACCTGGGCATCGAGCTGGGCAAACTTGTGTACATGAACCGCAGCCAGCCCGGCTCCCCCGTGCGAGCCAACCGCCAACGCCTGCGGGTGCAGTTGGCCCTGGTGCTGGGCTTTTTTCTGGGCGGGCTGACGGGGGCGCTGGGTTTCAAGTACTGGGGTTACATCACCACGGTGCCTTTGGCGGCCCTGCTCTGGGTTTTATGCCTGCGCCCCTTGTTGACCGACCTGCGCAAGCATGCCGCAT
Source organism: Limnohabitans sp. (assembly GCF_017848645.1). Classification (GTDB taxonomy): domain Bacteria; phylum Pseudomonadota; class Gammaproteobacteria; order Burkholderiales; family Burkholderiaceae_C; genus Limnohabitans_A. Next base: position 95,931 of record NZ_JAFEIF010000041.1, on the reverse strand, counting down.
AATTTGTTCAGAAAAACAAATACAAGACACCCATGAACTGGATGCAGGCCACGCATTTGTTTCGTCCCCGTTTGCTCGACAGCCTGCACGGCTACAACCGTGAGCGCTTGACCCAAGACGTGGGCGCAGGCCTCACAGTCGGGGTGGTGGCCCTGCCACTGGCCATGGCCTTTGCCATCGCCTCCGGCCTCAAACCCGAGGCGGGTCTGTTCACCGCCATCATTGCGGGTTTTCTGATCTCGGCGCTCGGCGGCAGCCGGGTGCAAATCGGTGGACCAGCCGGGGCCTTCATCGTGATCGTCTACGGCATCGTCGAGCGCTATGGCCTGGCCAACCTGATCTTGGCCACCGCCATGTCGGGCGTGCTGCTGTTTTTGATGGGCTTGTTCCGTCTGGGCACGCTGATACGCTTCATCCCGGTGGCGGTGGTGATCGGTTTCACCAACGGCATCGCAGTGCTGATCATGCTGTCACAAATCAAGGATTTGCTGGGCCTGAAAGTGGCCACCATGCCGGCCGATTTCTTTGGCATCCTGAACACCCTGTGGCTGAACCTGCACACGGCCAACCTGGCCGCCTTGCTGTTGGCCTTGGCGTCCTTGTCCTTGGTGGTGGGTTGGTTGCGCATGAGCCGCCGCTTGATGGACACGCGGTACGGCTGGGTCAGCATGGTGCCCGGCTCGATTGTGGCGCTGGTGTTTGCCACCTTGGTCACCTGGCTGCTGAGCCTGCCCGTGGAGACGATTGGCAGCAAGTTTGGCGGCATCCCCTCGTCCTTGCCCGGCTTTGCCTGGCCCGAGTTCAGCTGGGACAGCGCCCGCTTTTTGCTCATGCCGACCTTGACCTTGACGCTGTTGGGGGCGATTGAATCGCTGTTGTGCGCCCGCATTGCCGACGGCATGATCGGCGACCGCCACAACCCCAACCAGGAGCTGATGGCGCAAGGCGTGGCCAACTTCGTCACGCCGTTTTTTGGCGGCATGCCCGCCACCGGCACCATTGCCCGCACGGTGACCAACATCAAAAGCGGCGGCACCACCCCGATTTCGGGCATGGTGCATGCGCTGACCTTGCTGGCCGTGGTGCTGGTGGCTGCGCCCCTGGCCGGGCACATTCCGCTGGCCGCGCTGGCAGCGATCTTGATGTTTGTGGCCTGGAACATGGGTGAATGGCGCGAATTCATGCACCTGCGCCAGTACCGCATGCCCTACCGCATCACCTTGCTGGCGGTGTTTTTCCTCACCGTGGTGTTTGACCTGACGGTGGCGGTCGAGGTCGGGCTGATCGCAGCCTGCCTGACTTTCATCTACCGCATCTCCAGCTTGACACGCTGCGAGGGCGTGACACGTATCGAGCAGCCGGGTCTGGCCGGTTTCGAGCACCGGGTGCAGGCCTGGCGCCTGTACGGTGCGCTGTTTTTCGGGGCCGTGAAGCTGGTCGAGGCCATCGAGGACAAAATCAGCACGCCCACGCTGGTGCTGGACCTGAAAAACGTGATCTACATCGACTCCTCGGGCGCGGACGCACTGATGAACCTGATCGAGACCTGCCGCAAGAAACAGGTGCAGCTGATCGTGTGCGGCCTGACGCACCAGCCGCTGGACATGGCCCAGCGCAGTGGCCTGCTGGAACATGTCAAAGAGCATCTGCAGCCCGACCTGAACAGCAGCCTGGCCCTGGCCGTCAGCCTGAGCGCAGACCCGGCCCGTTAAAATGGTGCCAATCAGGTTTTGGTGGTCTTCTGGGGCTGCCAAAACCCTTTGTTAATGCCCCGCACAGATTGCCCACCATGTCCATTTTTCGCCGCCCCGATTACAGCTCCGACACGACCCAGTTCATTGACCAGCTCAAGGCCCAGCGCCCCGAGCTCGAATCCGAACAGCGCCAAGGCCGTGGACTGCTGTGGGACAAACCGATTGACCGCGACATCCAGGCCGAATTCAAGCAAGGCCGCGTGGCGCAAAAGCCCTACGTCTACCAAACCAAGGCCTGAGCGGCACTGGCTCCAGCCCTGACCCCTCTCCTGACTTCTATCCTGCCCTTTTTTCTGCCCGACTTTTCAGGTCCAGACACCCCGTGAGCACCACGCCGCCCCAGCCCGAACCCCTGCAGCTGCCAGAAGCCTCGGCCAGCGCAGCCATGCCTGCGGTGGTGGACCAGGTGGCTTTGGCGCGTTTGTATGGCGAGCCGCTGTTTGCCATGCCCAGCGACCTGTACATCCCGCCGGATGCGCTGGAGGTGTTTCTGGAGGCCTTCGAAGGCCCACTGGACTTGCTGCTGTACCTCATCCGCAAGCAGAACTTCAACATTCTCGACATCCCCATGGCGGGCGTGACGCGCCAGTACCTGAGCTATGTGGAAGAAATCCGCCAGCGCAACCTGGAGCTGGCGGCCGAATACCTGCTCATGGCGGCCATGCTGATCGAGATCAAGTCGCGCATGCTGCTGCCCCCGAAAAAAGTGGCCGAGGGCGAAGAGGCCGAAGACCCGCGCGCCGAGCTGGTGCGCCGCCTGCTCGAATACGAGCAGATGAAGCTGGCCTCGATGCAGCTGAATGTGATCCCGCAATACGGCCGCGACTTTCTGCAGGCCCAGGTGTACATCGAGCAAAGCCTGCAACCGCGCTTTCCCGAGGTCAGCATGGACGAGCTGCAATCGGCCTGGCGCGACATTTTGAAGCGCGCCAACCTGGTGCAGCACCACAAGATCAGCCGCGAAGAGCTCAGCGTGCGCGAGCACATGAGCATCGTGCTCAAGCACCTGCAAGGGCGCAAGTTTGTGGAGTTTGAACACCTGTTCGACCCGAGTCTGGGTGTGCCAGTGCTGGTGGTCACCTTCATCGCCTTGCTGGAGCTGGCCAAGGAAACCCTGATCGAGATCACCCAGGCCGAGGCCTTTGCGCCGATTTACGTGCGCCTGGCCTATACCCCCAACTGATCGAAGGCCGTCAGTGGCTGCGCCCGCTGCGGAACATGCCGTGGGTTTTGCGGCTGAGCACGCCTTGCGCAGCCAGCTTGTTCATCGAGGGGCTGGCATGCGCGTGGGTGATGGCCATGCCCAACGCATCGGCCGCGTCTTGCCGGGGCAGCACCGGCAACTGCAGCAAACGCTTGACCATTTCCTGAATTTGCGATTTGGCCGCTCGGCCATGGCCGGTGACCGATTGCTTCATTTGCAAAGCGGTGTACTCGGCCACCGGCAAGTCGCACGACACCAAGGCCGTGACGGCGCAGCCCCGGGCCTGGCCCAGCAGCAATGTCGCTTGCGGGTTGACGTTGACGAACACGATCTCGACCGAGGCCACATCGGGCTGGTAACGCGCGGTGATTTCACGCACGCCGTCGTAGATGATTTTCAGCCGGGCAGGCAGGTTGCCCATCTCGCTGCGCGTGGTCTCGATCACGCCGCTGGCCACGTACTGCAGGCGTGAGCCGGTGATCTCGATCACGCCAAAGCCGGTGGTTTGCAAGCCCGGGTCGATGCCCAGGATGCGGATGCTGGCAGGCGCCGGGGTGCTCAGGCTCATGGCAGCACCACATCGTTCATGCGGGCCATGATGGTCTCGGCGCGCCGCGCCAGGTAGGCCGATTGCGCCAGCTTTTCAAAATAACGCGGGCGCGGCAGCATGACCGCCAGGCGCGCGGCCTCCCAAGCGTTCAGCCGGGCCGCGCTTTTGCGAAAGTAGTGCTGCGCCGCCGCCTCGGCACCGAACACGCCCTCGCCCCACTCCACGCTGTTGAGGTAGATCTCCAAAATCCGCTCTTTGCTGAGCAAGGCCTCCAGCGTCAGGGCCAACACCATCTCCTGGCCCTTGCGCAGCAGCGTGCGCTCACCCGACAAAAACAGGTTTTTGGCCAGCTGCTGGGTGATGGTGGAGCCGCCCACGATTTTCACGTCCACAGGTTTGTCCGGTTGACGCTGGGCGCGTTTTTCGGCTTGCGCTTTGGCCCGGGCATTTTTCTCCCAGGCTTTTTCCAGCGACTGCCACCAGATGCCATGGTGCTGGGTGAAGGCGGCGTCTTCTGAAGCGATCACGGCGCGTTGCAAACTGGTGGACATGGCTTTGATCGCCACGGATTCCTGCCGCCAAGGCAATTGGCCTTGCTGCTTGAGAATTTGCCAGGCTTGCGAGCGCTGGAAGCTGGTGGACTCGGGCGCAATCCAGTTCATGGCCACGATGCGCAGGGCAAAAAACAGCTGCAAAGCCACAACGGCCAGCACCAGCAAGAGCAACCAGCGTCCCCAAGCGCGCATCATGCAGCAGCCTTGATGGGGCAAGCCATGGACCCACTCACGGCTTGGCGGGCTCGGAAGCCAACATGCGGGTGCCCAATGTGTCGTCCCGCGAGAAGTTGAAACGCGAGACCACCACGATTTGATCGGCCTGGGCCCGCATTTTTCGGTTGAAGTTGCCAAACGGTGCTGCATTGCGCACGATGGCCACCGCGCGCTCGTCGAGCAACTTATTGCCCGACGAGCGGGCCACCTCGGTGCTGAGCAACTGCCCCCGGCTGTCCACCGTGATCACCATGGTCAGTTGACCATAGAGCTTTTCACCTGCCGCCTCGGGGAAGTTCAAGGTGCCCTGGTACTCGATGGTGCGGCGCATTTTGTCGTAGTAAATCGCATACACCACCTCTTGCGTGGCGGGGCTGATGTAGCGCTTGCGAGCCGCCCCTTGGGTTTGGTCCACGCGCTGCTCGATTTGCGCCAACTGGCGGGCCAGTTGCTGCTGACGTTGCACCTTGGCCTCGCGATCGGGGCTGTCGGTTTTGTCGCCCGCATTCTCCCGGGTGAGCACGGCCAACTCATCCTTGAGTTGGGTCAGCAAACGCATTTGCTGCAATTTGAGCACTTCGATTTTTTTCTGGGCTGCGCTGATGTCCATGCCCGGATCGGCGTTCATCGCGGGCGGCAAGGGCGAGCTGGAAATGCGCACTTCGGGCACCTCGCCGCCGCCAGCCAGACGGACCTGCGCCAAGGCCTGGGCTTCCTGGGGGCGCTCCTGGCTGCGCGCATTGACCAACATCACTTCCAGCGGGGTGTCCTGAAACACACGGTTGTAGGCCTCAGGTGCCGCAAACCGGAAACCGACCAAACCCGCGTGAACGGCCACGGACAAGCCCAATGCCCATTTCAGGCCCCGGTGGGAGGTCTGTTGCAAACGGCCTGCCATCGGTTGGGCCGCCTTGGCTGGCGGTGGTTTTTTTTCAGGGCGCATGGGGGGGCGTGCTGTCGTTCAGGTCCACCGCGATGGTCACCGGGCCCGCAGGCAGGTTGTCCTCATCCTCGGCCTCTTGTTCGGCCTCATCCGTGCCAGCGCCCTGGCCTTCGGCGTCCAGGTGCGCGATGACGGTGCCACGCACATCCAGTGCCATCAGGTCCACATCGGCCAGCTTGACGCGCACGCGCGCACCGCGCGGCAGGTTGTGCGCACCCATGACGCTGAACATCAGCGGCAAGGTGTCGGCACGCACCAGCCAGGTGCCGCCGCCCATTTCCTTGACCAGGCTGGCGTCCAGCTCCTCGATGCTGCGCTGCTGCACATGGCGCAGCGTCCAGTAACGCTCCATGCTCGACTGCACGCCGTTGTAAGCGCTGTAGGCGGCATCGAAGCCGCTGATGATGGAAAACAACTCGGCGTCTTTGGGTTTGAAAGGCGCGGCCAATGCGGCCGTGGCGCCATGCTTGGCACAAGCGATGATCTGCCATTGGTTGACCAGGTCGGTGTAGCGGCGCAGCGGCGAGGTGCTCCAGGCGTAGCTGGGCACACCAATACCGGCATGCGGCAGCGCCTTGGTGCCCATGCGCACCTTGACGCCGGGCGCCAGACTGGCCTGGCTGCGGTAAATGCCGGGCACACCCAGCTGGGCCATCCACTGGCCCCAGGTGCTGTTGGCCAAAATCATGGCCTCGGCCACCATCAAATCGAGCGGCGCGCCGCGCTGGCGGGTGCCGATCACCACCGTCTCGTCGCCCGTGGGCGGCAAGTCATTGCTCTCACGCTCGAGCTTGAAGCTGTAGTCCGGGCGGTTGAAGTTTTCGGGCTTGCCGCGCACCACTTCGCGCCGCGCTTTCAGGGTTTGCGCCAGACGCCAGTAAAAAGCCAAGGTGTCGCGGCTCACCGGCACATCGGCGTGGTCGCTCTGGTCTTCGCCCTCCAGCCATTCGCGGGTGATGCGGTCATCCAGTTGGTCATGGCGCAGGTTGACCAAAATCGGCACGCGCTCCAGGCGCGTCTCGGCGCTTTGCACCTCCAGCGTGTCTTCGCTGAAAGTCACATACAGCGACACCGCCGGGCAGTCGCGCCCTTCGATCAGGGTGTAGGCCTGCACCACGCTGTCGGGCAGCATGGTGATTTTGTAACCGGGCATGTAGACGGTGGACAGTCGGGCGCGGCCCAGCTGGTCGATGGCGCTGCCAGGGCTCAGGGCCAGGCCAGGTGCGGCAATGTGGATGCCCACGGTGACCGTGCCCGTGCCCAAACCCTGCAGCGACAGGGCGTCGTCGATTTCGGTGGTGTGAGAGTCGTCAATCGAAAAGGCCTGCACCGGCGCCAGTGGCAAGTCGTCGGTGATGGCAGGCGCTTGCAAAGGGGGAAAGCCCGTGCCCTTGGGGAAGAGGTCAAACAGGAAACGCTGCCAATGGAAATCCCAGGGCGAGGCGATGGCGCCCGCGTTTTGCAGCAGGTCCAAAGGCGCGGTCTGGCTGCTTTTGCTGGCCTCGACCACGGCTTTGTATTCGGGCGTGTTCTTGTCGGGGCGAAACAGGATTTTGTAGAGCTGCTCGCGGATCGGATCGGGGCAAGTGCCGGCCACCAGATCGGCCGACCAGACCTCAATCTGGGCCTGAACCTGCTTTTTCTTCTCGATGGCCAGCAAGGCCTGCTGCACGATTTCGGCCGGGGCTTTGCGAAAACGCCCCTTGGCACCCCCCCGGCGGAAGTAATGCGGCGCTTCGTGCAGGCGCAGCAAAGCCGCCACCTGCTCGGTGGTGCTGGCGTTGGCGCTGAAATAGTCTTGTGCCAGATCGCCAAAGCCGAACTCTTCGTCCGGGGCGCACTCGTAGGCCAGCTCCAGCTCGATGCTTTGGCTCAATGCGGCGGCATCGAGCAACAAAGCGGCCGGGGCCGGTTTGTCGAACCTGAGCAGCATGTGGGCCGATTTGACCTTGACCCGTTTACCGGAGTCGAGTTCGACCTGCGCAGAGGCCTCGGCTTCGGACATGATCCGACCGGCCATGAATTTGCCGGCATCTTCAAATAATACGTACATGGCGGGATTTTCCCACGCCACCCGGCCATTCGGCCCGCCGGGCTTCACGCCAGCTGCAGAAATTCAAGGATTTGCGGCAAGTGGTCTTCAAAATCGCTCAGGGCGTGGTCACTGCCCTCGATCAGGCGCACTTGCCCAGCCTGGTGCCGGGCCAGCATTTCACGCCAGTCCAGCACCTCGTCGCCCTTGGCAATCAAGGCCAGCGTGGCAGGCCGGGTTGGCAAGGGCTGACTTTCTAGCCGCATCAGCTCTTGCACATAAGCCGGCTCAAAAAAGATGCTTTGCGCCGGGTCTTGCCAGACCGGGTGCTCGCCGATGTACCGCGCCAGATCGCGCGAAGGATGCACGGCCGGGTTGATCAGCACCGCAGGAACACCCAGGTGCGCCGACAGCCATGCCGCATAAAAGCCCCCGAGCGAAGACCCCATGACCGCCATCTGCCCGCGCGGCCAGGCGACCGTGCCCTGCAGCAACAGGTCCATGGCTTGTGCGGGCGAAGCGGGCAGCTGCGGACACCACCAAGTGACAGCGGGCTGCAAGGCCTGCACCCGCTGGGCCATGATTTGGGCCTTGGCCGACTGCGGCGACGACCTGAAGCCATGCAGGTAGAGCAAATGGGTGGTGCGCACGGAGCCTCAGATTTCGATTTTCGAGCCCAACTCGACCACCGCATTGGTGGGCAGGTTCAAAAACGCGGCCGCGCCGCTGGCGTTGTGGTGCATCTGGGCAAAGAGTTTTTCGCGCCAGGGGGCCATGCCGCCGCCGATGGTGGGGATCACGATGTCGCGTGAGAGGAAGTAGCTGGTCGTCATCGGGTCCAGCTTGTAGCCCTCGCCCTGGATTTTGGTCAAGGCGGTCGGCAAATCGGGGTTGTCCTTGAAGCCGTAGTTCACGATGACTTGCCAGCAGTCATGCCCCAGCGGTGTCACATCCAGACGCTCTTGGGCGTCGATGCGCGGCACCTCGTGGCTGCGCACGGTGACAAACAGGTTGCGTTCGTGCAGCACTTTGTTGTGCTTCAAGTTGTGCAGCAAGGCGTTGGGCACCGCGCCCGTCTCGGCCGTGAGGAACACCGCCGTGCCCTCTACCCGTGTGGGCGGCGAAATGAACACCGCCTCCAGGAAATCCGTCAGGCGCAAGGCGTCCGAGCGCAAAGAGTCGTTGAGCAAGCGGCGACCGTCGTGCCAGGTCAGCATCAGGGTGAACACCGCTGCACCGATCAAGAGCGGGAACCAACCGCCTTCGAACAGCTTGAGCAGGTTGGACGCCCAAAAGGCCAGATCGACCACAAAGAAAAAACCGGTGGCACCGATGCACAGAGCCAGCGGCAGCTTCCAGGCGTAGCGGATCACAAAGAAGGTGAGCACCGTGGTGATCAGCATGTCGGTGCACACCGCAATGCCGTAAGCGGCAGCCAGGTTGCTCGACGACTTGAACATGACCACCGCCAGCACGATGGCCACAAACAAGCCCCAGTTCACAAAAGGCATGTACACCTGGCCCGTGTCGGTCTCGCTGGTGTGCAGCACCTGCAGGCGCGGCAGATAACCCAGCTGAATGACCTGTTTGGTCACGCTGAACGCGCCGGAAATCAAGGCTTGTGATGCGATCACTGTGGCCATGGTCGCCAGGCCCACCAGCGGCAGCAAGGCCCAGTCGGGGGCCATCATGAAGAAGGGGTTTTTCACGGCCTCGGGTTCAGCCAAGAGCAACGCGCCCTGGCCAAAATAGTTCAAGGTCAGGCAAGGCATGACCACACTGAACCAGGCCAGGCGGATGGGCTTTTTGCCAAAGTGCCCCATGTCGGCATACAGCGCTTCGCCACCCGTGACGCACAAGACCACCGCACCCAAAATGATGAAGGTGGTGCCCGGCTCGTTCCACATGAAGCCCAACGCGTAGTGCGGGCTGATGGCCAGCAAAATTTCGGGGTGGTGCGCGATGTGTGACACGCCCAGCACCGCGATGGTGGCAAACCAGACCAGGGTGATGGGGCCAAAGAACTTGCCGATGCCTGCCGTGCCGCGTTTTTGGACCCAAAACAGGCCAAAAAGGATCACCAGCGTGAGCGGAATCACGTATTTCTTGAAAGCGGGGGAGATGACCTCCAGGCCTTCGACGGCCGACAGCACCGAAATGGCCGGGGTGATCACCCCATCGCCATAAAACAGGCAGGTGCCAAAGATGCCCACGATCAGCAACACCTTGCGCAGCTGTGGCCGGTCTTTGACCGATTGCGAGGCCAGCGCCAGCATGGCCACCAGCCCGCCCTCGCCGTGGTTGTCGGCGCGCAGCACCAGCACCACGTACTTGACCGACACGATGGTGGTCAGGGTCCAGAAAAAGATGGAAAGAATGCCGTAGACGTTGTCGGGTGTGAAAGGCACATGGCCGGAGCCAAACACCTCTTTCATGGCGTACAGCACGCTGGTGCCGATGTCGCCATACACGACGCCGATGGCGCCCAAGGTCAATGCAGCAAGAGTAGAACGGGAGGAAGACACAGGCTGTGACCTGACGCGGGTCAAGCCGGATGAAAACAAGAAGACTATTTTGCGCCCGATTTCAAGCCGATGTCACCGCCCATTTGGCGATATTGTTGCAGCGCAACAACTTCAGTCGTAGACCTCGGCCTCAGGGTCGGTGGCTTCGAGCTCATAGCTGGCGGCCAGCATGGCCAGGCGGCCAATCACGCCGTACATGTAAAAGCGGTTGGGCACGCTGGCACCGGGTTTGACGCCTGGCTGGGGCAGGTGCGGCGTGTCGGCAAAGGCCAAAGGCACAAAGCTCGCACCCGGGGCGTTCAGATTCTCGTCCACGCCGCGCTCGGCATGCACCCGGTAAAAACCACCCACCACATAGCGGTCCATCATGTAGACCACCGGCTCGGCCACGGCGTCGTTGATGCGCTCGTTGGTCAGCACGCCTTCCTGGATGATCACATCGTTGACGGTCTGGCCGTCCTTGATGACGTTCATCTTGTTGCGGGTTTTGCGGTTGAGTTGGTCCAGATCGGACACATCGCGCACCGTCATGATGCCCATGCCATAGGTCCCGTTGTCGGCTTTGACCACCACAAACGGCTTCTCGTTGATGCCGTATTCCTTGTATTTGCGCTTGATCTTGGTCAGCAGCGCGTCCACGTTGCTGCGCAGGCAGTCCATGCCCGTGCCTTCGGCAAAGTTCACATCGCCGCACTGGCTGAACATCGGGTTGATGAGCCAGGGGTCAATGCCCAGCAGCTTGCCAAAGCGCTTGGCCACTTCTTCATAGCTCTGGAAATGCTTGGTCTTGCGGCGCACGCTCCAGCCCGCGTGCAGGGGCGGCAGCAAGAACTGCTCGTGCAGCTCTTCCAGAATGCCCGGGGCACCCGCTGACAGGTCGTTGTTGAGCAAGATGGTGCAGGGGTCGAAGTCTTTGAGGCCCAGGCGGTGCTGGCTGCGCACCACAGGCTCGAGCGTCACGCTCTCGCCGTTGGGCAGCTCAATGACCGTGGTTTCCTTGATCTCGGGGTTGATCGAGCCCAAGCGCACGTTCAGCCCAGCCATGTGGAAGACACGCTGCAGCTGCGCCACATTGGTCAGGTAAAAGGTGTTGCGCGTGTGGTTTTCGGGAATGATCAGCAGGTTTTTGGCCTCGGGGCAGATCTTTTCGATGGCCGCCTGCGCGGCCTGCACCGCCAAAGGCAGCATTTCGGGCGTCAGGTTGTTCCAGCCGCCGGGGTAGAGGTTGGTGTCCACCGGGGCGAGCTTGAAGCCCGCGTTGCGGATATCGACCGAGGTGTAAATGGGCGGCGTGTGCTCCATCCATTCCAGGCGGAACCAGCGCTCAATGGCCGGCATGGAGTCGAGGATGCGCTGCTCCAACTCATTGATGGGGCCGGTCAGGGCGGTGACGAGATGGGGAACCATGGGCATCCTTTATCGGGCAAAAACGGGACAAAACAGAAAAATCATATGGGGCCGGTCAGCGCCATTGCAAGCGCCTAGCGGACACAGCGCCAGCCGCATGTGCGCCTGAGCACTGAGAGCGCGGCGCTCAGCCACGCACCTCGCCCTCGCCCAGCACCACGTACTTGAGCGAGGTCAGGCCTTCGATGCCCACCGGGCCACGGGCGTGGAATTTGTCGGTGCTGATGCCAATTTCGGCACCCAGCCCGTACTCAAAACCATCGGCAAAGCGGGTGCTGGCATTGACCATGACGCTGGCCGAGTCCACTTCGCGCAAAAAGCGCTGGGCGTGCACGTGGTCGCGGGTCAGGATGGCGTCGGTGTGGTGGCTGCTGTAGTGGTTGATGTGGGCAATCGCCTCGTCCACCCCTTCGACCACCTTGATGCTGATGATGGGCGCAAGGTATTCCTCGAACCAGTCCTTCTCGGTGGCGTCCTTGAGCGTGGCTTTGGCCACCTGGCTCAAAATCGCCTTGGCCTTGGGGCAGCAACGCATTTCCACGCCTTTGCCCGCGTACACCGCACCGATTTTGGGCAGGAATTCAGCGGCCACGCCCCGTGCCACCAACAGGCTTTCACTGGCGTTGCAAGGGCTGTACTTTTGGGTTTTGGCGTTGTCGGCCACTTTCACGGCCATGTCGATGTCGCAGGGATCGTCCACATAGGTGTGGCAATTGCCATCCAGGTGTTTGATGACGGGCACTTTGGCCTCGGCACTGATGCGCTCGATCAGGCCCTTGCCGCCACGCGGGATGACCACGTCCACAAACTGCGGCATGGTGATGAGCTGCCCCACGGCGGCACGGTCGGTGGTTTGCACCAGCTGCACCGCATCGACGGGCAGACCGCTCTCGGTCAGGGCTTGCTGAACCAACTTGGCCAAGGCCTTGTTCGAGTCAATCGCCTCGGAGCCACCGCGCAGGATGCAGGCGTTGCCGCTCTTGATGGACAGGCTGGCCGCTTCAATGGTCACGTTGGGGCGGCTCTCGAAAATCATGCCAAACACACCAATCGGCACCCGCATCTGGCCCACGCGGATGCCGCTGGGCACCTGCTTCATGCCGATGATTTCGCCAATGACATCGGGCATGGCGGCCAACTGCTCGCAGCCCTGGGCGCAGGTTTCGAGCACTTGGGGGGTCAATTTCAGGCGATCCACCATCGGCTCGGCCAAACCAGCGGCGCGGGCGCGTTCCAGGTCTTTGGCGTTGTCCAGCTGCAAAGCGTCGGTGTTGGCACGCAACAAGGCGGCCAGATGGCGCAAAGCCTTGTTTTTGGTGGCGGCCGAGGCTTTGGCCATCAGGGCCGAGGCCGTTTTGGCCTGCTGGCCCAGGCTGTGCATGTGTTCAGCGGTGTTCAATTCAGTCATGCCTGCATTTTCGCAGATGCACCTGCCACTCAGCGCACGTTGCAAAAACGCGAAAATCGCACGGCCAGGCGTTGCAGCGCCTGCCAGGGGTCGGTGGGCCAATCGGGCACTTTCAAGCCTTTGACGATGCCGTCCACCTGGTGGGCCGCTTGCAGCAAGCCGTTCAGGCGGGCTTCGCTCATGCGGGGCAGCACGCGCTCGAACAAACGTTCACGCGGGCCCCAGACGCGCTGCTCGCGCAGCGCCATGGGCAGGGGCTTGCCAGCGGTCATGGCGTCTTTCACGCGCTTCATGGCGCGGATGTCTTCTGCGATGGTGTAGTGCACCAGCACCGCGGCCTCGCCCTCGGCCTGCAGGCCGTCGAGCATGCGCTGCACCCGGGCCACCTGGCCCGACAAGACCGATTCGGAGAGCTTGAACACGTCGTAGCGGGCCACATTCACCACGGCCGACTCGACCTGCGCCTGGCTGAGTTCGCCTGCTGGGTAGAGCAGCCCCAGCTTCTGGATTTCCTGGTGTGCGGCCAGCAAGTTGCCTTCCACACGGTCGGCAAAAAACTGCAGCGTGCGCTGCCCCTCTTCGCCTGCGGCCACGCTTTGGCCCTGCATTTGCAGGCGCTGGGCGATCCACTGGGGCAAGGCGTTTCGATCAACCGGATCGATCTGGATGGACACGCCACCGTTTTCGAGCGCGCCAAACCAGGCCCCTTTGCGGGTGGCCGCATCCAGGCGCGGCAGCAAGACCAAGGTCAAGGTGCTGTCGTTGCCTTGGGCCGAGGCCACCAATTGCTGAATGGCGGTGCTGCCTTCTTTTCCCGGTTTACCTGAAGGGATGCGCACTTCGACGATTTGCTTGTCGGCAAACAGGCTCAGCGAGCCGCCTGCGGCCAGCACCTCGCTCCAATCGAAATGGGCCCCGGAGACGGTGTGCACACTGCGCTCGGTGTAGCCCTGCGCGCGGGCGCTGGCGCGGATGGCGTCGGCCGCCTCTTGCTGCATCAGGGGCTCGTCGCCGTGCAGGATGTACAGGCTGCGCAGGCCTTTTTGCAGGTGCGCACCGAGCTGGGGCAGGGCCAGTTGCATGGCGCGGCTCAGGGTTTGGCCGTCGCCGCGGGCCGGGGCTTGACCGCCGACAGCCGCCGCATGATCTGCTGCACGATGTCGGTCTGCATGTCGCGGTACATGGTGGCTTGTTCGATTTCCTTGGACAGGGCTGCGGTTTCGGTGAAACTCAGGTCGCGTTGCTGGGACAGCTCGACCGGCTCGATCAGCACCTGGCCTTGGGGTGTGCGCAAACGAAAGCGCACGCGCAAGCGCAATTGCAGCTCGCGCACCTGGCCAGAAGCGTTCACACCCACCACCGCCTGCTGGCGCTCTTCGCTCAGAATGTCCAGCACCGCATCGGCGGTGGCCATTTGTGCGGGCTCGGTCAGCAGCGTGATGCGGCCTGTGCCCAGCAGGTTGCGGCGCAACTCGACGCCCAGAGGCGAGTTGGTCGAAAAATTGGCGAACAGCGTCTTGAAGGGGTAATCGCCCGCGCTGCGCAACTGAAAGCCGCAGGCCGACAAACCGGCCAGCATTGGGCCGGCACCGAGCAACAGGCCAAAACGGCGGCGTGAGGTGTTCATCACAGGGCGATCATCGGCGTGAGCGGACATCGGGCCGTGGGCTCACAGCACCACGTTGACCAGACGGCCAGGCACCACAATCACCTTTTTGGGCGCGGCACCTGCGGCCTGCTTGACAAGCGCTTCATGGGCCAAGGCAGCGGCTTCGATCTGGGCCTTGTCGGCGCTGGCGGGCACGAGGATGGACCCGCGCAGCTTGCCGTTGATTTGCAGCATCAGCTCGATCTGGTCTCGCTCCAGAGCCGACTCGTCCACGCTGGGCCAAGGCGCGTCGAGCAACTCGCCTGCCGCTTGGGCAAAACCCAGTTGCTGCCAGATTTCGTCGGTGATGTGCGGGCAAGCGGGGTAGAGCATGCGCATCAAAATCGAGACGCCTTCACACAGGGCGGCGGTGTCGCCCGGGCTGCCGTCGTGCTTGAAGTCTTCCAGCGCATTCAGCAGCTTCATGCAACCGGACACCACCGTGTTGTATTGCATGCGCTCGTAGTCGTAACCCACTTGCTTGAGCACCAGGTGCATCTCGCGGCGCAGTGCTTTGGCGGCATCCCCCAAAGCGGCCTGGCTCAGGTCCTGACCCGTGGCCGAGCGCAGCAGCTCGTGGTGCTTGAACGCGAAGTTCCACACGCGGCGCAAAAAGCGGTAGCTGCCTTCCACGGCCGAGTCGTTCCACTCCAGCGTGACTTCGGGTGGCGCGGTGAACATGGTGTACAGGCGCGCCGTGTCGGCGCCGTAGCGCTCGATCAGGTCCTGCGGGTCCACGCCATTGTTCTTGGACTTGGACATGGTGCCCACGCCCTCGTAATCTATTGGCGTGCCCACGGGCAAGCGGCCATCACCGCTGTCGGCTTCGTTCTTGAGCTTGGCGCCCACCACTTTGCCGGTCTCGTCGAGCACATGCTCCACGTCGTGCGGCCAGAAGTAATCCTTGCCGCCTTTGGCGGTGCGGCGCGAGTAGATGTGGTTGAGCACCATGCCCTGCGTGAGCAATTTGCTGAAGGGCTCGTCCACCTTGACCAAACCCAGGTCGCGCATGACCTTGGTCCAAAAGCGAGCGTACAAGAGGTGCAGGATCGCGTGCTCGATGCCGCCAATGTATTGATCCATCGGCATCCAGTAATCGGCACCATCGGCGACCATGGCTTGGTCATTCTTGGGATCGCAATAGCGCATGAAATACCAGGACGAATCCACGAAGGTGTCCATGGTGTCGGTCTCGCGGCGGGCCGCTTTGCCGCACACAGGGCAGGTCACGCCCGCATGGAAGCCTTCGTGCTTGTGCAGCGGGTTGCCCGAACCATCAGGGATGCAGTCTTGCGGCAGCACCACGGGCAGGTCTTTTTCAGGCACCGGCACCGCGCCATGCTCATCGCAATGGATGATCGGGATCGGCGTACCCCAGTAGCGCTGGCGGCTCACGCCCCAGTCGCGCAAACGCCAAGTGGTTTTCTTCTCGCCCAAGCCTTTGGCGGCGAGCAGCTCGGCAACCTTGGTGACGGCGGCTTTTTGGTTCAAGCCGTCGAGTTCGCCGGAGTTGATGCACACGCAGCTTTGCTTGTCGCCGTACCAATCTTGCCAAACCGTGGCATCAAAGGCCTGATCCTTGACCGACACCACCTGACGGATCGGCAACTGGTACTTGAGGGCAAACGCAAAGTCACGCTCGTCGTGTGCAGGCACACCCATCACCGCGCCGTCGCCGTAAGACATCAGCACGTAATTGCCCACCCAGACCTCGACCTGCGCGCCGGTCAAGGGATGCGTGACGAACAGGCCCGTGGCCATGCCCTTTTTCTCTTGCGTGGCCATTTCGGCCTCGGTCGTGCCGCCGGTTTTGCATTCTTCGAGGAAGGCCGCCAACGCGGGGTTCGATGCAGCAGCGTGCAGTGCCAGCGGATGTTCTGCAGCCACAGCACAAAAGGTCACACCCATGATGGTGTCGGCGCGGGTGGTGAAGACGTACATCTTGCCGTCGCCAATCAGCTGACCATCTGCACCTTTGATGTCATGGGTGAAGGCAAAGCGCACGCCTTCACTCTTGCCAATCCAGTTTTCCTGCATCAGGCGCACTTTGTCAGGCCAGCCGTTCAGCGTGGCTTTCTCATTGCCGATCTGCACATGGTCCAGCAGCTCTTGCGCGTAAGCGGTGATGTTCAAGTAGTAACCGGGGATCTCGCGCTTTTCAACCGGAGCGCCCGTGCGCCAGCCTTTGCCATCGATGACTTGCTCGTTGGCCAGCACGGTCTGGTCCACCGGGTCCCAGTTGACGACCTGGGTCTTGCGGTAGGCGATGCCTTTTTCCAGCATCTTCAAGAACAGCCACTGGTTCCACTTGTAATAGGTCGGGTCGCAGGTGGCGACTTCGCGTGACCAGTCGATGGCCAGGCCCATGGCCTGCATCTGCTTTTTCATGTACGCGATGTTTTCGTACGTCCATTTGGCCGGGGGCACACCATTCTTCAAAGCGGCGTTTTCGGCGGGCAGGCCAAACGCGTCCCAGCCCATGGGCATCAAGACGTTGAAGCCCTTCATGCGCAGGCTGCGCGTGAGCATGTCGTTGATGGTGTAGTTGCGCACATGGCCCATGTGCAGCTTGCCGCTGGGGTAAGGCAGCATGGAGCAGGCGTAGAACTTCTTTTTGCTGGCGTCTTCGGTGACGCGGTAGGCATCGCGGGCGGTCCAGCGGGACTGCGCAGCGGGTTCGACTTCGAGGTGGTTGTACTTGTCTTGCATAGGGCTAAATTGTAGGGGCTGGGCGGGCCCTGGCCTGGCGAAGGCGCGGCAAGGCCACAGCCGCTCGGACGGGGGGCGACTTCAGGGCGAAACCACCTCGGCCACAAAGCCGATTCGGCTCAAACCGGCTTTTTGGGCCAAGCCCATGGCTTCGACCACCCGGCCATAGGGCACAGAGGCATCGGCACGCAGCTCCAGCTCGGTCAGCGGGTTGCGGCGGGCAGCTTGGGTCAGTTGCTCGCGCAAGGCGTTTTCGGCCATCGGTTGGTCGTTCAGGAACCAGCGGCCTTGCGCATCGACCACCAGAACCACGGCCTGGGGGGCGGCACCCGATTCCCCGCCTTCGCTTTGGGGCAGGTCCAGGCGAATGGCGCTGGTCATCAGGGGGGCGGTCAGGATGAAGATGACCAGCAACACCAGCATCACGTCCACCAGGGGTGTGACGTTGATCTCGCTCATGGGCGCTTCGGCTGGGCGGCTGGGCAGGCGTCCAAAAGCCATGACCGCTCAGTCCCGGGGGCCGGCGAGCAAGGCGCGCAGATCGTGGGCAAAGCCTTCGAGCTCAGCCTCGATCTGGCCAATACGCCGCCCCAGCAGGTTGTAGCCCAGCACCGCCGGAATCGCCACCGCCAGACCGGCAGCGGTCATGACCAGGGCTTCGCCCACAGGCCCGGCAATTTGTTCGATGCGAATGGGGCCACCCTCGGCCATGCCACTCAAGGCATTAAAAATACCCCAAACCGTGCCCAGCAAACCAATAAAGGGCGATGTGGAGCCGGCCGTGGCCAGCAGCACCTGCCCCCATTGCAAGCGGCGCAGCACCGATTGCATGGCCTCGCGCAGCACACGGGTGAGTTGGTGGTGGCGCTGGCCCGCCGAGGCCAAAGTGCCGCCCAAGGGCAGCAAGGTGGCATCGAGCAAGGGCAGCACACAGGCTTCGCGGTCAAACTGGGCCACGCGCTGGCGGGCATCGTCAAAGCCCGCGGCTTGCCAAAAAGCGGCCACGCTGCGCGGCACGTCTTGCGTGACACGCGAGAGCAAACGCCATTTCCAGGCGATCACCACCCAGCTGCTCACCGACAAGGCCAGCAGCATGAGCGCCAGCACGCGGCTGACGACATCGCTGTGCAGCAGGAAGTCGTTCAGGCTCATGGGCGGCTTTCGGGTGGGGGGGGGCGCGTCAGCGCAGGTTCAGCACGTCGAACATGTCAAACAGGCCACGCGGCTGAGTGGCCAAAAAGCGCACGGCCCGCAAACTCCCTTGTGCATAGGTCGACCGGCTGGAAGATTTGTGCGTGACCTCGATGCGCTCGCCGATCCCTGCAAACAGCACCGTGTGGTCGCCCACAATGTCGCCGCCGCGAATGGTCGAAAAACCGATGGTGGACGGATCGCGCTCGCCAGTGTGGCCATAACGCTCGTACACGGCGCAGTCTTTCAAGTCGCGGCCAATCGCCTCGGCGATGACTTCACCCATCTTGAGGGCGGTGCCCGAGGGCGCGTCCACCTTGTGGCGGTGGTGGGCTTCGATGATCTCGATGTCGTAACCCGTGGACATGGCTTGCGCGGCCATTTGCAGCAATTTCAAGGTGACGTTGACGCCCACACTCATGTTCGGGGCCATGACGATGGCGATGTCCCGGGCGATCTCGGCGATCTCGGCTTTTTGCGCATCGGTGAAACCCGTGGTGCCAATGACCGCCTTGACGCCCAGTTCGCGGCAGACCTGGAGGTGGGCGAGCGTGCCTTCTGGGCGGGTGAAATCGATCAGGCAGGATGCGCCTTGCAGGCCTGCGCGCAAGTCGGCGGTGACGGTGGTGCCCGTCACTCGGCCCATCGCCGCTCCCGCGTCTTGCCCCAGCGCCGGGCTGGCCGCGATGTCCAGCGCACCCGCGAGGCGGCAGTCGTCGGTGGCCAAGATGGCTTCGATCAGCATGTGCCCCATGCGGCCGGATGCGCCGGCGACGGTGATGGGCAAGAAGTGGGATGAGGTCATGTCTTGAATGGGCAAAATGTTGAGGGCTCGGCCGTTGGGATCACGTCAGGAGACATCCAGCACGGGATGTTCAGCGGATGGCCGGCTCCAAAGGTGGGTAGCTGCGCGGCAAAGCCGCAGGCGCCGGGGCAGCTGAGGTCGATTCGGCGCGGGCCGCAGGGGTCGATGCCGGGGTGAATTTCTTCAATTCTTCTTCACTGGCTTGCAGGGGAGGCAGTTTGCCCACCGACTGGGGCCGCACCAGACGTCCGGCAAACTCCGACTCGCTGGGCAGAACGTCGCTGTCGACTTGTTCGAGCACATCGCCCTTGAAGTAAACCGTGAGCCTGAAGTTTTGCGCGGCCACGCCCTGACGCTGGATGCTGAAGGCGTAGTCCCAACGGTCAGCATGGAACAAACTGGCGATCAAGGGCGTGCCCAGGATTTCACGCACCTGGGCGCGTGCCATGCCGGGACGCAAGGCCTGGCGCTGCTCGTTCGAGACAAAATTGCCTTGCACCACCTCGGGCACAAAGGGCTTGAAAGTGTCGCGGCTCACGGAGCCGGACAAGTTGCCACAACCGGCCAGGCTCGCACCCAGCAAGAGGGCTGCCAGGCCTTGGGCGGTAAGACGAAAAGTCAGGGAAGCTGTCATGGTTGAGGGTGTGCCGATATGATCAGGTCATTGTAGCGGCAGCCTTGCCGCAGGACCGCCACTGGCGACCCCATCCTCACAGCCCATGAGCCAGATCGACGAACTGAAAAACAACGGCCTCAAAGCCACCTTGCCGCGCCTGAAAATCCTGGAGGTTTTCCAAAGCGGTTCGATGCGCCACATGACGGCCGAAGACGTGTTCCGTCATCTGCTCAAGGACAATGCCGACATCGGCCTGGCCACCGTTTACCGGGTGCTGACCCAGTTCGAGCAAGCGGGCATCCTCAGCCGCAACCACTTCGAAAGTGGCAAAGCAGTGTACGAACTCAACGAGGGCCAGCACCACGACCACATGGTGTGTCTGGACTGCGGCCGGGTGGAAGAGTTTTATGACGCAGAAATTGAATCACGCCAACAGGCTGTGGCTCAGGCCAAGGGTTTTGTGATCGCCGACCATGCCCTGAGTCTTTACGCGCACTGCACGCAAAAACCCTGCCCGCACCGCAACGCCCGCTGACAAAGCGCTTGCCCCGCCCTCAGCCCATGGCGCGGCGCTGACGCTCGATGAAATCCTGGTAAGTGTCGATGCCGCGCATCTGCAAGATGGTGTTGCGCACTGCCGCTTCCACCAACACCGCGATGTTGCGCCCGGCCATGACCTGGATCACCACTTTTTGCACCGGAATGCCCAGCACGTCTTGCCGCAAGGGCTCGGAGGGCAGGCGCTCGTAATCGCGCTCCAATGTTTCACGGCGCACCAGGTGCACGATGAGTTTGAGCCGCATCTTGCGGCGCACCGCCGTCTCGCCAAAGATGGCGCGGATGTCCAAAAGGCCAATGCCGCGCACTTCCAGCAGGTTTTGCAGCAAATCGGGGCAGCGCGCTTCGATGGTGGTCTGGTTGATGCGGTACAGGTCCACCGCGTCGTCGGCCACCAAGCCATTGCCACGCGAGATCAACTCCAGGCCCAGCTCGCTTTTGCCCAGACCCGATTCACCCGTGATCAGCACGCCCATGCCCAAAATGTCCATGAACACGCCGTGCATGGTGGTGCGGTCGGCAAAGTGTTTGGACAAATACGCACGCAGCACATCGATCACGAAGGCAGAGGACTGCTCGGTGGCAAACATCGGAATTTGCGCCCGCTCGCACATGGCCAGCAAGGCCTCGGGCGCGGTCTGGCCGTCGGCCAGCACCAGAACCGGCGGCTCCAGCGTCACGATGCGTGCAATGCGCCGCGAGCAGTCGTCCGGCGTGCCATTCGTGAGGTAAGCGACTTCGCGCGGCCCTAGAATCTGCACGCGGTAGGGATGGATGTAATTGAGGTAGCCCACCAGGTCAGCGCCAGAGCGGGCTTGGCGCACAGCGACCTCGTCAAAGCGCCTCTCGGAAGCGCCCAGCCCCGCTTGCCACTGCCACCTGAGTTGTTGGCGGTGGTCCTCAAAAAGGACATCGGCACTGATGACGGAGGGTTTCATCGCCTGCAGGCTGTGAAAAAGGGAGTCAGGCGGTTTGGGCCGATTGCCATTGGGCAATCAACTGGTGCAGACCCGCTTGGGCTGTGCTGCTTTTGATGCTTTCGCGCAAAGCGGTGTCGCTGAGCAGCTCGGCGATCTCGGACAGGATTTCCAGATGCTTTTGGGTCGCCGCTTCGGGCACCAGCAAAAAGATCAGCAAATTAACAGGCTGCTCGTCCGGCGCATCAAAACCAATGGGCTGGGCCAGCTGAAAGACGGCGGCCATCGGGGCTTTGAGGCCCTTGATGCGACCGTGCGGGATGGCCACACCGTGGCCCAAGCCCGTGGAGCCCAATCGCTCGCGAGCAAACAGGCTGTCGGTGACCAAGGCACGCGACAAGCCATGCAGATTCTCAAAGAGAAGTCCGGCTTCTTCGAATGCGCGTTTCTTGCTGGTGGCTTCCACCCCCACAAGAACTTGGGCAACAGGCAATATGGATGAGAGTCGGTTCATGGTCGAGGCCGGATTATGCACCCGATCCGCCAACAGGCTTTGTCCCTGGCCTGACCGGGTCGCGAGAAGTCGGGCCAGGGTGTGCGCCAAGGGCGCGAAAAAAAGGCCGCTTGCAGCGGCCTCGGCTGGACAGAAGTCGAGAGGTCACATCATGCGCTTGGGCGCACTGTGGTGGTGGTCGGTGATGCGGTCCTTGTGTTTGACCACCTGACGATCGAGTTTGTCCACCAGATCGTCCACCGCAGCGTACAGGTCTTCATGGGCGCTTTCGGCAAACAGGTCATTGCCTTTGACGTGGATGTTGCATTCGGCGCGTTGGCGCTTGTCTTTTTCCTTCTGCTTTTCGA
Organism: Limnohabitans sp.; assembly: GCF_017848645.1. Lineage (GTDB taxonomy): Bacteria > Pseudomonadota > Gammaproteobacteria > Burkholderiales > Burkholderiaceae_C > Limnohabitans_A. The sequence continues at coordinate 74,033 of NZ_JAFEIF010000041.1, read as the reverse complement.
CGGTCAGCAGCACTTTCACATCGACCACCTGGTCAAAATGCCGGGTGATGCGATCAAGTTTCCCCGTGACGTACTGGCGCAAAGCCGGGGTCACTTCCAAATGGTGCCCGCTGATGGTTAAATTCATAATCGTCGCCTCCATAGATTCAGGGTAGGGAAAGCCCCGCCGGGGCGGGACTCTGAAACCACCTTTGAGGGATGGTTCAACCCCACTATGCGCGCCCCGAAATGGAAAAGCAATACGCCTAAAACTAAACCTGTAAAGTCCGCTGCTTTTGCCCCCAAAGCCCCATTTCGGTGCTATCGTCCGATTTGCAACAGGGTTATGACCCTGCTGTCTTGCCGCTCAGGACGCGCCCTGGCAACTGCCCCATCTAGCCCGCCACTTGAGCAGGCGCCCCATGCAGGCGCAAATGTCCGGCCAGCCAAACGCTGAGCAAGCTGGCCACCACCCCCAACAAGCCCGCCACCCAATACAAGGTGAGTTGCCCCTGCGCGTCGCGCCCGATGATGAGCCCCGCCACCAGTGCGGCCAGGCCCATGGAGGCCGACTGCACGGCCGAGTTCAGGGTCATGAAGGTGCCGCGCAAACGGGGCAGGGCCGCCGAAGAAATCATTGCCATGCCGGGAATCATGCGCCCACTCATGACGGTAAAAAACAGCGTCGATATCGCCAGCAAACCCCATAAGGGCAGGCCTTGCGAGAGGGTGGTGGCCATCAAGGGCACGGTCACCGCCAAAGCCAGGCGTTGGAACATCCGGACCTTGCCCACCCGGTCCGTCAGGCGGCCAAAATAGCGCGCAGTGAGCAAGGTGGCCACACCGCCACACAGGTAGATCCAGGGCACCTCAGAGGCTTGCATGCCCGCATTGGACTGCAGGTAAATGGTGATGTAAGGAATGACCGTGAAGGCTGCGAACATCATCAGGCCCGACACGGCAAACGCCTTGAGGTGGTTGGGCTCGGCCAGCACCTGGCCGATCCCGCGCCAAACACTCACCCGCTCGGGGTGGTGCAAGTGCGCGTCCAGCCGGGGCAAGGTTTGCCAGGCCCCCAGCGCCAGCAGGCCCACCAGCGCCGCGATGCCCACAAAAGGCGCATGCCAGTTGAAATGCGCTGCCAAAAACAGGCCCAGCGGCACGCCCGCCACGGTGGACACGGAAAACGAGGTCATCACCACACTCATGGCGCGGCCCCGGCGCTCAAAAGGAATCACATCGGCCACGATGGTCTGCGACAGGGCCGACAAGACCCCGCCAAACAAACCTGCGGCCACACGCGCCACCATCAACCACGCATAGTCGGGCGCCAAGGCGCAAGCCAAGGTGGCCAGCCCGAACAGGCTGTACATGGTGAGCAACAGCTGCTTGCGACTGAAACGGTCAATGTAGGTGGCCGCCATCAAACCCGAAAAGCCCGCCGACAAGGTGTAAGCCGAGACCAACAGCCCAAACTGGGCGTTGCTGATGCCGAACAGGGCCGTGAACTGCGGCCCCAGCGGCATCATGATCATGAAATCGAGGATGTGGGTGAACTGGATGCCGGCCAGCGTAAGGAGCAGCCAGCGCTCGCGCCGTGGGGTCAAATGTGGGGTCATGGAACAATGCCGTTGAATTGTTTGAATCTACCACCCACGGCCTTTGCAGCCTTTGTTCACGCTCACATGCCCATTGACCCCTTGACGCCCACCCCGCCAATGTCACGCCTTGCACCGCTCGGTTCGCCGCATCCACACCCCGTGCTGGGGCTGGTTCTGATGGGCGGCGGCGCACGCACCGCCTACCAAGCAGGCGCGCTGCAGGCGATTGGCCAACTGCTGAGCCGCACAGCGGGGCCCGCGCAAGCTTTTCCTTTTCAGGTGCTGGCAGGCACCTCGGCCGGGGCCTTGAACGCCACTTTTCTGGCCAGCAAGGCCATGGAGGGCCTGGCCGGGCTGAACGATCTGGCGCATTTTTGGACCCACATCCGCACCGAAGCGGTTTACCGCCTGCCCCAAACCCCACTGGACAAGTTCAGCCGTTGGGCCACTGCAGTGGGTTTGCTGCGCTCAGCCCGCGCCCATGCCGCCGCGATGGACAGCTTGGCCTTGGTCAACACCTTGCACCAGGCGATTGCCCTCGAGAAGATCGACACCGCCCTGCAAAGCGGCGTGCTGCAGGCGCTGGCCGTCACCGCATCGAGTTATTCCAGTGGCATTCATTGGACGTTTTGCCAAACCCGCGACGGCCAGCCGATCCCCTGGAGCCGCCCGGGCCGCCGCGCCGAGCAGCAGCCCATCACCATCGAGCACCTGATGGCGTCGAGCGCCATCCCCTTCATTTTCCCGTCCACCCCTTTGTGGGTCGACGGCGGCATGGAGTTTTTCGGAGACGGCTCGATGCGCCAGATCTCGCCCTTGTCCTCGGCCGTGCACCTTGGAGCGGACCGGATCTTGGCCATCGGGGTGAGCCAACCCCAGAGGGCCAGCCTGGCGGCACCCACCCGCGCTGCGGGACGCCCCTCGCTGGGCACGATCGCTGGCCACGCCATGGCCAGCGTGTTCCACGACACGCTGGAGGCCGATGTCGAGCAGATCACCCGCATCAACCAGGCCCTGGACAGCCTGCCCGAGGCGGTGCGCGCGGACCTGCCCTTGCGCCCGGTTCGGGTGCTGACCCTGCAGCCCAGTGCCTCGCTCGACGCCTTGGCGCAAGAGCACGCCCACACCCTGCCCCGGCCCATCCTTCGGGTGCTGGAAGGCTTGGGCGCCCTGCGCGGCAGTGGCGCGGCCCTCGCCAGTTACTTGCTGTTCGAGCCGGATTTCATCGCGGCGCTGATGGCTTTGGGTCAAGCAGATGTGCAGGCCCGCGCCGACGAAATCCTGTCTTTTCTGGCCCCCGCACAGGCACATCCGGTGCGATAATCCGCCGATTCATTCTGGAGACACATTGCCGTGGAAACTACCCCGAGTCGGTAGCTTTCGAACGCGCTGAGCACCCTGCCCATCGTTCGAAAGCTGCAGAAAACCCCTTCGCCGCCCCTTTGAACTTTTGGCACCTGGCCATTTTTCGGATTCGCCATGCTCAACATCTTCACACTCGCCAATGGCCGCCTCTTCCAGGAAGAGATCGAGTCACTGGAAGAACTTTCCCGCTTTCAGCCTATCTGGGTTGACCTGGAGTCGCCCACGCTCGAAGAAAAACGCTGGATCAAGCAGTACTTCGGCCTGTCCATCCCGGAAGACGCGATGGACGAGGACATCGAGGAATCGGCCCGTTTTTACGAAGAAGACAACGGCGAACTGCACATCCGCTCTGACTTTTTGATCGCCGACGAAGACGAGCCGCGCACGGTGCGCTGCGCCTTCATCCTGAACCAGCACAACGCCGAGCTGAAAAGCCAGGGCGTGCTGTTTTCCATCCACGACGAAGACGTGCCCGTGTTTCGCTTGCTGCGCATGCGCGCGCGCCGAGCCCCGGGCCTGATCGAAGACGCCAAAGATGTGCTGCTCAAGCTCTTTGACGCTGACGCCGAATACTCGGCGGACACACTCGAAGGCATTTACGACCAACTGGAAACGGCGGGCAAAAAAGTGTTGTCGGGTGATGTGACCGACGCCCTGGCCGGTGAGGTGCTGGGCGCGATTGCCCGCCAGGAAGACCTGAACGGCCGCATTCGCCGCAACGTGATGGACACGCGCCGCGCCGTGAGCTTCATGATGCGCTCCAAGATGCTCAACGCCGAACAATTCGAAGAAGCCCGCCAGATCTTGCGTGATATTGACTCGCTCGACTCCCACACGGCTTTTTTGTTCGACAAGATCAACTTCCTGATGGACGCCACCGTGGGTTTCATCAACATCAACCAGAACAAGATCATCAAGATCTTCTCGGTGGCCAGCGTGGCCTTGCTGCCGCCCACCTTGATCGCCAGCCTGTACGGCATGAACTTTCAGTACATGCCCGAGCTGTCGCAAAAATGGGGCTATCCGTACGCCCTGGCGCTGATGGCCGCCAGCGCCGTGGTGCCCATGTGGTACTTCCGCCGCCGGGGCTGGCTCAAATAAGGCACAGCTTCAGTCCGGCGCGCGCTGGCTCAGCCACTGCGACAGAATCGCCAGGCTGTAACGGCTGGCCACCTCGCGGATGAAGCGCCGAAAGTCGGTGTGCGCCGTGTCATCTGCCCGGTCCGAGATGGTGCGCACCGCCGCAAAGGGCACGCCATAGTCGTGGCAGACCTGCGCCACCGCCGCACCCTCCATCTCCACCGCCAAGGCCTCGGGCAGCGCTTGGCGCAGCGCATGGCTTTCGGCAGAGGTGGAGACAAAACGGTCGCCACTGATGACCAGGCCCTGGTGCACCCGGGGTGCACTCAATTGAAACTCGGCCAAGGTGCCGGCGCCCAGGTGCAGCGCGGCATCGGCCAGCACCTGCCCACTGGCCGCCCTGAGCTGCGCCAAAAGCGCAGGGTGAGCGTCAAACCGGGCCAGCCCATACAAGGGCACTTCGTAGCGGGGGAACAGCGGCGAGACATCCAGGTCGTGCTGCACAAAGCCATCGGCCACCACCACATCGCCCACCCGCACCCCAGAGCCCAGACCGCCCGCCACACCCGTGAAAACCAAGTTGTTGACTCCAAAGCGCTCCAGCAGCACCGTGGCCGTGGTGGCCGCAGCCACTTTGCCAATGCGCGAGAGCACCGCCACCACCGAGTGGCCTTGCCAGTGGCCCACCCAAAAGTCGCGTCCTGCCACCTGCACGCGCTGCTCGTCAGGCATCGCCGCCAACACGGCGGCCAGTTCTTCGTGCATGGCACTCATGATGCCGATCACTGCCATGGATCACCCCTCTGATGTGCTGCAAAAAAGAAAACGGCCACCTTGGAACAGGTGGCCGCAGGCCCGCGTTCGGGGCTTCAGCCCCGCAGCTTTGCGATCAGGCCTTGGCGCGCAATTCACGTCGCAAAATTTTACCCACCGGCGTCTTGGGCAATTCGTCGCGGAACTCGATCACGCGGGGCTGCTTGTACGCGGTCATGTTCTCGCGGCAGTAGGCGATGATCTGCGCCTCGGTCAGTGCCGGATCTTTGCGCACCACCACCAGTTTGACGGTCTCGCCGGTTTTCTCGTCGGGCACCCCAATGGCGGCGCACTCCAAAACACCCGGGCAAGCCGAGGCGACTTCTTCGACCTCGTTGGGGTAGACGTTGAAACCGCTGACCAGGATCATGTCCTTCTTGCGGTCCACGATCTTGAAATAGCCTCGCGCATCCACGATGCCGACATCGCCCGACTTGAAGTAGCCGTCGGCGGTCATGACCTTGGCGGTTTCGTCCGGACGCTGCCAGTAACCGGCCATCACTTGCGGGCCTTTGATGGCAATCTCGCCAGGTGTACCGGGGGTGGTCACCTCTTGGCCATCGTCGTCCAGCAGTTTCATCCAGGTGCCAGGAAGCGGCACGCCAATCGTGCCGGTGAACTCGGTGCTGGTGGTTGGGTTGCAACTGGCCGACGGGCTGGTTTCGGACAAGCCATAACCTTCGCAAATCGGGCAGCCTGTTTTCTCCAGCCAGAGCTTGGCCACGTTGGGGGTCACGGCCGTGCCGCCGCCCAAAGACACTTTCAAATTCGACCAGTTGACGGTGCCGAAATCCGGGTGATTGGCCAGCCCGTTGAACAAGGTGTTCACCGCAGGGAAGCTGTGGAATGTGTGCTTGGACAACTCCTTGAGCACCGCAGGCAAGTCACGCGGATTGGGGATCAGGATGGTCTTGCCCCCCATGCGCAGGCCCAGCATCATGTTCACCGTGAAGGCGAAGATGTGGTACAGCGGCAATGCGCACACATTGGTGGGCTGCTCGCCAGCCGGAATGCGCTTCATGACGGGCTCGTTCCAGGCCTCGGACTGAAGCACGTTGGCAATCACGTTGCGGTGCAGGAGCACCGCGCCCTTGGACACGCCGGTGGTGCCGCCCGTGTACTGCAGCACCGCGATGTCATCGGCCGACAGCTCGGGCTTGCGAAAAGCTTGCTGACGCCCATTGGAGAGGGCATCGTTGTAACGGATGGCCTTGGGCAAATGGAAGGCGGGCACCATCTTCTTGACGTTGCGCACCACGTAGTTAACCAAGTTGCCCTTGAGCAGGCCCAAGCGGTCGCCCATGGCGGCCAACACCACATGCTGCACCGGGGTTTGCGCGATGCACTTTTCCAGCGTGGCCGCAAAGTTCTCGATGATCACGATGGCCTTGGCGCCCGAATCCTTGAGCTGGTGCTCCAGTTCACGGGCGGTGTACAGCGGGTTGACGTTGACCACCACCAAACCCGCACGCAACACAGCGGCCACCGCCACCGGGTACTGCGGCACATTGGGCATCATGATGGCCACGCGGTCACCCTTGCTCAAACCCAATGATTGGAGGTATGCCGCCATGGCCAAACTGTCCTGGTCGGTTTGGGCAAAGCTGAATTCCTTGCCCATGAAGCTGTAGGCAGCGCGTTCTGAATACTTGGAAAAACTGTCTTCCAGCAAACCCACCAAAGAGCTGTATGCGGCGGGATTGATGTCGGCCGGGACGCCTTCGGGGTAACTCTTGAGCCAAATGGGATTCACGTTCATGTGGGGTTCTCCTGCGAATCAGTCTACCGTAAATCTGACACCTGACTGACGCTAAAAACCTCGGGTTTACGCGAAAAAAAAGGGGCGAAAAAGGCTCGCCCCTTGTGTCCAAAAATGAGTTGAGTTCTTAAGCCTTCAAAGCCATCAACACCTCATCGAGCATCTTTTTCGCATCGCCAAACAACATGCGGTTGTTCTCTTTGTAAAACAGCGGGTTGTCCACCCCTGCGTAGCCGCTGGCCATGGAGCGCTTCATCACAATGCTGGTGCGGGCCTTCCAGACTTCGAGCACCGGCATGCCGGCAATCGGGCTGGTCGGGTCGTCTTGCGCGGCCGGGTTCACGATGTCGTTGGCACCAATGACGATGGCCACATCGGTGTCCGGGAAATCGTCGTTGAGTTCGTCCATCTCGAACACGATGTCGTAAGGCACTTTGGCCTCGGCCAGCAAGACGTTCATGTGGCCCGGCATGCGGCCCGCTACGGGGTGGATGCCAAAGCGCACGTTCACACCTTTGTCTCGCAGTGTCTTGGTGATTTCAAACACCGTGTGCTGGGCTTGCGCCACGGCCATGCCGTAGCCCGGCACGATGATCACGTTCTTGGCGTCGCGCAACATTTCGGCGGTCTCGGCGGCCAAGATGGGGCTGACTTCACCTTGCGGCTCGGCCGCTTCGCCCGTGGGCTTGGGCGCTGCGGCCGTGGTGCCAAAGCCACCGGCGATCACGCTGATGAAGCTGCGGTTCATGGCATTGCACATGATGTAAGACAAAATCGCGCCGCTCGAGCCCACCAATGCGCCGATCACGATCAGCAAGTCATTGGAGAGCATGAAGCCGGTGGCCGCTGCGGCCCAGCCGGAGTAGCTGTTGAGCATGGACACCACCACTGGCATGTCGGCGCCACCAATGGCCATGACCATGTGGATACCGAACAGCAAGGCGATGGCGGTCATGATGAACAAGGGCAGCATGCCCTCTTCCACCGTCTGGGCGTTCATGAACTCACGACCGAAGTAAATCACCGCGATCAAACCCACCAGGTTCAGCCAGTGGCGAGCGGGCAGCAACAAAGGACTGCCGCCGATGCGGCCGGACAACTTGCCAAATGCCGCGACCGAACCCGAGAAAGTCACCGCGCCGATGAAGATGCCGATGTAAATTTCACCCGCGTGGATGGCGTGCGCCGCACCTTCCAAATTCTTGGAGGCTTCTGGATCCACATAAGTGGCGTAACCCACCAGCGCTGCGGCCATGCCAACCATGCTGTGCATGAGCGCCACGAGTTCGGGCATTTGCGTCATCTGCACTTTGCGCGCAGCGTACAGACCAATGAGCGCGCCCACCAGCACGGAGCCCACGATCATGGGAATGCCTTCGGCAGTGACTTGCGGGCCAAAGATGGTGGCCAGCACGGCCAAGCTCATGCCGATCATGCCGTAGAGGTTGCCGCGCCGTGCGGTTTCCTGGTTGGACAAACCACCCAGGCTGAGGATGAATAGGATGGTTGCGCCGATGTAGGCGACCGTGGCCAGACTTGCAGACATTCAGGGTCTCCTTCTTCTTATTTGCGAAACATGGCCAGCATGCGCTGGGTGACGGCAAAGCCGCCAAACATGTTGATGGCTGTCAGCACCAGCGCCAAAGCGGCCAGGATGCCGATCAGCGTGTTGGGACGCCCGGCCGCAGCCAGAGGCGAGATCTGCACCAGCGCGCCGATGGCGATGATGGAGCTGATCGCGTTGGTCACGCTCATGAGCGGTGTGTGCAAAGCGGGCTTGACGTTCCAGACCACCATGTAGCCCACAAAGCAGGCCAACACAAACACCGTGAAGTGCGACAGGAAGGCCGCTGGCGCATACGCGCCCACCAGCACCAGCAGCACAGCGGCGACGGCCGAAACGATCAGCAACTGGCCCACCGGCATGGGGCCCGACGGCTCGCCGTGGCCGTGGCCTTTTTTGGCGGCAGGCGCGGCAGCGGGCTTGGGCGCGGGCTTGGGGGCGGCCACCAGAGGTGGGGCAGGCCAGGTGATTTCACCGTTTTTGATGACCGTCAGGCCCCGGATCGCGTCATCTTCCATGTTGACGTTGATCACGCCGTCCTTGGTCTTGCACAGCTCTTCGGTCAAGCGGAACAAGTTGGTGCCGTACAGTGTGGACGACTGACGCGCCATGCGCGAAGCCAGGTCGGTATAGCCCACAATCGTCACACCGTGCTTGACGACGGCTTTGCCGGGCTCGGTCAGTTCGCAGTTGCCGCCTTGCTCGGCGGCCATGTCCACGATCACGCTGCCGGGCTTCATGCTTTGCACCATCTCGGCGGTGATCAGCTTGGGCGCGGGTTTGCCGGGGATCAGCGCAGTGGTGATGATGATGTCGCACTCTTTGGCCTGCTTGGCGTACATCTCGCGCTGCGCGGCCTGGAAGCCTTCGCTCATGACCTTGGCGTAACCGCCGCCGCCCGAGCCTTCTTCTTCGTAATCCACTTTGACGAATTCACCGCCGAGCGACACGACCTGGTCGGCCACTTCAGCGCGGGTGTCGTTGGCGCGCACGATGGCGCCCAGGCTGGCGGCCGCGCCAATGGCGGCGAGACCTGCCACACCGGCGCCAGCAATGAACACTTTGGCAGGAGGGACTTTGCCCGCGGCCGTGATCTGGCCGTTGAAGAAGCGACCAAACGCATTGGCCGACTCGACCACAGCGCGGTAACCGCTCACACCCGCCATCGAGGTCAGCGCGTCCATCTTCTGGGCGCGGCTGAGCGTGCGAGGCAGTGCGTCAATCGACAGCGCCGTGACTTTTTTGGCCGCCAGCTGCTGCATCAAATCGGGGTTTTGGGCGGGCCACAAAAAGCCAATCAAGGTCTGGCCTTCGTGCATCAGCGCCACTTCGTCGGGTGTGGGGGCACGCACTTTAAAGACAATGTCGCTGCCGCTCCACAATGCCGCCGCATTCGGCGCAATCGTGGCACCGGCTTCGACATAGGCAGCATCCGACAGGTCGGCGAGCTCGCCCGCGCCCTGCTCCACCACCACGGCAAAGCCGAGTTTGACCAGCTTGGTCACCGCATCGGGGACCGTGGCCACCCGTTTTTCACCAGGGAAAATTTCCCGGGGTACGCCAATGCGCTGGGGCTTGGGGGCGTTGTCGCCTGTTTGCATGAATGTCTCCTCACTCAATCCACAAAAAAAATACGGCCAATTCGAAAGCTTAACCGAAGTCAATCTATTCAAGTCCAAAGCAAGTCCTTTGCGAACTTGTGCGGGACAGCAGAGTCTAAATATCAGTCGATGCTGATGTTTTGGCCCAACTGAACCCGAAGGCACCTTTTTGGTGCCTCCATGCAGCGGCAAAGCGCTTTGGCCCGTCGGGACACCGATAATCCTGTCATGGACACACGCTGGAAACCCAATGTCACCGTGGCCGCCATCATCGAGCGTGATGGCCGCTACCTGTTGATCGAAGAGCACACCCAAGAAGGTTTGCGCCTGAACAACCCGGCAGGTCACCTGGACCCGGGCGAATCGCCCGCACAAGCCTGCGCCCGCGAAGCGCTGGAAGAAACCGCCCAGCCCTTCACGCCCACTGCCTTGGTGGGCATTTACCTCTCACGCTTTCAGCGCCCGGCAACCGGCGAAGACATCACCTATGTGCGCATGGCTTTTTGCGGCGACATCGGCGAGCTGCAGCCCCATCTGAGCCTGGACGAGGGCATCGTGCGCACCCTCTGGATGACCCCCGAAGAAGTGCGCGCCAGCGCCGAGCGCCACCGCAGCCCCCTGGTTTTGCGCTGCATTGAAGACCACCTGGCCGGGCAACGCTTCCCGTTGGCGGTGATCCACACCGACCCGGCCGTGGCCGATTTGCCCCCCCTGTCAGCATGAGTCCCGATCTGCCCACCGAAGCCCTGTGGCTGCTCACAGGCGCGGCCGCTTTCGCCGCGGGCGTGCTCAATGCGATCGCCGGAGGCGGTAGTTTTCTCACCTTTCCCGCCCTGGTTTTTGCCGGTGTGCCGCCCTTGGCGGCCAATGCCACCAGCGCCATGGCCGTCAGCCCGGGTTACCTGGGCAGTGTGCTGGGGTTTCGCTCGGAGCTGCAAACCCTGCCCCGCGCCCTGCTGCAGCGCGAAGTGGCGATTGCCGCAACAGGCGGCTTGATCGGCGCAGGCCTGCTGCTAATCACCCCGGCGCGGGTGTTCTCAGGCCTCGTGCCCTGGTTGCTGCTGCTGGCCACGGCGCTCTTTGCGGCCGGCCCCTGGCTCGCCCGGCGCAATTCGGGGCAAGGCCACCCCACTTGGCGACTGCCGGGCCTGATGGGTGTGGCCATTTATGGCGGCTACTTCAACGGCGGCTTGGGCATTTTGCTGATGGCGCTGTACACCTTGACGGGTGAGAGCCGGCTCAACACCGTCAACGCCCTGAAAAACCTCAACTCCTTTGTGCTGTCTTTGCTGTCGGTGGCCGCCTTTGCGGTGGCCGGAGCCATCGTCTGGCCGCAGGCCCTTTGGATGATGGCGCTGGCCACGGCGGGCGGCTGGACCGGTGCCCGCCTGGCCAAACGCCTGCCCGTGCGCTGGGTGCGCTGGCTGGTGATCGGCACCGGCTTGGTGATGAGCGTGGTGTTTTTTGCGCGTACGGGCTGAGCGCGCACCGCCTGCCAAAACTCAACGGTTGGCCGCAGGCGAAGGCAAAGGCAAAGGGTCAAACAGGGCCGGGCCCCAGCCCAAATCTTGCGCCATCAACTGCGCCAAACGCTGATAGCCGGGCACGGTGAAGTGGATCAGGTCCCGCGCCATCAGAGGCGGGTTGTGCCGCGCCCATCGGTAAGCACTGCCTGCGCCGCCCATGGCCTCGAACATGCTCCAGGCATGGCAGCCATTCGCCTGCGCCACCTGCTTTTGAATGCGGCCAATCTCGTCGTGCACGCGGGTAAAACGCAGCACATCGGGGGCGGCTGCTTCTGCGCCACGGGGCGCGGACATGCTCCCCTTTTGTGAACGCCGCAACAACACGCCCCTGTCGCCCGGCGCGATCAGCAAGCAGGCCGTTTGGGGAAACGCCGCCCGCCACTGAGACACCGAGGCCTGCAGCATCTGCCGGTAAGCCTGGGCACTGAAGGGCTGGACATTGCCCTCGTTGGTGCCAAAAGCCAACACCACCAGGTCATAAGGCGGCTCGGGCCACCAGGGCGCAAGCGACTCCGGCCGCACATGCCGCCAGCCCCCGACCGTGGCCCCGGGATAGCCAAACACATCCATTTGCAAACGCACAGATGGGGCCACCGGCCACTCCAGGCCCTGCACCCGCAAGGGGCCTTGCACCACCCGCAAGGCCAGGGTCGAGATGCCGCTCTGGCCAGCCAACTCCAGCACAGCTGGCCCCTGAGGGCCCTGCAAGCTGATGGTCTGTTCGGGACCGTCGTCCACCCGCAGCGCCAGCAAGATGGGCCGCTCGGTCTGCTGGTAAAGCAGGCGCACAAGGGCATGCTCGGCGCGCCTGGACGCGCTGCGCAGGTCCAGCGCCAGCCAGGCACCGTCCTGGCGGCTGCGCATGTTGACCAAGCCGGGGCCCGGGTAAGCCGCGCCGTCACTTTGGGCATGGGCGGGCTCGTAATGCCAGTCGGGGCTCACACAGGTTTTGCGCAAAGGCAGGCGCACGCCCGCACGGCCCAAGTTGGCCGGCACGAAACGCGCACGCACCTGATCGGGCGCAAGGCGCGACAAACGCTGCAGCTCCTGGGTGAAAAACCCGGCCGCCAGGTGGCTGTCGCTCCAAATGCCGACGCGCAACACCGAAGCGCCCACCCGAGGCCACAAAGGCGCAGCGGCAGGCCCTTCATTCTGGACAGGCTCCGGCCTCTGGGATGCGGCCTTCAAATAGGTCTGCACCTGCTGGTCGACCTCGGCCTGAGTGGGCCATTCAACCGGGTCGGGATCGGCCGGTCTGGGGGGCCTTGGCTTAGGGGGTGGCAAACCGCATTGCAAATCGGGGGCATCGGACTGAGTCTGCACCTGCATGCGGGTGACGGGCGCTGACCCGCTTTGGGCCTGCCCCAGTGTGCTACTCCAGGTCAACACCAGGCAGACGGCCGCTTGTGCAAGCTTGAAAGGTTTCATGGCTGCCGCGCCTGCTCGATGTGGGTCAGCAGGGCTTGGCTGATCAGGCGCTGGCCCGAAGGCGTGAGGTGGATGCCGTCTTGGGCGCGCAGATTCACACGCTGTCCATCTTCTTTGAGTTTGAATTTTTGAAAAGGTGCTGACAAGGTGCCGATCAGGGGCTCTGTGGCCAGGTAATCTGTTCCCCATTGGGTGGCTCGGGCGTGAAAGATGTGATTTTGCAGGACGGCGCCGTCCCGGATCCGACCTTCCTGCATGGCGGGCAGCCCCACCCAGATCACGCGCACCTGGCGCTGCTCGGCAGCGGCCAACACCTCGTCCACACGCAAAGCGTAGTTCAAGGCCCAGCCAGGTGATGGAAACAAATGGCGACGACCATCGACCAGCAAGTCCCAAGGGTCATTGGGGCCCAGAAAGACCACCAACAGGGTCAGGCTTTGGGCATCCATTTCATCGGCCATGCGGGCGGGCCAATCAAAGTACCGCCGCATGGTCAGACCCGTGCTTGTACGGCTCAAATCCTGCACTTGCCAATCGGGGTACAGGCGCTTGATGTCTCGCATGAACAAGGGCGCAATGCCTTGCATCATCGAGTCACCCGCCAGCAAAATGCGCTGGGGACCCAGGGCCAGCTTCTGTTGCGCCAAGGTGGGCAAAAATTCTCCCGGCGGCAACGGACTGGGCAAGTCCTGCAGCTGCGGTGGCTCAGGCGTGCGCTTGGGCAAGGCCTGCGCCTCCTCTTGAATACCCGCCGAAGAGGGCCAATTCAAACGAAACAAGGGCCTGGCACCACCAGAGCGAACGCGCTCATCGAGCCAACGTGAAGGCGCAAACAAAGCATCGGCCACGGCAGGCGGCAAAGCCGCCTCCAGGCTGACGTGGTAGCGAACGCCCAGGTACTTCTCCAGGGAAGTCAGCCAACTCAGGCAGACCACCAAGGCCACGCTGGGCAAAAGCCAACTGAGTTGACGTGCAGACAAATGACGGCGCATATCAAAACCGGAAATAAATGAAAGCAGGCACCCCCTCGGGGGCCCCATACAGCACCACACACAACAGCAGGGCCAGCAAAACGGCGCCCAGCCAGGGCCCCAAACGCGCCAACCCAGCCACGCTCTGACGCTGCCACCACAAGGCCCGAGGACTCAGGCCCCACACCAGCGCAGCCACGCCCAACAAACCCCACCACGGCAATTGCTCGGGCAGCCAAAAACCAGCCGGGCTATCCCACAGGCCCTGTAACATGTGCAGCGCCTGAGGCACCGACTCGGCGCGAAAAAACACCCAGGCCACACTGACAAAAACAAAGGTCAGGATTTGCGCCACCGAGCGCGGCCAAGCCGGCATACCCAGGCGCTTGGCGGTGTTCTGCACCACCACGCCCAGCCCGTGCAGCAAACCCCAGACCACAAAAGTCCAGTTGGCCCCGTGCCACAAACCGCTGATCAGCATGCCCAACAGCACATTCAGCTGCGTGCGACCCCAGCCCAGTCGGTTGCCGCCCATGGGGATGTAAATGTAATCGCGGATGAAGCTGGACAAAGACACATGCCAGCGTGTCCAGAAATCGGACAGGTTGCGCGCCAAATAGGGCTGCCGAAAATTGACGGGCAACCGGTAACCCAGCAACAAAGCCAGCCCGGTCACGATCAGGGTGTAGCCCGCAAAATCCAGAAAAATCTGCAAGCTGTAGCCCAGCATGGCAGCCGCCAGCGACACACTGGCGTAGTGGTCGGGAAACTTGTAAACCGGGTCCACCACCTGCGCGGACAACCAGGACGCCAACACCACCTTTTGCACCAGACCCAAGGCGATCAGATACAGGGCCAGCCAAGCTTGGCGAGGGCGGCCCACGCGGCGGGCCGGGTTTTGCTCATCGATCTGGGCAAAAAATTGCTCAGCCCGCCAGATCGGCCCGGCAAACAAGGTCGGCCAAAAACTCAGGAACAACAGCACATCCGGCCAGGAACGGGCCAAAGCCGGTGCGCGCCCCACCATGACCAGGTAACTCACCGCCTGAAAGGTGAAAAACGACACCCCCACAGGTGTCACCCCATCGAGCACGGGCAACAAGGAGACAAAGCCTGTGTGCTGCAGGAGAGCCTGAAAGGTCTCACGCACAAACTCATAGTATTTGACGAAAAAAAGAAAAGACCCGGCCAGCCACAGGCCCAGCACCAAGGGCAACCGCCCTGGCCCAGCCCGCTCAATCCAGCGCCCCAGACCCCAGACAACGGTGCTGTAAGCCCCCAAAACCAAAGCAAAAATGGGCACCCAGGTGGCGTACAAGCCGTAAGCTGAGGCGATGAGCAAGCCGCGCTGCGCACGCGGGTGTTCGGCCAAAGACCAGTAAATTGGCAAAAACAACAAACACAGGAGCGCGAACTCGGGCGAGACAAAACTCATTCAGAACAATTCACTGTGTAGGCACCTTCACACCTGCGGCCACTTGATCGAGCAAGGCCTGCTCAGCCATGACCTTGGCCACATATCCGCCATCTTCCGTGAGCTCATAGCCGCCCAGATAAAACTTGAGGCCCTCCTCGATGGAGCCACCACGCAGCTTGATGGCGTCGGCCAGCACGCCGACGCCCACACGCAAATTGGTGATCGGGTCAAAAGCCGCCAATTTGCCACCATAGGCTTCGTAGCGCTGGGCATGGATGCCGGTCATGACCTGCATCAATCCTTGCGCTCCGGCTTGGCTTTGCACATAAGGGTGAAAGTTGGATTCGATGGCCATCACCCCCAAAATCAGGTGAGGGGCCAGCTTGTGCTTTTTGCCCAGCACATGGGCCTCGGCCACCAAGGCCGCCAAAGGCTCGGGCGCCACTTTGTACTTGCGCCCCAGCCAGACGGCCACGGCCGCCTGAGGTCGGGGCAGGTCCTGTAAATGGACTGCGGTGGCACGATCGGCTGCGTTTTCCGGCAACCAGGACAGCAACACCTGACGCTCACGCAACCAGTCGAACAGCGCCCCCTCCGCTTGGTTCAACCATTGGGGCTGCCACCACAAGGCCAGCACCAGGGCGGCCGCTCCCAAGCCCACCATGGCCAAGCCACTGTGGGTCACGATGAACAGGCCTCGCGCCGTGTCGCGCAAGAAAGTCCGGATGGGGGGGCACCATGTGCAATGCAAGGTCATGAATGGGAACCAATCGGGCATTATAAATTTTCGCCATCTGCCGACCGAGGCGGCGCGCACGGGATAATTCGGGCATGTCTCATCTTGCACGTGTGGTCGTCGGTTTGTCCGGCGGCGTCGATTCAGCCGTCACCGCCCATCTGCTCCAACAGCAGGGCCACGAGGTGATCGGCATCTTCATGAAAAACTGGGAAGACGACGATGACAGCGAGTACTGCTCGTCCAACGTCGACTTCGTCGATGCCGCCGCCGTCGCCGATGTGCTGGGCATCGAGATCGAGCACGTCAATTTCGCGGCCGATTACAAAGACCGGGTTTTTTCAGAGTTTGTACGCGAATACCAGGCTGGACGCACGCCCAACCCGGACATCCTGTGCAACGCAGAAATCAAGTTCAAGTCGTTTTTGGACCACGCCATGCGCTTGGGGGCCGAAAAAATTGCAACGGGTCACTACGCCCGCGTGCGACAGAACATGACCACAGGCCTGTTTGAGCTGCTCAAGGGCCTAGACCCCTCCAAAGACCAAAGCTACTTTTTGCACCGCCTGAACCAGGCGCAATTGTCCAAAACCCTGTTTCCGGTGGGCGAACTGCACAAGACCGAGGTGCGCCGCATTGCCGAAGAGATTGGCCTGCCCAACGCCCGGAAAAAAGACTCCACCGGCATTTGCTTCATTGGCGAGCGGCCGTTTCGCGAGTTTTTGAACCGCTACATCAGCAAAGAACCCGGCCCGATCAAAGACCCGTCAGGGCGCACCATTGGAAAACATGTGGGGCTGAGCTTTTACACCCTGGGCCAGCGCCAGGGCCTGGGCATCGGTGGCATCAAAACCAAAGGTGCACAAAGAGGCGGCGGCGAACACACACCTTGGTTTGTGGCCCGCAAAGACATTCCGAACAACACCTTGTGGGTGGTGCAAGGCCACGACCACCCCTGGCTGCTGTCACCCCAACTGCAGGCCACCGATGTGAGCTGGTGCGCGGGGCAAGCGCCGTCGCCAGGGGCCTATGCCGCCAAGACGCGCTACCGGCAAACCGATGCGCCTTGCGTTCTGCAAGCGCTCGGCATGCCCGATGGGTCCACAGGTTTTGAGTTGTCGTTCAGCGAACCCCAATGGGCGGTCACCCCCGGACAAAGCGCGGTGCTGTACGACGGCGAAGTGTGCCTGGGGGGTGGCGTGATCCACTCGGCCAGCGCCTGCCCCCCCAAGACGGACTGATTTATTCCGCGCCCAGCCCCAATCGGTTAGGCTGGCGCTTTTCGATGGCAAAGCGCAGCAAAGCCGCCGTGCGGAAAACGCCGTGCGCAAACTTGCCATAGGGCAAGGTCAAGAACAAAGCCATCACCGCGCCCAGGTGCAGCGCCAGCATCAAAGGCATGGCCGCCGTGGTACCCAGCAGCCACAGCAATAAGCCCGTCACGCTGACCAAAAACAGCAAAGCGATGAAACCCCGGTCCATGGGCTTTTGCGCTGCGTCGCCGTGGTCCGGGTGGCGGCGCAGGTTCAAGCGCCACAAACCGGCTGTCCCCACCGTCAGACTCACCCCGCCAATGACGCCGAGCAGCTTGGGCAAAGTGCTCAGGTCATACGGTGCGGGCCAACCCAAAACATAGTGGTAGAGAGTAGCCACGCTGGTGGCAGCAAAACACAGCATGAAGCCGTAAAACGTCAGGTGGTGGTAGCGCCTGCGGGCATGCGTCCACGCGTCGTCTTCGTTGTGGCAGCCGTCGCCGTGGCCACCGTCCAGGTATTTCAGGCGCAAGGCGGCGTGCGCGGCCTCGGCAGCGGCGGGTGGCGTCAAATCGGCCCCGCTGGTGGCGGGCGTCACATCACGCCAAAAGCGCCGAACACCCAAGGCGAGCGCCAAGACGGCAAACAAGAAGATGGGCGCGAACAAACTCACCATCAGGTTGTGCGGAAACACCGCATAAAAGCCGCCCGCAACCGGAGCAGACCACAGGGTGCCCTGGCGCAACATGGCCAAAGCCAGGAACAGCGCGAGGCCCGCAGCCAAGGCCACCGACAAGGTCAGCCCGTTGCGTTGGTACAAACTGCCCAAGGCGGGTGGCCAAGCGTAGTCGGCATAGGTCTGGCCGCGCACCTGGGCCATGGCCTTGGGCACGTTGATGGCAAAGTCGTGCGGTGGAGCATATTGGCAAGCGTGCAGACACGCACCGCAGTTGTGGCACAAGTTGGCCATGTAATGGATATCGGCCTTGCCAAACTCCAGCCGCCGCGTCATGGCCGGGAACACCGCACAAAAACCCTCGCAGTAGCGGCAGCCATTGCAAATTTGCATTTGCCGGGCCACTTCGGCTTCGGGTGCGGTCAACTCGCCGCGTGCCAGCGCACGGGCATCGCGCGTCAGGGCTTCAAGCGTTTGCATGAGCCGCTCCTTCTTTTTGAGCTTTGACGGCTTTGGCCGCCTGCTCGCCCGCGATGCGGCCAAAGGCCGTGCCAATCGTCATGCCCACCCCGGCGGTGTAACCCTTGCCCAGCACATTGCCCGCCATCATCTCGCCCGCCACAAACAGGTTGGGGCTGGGCTGGTCGTTGAATCGCACAGCGGTCGTGTCATCGGTTTTGAGGCCCAGATAAGTGAAAGTGACGCCAGGCCGCACGGCATAGGCGTAATAAGGCGCGGTGTCCAGCGGACGCGCCCAATGGGTTTTGGCCGGACTCACGCCCTCGGTGTGGCAGTCGTCCAGCGCCGTGTGATCGAACTTGCCTTCGCGGCAGGCCGCGTTGTAGTCGTTGAGCGTTTGCATGAAGGTCGCTTCATCCAGGCCCAGCTTGCGGGCCAGCTCGGGCAGGCTGTCCGCCTGCGTGCCTTCAAACACAGGCGGCATGAAGCGGCCCACTGCCTTGGCGTCGATGATCGAATACGCCACCTGTCCCGGCTGCTGCGCCACCAAACGGCCCCAGATCGCGTAACGCTTGGGCCAGAAGTCTTCGCCCTCGTCGTAAAAACGCCGCGCCTCGCGGTTGACCACCACGCCCAATGACACGCAGTCAATGCGGGTGCAAATGCCGCCGTCGTACAAGGGCGCACGGGCGTCGATCGCCACCATGTGCGCCTGCGTCGGGTCACCAATGCGGTCAGCGCCTTGTTCCAACATGTGCTTGAGCAAGACGCCCTGGTTAAAGCGTGTGCCACGAATCAAAAACTGATCCGCCGGGTATTCACCACGCTCGTTTTGCCCCCAAGCCTCGCGCAGCCACTCGCGATTGGACTCGAAGCCCCCAGCTGCCAACACGCAAGTGCGGGCCTCGATGCGTTCGCGCCGCACGCTGCCATCGGGCAGCTTGTGCATGACCGACGCGGCCACAAAGCGGCCCTCATCCAATTCAACGGTGTCGACTTCGGCGTTGTAGTGGATCTGCACGCCCAATTTTTCGGCGCTGCGGTAATAGGCATTGACCAAGGCCTTGCCCCCGCCCATGAAAAACGCGTTGGTGCGGGCGGTGTGCAAAGCGCCCGACAGCGAAGGCTGAAAGCGCACGCCGTGCTTGACCATCCAGGGTCTGCAGGTGGCCGAGTGGCGAATCGCCAAACGAGCCAGGTGCTCGTCGGTCAAGCCGCCTGTGACCTTGAGCAGGTCTTGCCAGAACTCTTCTTCCGGGTAGGCATCGACCAGCACATCTTGGGGGGCGTCGTGCATGCAGCGCAAATTGCGCGTATGGCCCGAATTGCCACCGCGCCACTCGCGCGGGGCCGATTCGAGCAGCATCACGCTGGCCCCAGCTTCGCGGGCCATGAGGGCCGCGCACAGGGCCGCGTTGCCGCCGCCGATGACCAAAACATCCACACTCATAAACACTTTCAAAGAGGGCGATCAGGACCGCATCAAAACTGGTATTTGCGCAAACCACCGTCCACCGGAATCACAGCGCCCGTGATGTAACTGGCCAAGGGCGATGCCAAAAACGTGACCAGGTTGGCCATGTCTTCGGGCTCGCCATAGCGGCCCATGGGGATTTCGTTCTCGCACTGCCACTGGCGGTACTCGGGCGTGTAGTTGCGAAAAATCTGCTCGGAATGGATACGCCCCGGCGGCACGCAGTTCACCGTCACGCCGTGCTTGCCCACCATGCGCGACAAACCTTTAGCCCAGCTGTGCATGCCGGCCTTGGCGCAAAACGCCCCATTGGTGTGCTCGGGTTCGCTCTTGCCAGTGATATTAATGATGCGGCCCCATTGGCGCGCAATCATCTGGTCGATCAAGGCATCGGCCACTTGGCGCGGGCGGTGAAAGTTCAAGGTGATGGCTTCTTGCCAGGCCTCTTCGCTCACATGCAACTCTTTGAAGCTGCGCGACCCCCCGGCGTTGTTCACCAAAATGTCCACACTGCCCAAACCCGCCAGAGCCGCATCGGCCAAGCGCTTGGCTGCGTCTTCGGCATACAGGTCTGACTCGATGATCACGGGGGCGTGACCCCCTGCGGCCACGATCTCGGCGGCCAACTCCTGGAGTTTGTCGACGCGGCGCGCCGATACCGCCACGCGCACGCCCTCAGCGGCCAGGGCTTTGGCGATGCCACGTCCTATGCCCACGCTGGCGCCAGTCACCAAGGCTGTTTTATTTTTGAGCTGCATGTCCATGGAAATCTTTCAAAAGGATGTCTAAGACTGGACTTTAGCCCGCCCCCACAACTTTGCGCAGCCCCTGACAGACATAGGGCCATCACAAAGCGTGATACCCCCCGGCTTAACCACCTTTAGGTCGTGTCTTGGCAGCATCCCCCGGGACGCGACCCACTCAGACTCAGACCTGTGGACTCAGTGATGCGCCCAGCCAAGCGCCGCTGCCCACCAAGGTACGCGCGCAATCGGCCAAAACCACCCGCGCAGCCAATGCGGCAGGAGACAGCTCATCCTCGGACAAACCACACAACCAATTGCTGCGCTTGACCTGGTGATCGGTGATGCGTGCCATGTGCAAAGACTGCTTGGCATCGGCTTGCCGCGCTACAGCCGCCCAAGGCTGCAAGGTAGCGCCCATGCCCGCTTGCACAGCGTCCATCAGCATGGACAGGGAGTCGACCTCCAGCGCCACCAAGGGTGTGAGCTTGGCGCGCAAAAAAGCGGCGTCCAAGGTGCTGCGCAAACCGTGTGGACCTGTGGGCAAAATCAGGGGCTGATCCTTGAGTTGGGCCATGCGCAAAGCAGCCGGCACCCCGGGCTTGATGGCGTGGCGTGCACTGATCAGGAAAATATCCTCTTCTATCAGCGGCAACACACTCCAGCGCCGGGCCGCTTGAACCGACGGGCTTGTGCCCATCGGCAGGTCAAACAGCACGGCCAAATCGAGTTGGCGCGCGTTGAGCATGCTCGACAAATGGCCCGACAAACTCTCGACCATGTGCAGGCGCACATCTGGATAGCGCTCACGCATGGCCTGCATCAAGGGCAAGCCCAGCACTGCCGCCGTGGTCGGAGCCAAGCCCACGCTCACCGTGCCCGTCAAACGGGCCTGCTGGGCGGCACGAATGGCCTGCTCCGCATGGCGCAGCGTGAGCTGGGCCTCTCGGAAAAAAGCCGCGCCCGCCTCGGTGGGCGTCACGCCCTGTGGACTGCGCTGCAAAAGGCGGGTGCTCAACTCGCCTTCCAAACGGGTGATTTGCTGGCTCAAGGCCGACTGCACCAGGTTCAAATCCAGCGCGGCGCGGCTGATGCTACCCAGCTCCACCACCCGCACAAAATAACGCAGTTGCCTCAGTTCCATGGCGTCATCTGCCTGCGGGTTGGAATGGGTCTGCACCCGCCTTGGGCAAGGGCGCAGGCCCTTCGGGCTGCAGCAGTTGCCCCCGCATCAAACCGCGCAGCGTGGCCAGCAGCAAAGTGCCAATGACACCCGTGACGACCCACAGCCACACACTGGCCAGCCACTGCGCAAGCCCCGGCTCGGGGCTCAGGAGCAAGCCCAGCGCCGCCGAAGCCGCCAAGGGAAAAGACATCCCCCAAAAAGGCATGCCAAAGGGCTGCTGCAGGCAGCGCCTGAGCACCGTGAAAGACAGCAAGGTAAAAAACAAAGCCACGCCCGCCAGCATGTGCACCGCCAAGGCAGGCGCACCCAGCGCATGCCCCGACAGGGCCAGCACCGAAGGCGGTGCGATCATGATGAAGGTGGTGGGCAACAGGCGCTGCGGCCATAAGCCCCACATGCCAATGCGCACCCAAACCAGCGCGAGAGCCACCGGCCACAGCACCGCCGCCAGCCCGTATTGCGCGGCCGCCCACACGGGGTGCCCCAAGCTCACCCCGGCCAAAGCGGGCAACACATTGCCCACCACCGGAATGAACAAGGCGGGGGTGATCGCCGGCCAAAAATCCTGCCCTGTCAAACCCGGCTGCAGCCAACGCCCAACCACACCCAAAGTGGCCAGCAGCAAACCCGTTGCACCCAGCATCCACATCACATCGGCCCACAGGCTGTAACCCTGGTGCACCACCCACACCGTGGGCAACAACACCAACGAAGACGGAAGCGCGGCCACAAACACATGCCGAATGGGATGGCGTGCATCCGCCAGCAAGGCCGCCGGGTACCGCACCAGCCGCCACAACTGGCCCAGCAGCAGCACCACCAACACCCCTGCAGCCAGCACGCCCACTGCCTGCGACACCAGCAGCGCCACAGACCCCGAATGGGGCACGGCACGCGCCCAGGCCAGCGACAAACCGCACAGGCCCATGACCATGGCAAACCAGGCAAAACCCAGGTGCTGCACGGAGGGTGCGGGCGTTTGTTGTGTCATGAGGAAACAGGGGCGTTAAAAAACCCGTGGGGTGAGCCACGGGTTGGGGTTTGGCACAGCAGCCGCTTGTCAAAATTAGAACGGAATGTCGTCGTCCATGTCGTCAAAGTTGCTGGCCGCTGGCTTGGGGGCCGCAGCCGGGCGCTGAGCGGGCGCAGCCGCAGGACGCGCAGGGGCCTGGCGGGGCGCATAACCCCCACCGCCACCGCCATCTTCAGACGGGCCGCCCATGCCCTGGCGGCTGCCCAGCATCTGCATGCTGTCGGCACGGATGTCGGTGGCGTACTTTTCCACGCCGTTTTTGTCGGTGTATTTGCGGGTGCGCAGGCTGCCTTCGACATACACCTGGCTGCCTTTGCGCAGGTACTGGCCCGCGATCTCGGCGAGCTTGGCAAAAAAGCTGATGCTGTGCCACTCGGTGGCCTCGCGCATCTCGCCCGTGGCCTTGTCCTTGTAACGGTCGGTGGTGGCCACGCGGATGCTGGTGACCGCATCGCCCGAGGGCAGGTAGCGGGTTTCGGGGTCGGCGCCCAGGTTGCCGACGATGATGACTTTGTTGACGGATGCCATGGAAACTCCTCGATAGATGCACCAATTATGGGGCCAATCCGGCCTCTGGCGGGCCGATGCCCAAGCCTGCCACGCCCCTCAAGCCGCCTGTCCGACGGGTGCAGCACGGCCCGGCGTTTGCATGGGCCAGGCCACCCACAGCCACACCAGCAGAGCAAGGCCGCAACACAAAAACAGCACCGGGCTGCCCCAGGACTTGACCAGCCAGCCGCCCAACAGCCCACCGGCAAAAAAACCCAGCGACTGCAGCGTGTTGTAGACCCCCATGGCCGTGCCGCGCATGGCCCGAGGCGCGATGCGCGAGGCCAAACTCGGCTGCGTCGCCTCCAGGGCATTGAAGCCACAGAAAAACACCAGCAGCAGCAGTGCCATCGCACTCAAGCTGGTGGTGCCAGCCGACTGCACCAGCAAACCCGCCTCCACCAGCGCCATCAAAGCAATTGAGATGAGAAAGACTTTTTTCAGGTGGCCACGCCGCTCCATGGCAAACACCACACCCAAAAACAAAAACGACAGCAAGACCGCTGGCAAATACACCTGCCAGTGCTGCGACGTCTGCAAACCCGCCTGAACCAGCAAGGCCGGCACCGACACCCACATGGCCAGTTGCACCGCGTGCAACACAAACACGCCCACATTCAGGCGCATCAGGTCGGCATGGGCCAGCACATCACGCAGTCGCCCCCGGCCCTGCCCCAGCACCGGCTCGGGCGCAGGGGGCGCCCCCCAAATGACCACGCCCACGCCCAACAGCGCCAGCAGACCCGTGAGCCAAAACAGGCCGGGTAAACCAATCCAAGCTGTGAGCAAGGGCGATACCACCAAGGACAGGGCGAACATCAAACCGATGCTGCCGCCCACCAAAGCCATGGCCTTGGTGCGCACCTCGTCGCGCGTCAGGTCGGCCAGCAAGGCCGTGACCGCCGCCGACACCGCCCCCGCCCCCTGCAAGCTGCGCCCCATCAGCAAACCGGTCAGGTCGGTGGCCGCAGCCGCCCAAAAGCTGCCCAAGGCAAAAATCACCAAGCCCAACACAATGACGCGCTTGCGTCCAAAGCGGTCCGAGGCCATGCCAAAGGGCAGTTGCAGCAAGCCCTGCGTCAGGCCATAAATGCCCATGGCCAGGCCCAGCCACACCGGGTCTTCACCGCCGGGGTAGCGGCGCGCCTCGAGGGCAAACACGGGCAAGACCAGAAACAAACCCAGCATGCGCAGCGCAAAAATGCTGGCCAGCGAGGCGCTGGCACGGCGCTCGATGGGCGTCATGCGCAAAGCGTCTGAATCGGAATAAGGCGAGGAATCGGCCACAAAAGAACTCAAAAAGCCCCAAAACGGGGAAATGCAAAAGCCGAATTGTCCCAGATTGACCGCCCCCAGCGCCCAGCAGGAGGTCAAAGGGGATAATCAAAGGTTTTGCTGATCTGGCTGCCCCACGTGAAATTTGCCGACCCTTCTCTCTTGCCCGACGAACCCGAACCCGCGCGGTATCTGGCCTCAGCGCTGCGGCAAACCCACATCAGCGTGCGAGGCGCGCGCACCCACAACCTGAAAAACATCGACCTCGACATCCCGCGCAACCAGCTGGTGGTGATCACCGGCTTGTCGGGCTCGGGCAAGTCGAGTCTGGCTTTTGACACGCTGTACGCCGAAGGCCAGCGCCGCTATGTGGAAAGCCTGTCGGCCTATGCAAGGCAGTTCTTGCAGCTGATGGACAAGCCCGATGTGGACCTGATCGAGGGTCTGTCGCCCGCGATTTCCATTGAGCAAAAAGCCACCAGCCACAACCCGCGATCGACCGTGGGCACGGTGACCGAAATCCACGACTACCTGCGCCTTTTGTATGCCCGCGCAGGCACGCCGTACTGCCCCGACCACAATCTGCCCCTGCAAGCGCAGACCGTGAGCCAGATGGTGGACGCCGTGCTGGCCCTGCCCGAAGACACCAAACTCATGATCCTCGCGCCCATTGCGCGTGAGAAAAAAGGCGAGTTTGAGAAAGTGTTTGAGCAGATGCAGGCGCTGGGCTATGTGCGCTTTCGCATCAATGGCCAGACGGTGGAGGTGGAAGACCTGCCCACACTCAAGAAAAACGAAAAACACAACATCGACGTGGTGGTGGACCGCATCAAAGTGCGATCTGAAGAAGATGCCAAAGCCCGCGACGCCCTGCGCCAGCGCTTGGCCGAGAGCTTTGAGGCCGCATTGCACCTGGCCGAGCACCGCGCCGTGGCACTCGAGATGGACACCGGCAAAGAACACCTGTTCAACGCGAAGTTCTCCTGCCCGGTGTGCACCTATTCCATCAGCGAGCTGGAGCCACGCTTGTTTTCGTTCAACTCGCCCATGGGCGCTTGCCCGACTTGCGACGGCATCGGCAGCATGGCGTTTTTCGACCCCGAGCGCGTCGTGGCCTTCCCCTCGCTCAGCTTGGCCAGTGGCGCCATCAAGGGCTGGGACCGGCGCAACGGTTTTTACTTCAGCATGCTCGAAAGCCTGGCCAAGCATTACCAGTTCGACATCGAAGCGCCGTTTGAAAAACTCGCTCCAGCGCACCAACAGGTTTTGCTGCACGGCTCGGGCGATGAAGAAATCAAGTTCAGCTACACCATGGAGTCCGGCGCCTCGCAGGGCAAGAAGGTCAGCAAGAAGCACCCGTTTGAGGGGATCATCCCCAACATGACGCGGCGCTACCGCGAGACCGACTCGGCCGTGGTGCGCGAAGACCTGGCCCGTTACCGCAACATGCAAGCCTGCACCAGCTGCCATGGCACGCGCTTGCGGCGCGAAGCCCGCCATGTGCGCATTGGTGAAGGCGATCAAGCCCGCGCCATTTACGAGATCAGCCACATCACGCTGGGCGAGTCGCAACAGTATTTTCAGGGCCTGACCATGCACGGGGCCAAGGCCGACATCGCCGACAAGGTGGTGCGCGAGATCGCACTGCGCCTGAAGTTTTTGAACGACGTGGGCCTGAATTATTTGAGCCTGGACCGCAGCGCCGACACCCTGTCGGGCGGCGAATCGCAGCGCATTCGCTTGGCCAGCCAGATCGGCTCGGGCCTCACGGGCGTGATGTATGTGCTGGACGAACCCAGCATCGGCTTGCACCAGCGCGACAACGACCGCCTGATTGGCACGCTACAACACCTGCGCGACATCGGCAACAGCGTGCTGGTGGTCGAGCACGACGAAGACATGATCCGCGTGGCCGACCATGTGATCGACATGGGGCCGGGCGCGGGCGTGCACGGTGGGCGCGTGATGGCGCAAGGCACTTGCGCCGACATCCTGGCCGCACCCGATTCGGTCACCGGCCAGTACATGTCGGGCCGCAAAAAGATCGAGATTCCGAAGCGCCACAAAGCGGGCAAGGACTTCATCGAAATCGTTGGTGCGTCGGGCAACAACCTGAAAAACGTGAACGTGAAGTTCCCCGTGGGGCTGCTGACTTGCGTGACCGGCGTATCCGGCTCAGGCAAATCCACCCTGGTCAACGACACGCTGTACACCGCCGCCGCCCACCAGATCCACCGTGCGCACGACGAAGCCGCCTCCCACGAAGAGATCAAAGGGCTGGATCACTTCGACAAGGTCATTAACGTCGACCAGTCGCCGATTGGCCGCACGCCACGCAGCAACCCGGCCACCTACACGGGCCTGTTCACCCACATCCGTGAGCTGATGGCCGAAGTGCCCGCCGCACGCGAGCGCGGCTACGGCCCGGGGCGTTTCAGCTTCAACGTGACCGGGGGCCGCTGCGAAGCCTGCCAAGGCGACGGCATGGTGAAAGTGGAGATGCACTTTTTGCCCGATGTGTATGTGCCCTGCGACGTGTGCCATGGCATGCGTTACAACCGCGAAACGCTGGAAGTGCAATACAAGGGCCAGAACATCGCGCAGATTTTGAACATGACGGTAGAAGCCGCGCACCAGTTCTTCAGCGCCGTGCCGAACATTGCACGCAAGCTGCAAACCCTGCTCGACGTGGGTCTGACCTACATTCGCCTGGGCCAAAGCGCCACCACCTTATCGGGCGGCGAGGCCCAGCGCGTCAAGCTCGCACTGGAACTGTCCAAACGCGACACGGGCCGCACCCTGTACATATTGGACGAACCCACCACCGGCCTGCACTTTGCCGACATTGACTTGCTGCTCAAAGTGCTGCACCAGTTGCGCGACGCGGGCAACACCATCGTCATCATCGAACACAACCTCGACGTGATCAAAACCGCCGACTGGTTGATCGACATGGGGCCTGAGGGTGGTGCGGGTGGCGGCACGGTACTGGGCGAAGGCACCCCCGAACAACTGTCCAAAAACAAGGCCAGCTTCACGGGCCACTATTTAGCCCGTTTGCTGTGATGGTGCGGCTTCCCCCTATTTTTTCACCCACTTTTGAATTGTTGAGACCCGTATGAAACCCCTGATCCGTGCTTTTTTCAGAACCCTGCGCATCGTGCTCGGCCCCATCATGCTGCTCAAAGAGCGCCTGACCCAACCCACTGGCGTGGTGCGCGCGCCTGCGGCGCAAGCCAGCGTGGACCAGCAGTGCCAAAGCCTGGCGCTTTACCAGTTCAGCACCTGCCCGTTTTGCATCAAGGTGCGCCAAGAAATGCGCCGCCTGTCCTTGCCCATTGAAAAGCGCGATGCGCAGCACCATACCGCCAACCGCGACGCCTTGCTTCAAGGCACGGGCGCGACTCAAGTGCCTTGCCTGCGGATCACTGAAGCCGATGGTCAAACGCGTTGGCTCAAGGATTCGGCCGCGATCGTGGCGTATCTGCGCAAGCGCTTTGCCTGAAGGTCGGCATCACAAACCGTTTGTAGGTCGGCGGCTTCAGCCCCGACAAGCTCCCTGACCACGCACCCCGAACCACGCCCCATGGAAACCGAACTCAAACTCGGCCTGTCAGCGGCCGACCTGCCGCGCCTGCTGGCCCACCCACTGCTGACGCAAGCGGGTGACACGCAGCGCCTGCTCAACACCTATTTCGACACGCCCGACTTGGCACTGCAACAGCGCCGCATGGCGGTGCGCGAAAGGCTGGCGGGTGATCAATGGCTGCTGACGGTGAAGACCGCAGGTCAAAGCCAAAACGGCTTGTCGCGCAGGCAAGAGTGGGAAGGCCCGACCACGCCGGGTGCGCTGCAGTTCGATGCGCTGGTGGATGACGCCACGCTGGCGCAAGACCTGATGACGCTGCGCCCCGATTTACGCGCCTTGTTTTGTACCGACTTTGAGCGTCAGCGCTGGGTCATCACCCATGATGGCGCGCGCATCGAAGTGGCGCTGGACCAAGGCCGCATTCATGTGCCCGGCACCGATCTGAGTGAGCCGCTGCTGGAGCTGGAGCTTGAATTGCTCAGCGGCCCCGAGTCGACCTTGATGCTGCTGGCCGATGTGCTGCGCCAAACACCCCAAGGCCCCGTGACGCTTGCGCCCAGCGATGCGAGCAAAGCGCAGCGGGGGATGGCGCTTTGGGTTCAGCGTTAAGGTATCTCGGCCACCGTGAAAGGCACGTCATACCCGGCCAACTGCGCCCAGGCCCGGTAAACCCAAAACGCTTCTTCATGCCATACCCCATGGCGCAACACCTCCGGGCTGAAGCCCGTGATGCGGCGGGTCTCGCGGATGAAATGGCTTTGGTCTGAAAACCCGTTGTCCAGCGCGATCTGGGTCCAGTCCAGCCGGTCTTCAAGTATCGCTTCCATCACCGCAAAAAAAGCAGCCTCGCCCCTGACGGAGCCTTGCAACTTGCGCAAGGACCAGCCTGTCCATTGCTTGATGCGGCGCTCGGACTGCCGCAAACTGCGGCCCCAGCCTGTGGCGGCGGCCCGCAGGGCCAGGGCCTCCATCCAGGGTGCAAGGTTCTGTCCCCACCCGCCAAGCGAGCCGGTGTGATCACGCGAATTCAGTGATCGCTGCTGCCAAATCTGCAGCAGCTCCGCCAACAAACGCGCCACCCGTCGATCGACATCGACCGGGTCATTCAGCCTCTGATATGCGGCCAGCACATCAGGGGGCAACACCTCGTTGGCATCGACGATTTGATCGCTCAGGGTCTGAGGCTCCAATCCGGTGAGCGCCCAAAACGCATCCGGATACAGGATGACCATCAAGCCCTCCGCTTCAGGCCCATAAAAAGCGCTGCGCGGCGCACTGTGCGGCCCCATCACCGAAAAAGACGGCACTGGCTCACGGGCCGCCATCGGTTCGCACCCCACACCTGCCGCCAGCGCATCGATGCTGCCCCGAAACAGCACACTGATCGTGCACACGGGGCCTGCGGGGTAATGCCCCCAACGCTGCGGCTCGGTCAACGCCATGCCCACCGTGCTGCGCCAGAGCACCGCACGCACACAAGTGTGCAAACCCCAAGGCGGCAACCAGCTACGGACCGGAGAAAACGAAGTGGGGGCATGGGCTGGCGGCATGCACAAAGTATAGGTAAACGGTCTTTCAATCGAAATGGATAACCCCAAAGTGTCGATTCGATTCAAGACGCCACGCGACCAGCCATGCAAGATCGCCCCATGAACACACCCACCGATGCCACCCGCGTTCCCGGCCCCACTGCACCACTGTGGGGGCTGAGCCTGCTGCGCACCATGCGAGCCGACTATTTGGGGTTTGTCAGGCGCTTGCAAAGCCAGCACCCTGACATCGCAAAAGTGCAGGTCTTGAACGAACACATCACCCATGTCTTTCAGCCTGAGTGGGTGCGTCAAGTGCTGGTGGACCAAGCCAACGCGCTCATCCGCTGGGAACGCGCCACCGAGGTGTTCAGTATCTCGATGGGGCAAAGCGTGCTGGTCACAGAAGGTACGACATGGCAACGCCAACGCCGCATGTTGCAACCGAGGTTCACACCCAAGCGGGTGGCAGGCTACGCCGCTTTGATGGCGTCGGCCGCACACGACGCGCTGAGCGCCCTGGGGCAGCGCGTTGGCGGCCAAAGCGTGAACATGGACGCCCTCATGACGGACATGACACTGGACGTGATCTTGCGCGCCTTGTTTGGATCACATCAGGTCCGGGATGCCCGGCCCGTGTCGCAGGCCATCCAGACTTTGAGCCATTCGGGCTTTTCTGAGCTGTTCAAACCGTTTTCATGGCCCCTGTGGATGCCCTTGCCTTCTGTGCGCAAAGTGCGTCAGGCCAAACAGACGCTGGACCTGGTGATCCAGCAACACATTCAAGCTCAACAGTCGACGGCCAGCAACGATGGCCATGATCTGCTGACCATGCTGCGACTGGCCCGCGACCCCGAGCACCCAGACCAAGGTCTGAGTGCGCAAGAGCTGCACGACCAGACCATGGTGATGTTTCAGGCCGGTCATGAAACCACGGCCACCGCCATGACTTGGTGGAGCGGCCTGATCGCGCGTCACCCTGAAGTGGCCCAACGCATTCACGCCGAAGTCGATGCGGTGTTGCAGGGCCAAACACCGACACCCGCCACCTTGCAGCAAATGCCATGGCTGCAAGCCAGCCTCAAAGAAGCCTTGCGCCTGTTCCCGCCTGCGGCCATCTTGTTCACGCGTCGCGCACTCAAAGACCTGCAAGTCGGCCCGTGGACCGTGCCCCAAGGCCATCTGATCGCTTTCACGCCTTATGTGATCCAGCGCGATGCGCGCTGGTTCGCGTTACCCGATGAGTTCAAGCCTGAGCGCTTTTTGCCCGGTGCCCCCGACATCCCGCGAGGTGTGTGGATGCCCTTTGGCACCGGCCCCCGGGTGTGTATTGGCCAGCACTTTGCGCTGCTCGAAATGGGGCTGATCGCGGCCATGCTGATGCAGCGCTTCCGACTGGAATGGCCTGAAGGTGCGTCATGGCCCGAAGGCGATCTGGCGGTGACTTTGCGGCCTGCACAAGCCATTCGGCTGAAACTGCATCCAAGGGCCGACATTGCACCCTCGCAGGGTGGATGAACCGCTTACTGGTAATGCCCCCGACAGGCGATCACCGTCAATTCCACATCGTCTACGGCGTAGACCAGTCGATGGACGTCGTCGATGCGTCGCGACCAATAACCAGACAAATTGCCCAGCAGCGGCTCGGGCTTGCCAATGCCGTCAAACGGGTCGAGCCGGGCGGCATCGCTCAACAGCTTGATTAGTTTGAGTGTCTTTTTATCCTGCCTTTGCATGTACAGGTCATCGGCGCAGGCAAGCGAAGTGAATGCCATCCCCGGCTCATGCGGACAGCATTTGGCGTCGTTTGACTTTGCCTGCTTTGTGTTCGGCAATGGATGCCGCCAAGTGCGCTGAATTGGCGGGGCTGGACAGCAGGTAAAGGGTTTCAGCCATGCTTTGGTAATGCGCCATGGACATGACCACCACATCACCCCCGTCGCGTCGGGTGATGATGGTGATGTCGGCATCGGCTTGCACGCCATCCAGCACGGACTTCAACCCCTTGCGCGCTTCGGAATAACGGATGATTCGCATGGCTGTGACTTGCTCAATAGATTGGACAAATATTGTCGCTTTTTTAAGCCACGGGTGGCGACAATCACTAAAGAGCATTCACCACGCTGCACAGGTCACGCGGCGATCACCGTCAGCAGTGTTTGACCGTTAGCCACCAGCTTCTCGCCCTCTGCATCCACCGCAAACAAATCACAGCTGGTAAAAACCTGCGTCTTGCCCGGTTTGACGACCCGAGCACGGGCTATGAACTTTTGCCCCACAGCGGGCCGCAAGCAGTTGACCGAAAAGTTGGCGGCCAACAAATTCGGCCCTGCCACGGTGCCCGCTGCGAAACCGCACGCAGTGTCGATCAGAGTGCCGATCAAACCCGCATGCAAGAAGCCTGAATACTGCCCGACCTCTGGGCGCCAGGGCATCTGGATTTCCACAAAGCCGGGTTCTGCCACCGTCACTTCGATGCCACACCACCGATTGAATTCGGCAATGGCGTTGATTTTTTTCAGCATCTCCAATGGGCTCATGGTTTTCTCCTGGCTTGGGTTTTGAACCACCCGATGTGGTCCATCAGTTTTTTGCGAAGTGCTTGCTGCTCGGTCATGAGTTGGTCAATTTCGGCTACGCGCACCAAGATCGCGTCGATCATGTCTTGGGCCGACAATTTGCCCGTTTTGAAGCGCGGCAAGTATTCGGCGATCAGGGGCAGCGAGAAGTCCAACTCCCGAGACATGGCGATGAAGACCACATGCCGGACGGTTTCCTCGTCGTAATCGCGGTAGCCGTTGGGCAAGCGCTGGCACGCAATCAGGCCTGCCGCCTCGTAGCGCCGCAAGCGGTGCACCGACACCTGGGTTCTGGCTGAGAGTTCTGAAATGCGCATGAATTCAGTCTAGCAACGCTCGCACAGCGCCAAGCTTTAAGCCGTTGACACTCAGGCGACTCAGACCCTCGCGACTGCCCTGTGGTTTGTGCATTCACCAAACAGCCTCGCATTCAGCCAAGTTCGTCTGATACAGATCATTTTTCGAGAGAAAAGAGGCCTTTAGATCTCTCATAAAATTCAAAGTGGGAAATAAAAAATTCTTAGCCATGAACTGCCTTCATCGACACCCAACACCCCACATGCTCAAACGTTTCCTGTTGGCCACTGCGGCCCTTGGCTGCGCATCAGCGGTCTGCGCCCAAACGCCAGCGTCGACCCCCGAAACGCACGGCTTTCAGATCAAAGGCGAAGTCCACTACCGCTGCTTTGGCGGCAACCCGCCCAAATCGCGCGACTCGCGGACACAGGTGGCCTGTGACAACAAGGACCACCACAAAGTTCTTTTCAACGAGCGTGTGAACGTGCAAATCAAACAAGAACCGTCGCCGGACAACGACCCCACCTTGACCGGTGGGCTCACGCGAACAGCCACTTACCAAGGCCGTAAATTCACACTGGGCATGAGCTTGTTCAAGGACTTGGAGCCTGGTCAGCCTGCGGTGTACCGACTGCGAACCGTCGCGCAAGACGATGAGCCCCGCAACCCTCGTCAATCCGAGTGGATGAGCCGAGCCAGTGCGGTCAAGTCTTTGAACCCCTTGACGGTTCAGTACCTGTCTGTGGGTCAGCCCGAGGAAATCGTTTTCTCGGTGAGCATTGCGCCCACGCCCTAAGCCTCTGAAGTGAATCCTCTTGGATGGTTGGAACCCCACAAAATGCCAGTGAACAAAAGGTGATACCCCTTCGCGGCACGCGGGTGTACAAATCGCTCTTGTTCTGGAGCTCCCGATGACCCATCACCCCCCTCTTGCCCACGCGCACCCCGCCGACGTCGGCCTGTGCCCCGATCGTACGCAGCGCCTCATGGACGTGCTGCGCCGCGAAGTGGCCAGCGGCCGACTGCCCGGTGCCGTGGCCATGGTGGCGAGACGCGGGCAAATCGCCTTGTTCGAGGCCGTGGGCCAGCAAGACCCGGCCACGGGCACGCCCATGCAGACCGACAGCATCTTCCGCATCTATTCGATGACCAAGCCGGTGGTGTCGGTGGCGGTGATGATGCTGGTCGAGCGCGGCCACTTGCTCTTAAGTGACCCAGTCAGCCGCTGGTTGCCCGAGTTTGCGAACCAGCAAGTGGCCACGGCCAACGGGCTGGAGCCGGTGCGCAACCCCGCCACCGTGCAAGACCTGCTGCGCCACACGGCCGGGTTGACCTATGAATTTCTGGGCACATCGTCCGTGCAGCAGCAATACGGCCAAGCCAAAATCGCCTCGCGCGAGCGCACCAACGCCGAGTTTTCGCAAACACTGGCGGCCATGCCGCTGCAGTTCCAACCCGGCAGCGTGTGGGCTTACAGCCGCGCCACCGATGTGCTGGGCAGGTTGGTCGAGGTGGTCAGCGGCCAAGGCTTGGGGGCATTCCTGCAAGCCGAAATCTTTGGCCCACTGGGCATGGTGGACACCGGCTTTGCCGTGCCACCCGAGCAGCATCACCGCATTGCCGAGCCCTTTGCACACGACCCCGATGGTGGCGTACCGATGAAGGTTTTGGAGCCCCGCCAAGTGCCCGCCATGGAGGGCGGCGGCGGTGGACTCATGTCCACGGCGATGGACTACACCCGCTTTTTGCAGTGCCTGCGCAACCGGGGCGAGCTGAACGGCGTGCGCCTGCTCGGCCCCCACACGGTGGACTTCATGACCGCCGACCACCTGGGTGGCATACCGGCAGACGGCACCTTGCTGCCACCCGGCCACGGCTTCGGTCTCGGGTTTGCGGTTCGCACCCACCTGGGCCTGTCGCCGGTGCCGGGCTCGGTGGGCTTGTATTACTGGGGCGGCATCGCGGGCACCACCTTCTTTGTGGACCCGGCGCTCGACATGTATGCGATGCTGATGGTCCAGGCGCCCAACCAAAGGGATTACTATCGCCCCCTGTTCCGCGATTTGGTGTACGCAGCGCTACTGTGACGGGACACGGGTCAGAGGTGCACAAACGGCTCAAGCATCACGGGCACGGGCACCAAACTGGTCGCGGTACCAACGCGAGAACGCGCTGGGTGCCGAAAACCCCAGCAGGCTGGACACCTGCGCCAGCGGTCTGGATTTGTCCAGCAGGTATTGCCCCACGATCTGGCTGCGGTGTGCATCGACCAGTTGATGAAAACCAGTGTTTTCTGCCGAG
Source organism: Limnohabitans sp. (assembly GCF_017848645.1). GTDB lineage: Bacteria > Pseudomonadota > Gammaproteobacteria > Burkholderiales > Burkholderiaceae_C > Limnohabitans_A. The sequence goes on along the minus strand of NZ_JAFEIF010000041.1, from coordinate 39,250 downwards.
AGCCGCCGCGTGATGGTGCGGCGATCACAGCCCAAATGTTGCGCCACCACATCGGCCGTGCACTGCCCCAAGGGCAGCAGCAGCAAAATCAATTGCTGCACCTGGTGTGTGAAAGAAGGCGCATCCACCGCCTTGGAGGCGATCAATTCCTGCGCATAGCGTGCCATCACCGGGTCGGCGCTGGGGTTGGGCTGGTCCAGGTCTGAATGGCTGCACAGCAAGCCATTGAACTCGTGGTTGAACGCCACCTGGTCGCCAAACACACGGTGGTGTGTCGCGCGATGGGCGGGCGCACTGTGAGAGAAGCAAACCAATCGCGGACGCCATGCGGCACCCATGAAAAGGCTGAGGATGCGGTAGGTCACCGCCATGGCCAATTCAGTGGCCTGCCGCCTGGATTCGAAAAAGTCCATGGCGAACTCTTCACGAATCAGGACCAAGGGGCCCGATTCTTCAATCCGAATCACCAAGGCTTCGTTGTGCACCCGGATGTGGCGCACGATGGCGTCGAGGGCGTGGCGCAAAGTGGGCTCGTCGCGCAGCAGCAAACCCAAAGGTCCCAGATTGGACAACCGGCGCGATTCGCCCATGCGCAAGCCAAATGCGGGCTCTGCCGCGTCACGCGCCGCCATTTCCAGCAAGCGGACCACCGCGTTGGTGTCGATCTTCAAGTCCGGATCGCTCAGGCATTTGGCGGGCAAACCCACCGTTCTCACCAAGGCCACCGGGTCCAAGCCGCATTGCTGCGCAATTTCAGCGAAATGCGTCAAGCTGGCACTGCGGATCAGGGTGGACATAGGGGATTCCCGTAAAGTCCCAAAATGGTAATTCAATGTCCCGTTTTGTCAATTGGCATGTCCCCGATTTTTGAATACTTGACACAGCTTCAAAACGACACAAACCCATGTCCACGCCCCACACTGCCGAAACAACTCCGACACCCATCAGCGATGCCCTGCATGCCAACGGCTACTGGAATCCCAATTGGGACCCGATCGCCGAGGTTGACAAAGTCTGGATGGAAAAGTTCCTGAACATGGGGCTGCATGGCAAACATGTGCTCGACCCCAAGACTTTCGAGTTGATCGCGATCGCGGTCGATGCCTCGTGCACCCACATGTATGCGCCCGGCGTGCGGACACACATTCGCAAGGCTCTGGCGCTGGGCGTGACGAAGGAAGAAATCGCGGCCGTGCTGCAGCTGACCTCGGTGCTGGGCGTTCACACCATGAGCATGGGCGCCCCGATCTTGCTCGAAGAAGTCGCCGCACGTCAAACCACAAACCCCACCTGATTTTTTCAAAAGGACAACCCCATGCATTTCCTTGACGACTCGCTTCTGCCTGAAAACCAGCAAAAACTCGTGATCCAGGTCGCGCCTTACGGCCCCCAATGGGCACCCGGCGACAGCAGCGACATCCCGGTCACGATGGATGACCAAATCCAGAAAGCGGTGGATTGCTACAACGCGGGAGCCACCGTGCTGCATGTGCATGTGCGCGAGGCCGATGGCAAAGGCAGCAAGCGCCTGTCGATGTTCAACGAGATGCTGGCGCGCCTGCGCGAGGCGGTGCCCAAAATGGTCCTGCAGGTCGGCGGCTCGATCTCGTTTGCGCCCGAAGACGATGGCCAGGCCGCCAAATGGTTATCGGATGACACCCGGCACATGCTGGCCGATCTGGACCCCAAACCAGACCAGGTCACGGTGGCCGTGAACACCAGCCAGATGAACATCATGGACCTGATGATGGACGGCGATTTCACCGGCACCTCTTTTGAAAACCCGCAGCTGCAGGCCGCTTATGAAGACATGGTTGTGCCCTCCAACCCCAGCTGGCACCGCGAACACATCCGCCGCTTGGTGGCCGCAGGCATCCAGCCGCACTTCATGCTGGGGCATATCCACCAGCTCGAATCGGTCGAACGCCTGATTCGCCGTGGGCACTACTGCGGCCCGTTGATTTTGAATTACGTTGCCATCGGTGGCAGCGTGGCTGGGCTTAACCCGGCCGACATGCTGGAGTTCGTGCGCCGCGTGCCCGATGGCGCGGTGCTGACGCTGGAAACCCTGAACCGCCATGTGTACCCCATGACCGCCATGGCGATTGCCTTGGGTTTGCATGTGCGCTGCGGCATTGAAGACACCCTCAATGGCCCCCACCGCGAACGCATGAGTTCGGTGCAACAGGTCGAACACATGGTCAAGCAAGCGCGCCTGCTCAACCGCGACGTGGCCAATGGCGACGAAGCCCGCAATATCTACCAAATCGGTCAGTTCTACAAAGACACCGACGAAACTTTGGCCCGCTTGGGCTATGCACCCAACCGCCGTCCTGGCGAACGCGGCACCCCGGTGCGACACTTTCAGACCGCCTGAACAACCCTCACAAACACACAGGAGACAAACATGAACACCACCACACGCCCTTCCTCTGCACCCCGCCGCGCACTACTCTCACTGGGCCTGGCGCTCAGCGCTTTCAGCCTCGGCGTACAAGCGCAACCGCTGTCCGACCGCCCCATCAAAATCGTGGTCGGCGCGCCCGCAGGTGGCACCGCCGACATCATTGCCCGCTTGGTGGGCAATGCCATGTCCACCAGCATGGGCCAGCCGGTGGTGGTGGACAACAAACCGGGTGCAGGTGGCGCGATCGCCATGGACGCCATGCTGTCGGCCCCCAAAGATGGCCACACCTATTTGTTGTCGGTCAACGCGCTGGTGACCGAACTGCCTTACACGATCAAACCCAAATACGATCCGTTCAAAGACCTCAAACCTGTGGTCGAGCTGGCTGGCAGCGGGCTGGTGCTGGTGGGCAATGCGGCCTTGCCCCCCAAGGACCTGAAAGAGATGATCGCCTATGTGAAAGCCAATCCGGGCAAGATCAACTTTGCGTCCTACACGCCGGGCACCTTGTCACACGTGCTGGGTCTTCAGCTCAACAAACTGGCGGGCCTAGACATGAACCATGTGGGTTACAAAGGTTCGCCACCCGCACTGCAAGATGTGATGGGCGGTTCTGTCCAATTCATGTTTGACGGCTTGCCCACTTCGGTACCCAACATCAAAGGCGGCAAGTTGCGTGCATTCGCGGTCACATCACCACAGCGTTCGCATGCCTTGCCCGATGTGCCGACCATGGCCGAGCTCGGCTTCAAGGACATGACCCGCACCGCATGGCTGGGCTTGTGGGCCGTGCCAGGGCACCCCGATGCTGCATTCAAACGCATTCGCGAAGAAGCCCTCAAGGCACTGGCCACACCCGCTGTGCGTGACCGCCTGATGGCTGTGGGCCTGAACGTGAACACCCAAAACCCACCCACACCTGAACAAATGGCCAAAAGCCTGCAGGAGGACTACGAGTCTGTGGGCGTCATGCTGAAGTCAGTCAACTACAAGCCCGAGTAAAGCACCATGCAGCTGCAAGGCAAGGTGGTGCTGGTCACCGGGGCTGGGCTGGGCCTGGGCGGCACCATCGCCCAAGCCATGGCCCGACAAGGCGCATCGCTGGTCATCTGCGACGTGAACCTGGAGGCCTTGCACACCACGCAGGCGGCGGTGCAGGCCTTGGGTGCCGACTGCCTCGCGCTGGAATGCGATGTCTCCAGCAGCACGGCCGTCGACAACATGTTTGCCCTTGCAGGGGAGCGCTTTGGCACGGTGGACGTGCTGGTCAACAACGCGGCGCGCATTCCCAACTCGCCCACCGAGACCGAACGGCGCAACCTGCACTACGCCTACATGACCACGCCCATGCCCCGTCAGGCCTTGGGCATCGTCGCCTCCTTGTCCGACGAAGACTGGCTCAAGTGGTGGGGCGTCAACATGCACGGCGTGTTTTATTGCACGCGTGCCGCCTTGCGCTTCATGCAGCCCCAAAAATCGGGGCGCATCATCAACATCGCATCGATTGCCGGGCTGGGTGCAGGCAGCACCCACAGCCCAGGTTATTCGGCCACCAAGGCGGGGGTCATCAGCCTGACCCAAACCACAGCATTGGATGTGGCCGGTGCCAACATCTACGTCAATGCCATTGCCTGCGGCGGCGTGCTCACCCCACCGTTCGAGTCGTATCTGGCCAGCGCCAGCGAAGACCAGAAAAACAGCCTCTACCAAATGGTGCCCAGCGGGCGACTCGGCCGCCCCGAGGAATACGCCAACGTGGCCGTGTTTTTAGCGGCGCAAGACCATTACCTTGTAGGCCAGGTCATCAGCCCCAACGGTGGCTACGTGATCTGACGGCAGCTTTGTCAATCGCAACCTCTCTTTAAGGGGTGCCACAGATACCCAAACACAGCTTGCAAACGCGATCGCATGAGCTGTTATTGTTGCGGCCGCACTTCGTATTTAAACCACACCTTCAGGAGTCTCCCCCATGCCCCAACCCGGCCTCATGATGAACTGCCCCATGCTCATTTCGGGCATTCTTGAACACGGCGCTGCCCAGTTTGGCGAGCAGGAAGTCGTCTCGCGCGAGACGCACGGCCCCTTGCACCGCAGCACCTATGCCGATGTGGCCCGGCGCTCGCGCCAACTGGCCAACGCTTTGGCGCAGATGGGCCTGAAGGCGGGCAGCGCGGTTGGCTCGATCGCCTGGAACAACCACCGCCACCTGGAGGCCTATTACGCGGTCTCGGGCAGCGGCATGGTCATGCACACCTGCAACCCGCGCCTGCACCCGCAGCAGCTGATCTACGTGATCAACCACGCCGAAGACGAAGTCGTGCTGTTTGACGCCACCTTTGCGCCGCTCGTCAAAGGCATTGCCGCGCATTGCCCCAAAGTGCGCGCCTGGGTCTGCCTGGCCGATGCGGCCAACACGCCCGCGATTGAGGGCGTGAGCGTGCTGAACTACGAAGACCTGATCGCAGCGCACCCCACCACTTTTGCTTGGCCCGAGCTGGACGAGAACACGGGTGCAGCGCTGTGCTACACCTCGGGCACCACCGGCAATCCCAAGGGCGTGCTGTACTCGCACCGCGCCATCGTCATGAACGCCACGGCCGGCTGCATGCCCGATGTGCTGGGCCTGTCCTCGCAAGAGACCATCTTGCCCGTGGTACCCATGTTCCACATCAACGCCTGGTGCATCCCCTACGCCGCACTGGTGGCAGGCACCAAGCTGGTCTTGCCCGGCCCCAAACTCGACGGCACCAGCTTGTACGAGCTGATGGACAGCGAGCAGGTCACCATCAGCGCGGGCGTGCCCACCATCTGGATGGGTCTGATCCAGCATGTGGAGCAAAACAACTTGCGCTTTGCCCACATGAAGCGCACCTGCGTGGGCGGCTCGGCCATGCCCATGGCACTGATCGCCAAGTTTGTGGACAACTATGGCGTGGAAGTGCGCCACGGCTGGGGCATGACCGAAACCACCGCCGTGGCCACCATGAGTTTGCTGACCCGCACCGACCGCCTCAAACCTGCAGCCGAGCAACACGCGATCGTAGCCAAACAAGGCCGCGCGGTTTCGGGCATCGAGATCAAAATCGTGGACGAAAACGGGGCCACACTGCCACGCGACGGTACATCCCAAGGCGAGCTCATGGTGCGCGGCCAGTGGATCGTGGAGCGCTACTTCAAGGCCGAGAAAACCGCGCTGATCGACGGCTGGTTCCCCACGGGCGACATCGCCACCATCGACGCACAAGGCACCATGCAAATCCGCGACCGCACCAAAGACGTGATCAAGACCGGGGGCGAGTGGATCAGCTCGATTGACCTGGAAAACGCCGCCATCGGTCACCCCGCTGTGGGCATGGCCGCCGTCATTGGCGTCAAGCACCCCAAGTGGGACGAGCGCCCGCTGCTGTTCATCGTGCGCAAGCCGGGCCAAACGGTTGAGAAGCAGGAGATCCTGGACTTTTTGGCCACCAAGGTCGCCAAATGGTGGGTGCCCGACGACGTGGTCTTCCTCGAATCCCTGCCCGTGGGTGGCACCGGCAAGGTGCAGAAAAACGACCTGCGCAAGGACTACGGCGGCGTGTTCAGCTGAGGCCACTTGGGGCTTGGGGTGCGGTTGACAGCGCACCCCAAGTACTGTCTTTGCCGTCCGATACATTGCACCAAATAAGGGCATTTACCACCCACCACTCCTGAAAATTGCGCCAAAAATGGGACCAGAACACCAATACAGGGATTTCCCTGTGTGAAAATCTGATTCCTTTTTATCCAAACGCACTCAAACGGAGCATCCATGACAACAGGCAGCCTGGCCCAGTTTCTCGCCACGGTCAACGACCGCAACCCCGGCCAACCCGAATTCATGCAGGCGGTCACCGAGGTCATGGAAAGCCTCTGGCCCTTCATCGAGCAGCACCCCCAATATGCCGAGCAAGCCTTGCTCGAGCGCTTGGTCGAGCCCGAGCGCGTGGTCATGTTCCGGATCTCCTGGGTTGACGACAAAGGCCAGGTGCAAGTCAACAAGGGCTACCGCATCCAGCACAGCATGGCCATTGGCCCCTACAAAGGCGGCCTGCGTTTTCACCCCTCGGTCAACCTGTCGGTGCTCAAGTTCCTGGCTTTCGAGCAGACCTTCAAAAACGCGCTGACCACCCTGCCCATGGGCGGCGGCAAAGGCGGCTCCGACTTCGACCCCAAAGGCAAGAGCAAAGGCGAAGTCATGCGCTTTTGCCAGGCTTTTGCTTCCGAGTTGTTCCGCCATGTCGGCCCAGACACCGATGTACCAGCGGGTGACATCGGCGTGGGTGGCCGCGAAGTCGGCTTCATCGCCGGCATGTACAAAAAACTCTCGAACAACGCCGCCAGCGTCTTCACCGGCAAGGGCCTGAGCTTTGGCGGCTCGCTGATTCGCCCCGAGGCCACTGGCTACGGCACCGTCTACTTTGCCGACGAAATGCTCAAGACCCGCGGCATGTCCTTTGAAGGCATGCGCGTGTCGGTCTCCGGCTCGGGCAACGTGGCCCAATACGCGGTCGAAAAAGCCATGGCCCTGGGTGCCAAGGTTGTGACCGTGTCCGATTCGAGCGGCACCGTGGTCGATGAAGACGGCTTCACCCCCGAAAAACTCGCCATCCTGATGAAGGTCAAAAACCACGACTACGGCCGCGTCGACGACTACGCCCAGCTGGTCGGTGCCCGATTCGAAGCCGGCAAGACCCCTTGGCACATCAAGGTGGACGTGGCCCTGCCCTGCGCCACCCAAAACGAGCTCGACGCCAACGACGCCAAGACCCTGATCGCCAACGGCGTGATCTGCGTGGCCGAAGGCGCCAACATGCCCTCGACCATCGAAGCAGCCAAAGCCTTCGAAGCGGCGGGCGTGCTGTACGCACCGGGCAAGGCCAGCAACGCCGGTGGCGTGGCCACCTCGGGTCTGGAAATGAGCCAGAACGCGCTGCGCCTGTCGTGGAGCCGCGAAGAGGTGGACGCCCGCCTGCTGGGCATCATGCAAAACATCCACGCCGCCTGCCTGAAGTACGGCAAGCGCAGCGACGGCAGCGTGAGCTACATCGACGGCGCGAACATCGCCGGTTTCGTGAAAGTGGCCGACGCGATGCTGGCCCAGGGCGTGATTTAAGTCCTCAGCCTCAAGCCCTGGCGCTCGGCCGCTCGTTCATGCGGTCGCGCCAGGCTTGCAGGGCGCTCATGCCCTCGTCGCCGGGCACAAATTTCATCAGCCCCCGCGCAAACTCCAGTGCGCAAAACGCGGTGATGTCGGCGATGGTGAAGCGCTCGCCCGCAATGAAGGGCTGGCTTTGCAGCCGCTGGTCAAAACCCCGCGCCACATCGCGCACCTTCTCGGCCTGTGAGCGACCAAACTCGGGGAACTGCGGCTTCTCCAAAGCCGCCAAGCCCGGGTGACTGTGGCGGATCGCATTGGCAATGCCGCCCAGCAAATACAACTCCACCTGCCGGTCGGCCATCTCGATGAAGCCGCGCTCATCACCCACACCCATCAGGTTGGGCTCGGGGTAGCGGCCCTCCAGCAAGGTGCAGATCGCCCGGGTCTCGGTGATCACACGGCCGTCATCCAGTTCCAGCGCGGGCACTTTGGCCAGCGGGCTTTTGGCCAAATAGTCAGGCTGGCGGTGCTCGCCGCCGTTCAGGTCCATGTTGACCATCTCGATGCCGGTGATGTTTTTCTCAATCAAAAACATCAACACCCGGCGGGGGCTGGGGGCGCGGTGGGCGGTGTAAAGCTTCATGGTTTTCCTTTTTTAGGGCAGGGGCATGGCCCAGTCTTGTGCCCATGCCCTGCAGACTAGCACCCGCCTGATTTGACCCATGCCACACAGATGACAGTCGCCGCAGACATCAAGAATAGACACCCCGGCGACACCCAGTCACAGGCCGGACAGGGCGCGGCCGACGCAGGCTTTCCAATCGCCTCTAGAAACATTGATCAAACTTTGAGAAAACGCCAGCATGAACTTCGACATCCCACCGGACATTGCAGCCCTGCGCGAGCGCACGCGGCAGTTCATTGCCGAACAAGTGATCCCTTTGGAAGGCGACCCGCGCCATGGCCTGCACGGCCCGTCTGAAGACTTGCGCCGTGAGCTGGTGGCGCGCGCTCGTGCAGCCGGCTTGCTCACACCACACGCTTCCAAAGAAATGGGCGGCCTGGGTCTGAGCCACATCGCCAAAGCGGTGGTGTTTGAAGAAGCCGGTTACTCCAACCTGGGGCCCACCGCGCTCAACATCCACGCCCCCGACGAAGGCAACATCCACCTGATGGAAGAGGTGGCCACCCCCGCGCAAAAAGAACGCTGGCTGCGCCCGCAGGCAGCGGGCCTCACGCGCTCATGCTTTGCCATGACCGAGCCCGACCCCGGCGCGGGCGCTGACCCGTCGATGCTCAAAACCACCGCTGTGCGCGACGGCGACGACTACCTGATCAATGGCCGCAAATGGTTCATCACCGGCGCCGACGGGGCGGATTACGTCATCGTCATGGCGCGCATGGAAGACGGCTCGGCCACCATGTTTTTGGCCGACATGGACCAGCCCGGCATCCACCACGAGCGCAGCATGGACACACTGGACAACTGCTTCACAGGCGGCCACGGCGTGCTGCGCTTTGAGAACCTGCGCGTGCCCGCCACCGACGTGCTGGGCGAAGTGGGCCAGGGCTTTCGCTACGCGCAGATTCGGCTGGCACCGGCACGCCTGACACACTGCATGCGCTGGCTGGGGCAGGCGCGGCGCGCACACGACATCGCGCTCGACTACGCCAGCCGCCGCCACGCCTTTGGCAAACCGCTGGCCGAACACGAAGGCGTGGGCTTCATGCTGGCCGACAACGACATCGACCTGCACACCGCCCGCCTGCACATCTGGCACACCGCCTGGCTGCTCGACCAAGGCCAAAAAGGCGGCTTTGAATCGAGCCGCGCCAAAGTGGCCTGCTCCGAAGCCGAGTGGCGCGTGGTAGACCGCTGCGTGCAGATTCTGGGCGGCCAGGGCGTGACGGGCGATACGCCCGTCATGCGCATCTTCATGGACATGCGCGCCTTCAGAATTTATGACGGCCCGAGTGAAGTGCACCGCTGGAGCATGGCGCGCAAACTCGTTTACAAATCACAGCAGGCCGCCAAAGCAGCGCTGAGCTGATCGCCCAGACGCCCCCCCTTTCTTGATACGAGCTTGCGCATGACCCCATCCCTTGAATCGGCCCTGGCATTCATCCAATCGTGCGAAACACCCTGGTCGCGTGACACCTCACCGCCTTGGGGCATCCATGATGTGGACCCACCGCCCTACAACCGCTTGTATGGCCCAGTCCATGGGCGTGGGCCTGTGTCTGGGGTTTTGTTTCACCGGCACCAACTCTTGGCCCAATGGGGCGAGCCGCACAAGGCCGACCTCACCTTCAGCGTGGCCAAAACCTACTTGGCCTTGCTGGCCGGCCTGGCCTTTGACCAAGGGCTGATCCAAGACGTCCACACCCCCGTGGTTCAGCAATGCCCCGGCATTGGCTTTGAGGGCGATCGGCTCTCGCGCATCACCTGGCACCATTTGCTGCAGCAAACCAGCGAATGGGAAGGCACTTGTTTGGGCATTCCGGAACAAGTCGACCGCTACCGCTGGCTGCCTTACCAAACGGGCCAAGCCGACGGCCAAAAAGGCGATGCACGGCCACTGGGCGAGCCGGGCTCGCGGTATGAATACAACGACGTGCGTATCAACCAACTGTCATTGGCCTTGCTGCACCTGTTCAAGCGGCCGCTGCCCGAGGTGTTTGAAGAATTTTTCCGACAACCTCTGGGGTGCACGGACACGTTTCAATGGGTGGGTTACGAGCAAGGCTGGACCGAGGTCAACGGCCAACGCATGATGTCGGTGCCGGGCGGCAGCCACTGGGGCGGCGGCGTGTCCATCTCGGCCATGGACCAGGCGCTGATTGGTCTGATGCTCATGGGGCAAGGCCAGTTCAAGGGCCAACAACTTTTGTCAAAACAATGGCTGCAGATGATGCAGCAGCCCTGCGACATCGCGCCCTATTACGGCTACCTGATTTGGCTCAACCAAGATGGCGCGCTGTTCAAGGATGCGCCCCGCACTTCCTGGTTTGCCATTGGCGCGGGGTCCTCCATCACCTGGGTCGATCCCGTGCTGGAGCTGGTCTGCATCATGCGCTGGATTGATGCCGCCAAAACAAACGACTGCATCGCCCAGGTGATGCAGTCGTTGAAGCCCTGAAAAAGGCGCTGCGGCTTACTTGGCGAAAAGACTTTCGGGGTTGGCAAAGGCCTTGAACTCCACCGCGTTGCCGCAAGGGTCCAAAAAGAACATGGTGGCCTGCTCGCCCACTTGGCCCTTGAATCGGATGTGTGGCTCAATGACAAATGAGGTGCCCGCTTTTTTGAGCTTGTCGGCCATGGCCTCCCACTGGCCCATCTCCATCACCAAACCAAAATGGCGCACAGGCACGTTGTCGCCATCGACCGCGCTGGTGTTGTGGTGCCCCGCCTCGGAAGGGCTCAGGTGCGCCACGATTTGGTGGCCGTAAAAATTGAAGTCGATCCAGTGCTCACTGGAGCGGCCTTCGGGACAGCCCAACAAATCGCCATAAAACGCTCTGGCCTTGGCCAAAGAAGTGACGGGGAAAGCCAAATGGAATGGTTGCATGGTGCGCTCTGCCTGAAATCAAAAAACAGATTTTGCACCGAACAGCGTGTGGTGGGGGCATTTTGGTGACAGTGGGGGACTCGAGTTTGGGGCGTTGAAAGGTATGCGTGGCACTGAACCTCAGGCATCTTGCAGGCCACGAATCGACATGCTCACCCAAGCACACAGACTGCCACCCGAAACTCACTCCCCCTCCCCCAACTTCAAAAACACCGCATATTCATTCATCACATCCACGGCAATGGTCTTGCCCGCTTGCAAGGCGGCTAGGTGTTCGGGGCTGAGGGTGAAGCGTTCCCCGCCCCAGCGCTGGCCAAAGGGGGTTTCGTTGCCGTCGGCATCAAAGGGCTGATCGACGATCAGCACGTTCGTGCGCTTGTCATGGCTGTGGTTCATGGTTCAACCTCGTCCGAGTCACCTTCGTGCACATCCAAAGCCAAACCATCACGCCCCGTCCACCCTTGCAGCCGCGCTGCAATTTGCTCAGGGCTGGGCAAGTCTGCCTGATAGCTTGCGGGCAGTTGCGGGGTGACGGTGTAGGTGGCAATGCCCAGCGCATGGCTGGCGGAGCGCAGTGCGTACTCGACCACACTCGGGCACTGCGGCGTCAAAGTTGGTCTGCCCGAGCAGGTACTGGTGGTAACTGTGGTTGTCCAGTTGGTGCTGCAACACTTTACTGGTCCAACCAAAACGGGCAGTGGCACGCAGGTAAAACTCGCGCTCGAGGTCGTCTTTGCAGCGGGCCATGATGAGCAAATTTTTTGCCCAGCTGATTTCTCCTATCAGCGATTGGAGTTTTGGCTTGTCACGGTATTCGTTGTAAAACTGGCGCATGCCCCACAGGTTTTGGGCTGAAAACCCGTTGCGCCCGGGGAACTCTGCTTGCAGGTCTCGCGCCAGGTTTTCGACCACGGACTTTCCCCAGCCGAGTGCGTTTTGTCTTTGGCTGATGTTTTCACCCGGCCACCAATAAAGCGCCAACAGTTCGCTGTTGACAGCACGCAGGGCCTGGAGCTGCCGCTGGCGTATCTGGGTTTTGACTTCCATGAGAAAGTCGGAATAGCCCTTGGGGGCCATGGGCTCCATTGGCAATTCAGAACTCATATTCCAGCCCCCCAAACTTCTGATTCATATGGCGTATCCCACATTTCTCGGTAAGCCCGAATGTATCCCGCCGTCGCCTGAGGTGCAAAGGTGAACCAAAAAATCCATTTTGCACTGAACACCATGCGTCGGGCGAGTGCATTTAGGTGACAGCAGAGGCTTGCTGAATGCGCCAGCGATAGAAATTTGGCTTGCAGGCTTCAACGCAAAGCCTGATCCCGCGCTGCCCGTGACTCGGGGCTGGAGGCGGCCAGCGCGATTTGGTCGTGTGCCATGTACGAGGTGGCATGGTTCAGCGCCGTGGCGGCCGCGTTGACCGACTCTTTGCTCATGCGCATGGTGGCGGCGGGTTGGGCCAGGGTTTGCGCGGCCAGGGCTTGTGCGCGGATCAAGGCTTGGCCTTTGTCACTGAGGTAGTCGACCAGTCCAAGGCTCAGGGCTTCGGGCGCAGCCACGCGTTCGCACAAGATGGTCAGGCGCTTGGCTTTGGCCGGGCCCAGCAGGTTGACCAAACGGGGGATGGTGCCCCAGGTGAGCGGTATGCCCAAGGCGATTTCGGGCAAGGACACAAAGGCGTCTTGCGCCAACACACGCCAGTCGCAGGCCAAAGACAGCGCCAGCCCGCCGCCCACGGCATAGCCTTCGATGGCGGCGATGGTGATCTGCGGCATTTCTTCCCAGGCCTTGCACATCCGAAAACCCGTGCCTGCAATGTCGCGCCGCTGAACAGTGGACAAGCTATCGTCGGCCCAAGCTTGCGCATCGTTCAAATCAGCACCTGCCGAAAAGCACCGCGCATCGCCCGTGAGGATGACCACGTCGATGTCCGTGCGATCGCTCAGGACCCGCGCCAAGGCAGTGATCTCGCGCATCAGGGCGCGAGACAGGGCATGGCGAACTTGGGGCCGGTTCAAATGAACTTCAACCAAGCGGCCTTGTTCTTTGAGGACCAAATGTTCGTACATGCAGGTTTCCTTTATCGGGGCTTGGCCGCTTCCAGCATGTCCCGCGTCTTCATCGCCACTTGGCGCGCCGCGGCTTCAAAGTCGTCGCCACTCGATGCATAGAGCACCGCACGAGACGAATTAACGATGATGGCCCCTGCGCTGGAGCCGTCGGCATTCGCACGCCAGCCCGCCTTGACGGTGGCCACGGCATCGCCGCCTTGTGCGCCCACACCGGGGATCAAGAGGGGTACGGTGGGGGCCAGTTCGCGCACGCGCTCGATCTCGGCCGGGTAAGTGGCGCCCACCACCAGGCCGAGTTGGCCGTTCAGGTTCCACGGGCCTTGGGCCAGGCGGGCCACATGTTCGTAAAGGCGGGGCTGGCCTTCCACCGAAGCCAGGCGCTGGTTTTGCAGGTCGTCACCGCCGGGGTTGGAGGTGCGGCACAGCAAAAATGCACCTTTGCCTTCGTACTTGAGGTAAGGCGCCACCGAATCCCAGCCCATGAAGGGGGACAGGGTCACGGCGTCAGCGCCGTAGCGCTCAAAGGCTTCTTTGGCGTATTGCTCTGCCGTGGAGCCGATGTCGCCGCGCTTGGCGTCCAAAATGATGGGCACATGCGGGGCCACGCGGCGCATGTGTTCCATCAGCCGTTCGAGCTGGCCTTCGGCGCGGTGTGCGGCAAAGTAGGCAATTTGGGGCTTGTAGCTGCTGACCAGGTCGGCCGTAGCGTCGACGATGCGGGCGCAAAAGTCGTAGATTTTGTTGGCGTCGCCCTTGTAGGCGGCGGGGAACTTGGTGGGTTCGGGGTCCAGGCCCACGCAAAGCATGGAGCCGTTTTGGCGCTCGGCGGCGCGCAGCATGTCGAGGAAGGTCATAGGGCGATTTTAAAGCCCGTCTAAGATGCTGCCCATGCACAAGCTTTCTCCGATCCAATGGACCCTTCTGGTTTTGCTCACCCTGGTTTGGGGGGTCAATTGGCCCGTCATGAAGCTGGGGGTGACGGGTTTTCCACCGCTCACCTTCCGAATGATGTGCCTGTGGCTGGGCGTGCCCATTTTGGGCATGGCGCTGGTGTTCATGAAGGTGCCTTTTCGGATTCCGCGCGCCCACTGGCGTGAGTTGCTGGTGCTGTCCGTGTTCAACATGTTCATCTGGCACGCGCTGATGATCGTGGCGGTGCAATCGCTCTCCAGCGGACGGGCGGCGATTTTGGGCTACACCATGCCCATGTTTTCGGCCCTTTTGGGGGCTTGGGTGTTTGGCGATCAGCTGGCCAAACGGTCCTGGGCCGGGGTGGCTGCGGCCAGCTTGGGGGTGGTTTTGCTGCTCTGGCATGAGTTGTCCAACCTGAGCGGCCGCCCGGTGGGCGTTTTTCTGGCCTTGGCCGCTGCCAGCACTTGGGCCTTGGGCACCCAGTTGCTGCGCCGCACCCGCATGCCTGTGCCGACTTTGGCGATATCGTTTTGGATGACGCTGCTGACGGCGGTGGTCATCAGCCTGTTGGCCGTGGGCCTGGAGAGTGCGCGTTGGGTCAGTCCATCGTCCAGCAACTGGTTTGCCATCGTTTTCAATGCGGTGCTGGTGTTTGGCTTTGCGCATGCCGCCTGGTTTTATCTGGCCCGCAGTTTGCCCCCTGTGGCCTCCACGCTGAGTGTGATGTTGATTCCGGTGCTGGGCGTGTTCAGTGGTGCGCTGTGGCTCAACGAAATCTTGCACTGGCAAGATTGGGCGGCAGTGGGTTTGATGACCGCTTCGATCGCTTTTGTGCTGTGGCCCGCCAAAAAACAAGCGGCCTGATCTGAAGTCTCGAGGGCGATTGCGGCGCAGAAATCGTCAAACAGTTCGCCAATCAGCTCACCAGGCCGGCTGCAAGGCCGCAAAACCTTTGGGAGCCTGGCTGGACTTGTCAAAGGTCACGATCTCGTAGGCGTCGGGTTGGGCCAGCAGTGCGCGCAGCAGCTGGTTGTTCATGGCGTGGCCCGAGCGGAAGGCGCTGTAGGCGGCCAACAAAGGTTTTCCCACGATGTACAGGTCGCCCATGGCGTCCAGGATTTTGTGTTTGACGAATTCGTCGTCGTAACGCAAGCCGTCGGCGTTGAGCACCTTGTAGTCGTCCATGACGATGGCGTTGTCCAGGCCACCGCCCAGGGCCAGGCCGTTGGC
Organism: Limnohabitans sp.; assembly: GCF_017848645.1. GTDB lineage: Bacteria > Pseudomonadota > Gammaproteobacteria > Burkholderiales > Burkholderiaceae_C > Limnohabitans_A. Next base: position 23,941 of record NZ_JAFEIF010000041.1, on the reverse strand, counting down.
GCGCATCATTTCCACGTCTTTGGTGAAGCCGAAGGTGCGGGCACGGGCGATGTCGCGCGCGTAGACGCCCTCGGACATGTCGAACACCACCTGCTGGCCTGTCGAGTCGACCGCGGGGTGGCGGAAGTCGATTTCGAAGCTGAGTTTGTAGCCGTGAAAGGGCTCGAGCTTGGCCCACTTGGTGTTGCTGCCCTCCCCTTCGCTGACCTGCACGGTTTTGAGCACCCGCAAAAAGCGCTTGGGCGCGTTTTGCTCCACGATGCCCGCACTTTGCAACAAGAAGACAAACGAAGAGGCTGAGCCATCCAGAATGGGCACTTCTTCGGCGGTGATGTCCACATACAGGTTGTCGATGCCCAGCCCGGCGCAAGCCGACATCAGGTGCTCCACCGTGAAGACCTTGGCCTGGCCCACCGAGATGGTCGAAGCCAGTCGCGTGTCGGTGACCGATTCGGCCCGAACGGGGATGTCCACCGGCTCGGGCAGGTCCACCCGGCGAAACACGATGCCGGTGTCAGGTGCAGCCGGGCGCAGGGTCAATTCGACCCGCTGGCCACTGTGCAAACCCACGCCAACGGCCTGGGTCAGGGTTTTGAGGGTGCGTTGAGCGAGCATGTTGGCATTTTAAATCGGGCGGTCTTGTCGTGTGCTGACAAGGTGTTCAAGAAGCCCATGGCTGGTCTGTTCAAACGGCCCCGTGCCTGAAAAAAAGCCAGACCGGCGGGTGCCGGTCTGGCCTGGGTCCACATCGCCCGCAGGGCGAATGGATCAGTCGGCTTGCTTGCGCAAGAAAGCGGGGATCTCGATGTCGTCCATGCCCGCATTGGCCATGCCGTCCACACGCGCGGCTGCGTGGGTGCGGTTGCTGCGCCAGATGGCCGGGGTGTTCATGCCCGCAGCGCCCAAGGCAGCTGCGTTGCCCATGGGCGTGGCCACCGCCTCTTGCCCACCCATCATGAAGGGGGCGTTGTCAGTGCCGGTGCGCAGCACTTGCAAAGGAGGCGCTGTGCGGCGAGCACCGGCCTTGGCCAGGCCTGTGGCCACCACGGTCACACGGATCTGGTCGCCCAGGCTCTCGTCGTAGGCAGTGCCATAAATGACGTGCGCATCTTCCGAGGCGCAGTCGCGAATGGTGTTCATGGCTTGCTTGGATTCGGACAACTTCAAGGAACCCTTGGCGGCACTGATCAAGACCAGCACACCACGCGCGCCCTTGAGGTCCACGCCTTCGAGCAGCGGGCAAGCCACGGCTTGCTCGGCTGCGATGCGGGCGCGGTCCGGACCGCTGGCAGCGGCCGTGCCCATCATGGCTTTGCCAGGCTCGCCCATGACGGTGCGCACGTCTTCAAAGTCGACGTTCACATGGCCGGGCACGTTGATGATTTCGGCAATGCCGCCCACGGCATTTTTCAGCACGTCGTTGGCATGCGAGAAAGCCTCGTCTTGGGTCATGTCTTCGCCACCAGGCAACTCCAGCAGCTTTTCGTTGAGCACCACGATCAGCGAGTCCACGCTGGCTTCGAGTTCCTTCATGCCTTCGTCGGCATTGTCCATGCGGCGCTTGCCTTCAAAGTCGAAAGGCTTGGTGACCACGCCGACAGTCAAGATGCCCATCTCTTTGGCAATGCGTGCGATCACGGGCGCTGCGCCGGTGCCGGTGCCGCCGCCCATGCCGGCGGTGATGAACAACATGTGCGCACCTTCAATGGCCGAGCGGATGTCGGCCTCGGCGGCTTGCGCGGCTTCACGGCCTTTGTCGGGCTTGCTGCCAGCGCCCAGACCGGTTTGGCCCAGTTGCACAAAACGGTGGGCCGCGCTGCGGGCCAGGGCTTGTGCGTCGGTGTTGGCGCAGATGAATTCCACGCCTTGGACCTGGCGCTCGATCATGTGCTCCACGGCATTGCCGCCGCCGCCGCCCACCCCGATCACTTTGATCTGGGTGCCTTGGTTGAATTCCTCTGTCTGGATCATTTCGATGGTCATGGTACTTCTCCTAAATGGTTTGCAGTTGCCTGAAAGTTTTCTGAATTCGTTGTTTCGTTTGAAGGTGTTGTCAACATCGCAGCGGTATGGACAGAGGTGGGCTGCTTCTGGCCTGAAAAATCTGGGTCCAGTTCATCAGAAGTTCCCCACAATGAAGTCTTTGAATCGGCCAAAAGCGTTGTTCACCGAACTCTTCTTTTGGGTCACCTTGTAGCCGCGCAGGCGGGCCAAGCGGGCCTCTTCCAGCAGACCCATCACGGTCGCTGCGCGCGGCTGGCTGACCATGTCGGCCAAACCGCCTGAATACTTGGGCAAACCCCGGCGCACTGGCTTGAGGAAAATGTCCTCGCCCAATTCGATCATGCCCGGCATCACCGCGCTGCCGCCCGTGAGCACAATGCCCGAGGACAGCACTTCTTCGTAACCCGACTCGCGGATGACTTGGTGCACCAGCGAGAAGATCTCTTCGATGCGCGGCTCGATCACGCCGGCCAAAGCCTGGCGGCTGAGCATGCGCGGCCCCCGGTCGCCCAGGCCCGGCACTTCCACCTGTGCATCCGGGTCGGCCAGCAATTGCTTGGCGTAACCGCTTTCAACCTTGATGTCTTCGGCATCCTTGGTGGGCGTGCGCAAGGCCATGGCAATGTCGCTGGTGATCAGGTCACCGGCAATCGGGATGACGGCAGTGTGGCGGATGGAGCCGTTGGCAAAAATTGCCACATCGGTTGTGCCCGCGCCGATATCCACACACACCACACCCAACTCGCGCTCGTCTTCGGACAAAACGGCCAGGCTCGACGACTGGGGGTTGAGCAGCAGCTGGTCCACTTCGAGTCCGCAGCGGCGCACACACTTGATGATGTTTTCTGCTGCGCTTTGGGCACCGGTGACGATGTGCACCTTGGCCTCCAGGCGCATGCCGCTCATGCCGATGGGCTCCTTGACCTCCTGGCTGTCGATGACGAACTCCTGGGGGGCCACCAGCAGCAGACGCTGGTCGCTGGAGATGTTGATGGCCCGTGCCGTCTCCATCACCCGGGCCAGATCGGCCTGGGTGACTTCCTTGTCCTTGATGGCCACCATGCCACTGGAGTTGATGCCCCGAATGTGGCTGCCCGTGATGCCCACGTTCACACGGGTGATCTTGCAGTCGGCCATCAGCTCGGCCTCTTTGAGCGCTTGCTGGATGCTTTGCACTGTGGCGTCGATGTTGACCACCACGCCGCGCTTGAGCCCATTGCCCGGCGCGATGCCCAGCCCGGCAATCTTGAGCTGACCGTCGGCCATGACCTCGGCCACCACGGCCATGACCTTGGACGTTCCGATGTCCAGGCCAACGACCAGATCTTTGTACTCTTTTGCCATTTCAACCACCGTTTCCGTTTATTTCCTGCGCCTTGATCACTCAAGGCTTTTTCTTGTTGTCTGCATCCACCGTGCTCACACCGTGCAAGCGCAGGGCATAAGCATCCTTGTGCCGCAAATCCGCACCGACCAAAGCTGAAGCACCTCGCCCGTAACGAGCGGTCACCTGTTTCAACGTTGTCAAAAACACATCCAGCCTTTGCAATATTTCTGTGCGGCTGCCACGACCGAGCTCAATCTGCGCACCATGCTGGGTTTGCACGCGCCAGCTGCCACGGGGGGTCAGCTCCAGCAAGTCGATTTGCATGTCCAGCGCCTGAAAGCGCGGGCTCAAAGCCAGGTACATCGCGGCCACGGTCTGCGACTCGGCTGCAGGCCCCTTCATGCGCGGCAGACGCTCGGCGTCGGCATCGTCCAGACTGGCCTCAAACACTTGGCCTTGTTCGTTGATCAAGGTGCCTGCGTCTTCATCGCCCCACAGGGCCATGGGACGGTGCTCCAGCAAAACCGCCCGCAAACGGTTGGGGAAATCGCGGTGCACCACCGCCACACGCACCCAAGGCACGGCCTCGAAAGCCTGCCGCGTCTTAGCCAGATCGATGGTGAAAAAATTACCTTCCAGCTTGGGCAGCACGTGCGTGCGGAATGCAAACGCGTTGTTTCGGCTCACCTCGCCTTGCACCGTGATCGTTTGCAGCGCGAAGCTGGGGTGACGGATCATCCACCATGCCCAGCTGCCCAAAGCCAGCAGCACAAACACAACCACCAGCAAAGCGGTGGCCATGTTCATGAGCCGGACATCGGCAGGCAAGGGCATGGTTTTTTTCATGCAGCAGTTCCCACGTAATCGAGCGCAGCATGAGCCAGCAAATGTGAGCACAGCGCCTCGTAAGGCATGCCATCGGCCGCTGCCGACATGGGCACCAGCGAGTGCCCGGTCATGCCGGGCGAGGTGTTGATTTCCAGCAAATAGGGCTGGCGAGTTGCGCCATCGATCATCACGTCGATGCGGCCCCAGCCCCTGCAGCCCAGCGTTTGGTAAGCCTGACGAACCAGCGCCTGAATGGCGGCTTCTTCCTGAGCGGGCAAACCGCAGGGCACCAGGTACTGCGTGTCGTCGGTGAAGTACTTGTTCTGGTAGTCGTAATTGCCTTCGGGGGCCACGATGCGGATCACCGGCAAGGCGCGGGCTTGATCGCCTGCGCCCAGCACCGGGCAGGTGACCTCGTCGCCCACGATGCACTGCTCACACAGGATGTCGTGGTCGCACGCGGCCGCAGCGCGCAAAGCGGCGTGCAGGTCTTCGGCCCGTACCACCTTGCTCACACCAATCGAAGAGCCTTCGCGTGCGGGCTTGACGATCAAAGGCAGGCCCAAGGTCTGGATGAGGTCTTCGGCTGACAAGCTGTCGATTTGCGCGGGGTGAACCAGCACATGGCGCGGCACGGGCAAGCCCTCGGCTTGCCAGACGCGTTTGGTCATGACCTTGTCCATGGCGATGCTTGACGCCATCACACCCGAACCGGTGTAGGGAATGCCCATCAACTCCAGCGCGCCTTGCACCGTGCCGTCTTCGCCAAAACGGCCATGCAAAGCAATGAAGCAGCGCTTGAAGCCGTCTTTTTTGAGTTCGCTCAACTCGCGCTCGGCCGGGTCAAAGGCATGGGCGTCAACGCCCGCAGACCGCAAAGCCTGGAGCACGCCCTGGCCCGACATGAGGGAGACTTCACGCTCGGCCGAGCGTCCACCCATCAAAACGGCCACTTTGCCCATGTTCATCTGTTTGGCATTCTGTGTCATGCGATCACCTCTTTGGCCGCATCTTTGACGCAGCCGCCCAAGGCCACCACCTGCGCCGGGGTGCCTCCAATGGAGCCTGCGCCCATGCAAATGAGCACATCGCCATCGCGTGCGTTGTTCATCACGGCTTGCGGCATGTCGGCAATCGCGTCCACAAAGACGGGTTCGACCTTGCCTGCCACGCGCAACGCCCGAGCCAGCGAACGGCCGTCGGCGGCCACGATGGGCGCTTCACCTGCGGCATACACCTCGGACAGCAACACGCTGTCGCAGCCCTGGCCAATGACTTTCACGAAGTCTTCAAAACAATCTCGCGTGCGGCTGTAGCGGTGCGGCTGGAAAGCCAGCACCAAACGGCGGCCCGGGAATGCACCACGGGCTGCGGCCAGCGTGGCCGCCATCTCGACCGGGTGGTGCCCGTAATCGTCGATGACCGTGAAGCGCCCTTGGCCATCGGCCGTGGCCACTTCGCCATAACGCTGGAAACGGCGGCCCACGCCCTTGAACTGGGCCAGAGCGCGTTGCACAGCCGCATCATCCACACCCAACTCGACGGCCACGGAAATCGCGGCCAGGGCATTGAGCACGTTGTGCACACCGGGCAAGTTCAGCACGATGGGCAAGTCGGGCAAAGTCACGCCGTTGCGCCGTTGCACCGTGAAGTGCATCTGCCCGTTTTGGGCCCGCACGTCCACCGCGCGCACTTGGGCGCCCTCGTTCAGGCCATAAGTGGTCACGGGACGGGCGATGTCGTCGACGATGGACTGCACACCAAGGTCGTCCGAGCAGACGATGGCGGTGCCGTAAAACGGCATGCGGTGCAAGAACTCGACAAAGGCCGCCTTGAGCTTGGCCAGGTCGTGGCCATAGGTTTCCATGTGATCGGCATCGATGTTGGTCACCACCGCCATCACGGGCAACAGGTTCAAAAACGAAGCGTCCGACTCGTCAGCTTCCACCACGATGTAGTCGCCCGTGCCCAGCTTGGCGTTCGCCCCTGCGCTGTTCAAGCGGCCGCCAATCACAAAGGTCGGATCCAGTCCGGCCTCGGCCAAAACACTGGCCACCAAACTGGTGGTGGTGGTTTTGCCGTGTGTGCCGGCAATGGCCACGCCTTGCTTCATGCGCATGAGTTCGGCCAACATGACGGCGCGAGGCACGATGGGGATATGGCGCGCCCGTGCGGCCAGCACCTCGGGGTTGTCGGCTTTCACGGCGGTCGATGTGACCACGGCATCGGCGTCTTGCACGTTGCCCGCACTGTGACCCACATGGGTGGCGATGCCCAAAGCCGCCAGGCGCTGCAGTGTGGCGCTGTCGGACAAATCGGAGCCGGAAATCTGGTAACCCAAATTGAGCAACACTTCGGCAATGCCGCTCATGCCTGAGCCGCCCACACCGATGAAATGAATTTTTCGGATGGCGTGTTTCATGCCGCCAACTCCTCACAAGCCATCACAACCTCCCTGGTCGCATTTGTTTTTTTCTGTGCGTAGGCTTTTTGTGCCACGTCTTGTAATGTGTCGCGGCTCAAGGCCGTCAGGCGCTCGGCCAGGTGCTGCGCGGTCAACTCGGCCTGAGGCACCAGCCAGCCGCCCCCCGAGGCCACCAAAAACTGCGCATTGGTGGTCTGGTGGTCGTCAACGGCAAATGGGAATGGCACATACAAAGCAGCCACACCCACCGCCGCCAACTCGGTCACGGTGCTGGCCCCTGCACGGCAAATGACCAGATCGGCCTGAGCAAACGCCGTGGCCGTGTCGTCGATGAACGGGGTCAATTCGGCCTGCACGCCTGCGGCCTCGTAGTTGGCCCGCAGCGCGTCAATTTGTTTGGCCCCGCTTTGGTGGATGACGTGCGGGCGTGTGGCCTCTGGCATCAAGGCCAGGGCCTGCGGCACGATGTCGTTGAGAGCCTTGGCCCCCAAGCTGCCGCCCACCACCAACACACGCAAGGGGCCGCTGCGTCCGGCAAAGCGTTCAGCGGGCGCGGCCTGTTCTGTGAAAGCGCGGCGCAAGGGGTTGCCCACCCATTGCCCGGTTTTGAAGACACCGGGGAAGGCGGTGAACACACGATCGCCCAATTGGGCCAGTACCTTGTTGGCCAGGCCCGCCACCGAGTTTTGTTCGTGCAGCACCAGGGGCTTGCTCCACAGGCTGGCCATCATGCCGCCCGGGAAAGTGATGTAGCCGCCCAGGCCCAACACCACATCGGGTTGCACCCGGCGCACCACCTGCAGGCTTTGCCAGAACGCACGCAACAGCCGCAGCGGCAACAAGGCCAATGTTTGCAGACCTTTGCCGCGCACGCCACCAAACGCAACCGGCTCAAAAGCGAATCCACGCGCGGGCACCAAGGCTTGCTCCATGCTGTTCGGCGCTCCCAACCAGTGCACCTGCCAGCCGGCTTCGCGAAGGGCTTCGGCCACGGCCAGGCCCGGGAAAATGTGCCCGCCTGTGCCGCCCGCCATGACCAATGCCTTTTTGACCTTGTTCGTCATGGTCGGCCTCCGCGCATCATTTGTTTGTTCTCGGCGTCGATGCGCAGCACGATGGCGATCGCGATCAGGTTCATCATGATGGCCGAGCCGCCGTAACTCATCAGCGGCAAGGTCAGGCCCTTGGTAGGCAAGGCCCCCAGGTTCACGCCCATGTTGATGAAGGCCTGAAAACCGATCCAGATGCCCACGCCTTGCGCGACCAGGCCGGAAAACACTTTTTCCAGCGCAATGGCTTGACGCCCAATCACCATGATGCGACGGCTGAGCCACAGGAACAGGCCAATCACCAGGGTCACGCCGACCAGGCCAAACTCTTCACCGATCACGGCCAGCAAGAAGTCGGTGTGCGCCTCGGGTAACCAGTGCAACTTCTCCACACTGCCGCCCAGGCCAACGCCCCAGACTTCACCTCGGCCAATGGCGATCAGCGAATGCGTCAACTGGTAGCCTTTGCCCAATGCGTGCTCGGCACTGAAGGGGTCAAGGTAGGCAAAAATCCGCTCCCGCCGCCAGGGCGACTCGGCGATCATGATCACGAAAGCCAGGATCAAAATGCCCAGGATCAGGAAAAACATGCGGGCATTCACACCCCCCAGGAACAAGATGCCCATGGCGATGATGGCGATCACCATGAACGCGCCCATGTCCGGCTCGGCCAGCAAGAACACACCCGCCACGCCGACCGCAGCGCCGATGGGCCAGACGGCTTTGAAAAACTTCTCTTTCACATCCATCTTGCGCACCATGTAATTGGCGGCGTAGATGATGGTGGCCAGCTTGGCCAACTCGGAAGGCTGGAAATTCATGACACCAAATGAGATCCAGCGGCGTGCGCCATTGACGCCTTTGCCGATGAAGGGGATCAGCACCACAGCCAGCAAGATGAGCGAAAACACAAACAAGGGGCGAGCGACTTTTTCCCAAGTCTCCATGCGCACCTGGAAGGCCAGCAAGGCCATGATGCAGCCCACGACCATGGAAATGACATGGCGAGTGAGGAAATGGGTTTGGCTGTAGCGCGAAAAACGTGGGTTGTCCGGCATCGCGATCGAGGCCGAGTACACCATGACCATGCCCCACAGCAGCAAGGCCACCACCACCCAGACCAAGGCCTGGTCCACGCTTTGCATGCGGGCCGGGCGGCCATGGACTCGACCGGCCATGCCGTAGTCACCCAGATTGACCGGCAAACCTTGAGAACTCGCCCCAGTCGCACCGACCAGCCCGCCTGTGACACGGTGCAACAGGCCAGCAGCCGACTGCTGCAGTCGCTGAGGGAAAGTGATGGCTTCGCTCACAGCCCCCCCTCCATGGCCACACCCGCCGCTTCGGCCAAGCTGGCCACAGCCTGGACAAACACCTCGGCGCGGTGGCCATAGTTGTCAAACATGTCAAAGCTCGCGCAAGCGGGCGACATCAAGACCGCATCGCCGCTGCGGGCCAGGGCCGCAGCTTGCTTGACGGCGTCATGCATGTCGGCGGCGTCGTGCAGCGGCACGTCCGTGCCTTGCAGCGCTTCACGGATCACGGGGGCGTCGCGGCCGATCAAGACCACGCCCCGGGCAAAGCGCTGGACGGGTTCAGCCAAGGGCGAAAAGTCCTGGCCCTTGCCTTCGCCACCCAAAATGACCACCACGCGGCGGTCCGCCCCCAAGCCTTGCAAGGCGGCCACGGTGGCGCCCACGTTGGTGCCCTTGCTGTCGTCGAAATATTCGACCTCATGGACGATGGCCACCGGCTCGACACGGTGCGGCTCGCCCCGGTATTCGCGCAGGCCATAAAGCATGGGGCCCAAAGCGCAACCTGCGCTGCTGGCCAGGGCCAAGGCAGCGAGCGCATTGACCGCGTTGTGGCGGCCGCGAATGCGCAAGGCGTCGGCGGGCATCAGGCGCTGGATGTGCAATTCTTCTGCCGCGTCCTTGCGGCGGCGGCGTGTTTCATCGGCCTCCAGGGCGCGCACCAACCACGTCATGCCGTGCGTGACTTCGATGCCAAAGTCGCCCGGGCGCTGGGGCATGTCGCCTCCAAACAGCACACAAGCGCGCTCCACAGGCTTTTGCAACTTCACGCGCACAGGCTCAGGCCGCATGGCCATGACTTGCGCGTCTTCGCGGTTGAGCACCATCAATGCCTGTGCGCCAAAAATGCGGGCTTTGGCGGCGGCGTAGGCGGCCATGCTGCCATGCCAGTCCAGGTGGTCTTGCGAGATGTTCAGCACGGTGGCAGCGGTCGGCTCAAAGCCTTCGCTGCTGTCGAGCTGGAAGCTCGACAGCTCCAGCACCCACACCTGGGGCAGTGCCTGGGCCATGGGGTCCTGCACGGCAGGAGCAACGGGCAGCGGCAGTTCAGCGGCGGCCTCTTCACCCATGCTGTCCAGCGTCTCGTCTGTATCGGCCGCCTCGCTTTCGGATTCATCCTGCGATTGCGCCGGGGTGACTGCCTCATGAGCAGTTGTCACCGATGACGGTACGCTGACCTGATTCTGGTTTTCAAGCTCAGCGGCGGCGCGTTCGGCTGCTTCTTGCTCGACCTGCACATGCGCTTGCGCCATCGCTTCGGTCAAGGTGTCCAGCAGCGTGGGTCCAATGTTGCCGGCCACTTTTACGGTTTTTCCCGCACGCGCCACCAGCTGCCCAGTGAGCGATGTGACCGTGGTCTTGCCATTGGTGCCGCTGATGGCCAACACCTGCGGCGCGTAGCCAAAGCGCGCCTTCAAATCCTGCAAACCAGCGGCGAACAAGCTCAGCTCACCGCCTTGCCACAGGCCCATGCTGCGCGCTGCATCCACGACGGGAGCCACCACCTCAGGGGCCAGGCCCGGGCTGCGGAACACCGCACGCACCGACATGCCTTCGACCAGACTGGCTTCAAAGGGACCTGGCACAAAACGCACAGCAGGCCACTCGGCCTGCAAAACGGCCAACTGTGGCGGCGTCTCACGGGTGTCGGCCACGGTCACGTCAGCCCCGGCATGCGCGCACCAGCGGGCCATCGCCAGGCCCGAAGCACCCAAACCGAGAATCAGAACGTGTTGACCTTGGAGCTGCATGGCTTACCTCAGCTTCAGGGTCGACAAGCCGACCAGACACAGCAGCATGGTGATGATCCAGAAACGCACCACGACTTGCGTTTCCTTCCAGCCGCTCTTTTCAAAATGGTGGTGCAAGGGCGCCATCTTCAGGATGCGCCGACCCTCGCCGTATTTTTTCTTGGTGTACTTGAAATACGTGACCTGCGCCATGACCGACAAGGCCTCGACCACAAAGATGCCGCCCATGATGGCCAACACGATCTCCTGGCGCACGATCACGGCAATGGTGCCCAGCGCCGCGCCCAGCGCCAGCGCGCCCACGTCACCCATGAAGACTTGGGCCGGGTGGGTGTTGAACCACAAAAACGCCAAACCCGCACCCGCCATGGCGGCGCAGAAAATCAGCAACTCGCCCGAACCCGGAATGTGCGGGAAGAACAAGTACTTGGAATAAACCGAGCTGCCGGTCACATAGGCGAACACGCCCAATGCTGATCCCACCATGACCACTGGCATGATGGCCAAGCCGTCCAAACCGTCGGTCAGGTTGACTGCATTGCTGGACCCCACGATGACCAGATAAGTCAGCACCACAAAGCCCAGCACGCCCAGCGGGTAATTGATTTCTTTGAAGAAAGGCACCTGTAAACCAGCCTTGGGCGGCAGGCTCACATCAAAGCCCGACATCACCCACTGGCCAAACAAGTCGAGCACGCGCATGTTGGACACTTCGGAGATGCTGAACACCAAATACAGCGCGGCCAGCAAGCCGATGACCGATTGCCAGAAATACTTCTCGCGCGAACGCATGCCCTCGGGGTCTTTGTTGACCACCTTGCGCCAGTCGTCGACCCAACCAATGGCCCCAAAGCCCAGGGTCACGATCAGCACGATCCAGACAAAACGGTTGGACAGGTCAAACCACAGCAAAGTGGAGATGGCGATCGACAACAAGATGAGCACACCGCCCATGGTGGGCGTGCCGCTTTTGGACAGGTGCGACTCCATGCCGTAGCCACGGATGGGCTGGCCGATCTTGAGCGAGGTCAAGCGCCGGATGACCCAGGGGCCTGCGGCCAGGCCAATCAAGAGCGCCGTCATCGCGGCCATCACCGCACGAAAGGTGATGTATTGGAAAACACGCAAGAAGCCCCACTCGGGGGACAAACTTTGCAACCATTGGGCCAGGCTAAGCAGCATGGGACTCCCCTTTTTTATTGTTTTGACTGTTCTTGTCTTCGCCCCGTGACAGCAGGGCTTGCACCACGCGCTCCATCTTCATGAAACGCGAACCTTTGACGACCACGCTCTGAAAACCGTCCACTTGCGCCGTGACGGCCGCCAGCAAACGGTCCATGTTCTCGAAGTGTTGGGCTGCACCAAAGGCCTGCGCGCTGTGCACGCACAAGTCACCCAAGGTAAACAGCGCTTCGATGCCGCGCTCGGCGGCGTAGGCCCCCACCTCGGCATGGAACTCGGGGCCTTGGTTGCCCACTTCACCCATGTCGCCCAGCACCAGCAAACGCGGCGCAGGCAACTCGGCCAGCACATCAATAGCGGCACGCACCGAGTCGGGGTTGGCGTTGTAGGTGTCGTCGACCAAGGTGATCTCATTTGTAGCCGTTTGCAGCACCAGTGCACGCGAGCGGCCCTTGACCGGCTCAAACGCCACCAGACCCTGGGCCACGGCGGCCAGGGGCACGCCTGCGGCCAGGGCGCAGGCCGAAGCGGCCAAGGCATTTTTGACGTTGTGTCGCCCGGCGATGTGCAAGCGCACGGGCGCGGTGCCCTCGGGGGTTTTGAGGGTGAACTGCCAGGCACCCGATTGCCAGACCACCACAGCGGCCCTGACATCGGCCTCGCTGTGCGAGGCCATGGCAAAGCAGCGCTGCACCCGCTGACCTGACAGCTCACGCCACACGGGGGTGAATGCTTCGTCGGCCGGAAACACCGCCACGCCCTCAGGGGGCAAGGCTTGCAGCGCAGCGCCGTTTTCGTGCGCCACGGCTTCCACCGTGCCCATGAACTCCTGGTGCTCGCGCTGCGCGTTGTTGACCAAGGCCACGGTGGGCTGGGCCAATTTGGACAAATAGGCGATCTCGCCGGGATGGTTCATGCCCAGCTCGACCACGGCGATGCGGTGGTGGGCACGCAAATTGAACAAGGTCAGAGGCACACCAATGTCGTTGTTCAAGTTGCCTTGCGTGGACAAAGCGTCGTCCCCTGCATGGGCACGCAAGATGGACGCGATCATTTGAGTCACGGTGGTTTTGCCGTTGCTGCCGGTCACGGCGATCAGCGGCAGATTGAACTGCGCGCGCCAACCCGCCGCCAGCTCGCCCAATGCGATGCGCGCATCGGGCACCACCAGCGCGGGCAAACCGTGCGCCAGGGCCTGGGCTTCGCCAGAAGCCTCGCACACCACAGCCACCGCGCCTTGCGCCTTGGCTTGGGCGATGAACTGGTTGCCATCAAAACGCTCACCGCGCAAGGCCACAAACAGGTCGCCCGCTTGCAGGCTGCGGCTGTCGGTGTGCACCCGGTCGGCCACCACCGCTTGCAGATTCACACCACGGGCTTGGCTCAGCCAACTCAGGGCGAGCGTCAAACCCAGCTTCATGGACACGGGGGCATTCATGCGCTCACCCCCTGGCTCTGTGCAGCGCGCTGCTGCAAAGCCCTGCGGGCCTGCGCCACATCCGAAAACGGGTGGCGCACGCCCATGATCTCTTGCTCGCTTTCGTGGCCTTTGCCGGCCACCAGCACCACGTCTTGCGCGGCAGACTGTGCGACTGCGCCATCAATTGCCAAGGCGCGGTCGAGTTGAACGCGGGCCAATGTGGGGTGGCTCAGGCCTTGGACCATCGCGGCCACAATCGCCTCGGGCGATTCGGTGCGGGGGTTGTCGCTGGTCAGCACCACCTGGTCGGCACCGGCTTCGGCGGCTGCGGCCATCAGGGGGCGCTTGCTGGCATCGCGGTCACCGCCGCAGCCCAGCACACACCAGAGGCGACCACCCCGCAGCGACGCCTGCGAACGCAGCGCAGCCAGAGCTTGGGTGATGGCGTCGGGTGTGTGGGCGTAGTCCACGACCACCAACGGGCTGGCCACATCCATTTGATCAACCGACAGATCCACTGGCACGCGCTCCATGCGGCCAGGCACCGCCGTCAGCTGCGCGCAAGCCTGTACGGCTTGTGTCAAATCAAAACCCAGAGCGCGCAAACTGCCGATCACGCCCAGCAGGTTGTCCATGTTGTAGTCGCCGATCAAACCCGTGTGCAGGGTCTGCACGGCCTGGCCTTCGATCACCTCAAAAGCCAAACCCTGGGCACTGGTCAAGGCACGCGCTTGCAGACGGGCCGGGCCGCGCCGCGAGCAGGTCCAGACGTCGAGCGGGCCGCCTTGCAGCTGCTGGGCCAGCAAAGCGCCCTGCACATCGTCGATGTTGATGACGGCCGACTGCAAACCGGGCCACGCAAACAAAGCGGCCTTGGCCGACCAGTAGCGGGCCATGTCCCCGTGGTAGTCCAGGTGGTCCTGCGTGAAATTGGTGAACGCGGCCACGCGGATGTGTGTGCCATCCAGGCGGTGTTCGGCCAGGCCAATGGAAGAAGCTTCGATGGCGCAGTGCGTGACACCGTCATTGGCAAACTGGCGGAACTGGCGCTGCAGCAACACCGGGTCGGGCGTGGTCATGCCAGTGCTCACCAGATCGGGCAAACGGCCCACCCCCAAGGTGCCCACCAGCCCACAGGCTTTTTCCAACACGGGCGAAGACAGTGCCTGTGCCAACCACCAAGCGGTCGATGTTTTGCCGTTGGTGCCCGTGACCGCCAGCACCTGCAAAGCGCGGCTGGGTTGTTCATAGTAGGCGTCAGCCACCCAAGCGGTTTGCGCCTTCAGGTCGGGCATACAAGCCAGCGCTTCTTGGTCGGGGCTGTGCAACGCGTTCAGCCAAGGTGCGTGTCCAGCCTCTTCCATCAGGCAGGCGCTGGCGCCTTGTGCCAAGGCCTGCGTCAGGTAACGCCGCCCATCGGTGGCAGCGCCCGGCCAGGCAATGAAGCCGTCTCCTGCCTGCACCAAGCGGCTGTCGGTGCGCAGCTCGCCCGTCACGCGCGAGCGCAACCAGCGGGCCGCTTCCTGAGCGCTGTGCAGGGTGCGCATCAGAACGACTCCTCGACCGCTTTGGCCACGATCTGGGGCTTGACCGCCATGTCGGGCTGAACGCCCATCAGGCGCAAGGTTTGCTGCACCGTCTGGCTGAACACGGGTGCGGCCACGGCACCGCCATAGTAGACGCCGTTGGAGGGTTCATCGATCATCACAGCCACCACGATGCGGGGCTGCTCGACCGGGGCGATGCCCACGAAAAAGCCACGGTATTTTTTGCTGGCGTAGCCCTTGCCCTCTTGCTTGCGGGCCGTGCCCGACTTGCCCCCCACCGAATAACCGATGGTCTGGGCTTTTTGGCCGGTGCCGCCAGGCCCTGCGGCCATTTGCAGCATCTTGCGCATGGCTTTGGCATTGGCAGCGCTGATCACGCGGGTGCCCTGCACCTGTTGCTCGGCTTTCATCATGGTGGCCGGCACGATTTCGCCGTCTCGCGCAAACACGGTATAGGCCCGAGCCATCTGAAACAAACTGCCCGACACCCCGTAGCCATAGCTCATGGTGGCCTGCTCGACAGGCCGCCACGATTTATAAGGCCGCAAACGGCCACTGACCACGCCCGGAAATGGCAAGGCGGGTTTTTGCCCAAAACCCAACTCGGTGAACATCTCCCACATTTCGCGGGGCTCCAGCTGCATGGCCATCTTCACCGTGCCCACGTTGCTGGACTTCTGAATCACCTCGTTCACGCTCAGCATGCCGTAGGGGTGCACATCGCTGATGGTCGAGCCAGTGATGTTGATGCGTCCCGGAGCGGTCTGGATCATCGTCTCGGGCTTGACCAAACCTTGCTCCAGGGCCAGAGCCACCGTGAAGGGCTTCATGGTCGAGCCCGGCTCGAAGCTGTCGGTCAAGGCGCGGTTGCGCAATTGCTCACCGCTGAGGTTGACGCGCCGCGATGGCGAATAGCTGGGGTAATTGGCCAGCGCCAGAATTTCACCAGTCTGTGCATCCAGCACCACCACGCTGCCCGCCTTGGCCTTGTGCTCCTTGACCGCATCGCGCAGGGTCTGGTAGGCGTAAAACTGCACCTTGCTGTCGATGCTCAGCTGCAGGTCCTTGCCATCGACCGGGTGCACGGTTTCACCCACAGCCTCGACCACACGACCCAGTCGGTCCTTGATCACGCGGCGCGAACCAGCCTGACCCGCCAGCTGCTTTTGGAAAATCAGCTCCACACCCTCCTGACCCTTGTCTTCCACATTGGTGAAGCCCACGATGTGCGCAGCCGCTTCACCCTCGGGGTACAGACGCTTGTACTCCTTGATGTCGTAGACACCCTTGATGCCCAGCGCCCGTATTTCCTTGACCACGGGTTCGTCCATCTGGCGGCGCAGCCAGACAAAGGTTTTTTCTTCGTCCTTGAGTTTGTGCTCGAGCTCGGCGGGTGTCATCTCCAGCAAGCGGGCCAATTGGCGCAGCTTGACCGGGTCGCGCTCGAGGTCTTCCGGATTGGCCCAGATGCTGGGGGCCGGCACGCTCGAAGCCAACAGGACCCCGTTGCGGTCGAGCACACGGCCACGGTTGGCCGGCAACTCCAAGGTGCGGGCAAAGCGCACCTCACCTTGGCGAAGGAAGAAGTCGTTGTCAATCACCTGCACATGGGCTGCCCGGCCCACCAGGCCCAGAAAACCCAAGGCCATCGCAGCCACAATCAGTTTGCTGCGCCAGACCGGGGTCTTGCTCGCCAGCAAAGGGCTGGAAGTCAACTGGACGCTGCGGCTGCGGCTCACGGTTGAGCTCCCGCAGCTGGAAGGGACGCAGCGCCAGTGGCCGCGCCCTGGGCATTCACGTACTGGGTGATGGCCGGTGATGCTGTGCGCATGTTCAATTGCTGACGGGCAATTTGCTCCACCCGCAAAGGCGTGGCTTGAGCGCGGCGCTCGACTTCCAAGCGGTCATGGTCCACTTCGATGCGTTTGGCCTCTTTGCGTGCGGCCTCCAGGCCCATGAACATGCGACGCGACTCGTAGTGGCTGTGCACCAGCCACAAGGCGCTGACCACCGTGGCCACCAGCAAGAGCATGCTCACGCGGGTCATGCGGGCACCTCGGTGCGCTCGGCCATGCGCATGATGGCACTGCGCGAGCGAGGGTTGCCACGCACCTCTGCCTCGCTGGGGCGCACACGGCCATGGGTCTTCAGGCGCATCTTGACTGGTTCCGCAAACGGCACGCGCCGGTCCACCACCTCTTTGGAATGCTTGGCCATGAACTGCTTGACGATGCGGTCTTCCAGCGAGTGGAAGCTGATGACCACCAATCGACCACCCGGTGCCAACACCCGCAAGCTGCCCTCTAGCGCCTGTTCGAGCTCTTCAAGTTCGGCATTGATGAAAATCCGAAAAGCCTGAAATGTCCGCGTTGCAGGGTTCTGGCCCGGCTCGCGGGTTTTGACCGTGTCAGCCACGAGCTGGGCCAAATCGGAGGTGCTTGAAATTGGGCCCCGTTCCTGTCGGCGAGCCACAAGCGCCTTTGCAATCTGAAAAGCAAACCGTTCTTCGCCATAGTCACGTATCACCTCCGTGATTTGATCCACCTCCGCGGTGGCCAGCCAGTCGGCCACACTCTGTCCGCGCGTGGTGTCCATGCGCATGTCGAGCGGGCCCTCAAAACGAAAAGAAAAACCCCTCTCGGGGCTGTCAATCTGAGGGGAGCTGATGCCCAGGTCCATCAGCACACCATCGACACTGCCGGCGGGCAGTTCACCGAGGTGCGAAAAACCCTCGTGCCGAATGGCAAAACGGGTGTCTTCGATGCACGCAGCTTCTGCGATCGCTTCAAGGTCCTTGTCAAAAGCCAACAACCGCCCCTGAGGCGACAGACGGGACAGAATCAGGCGCGAATGACCGCCTCGGCCGAATGTGGCGTCCACATAAGCACCGTCGGCCCCGGCCGAGGCCTGAAGCAACTCGTCCACGGCTTCGTTCAAAAGCACGGTGGTGTGGGTCAGCACGTTGTCGGTCATGGCGCTCAGAAGGAAAAGTCTTTGAACACGTCAGGCATCTCGCCTTGCATGGCCTGCGCCTCTTGCGCGTCGTAGGTGGCTTTGTCCCACAGCTCAAAGTGGTTGCCCATGCCCAGCAGCATGGTGTCTTTGGCAATACCGGCAGCCTGGCGCAATTCGGGCGAGATCAGCACGCGCCCAGTGCCGTCCATCTCGACGTCCATGGCATTGCCTAAAAAGATGCGCTTCCACCATTGGGCCGACATGGGCAACTCGGCGATGCGCTCACGGAATTTTTCCCATTCGGGGCGGGGGAACACCATCAAGCAACCATGCGGGTGTTTGGTGATCGTCAGCTGGCCCTGTGCCGTGGCGCTCAAGACGTCACGGTGCCGTGTCGGTACAGACAACCGCCCCTTGGCATCCAGACTCAGCGATGAAGCCCCTTGAAACACGACGAAGACCCTTTGATGTGGAAAAAGCACATCAGTGGCACCAACTCCCACTTAATTGCACTTTTTTGCACTGTATCAGGAAATAGAGGTCTGACGATGGGTGTAGATCGATTTTTTTCAATGAAATCAAAGGCTTAGCACGTATTTTAAATCTTGGCGGAACCTGATTTTCTTTCTAAATTAAACACTTACACGTCACACTGCAAGTAACATCTCAAGTCATAATAAAGTCAAAAAATTTAAAATCAGTAAATTCAAAACAACACCCACAATCCACCGAACACCCATAAAAAAACCCCTGTCCAGGGGTTTTTTTATGGGTGTTCGGACAATCGGAACTCAGTCGCCAAACATCTTTTGTTTCAGTTCACGCCGCTGCTGGGCTTCCAACGACAAAGTGGCCGTGGGGCGAGCCAACAAACGGCCCACACCGATGGCCTCACCGGTTTCATCGCAAAACCCGTAATCGCCCGCATCGATGCGCTGAATGGATTGCTCGATCTTCTTGAGCAGCTTGCGCTCGCGGTCGCGTGTGCGCAACTCCAACGCATGCTCTTCTTCGATGGTCGCGCGGTCAGCCGGGTCGGGTACCACAACCGTGTCTTCGCGCAGGTGCTCGGTGGTTTGGCCAGCGCTGGCCAAAATGTCTTGCTTGAGGTGGGACAGTTTCAGGCGGAAATACGCCATCTGCTTGTCGTTCATGTACTCATCGTCCGACATCGCGAGGATCTCGGCGTCCGTCAGCTCTTCGACTTTCTTGGTTTTCCAGTTGTTGGCCAGCTTGGGGTCCTTCTTGATCGGCGCAAAAGGCACCGAGACGGCCGCAGGTGCTGCACTGGGCAAGAAACTGGACTTGGCTGCAGTGGAAGCCACTGCGGGTGGCAAGGAAGGCACGGTGATCTGGGCCAAACGGGCCGAAGGCCGTGTGGCGCGAACCAGCTGATCAGCCGCAGGTGCAGGTGCAATGCTGGCCGGATTGGATTCGACGGGAGTTGGGACTGATTCCACTTTGGTAACGCTCATGTTTTTTGCTTTGGGTGTCTGGGCTGGCGGGGCAGCCGTTGCAGCCTTGGGTGCAGCAGACGTTCGGGGAAGGCTGGCTTTGGCAGCCGCTTTGGATGGAGCTGGGGAGACCGCTGCGGTTTTGGCCTTCACTGCCTTGGCAGGCGCAGCCGGTTTGGGTGTGGACTTGGCCTGGGTCGCTGGCTTGACGACCGCTTTGACGGTCGACACTTTGGCCTTGGCAGCAGGCGCAGTGGTTTTAGGGGTCACTGCAGATTTGCCAAGGGGCTTTGTCTTCTTCGGGGTCTTCACGTCTTGTCTCCTAGCCGTGTCAAAGGGCAGACTCCTGACCGTCTGTCCCTGCGCAGCCGACCCGAAACCTGTTCATGTGCTTTTCAAACCCTTGTTATAGACCTTGTGGGGTTCGCCAGCTTCGCCCAAAAGGCGTTGCCATCGGCGGGCGATTGTAGCGACTAGAACGGTCAAAATTTGCCCGGGGGTGGATTAAAAGCCAGAACGGCCCAAAAGCATCGCCCTGCAGCGGCCCAGGGTGCGCGTCCTCACACCAGGCACTGCTCCAGGCCTTGAAGCAGGATGTCTTTGGGCAAATCGATGCCAATGAAAACCATCTTGCTCATTTTGGTCTCGCCATCGGCCCACATCGGGCCCAAATCGCTGCCCATGAGCTGGTGCACACCCTGGAAAATCACCTTGCGCTCGGTGCCGCGCATGTTCAACACGCCTTTGTAGCGCAGCATGCGCGGGCCATAAATGTTAACGATCGCACCCAGAAAATCTTCCAGCTTGGCCGGGTCAAAGGCTTTGTCCGAGCGGAACACAAAGCTTTTCACGTCATCGTCGTGGTGATGGTGGTGCCCATGGCCGTGCGCATGGTCGTGCTGGTGAGAGGGGTGGTCGCAGTGCTCACCGTGTTCATGGTCATGATCATGTTGGTGGGACGGGTGGTCGCAATGCTCACCATGCACATGGTCATGGGCATCGTCTTTCAGGAAGTCCGGGTCGATGTCCAGCTTGGCGTTCAGGTTGAAGCCCTTGAGGTCGAACACCTCGGACAAAGCCACCTCACCAAAATGCACCACTTTTTGTGGGGCGCGCGGGTTCATGTGTTTCAGGCGGTGCTGCAGGGCGTCCAGCTCCTCGGGCGAGACCAGATCGGCCTTGCTGATGAAGATCTGGTCCGCAAAGCCCACCTGACGGCGCGCTTCCTGGCGGTCGTTGAGCTGCTGGGCCGCGTGTTTGGCGTCCACCAGGGTCAGGATGGAGTCGAGCAAAAAGGTCTCGGCGATCTCGTCGTCCATGAAAAAAGTCTGCGCCACCGGGCCGGGGTCGGCCAGGCCGGTGGTCTCGATCACGATGCGGTCAAAGCTGAGCAAGCCCTTACGGCGCTTGGCCGCCAGCAGTTGCAGGGTCACGCGCAAGTCTTCGCGGATGGTGCAGCAGATGCAACCGTTGCTCATCTGGATGATCTGCTCATCGGTGTCCGAGACCAGGATGTCGTTGTCGATGTTTTCTTCGCCAAACTCGTTCTCGATCACGGCAATCTTTTGGCCGTGGGCCTCGGTCAGCACGCGCTTGAGCAAGGTGGTTTTGCCCGAGCCCAAAAAGCCGGTCAGGATGGTGGTGGGGATCAGGGACATGGCGCGGTTCCACTTCAAGACAAGAAAACAGGAGTTGGGGAGTGTAGCGACGAATTCAAGACCGGCATGAGCCCTGCGCAGATGGCCTCACAGGGCATTTGCAGCGCAGGCCCCTGGCCTCATTTGCGCTTGGCGCGGGGATGGGCCGCGTCGTAGGTTTTGGCCAGGTGCTGAAAATCCAGCCGCGTGTAGACCTGGGTGGTGCTGATGTTGGCGTGGCCCAGCAACTCTTGCACCGCACGTAAGTCGCCGCTGGACTGCAACACATGGCTGGCAAACGAATGGCGCAGCATGTGCGGGTGCACCGGGGTGGCCAGGCCCGCCAGCAGACTGCGGCGCTTGAGGCGCTGCGCCACGCCGCGTGGCGTCAGGCGCGTGCCGTAATGGCCGGGAAACAGCGCCAGCGCTATGGAAGATGCCCCAGGTGTGTGCTGCGTCAACATGCCGGTCAACTGCGGCCGCACGGCCAGCCAGTGTGTCAGCGCCTCGATGGCCGCGCGCCCCAAAGGCACAGTGCGGCGCTTGCTGCCTTTGCCCTGCACCTGCACCTCGGCGTTTTGCAAATCAATCCAGCCGCGCCCTGCACGGGCTGCCTCGGTGCTGGCCACCACGTCCAGCCCGGTCAGCTCGGCAATGCGCAGGCCGCAGCCGTAGAGCAGCTCCACCATGGCCGCGTCGCGGGCTTCGAGCCAGGGGTCGTCGTTGTCTTCTTCGTGCTCGGCCAGTTGCACCGCTTCGTCCACACCCAACGCCTTGGGCAAGGGCTTGGCCACACGCGGGGCCCGCACATCGGCCACTGGGTTAAGAGGGATCAAGCCCTCGCGTCCCAGCCAGGTGTAAAACCCGCGCCAGCCCGACAAAATGAGCGCAATGCCGCGCCCGCTGCGCCCGGCGCTGTGCATCTGGGCCACCCAACGGCGCACATGGCCGCTTTGCACCTGCAGCAAGGGCACTTGGGAGGCCGTCGCCATCTGGGCCAGGCGTGTCAAATCCAATTGGTACAGGGTGCAGGTGCGCTCGGCCAAGCGCTTTTCAAAGCGCACATGGTCCAGATAACGGGACACCAACGGGTCGGTGGCCGCCGCGACCGCCATGGCAGCATTCGACATGGCAGCATCCGACAAAGCTCAAGCCTTCTGACGCAAGACCGACAAGGCTGCACCCGCCAGCTCGGCCAGGCGCTCGAGCAGGTCGGTGCCCATCTGGCTGTTGAAGCGCTGGGCGTCAGGAGAGGCCAGCACCAGCAAGCCAAAAGCAGGCTGCCCCGGTGCCGCCCGCAAAGCGAGCAACGCCAACGATGCCGCCTGGGTGGGCTCGTCCAGCCACTGCACGGCTTCGTAGCCCGCGTTCGGCCCCACATAAGGCCGGTCCAGCGAGGTGGCCAGCGCCTGCACCGCCTCGGTCACGCCCTGGGCATAAGCCGCCTGGGCGTGCGCTCCCTGCAGCGACCACAAACGCAAAGCCACCTGCGGCACCTGAAACAGTTCGCGAATGTTGTCCACCGCCGACGCGGCCAGCTGGTCCTGCGGTGTCACCAGCAGCTCGCACGACCAGCGGTGCAGCTTGTCGGTGAGGATCATGTTCTCGTTGCCGTGCCGGATCATGTCCATGATGCGGTGCTCCAGGGCCTTGATCTTGTCGCGCAGCATTTGGGCCTGGCGCTCTTGCAGGCCCACCGCGCGGTGGCTTTGCGGGTGCGTCAGCTGCACCGTGGCCAAGAGTGAAGCGTGGCGCTCGAAAAAGTCCGGCGTGTTCACCAAATAGTCGGCAATGTCGTCTTCGGTGATGGGGCTCATGGGTTCGGGCGTGGTCATGGGGAGGCTCCAGAAATTCAAAGGGTCAAATGGCGTCAGGCACGTCGATGCTGCCCTCAAAAACAGAGGTGGCCGGGCCGGTCATCAGCACCGGGCTGTCGGCCTGGCCGGCCCACTCGATGGTGAGCACGCCGCCGTGGGTCTGCACATCCACACGCGCGTCCAGCCAGCCTTGGCGAATGCCCACGACCACCGCTGCGCAGGCACCTGTGCCGCAGGCCAGGGTCTCGCCCGCGCCGCGCTCGAACACCCGCAGCTTGATCTGGCTGCGCGAGACGATCTGCATGAAACCTGCGTTCACGCGTTTGGGGAAAGCCGGGTGGTTTTCAATCAGCGGCCCCTGGGCCAGCACCGGGAAGGTGTCCACATCGTCCACGCGCTGCACGGCGTGGGGGTTGCCCATGGACACCACACCCACGCGAGCCAGACCCAGTGCGCCCAAATCCAGATCAAACACCGGCCAGCCGTTGACCTGGTCACTGATGAGGCCAACGGGCATGAAGGGCACGCGCGCCCAGTCGAACACCGGCGCGCCCATGTCCACCGTCACGCGGCCGTCGGGGTTCATCCGCAATTCAATCTCGCCTTGCTGCACCTTCACCCGCACCGTGCTTTTGTCGGTCAGGCCTTTGTCGCGCACATAGCGCACAAAACAGCGGGCCCCGTTGCCGCAGTGCTCCACCTCGCCGCCATCGGCGTTGTGGATCACGTATTCAAAGTCCAGCCCAGGTGCAGGCGAAGGCCGCACCGTGAGGATCTGGTCGGCCCCTACGCCAAAGTGGCGGTCGGCCAGAAAGCGGTATTGGGCCGTGGTGAGGCCCAGGCGGCCTTGCGTCTCGTCGAGCACGACAAAATCGTTGCCGGCCCCTTGCATCTTGGTAAAGCGGATGTGCATGGCCGCGATTATCACCTTTGGCCCACACCGGAACAGGCCTCCAGTCCCCCGATAATGGGGCATGGCACGCACCTCCCAACTCCTCTACCCTCAACGTGAACCCGCGCCCCTGCGCCCAGCCGCCACCGTGCTGCTCTTGCGCGACGGCCCTGGCGGGCTCGAAGTTCTGATGACACGCCGCTCCATGACGGCCAGTTTCGCGCCCGGCGCCTATGTGTTTCCGGGTGGCGGCATCGACGCCGCCGATGCCCAAGCGCACAGCATGGCGCAGCGCCGCCCCACCCAAAGCGACCTGCACCTGACGCAGGCGATTGCCGCC
>NZ_JAFEIF010000039.1 GCF_017848645.1 Limnohabitans sp. | reverse complement strand
CCATCCCTCCCAGCCCTTTGCCGCACAGTCACAATTGGTCGCATGAAACGCCTTTACGCCTATTTTTTTCGCGGTCTGATCAGCTTTTTGCCTGTCGGTCTGACCGTTTATGTGCTCTACCTGTTTGTCATCTGGGTCGAGGGTTCGGCCATGCGCGTGTTGCGCCCTTTCACGGGCGACTTCTATCTGCCGGGTCTGGGCATCGTGCTGGGCACGGCGCTGATTCTGGTGTTGGGTTTTCTGGTCTCGCAGCCCTTCATGACCCGCATGCTCAGTTGGGTGGAGCTGCCCTTCACCAACTTGCCGCTGGTCAAAAGCATCTACTCTTCGCTCAAAAGTTTTGCCGATTACTTTTCACCGCACGAGCGCGATGCGCAGCAGGTGGTGCTGTTGAAAAAACCGGACAGCGAGCTGTCCATCATCGGCCTGGTCACGCGCCAGAACCTGAGCGAGCTGCCGCTGGATGCGCAGACCCGCCAAAACGTGGCGGTCTACCTGCCCATGGGCTACATGATCGGCGGCTACACCGTGTTTGTGCCACGCGAATGGGTGCAGGTGCTGGACATGTCGGTGGAAGAAGCCATGCGCTCATCTCTGACGGCCTGGATGGGCAGCACGAAAAATCCGTCCGATCCCGCGTGACAGCTTGCCAGGCGCTGCGCTTTAAACTGCGCATTTGCCTTGTTTGGAAGATCTGCCATGACCTTGCCCCCACCCGCACTTGAGCATGTTTGCGACCTGGCCGTGACCATCGCGCCTCCTGTGGAAGTCGGCCACACGCCCGCGGGCCTGCGCCGCATGATCCCGATCACGGGGGGCACCGTGACGGGACCCCGCTTGAACGGCAAAGTGATGGCGGGCGGGGCCGACTTTCAGCTGATTTTGGGCGGCGGCACGCAGGCACACCTGGACGCGCGTTACGTGATGGAACTGGACGACGGCAGCCGCGTGTTTGTGCAAAACACCGCGCTGCGTGTGGCTTCACTGGAGAACTCCCTGCGCATCATGAACGGCCAGCCGGTCAACCCCGACGAAATCTATTTCCGCTGCCAACCCAAACTCGAAGCCACCGCGCCGCAATGGGCTTGGCTGAGCGAAAGCCAGTTCATCGGCACCGGCCGGCGTGCTCCCGATGGGGTGTATCTGAGTTTTTATCGGGTGCTTTGAGCAGCCAAAAAGGCCACCGCCGCCGCGACACCATCGGTGCCAAAAGGAATCTTTTGCACCGTCATGGCCGCCTCAATGCCGGCCAGGGCTCCCAAAATCATGGGCTCGTTCATGTCGCCCAAGTGGCCAATGCGAAACACCCGGCCCGCCAATGGCCCCAAGCCGCCCGCCATGGCCACCTGAAAACGCTCACGGGCCACGGTGCGCAGGGCTTCGGGGTCGATGCCGGGTGCCACCTCGATGGCCGTGACCGAGGCTGAGCGCGTCTCGGGCAAGCGGGCATGAAAGCGCATGGCCCCCGGCACCGCCCAGCGCTCGACCGCCGCGTGTACCGCGCCCGCCAGGCGCTGGTGCCGTGCCCACACGTTTGGCAAGCCCTCGGCTTCGAGCAAGGCGATGGCGGTTTCCAAGCCAGCGATGTGGGCCAGCGGGGGCGTGCCGCAAAACTTGGCCGACTGATTGGTGGACTGGCGGCGTTGCCAGTCCCAGTAAAAACGGGGGTCAGCGTGCTGCGCTGACCAGGCCATGGCTTGGGCATTCACGGCCACAAAGCCCAGACCGGGCGGCATCATCAGGCCCTTTTGCGAGCTGCCCAGGGCCACGTCCACGCCCAAGGCGTCCATGTCAAACGGGCTGGCGGCCAGCGAGGCCACCACGTCGACCACATACAGCGCCGGATGCGCCGCCGCGTCGATGGCGCGGCGCACCGCCGCCAGGTCGCTGGTCACGCCGCTGGCGGTGTCGGTGTGCACCACCATCACCGCGCTGATGCGGTGGTCTTTGTCTTCGCGCAGGGCTTGCTCGATCGCGGCCACGTCAAAGGGATGGCCCTCTTGGCAGGGCGTGCGCTGCAAAGCGATGCCCAGCCCCTCGATCTGGATCGCCCACTGGTCTGAAAAATGGCCCGAACCGGCCAGCAGCAAGGTGTGCTGCGGCGACGCCAGGTTGGCCGCTGCCGACTCCCACATCCCGTGGCCGTTGCTCGCAAACAGAAACACATCGGAGTTTGGGCTGTGCAGCAGACGCTTCATACCGCTTTCACATTCGGCGATCATGGCCCCCACCCGGGGGTCGGTCAGATCGGTCATGGGCCGCTGCATGGCGTGCATGACCTCGTCGGGCACATGGGTCGGTCCCGGCGAATGCACAAAACGGATGCCGGGGATTCGGGGAGTGGACGGTGAAAAACGGTTCATGCCATGCCTGCGAGTCGGTGAAACAAGATTTCAGTTTAAAACGACCCGTGGCGCACCGCTGTGTCCTGCGCGATAGCACCAGACTTTAGACAAAACAGGCGCGGGTCAACGCCAGTGCCCGCAACGGCATTTCAAGCAAACCGCGCTGGCCGATACGGTGCCGGGTCCAGCAAAGGGGCCTCAGCGCTGACCATCTCGGCCAGCAGCCGCCCGGCCACCGGCCCCAGCGTGAAGCCCTGGTGCGCGTGGCCGAAGTTGAACCACAGGCCCTTGTGGCGTGGCGCAGGCCCCATCACGGGCAGCATGTCGGCGGTGCAGGGGCGTGCGCCCAGCCAGGGCGGCTCGGGCAAAGGCTGGCCCAGGTCCACCAGTTCACGCGCCAGCGCTTGGGCCTTGGCCAGTTGCACCGGGGTGGGCGGGGCATCGATGGGCGCAAATTCAGCGCCTGTGGTCAGGCGCAGGCCGCGTTGCATGGGGGCCAGCACATAACCGCGTTCGGCGTCCAGCACCGGCTGGCGCAGCTGGACCGGTGCCTGGTAATGCTGGTGGTAACCGCGCTTGATGAACAGCGGGAACCGGTAACCCAGCGTGCGGATCAGGTCATCGGCCCAGGGCCCCAGCGCCAGCAACGCCTGCTGGGCGTCCACACGGCCTTCTGTGGTCTGCACCGACCAGCCCGCGCCTTGCTGCTGCAAGCTGGCGGCATCGCCGGTCAACAAGCGTCCGCCGCGGGCGACAAACAACTCGGCATAACGCTGCACCAAAGCGCCGGGATCGTTCACCGCCCAAGAGTCCAGCCAATGCAAGGCCCCCGCCAATGGCACGCGCAAGGCGGGCTCGGCCTGCGCCAGTTGGTCGGTGTTTTCGGCCTGCGAGCGCACGCCCAAACGGGTGCGCAAACGGTCGGCCCGCTGCGCCGCCTTGTCGAAGGCCTCGGCCGTGCGGAACACAAATCGGAAACCTTCACGCGCCACCAGATCCTGCGCACCCGAAGCGGCGATCAACAGGTCGTGTTCGTCGGTGGCATGGGCGATCAGGCGGCTGTAGCCCTCCGCGGCGCGGGCATGGGGCTGGGGGTGCGAGTTTTTGTAATACGCCCAAAGCGATCCGGCCATCTGCCACAGGCCCCGCGCATGCCAGTGGACCTCGGCCCCCCGCCCCAAAGCGGCGTTGAGCAAAAAGCCCGGCTCACGCGGAAAAGCATAGGGCTCGACCGCCTCGCGCTGGATCAGGCCTGCGTTGCCCAAAGAGGTCTCCTGGCCCGGTGCGCGCCGATCCACCAGCACCACATCGAAGCCCCGCTGCTGCAAATGCAAGGCGGTGCAGGTGCCGACCATGCCAGCGCCGAGAACAAGGATGGAAGAAGCCATGGTGTTGGGAAAGTGTCAGGTGGCCATGATGCGCTGATGCGCCCGAAGTTGGCCGCATTCATTGCGTCCAGTATAGAGAACCGATACCCCCAACGGCTGTGAATTGCAGGGGCCAAACCAGCCCATGGTGTGGCCCCTTGTTTAAACTCGCACCATGAGCCCCATGACCACCGTCACCCTGCAGCAAGCCCTGTCCGACCTGTTTGCCCCTTGGGTGCAGGCGCTGAACCTGAAGGTCGAGCACTTTGACGCCGACAGCGTGACCCTGCGCCTGCCGCAGAGCGATCAACTCTCGCGCGTAGGCGGCATGCTGTGCGGGCAGGCCATGATGGCCGCGGCCGACACGGCCATGGTGCTGGCGCTGATCAACCACTTTGGGCAGTTTCGACCCTGCAGCACGGTGCAGCTGTCGAGCAGCTTCATGAAGCCTCTGTCCGGGCAAGACGCCCTGATCACCGCCCGGGTGCTGCGGGCGGGCAAGGCCATGGCCTTTGGCGAGATTGACCTGGCCGGGGCCGATGACGGCAAAAGCGTATTTCGGGCCAGCACCACCTATGCCCTGATGTGAATCAGGTTGTGCCAACTGCCTGTCAGCGGCCCGCCAGCCTGGCTTGGCTACAATAAGCCCATTATTTTTTGAGGTTCCACATGTCTGCTCACAACGACGCTCACACATCCGACGATCCCGTGGAAAACGTGGTCAAGCACATCCCCGTAATCATTCCGGCCGCCGGTGCCGTGCTGATTTTCCTGCTGGCCTTCATCGCCGTGTTCATGGCCTGAGGCTTTGCCGCCCCCGGTGCGCCGCCCTGGCCGCACCCGCCCAACCCGCAACAGCCCGTGCTTTGCGGGTTTTATTTTGTGCGCACGGGCATGATGTGCAGCGCCCCCGGCGCGATCAGCAGCTGAACCCAGCCGCCAGCCCCCACTTGCAGACGCCGCAGCAGTCGGCTGGTCAGGTTCAGGGTGATGGTTTGGCTGGGCAGGGCTTCGGACCGAAGCGTGCACAGGCTGATTTCACCCAAGGACAAGACCTCCAGCAGCTGGCAGCGCAAGCGGGTGTGGCCCGGCTCTGCCAAGCTGGGCATCTCGCCGTCGGCCATCACGTCCACCTGTTCCCCGTTCAGCACCCAAGTCACGCGGGTGCCATCGTCGATCTTGTTTTTGTCGAACACCGCCAAGTCCAGTCCGGCTTCTGGCTGCGAGGGATCTGTCCAGCACAAGCGCCCCCAGCCGGCTTCGCCCTTCAAAAAACGCCCTTCAAAGTGGTTTTGAATGCCCACCAACTCGGCCACCCGGGCGTTGCGTGGACTGGCAAACACACGGGCGGGCTCACCGGTTTGCAGGGACTGGCCTGCGTCCACAATCACCACCCGGTCGGCCAAGCGGCGGGCCTCGGCCAAGTCGTGCGTGACCAACACCATGGGCACCGACACCTTTTGGCGCAATGCGGCCAGCTCACGGTACAGCGTCTGGCGTGTGGGTGCGTCCACCGCAGAAAAGGGCTCGTCGAGCAACAAGACGCCGGGCAAGTGAGCAGAGGCTGAGGTCAAAGAGGCTGTCGGCATGACCCGCACCAGCGCCCGCGCCAGCGCCACGCGCTGCTGCTGACCGCCCGACAGTTGCGAAGGCCTGCGCTGGCTCAGCGTGGCCAGCCCCAAACGCGCGAGCAATGTCTGCACATCCGCGCCCGACCAGCCCGGCCCAGCGGCCAGCGCCACGTTGGCCTGCGCCGTCATGTGCGGAAACAGCGCGTAATGCTGAAACACCAATCCAGCTCGGCGCTCTTGCGGGCTGAGCTGCACGCCCGCCGCCGTGTCCAGCCAAGCCTGGCCCGCCACCCGAATGTGCCCTTGCACATCGGCGGGCGTCCACAAGCCCGCGATGGCGCGCAGCATGCTGGTCTTGCCGCTGCCCGACGGGCCGACGAGCGCCACCAACTCGCCCGCACCGCAGTCGAATTCGGCTTCCAGCCGGATCGGGCTGGTCGAGCGCAATTGCACTTGCAGGCCGTTCATCAGCGCTCCTGCAGGGCGCGGCCACGCTGGCCCACCCGGTCAAACGCCAGCACCAGGCTCAGCGCCAGCAAGGAGATGCCGACCAGCGCCAGCGCCATGACATGGGCCGACTGCAAATCCATGCCTTGCACCTTGTCGTAGAGCGACACCGACAGGGTGCGGGTCTCGCCCTCGATGTTGCCACCCACCATGAGCACCACGCCAAACTCGCCCAGCGTGTGCGCCACCGTGAGCGCCATGCCGGCCAGCAAACCGGGCCAGGCCAGCGGCAGCTCGATGCGCCAAAAGGTCTGCCAGGTCGACAAACCTGAGACCCAGGCCGCCTCGCGCAGGCTGTGCGGCACAGCGGCAAAAGCGCGTTGAATCGGCTGCACCATGAAGGGCAGGTTGACCAGCACGCTCACCAGCAACAGGCCTTCGAGGGTGAACACCAAGCGAATGCCCGAGGCCGCCAGCCACGCGCCCAAAGCACTGCCCTGGCCAAAGGCCACCAAAAAGTAAAACCCGATCACGGTGGGGGGCAGCAAAAGGGGCAGCAGCAGCAAAGCCTCGACCACAGGACGGCCTGCCCAGGCGGTGATGGCCAGCCAGCGGGCCAGCGCCAAGCCCACGGGCAGCAGCGCCAAGGTGGTCAAAACCGCCAAAGTGAGCGAAACGTGAAGGGCGGACCAATCCATGGTGTGGGGTGTGATGGCAGAGACAAAGCAGGTGAGTGTGAAGCGCTGCCCACCCGTGGGGTCGTGCAGCGCGCAGCCCGATTATTGCGGCAAGGCGTAACCGTGCCGCACAAACACCGCCTGGGCGGTCGGGCTGAGCAAAAACCGGTGCCAGTCTGCCGCCGCCGCACCCGCGCCCTTGAGCAGCACCATGCGCTGGTGCAAAGGCGCGTGCAATTCAGCGGGCAGCGGCAAGACCTGCAAGCTGCGGGCGATTTCAGGGGCCTGCGCCAGCGCCAGCGCGGTGATGCCCGCCTGCGCCGCGCCCGTGGCCACAAACTGGGTGGCCTGGCCGATGCTGTCGCCCAGCACCTGGCGTGCGGCCGGCAATGGTCCAACGCCTGCGTGCTGCAAAGCCTCCACAGCCGCCACGCCATAAGGGGCCAGGGCCGGGTTGGCGATGGCGAATTTGTCACTGGGCTTCAGGGCGCGCACCACCGCAGCCAAACCTTGGGCCAGCGGTAGTGCTGAATTTTTAGGCACAACCAGCGCCAATCGGCCCGTAGCGTAGCGCTGACCCGTGTCCACCGTGCGCCCGGCTTTGGCCAGTTCGGCCACCCAAACCTCGTCTGCCGAAATGAATTGCTCAACCGGCAAGCCCTGCAAAATCTGCCGCGCCAAGTTGCCCGACGCGCCCAGATTCACATCCACCTGGACCCCGGTTTGTTGACGGTATTGGTTTACCAAGTCAGCCAGCACAAACTTCAGGTTGCTGGCGGCGGCGACCTTGATGCGGGCCGGGCTTTGTGCCTGTACCAGCCAAGGGGCGACCCAGGGCGCCACCAAAGCCGCCTTCAGCCAGCAACGCCTCTGAGGCTGGAAATCGGCGTCCACAGCAACCCGCATAACGTCATGCTTCTTTTGCATAGATTTAAAGAGGTTTTCAGCCCAGCTGACAGGCACAAAACAAGCAGTCTCCCTAAAATCGAGGCCCGCTGGTTACCGCGTGGTTACAGCCACTGTTTTCAAACGGCCACAGCCCTCAGTATCTCAGCCCCCTAGCCGTTTTCTCAAAGCCCCTGCGCAGAGGTTTTGAAAAAACGATTTTTAAACTTGGAGCACTTCCCATGAACTCACCCGTGATGCAGGGCCTGAACCTCAATACGCCCACTTACGTGAAAAACGCCAAGCTGATTGCCTGGGTCGCCGAAATGGCCGCCCTGTGCAAGCCCGCCAACATCTATTGGTGTGACGGCTCCCAAGAAGAATACGACCGCCTGTGCGCCGAACTGGTGGCGGCCGGTACCTTCAAAAAGCTCAACCCTGCCAAGCGCGCCAACTCTTACCTGGCTTGCTCCGACCCGTCGGACGTGGCCCGCGTGGAAGACCGCACCTACATCTGCTCGGCCAAAAAAGAAGACGCCGGCCCCACCAACAACTGGATGGAACCCGCGCAAATGCGCGCCACCCTGAACCCGCTGTTTGACGGCTGCATGGCTGGCCGCACCATGTACGTGGTGCCTTTCTCGATGGGCCCCTTGGGCTCACACATCAGCCACATTGGCATCGAACTCAGCGACAGCGCCTACGTGGTCGTGAACCAGAAAATCATGACCCGCATGGGCAAAGCCGTGTACGACGTGCTGGGCACCGACGGCGAGTTCGTGCCCTGCATGCACACCGTGGGCGCACCTTTGGCTGCTGGCCAAAAAGACACCACCAGCTGGCCTTGCAACCCGACCACCAAGTACATCGTGCACTACCCCGAGACCCGCGAGATCTGGTCTTATGGTTCGGGCTACGGCGGCAACGCGCTGCTGGGCAAGAAGTGCTTTGCGCTGCGTATCGCGTCCAACATGGGACACGAGCAGGGCTGGTTGGCCGAGCACATGCTCATCTTGGGCGTGACCAACCCCGAAGGCAAGAAGTACCATGTCGCAGCCGCCTTCCCCAGCGCCTGCGGCAAAACCAACTTCTCGATGCTGGTGCCACCCGCTGCGTTTGACGGCTGGAAAGTCACCACCATCGGTGACGACATCGCCTGGGTCAAGCCCCACACCGACGGCAAGATGTACGCCATCAACCCCGAGGCTGGCTACTTTGGCGTGGCCCCTGGCACCAACATGAAGACCAACCCCAACTGCATGCTGAGCCTGCACAAGGACGTGATTTTCACCAACGTGGCCCTGACGGACGACGGCGACGTGTGGTGGGAAGGCATGGAAAAAGACACCGGCAAGCTGCCCGACCATTTGATCGACTGGCAAGGCAAGGACTGGACGCCCCAGATTGCCAAAGAAACCGGCGCCAAGGCCGCTCACCCCAACGCCCGCTTCACCGTGGCCGCGACCAACAACCCCGCACTCGACCCCGCTTGGGACGACGCTGCAGGCGTGCCGATCGACGCTTTCATGTTTGGCGGCCGCCGCTCGACCACCGTGCCATTGGTCACCGAAGCACGCAGCTGGACCGAAGGCGTCTACATGGCCGCGACCATGGGCTCAGAGACCACCGCTGCCGCCTTTGGCGCACAGGGCGTGGTGCGCCGCGATCCGTTCGCCATGCTGCCGTTTTGCGGCTACAACATGAGCGACTACTTCCAGCACTGGCTGGACACCGGCGCCAAAGCCCAGGCCGCTGGCCACAAATTGCCCGCCATGTACTGCGTGAACTGGTTCCGCAAGGGCGAAGACGGCTCGTTCGTCTGGCCCGGCTACGGCGACAACATGCGCGTGCTCAAGTGGATGATCGACCGCCTGGAAGGCAAAGCACAAGGCGAAGCCACCATGTTCGGCATCGCCCCCACTTACGCAGAGATCAACTGGAATGGCATCGACTTCAGCGCCGAGCAGTTCAAAGCCGTGACCAGCATCGACCCCGCCGCTTGGCAAGCCGAATTCAAGCTGCACGACGAACACTTTGCACAGCTGAGCTACCACTTGCCCCAGGCCTTGCTCGACACCAAGGCCGCGCTGGAAAAGCGTCTGGCGTAAACCGTTTCAGGTCAAGCGCCCAACAGGCGCTCAGCCTCGCAACCGCCCCGGCCACAAACCGGGGCGGTTTTTTCTTGCCTGCACAATCGGAGCCATGTCTTTGCTGCAAACCCCTGAATCCCGCATCCGCATCGCCTCGTGGTTGATGTGGGTCACACCCGCCTTGTGGTCGGTCAATTACATCGTGGCACGCAGTGCACCGGGGGTGGCCGAGCCTCACATGCTGGCTTTGGGACGCTGGGCTTTGGCGGGGGTGATCCTGGCTTTGGTTGCGCGCAGCGAACTGTGGCGTGAGCGGCACAGCACGCTGCGCGATGCGGGGCGTTACTTGGTACTCGGGGCTTTGGGCATGTTGATTTGTGGGGCTTGGGTTTACCAAGGCGCACAAACCACCTCGGCCATGAACATAGCGCTCATTTACGCCGCCTCACCCGTGCTCATCGCCGTGGCCGCTGTGTGGTGGCTGGGCGAGCGGTTTTCTGTGCGCCAGGGTGTGGGTGTGCTGATCGCCATGGCGGGCGTGTTCCATGTGGTGGTCAAAGGCCAGTGGCTGGCCTTGGGCCAAGTGCAATGGGTCGCCGGTGACGGCTGGATCGTGCTGGCCATGGTGTCGTGGGCTGCTTATGCCCTGCTGCAAAAGAAGTGGCCCACGCCGCTAGGCTCCACCGCGCGTTTGGCTGCGATTTGCATGGGCGGCATGCTGGTGTTGCTGCCCTTTGCGGCTTGGGAATTCGTTCAAGCCGACACACCCGCCTGGACTTGGCAGGCCACGCTGCTGGTGGTGGCTGCGGGTTTGTTGCCGGGCATTGGGGCGTATTGGGCTTATGGCTTTTGCCAAAAGGTCTTGGGTGCCAGCCGCGTGGCCGCCAGTTTGTATCTGGGGCCCTTGTATGGCGGCCTAGCCGCTTGGCTGGTGCTGGGTGAAGCCATGGGCTGGCACCACTTGATGGGCGCTGCGCTGATCTTGCCCGGCATTTATTTGGCGTCTCGCCCTTCGGCTTGAAGCGGTCAACGGGGTCCACCCCCTAGCGCATGAAAAAAGGCCTCCGCAGGGAGGCCTTTGATCGTGTGGGTCACCGCAGGACCCCGGGGATAGGACTTCAGATGTAGTACATGCGGTCGCGCACCAATCGGGCGGCGCGGCGGTTCATCAGGGTTTCCAAGTCACGGACCGGGCCTTTGGTTTCGCTGGCGCGGTCCATGGCCACTTGCAGGTCGCTCATCAGGCGCGGGTCAGACTGCGCCATGGTCCACAAACGTTCGTCGGCGCGGCTGCGGGCCACATGGGCCGACCAGGCGTCCAGGCCGGTCATCAGGTTTTGCGCCAGGTGGCGCGTCAGGCCTCGCAGCACCACAATGGCCAGCACGGCCACGGCCCACAGCGCCAGCCAGGCGGCCACGACGTGGGATTGGGCCCAGCTGTCGATCATCTGATCAACGCCGACGACCAATGCGGCCACGCCTGCGGCGAGCAACAGGTTCGCGAGGGTTTTGCTGGATGTGCTGGGGGCTGCGGGGGCCGCAGAGATGGCGGGCATGGTGCCCAGGATGGATTTGGCAGTGGTGTTCATTTTGTGTTCCCTTGATTCGGTTTTGTTTTCTTTGGCAATCCAAATCAACAAAACCATGTTGCGAATCATAGGGTTTTTACCAATGTCGTTCAACTTTATATTCTTAATGCCCCTCATTCATAATGGTGATAGTTAAAGACCTGCCATGTCCTCCGCCATCCCCCACTCTTTTCGCACCCTCGACCTGAACTTGCTGCGGGTGTTTGACGAGGTCATGGCCGAGCGCAGCCTGACCCGGGCCGCGCACAACCTGGCGCTGACCCAACCGGCCGTGAGCAACGCCTTGCGCCGATTGCGCGAAGCCTTGGGCGATGAGCTGGTGCGCCGCCACGGCCACGGCATCGAGCCCACGCCCCGGGCGCTGGCGCTGTGGCCCAGTGTGCGCGAGGCTCTGCGCCAATTGCAAGCGGCCATCGTGCCCAGTGCTTTTGTGCCGCAGCAAGCCAACAGCACCTTTGTGCTGGCCATGGCCGACGCCACCGCGGCCGAACTCATGGGCGGGCTGGCCCGCGAACTGGAGCTGCAGGCCCCGGGCGTGTCCTTGCGCGTGCTGCCCCTGACCACACGCGATCCGCGCAAGCTGCTCAGCGAAGACAGCGCCGACATCGCCTTGGGTTACTTTCCAGCGGTGCTGGCCGACCTGACCGCTCGCGCCCAGTCTGGTGAAGCCATCCCCTTTGAACACCAGCGCCTGTATTCGGGCGAATACGTGTGTGTGATGCGCAAGGGCCATCCGCTGGCCAAGCGGCCCATCAGCTTGCAGGCCTATTGCGCGGCCCGGCATTTGCTGGTCAGCTTTTCCGGGCGGGCCTACGGCTTTGTGGACGAAGCGCTGG
The DNA here is from genome assembly GCF_017848645.1 of Limnohabitans sp. Lineage (GTDB taxonomy): Bacteria > Pseudomonadota > Gammaproteobacteria > Burkholderiales > Burkholderiaceae_C > Limnohabitans_A. The sequence goes on along the minus strand of NZ_JAFEIF010000039.1, from coordinate 17,225 downwards.
CCGCCATCGGGCAGCAAAGGCGCATCGTGCTCACGGTGAACCAGTTTTTCACGGCCGGACGGGTGGTGGTGAACTCCGATTTGCTCACGGTGCTGCCGCGCCACTTTGTGCCCACCACCGGCATGGCCCATGAACTGGTGCTGCACGACCTGCCCTTTGACGTGCCGCCTGTGCAAGTGCACGCCCTGTGGCACCGCAAACGCCATCAAGACAGCCCGCACCAATGGCTTCGCACCCAACTGCAACAAGTGGCCCGGCAGGCATTTGACTGCGATATGCCGACTGCCCACGTCCCGGACAACGTTATCCCGGCCAACGACATCCCGACATGAACATCCAACTCCTTTCCGACCTGCACCTGGAGTCCAACCCCGACTTCATGCCCAGCCCAGCCCCCGGTGCTGATGTACTGGTGCTGGCAGGCGACATTGGCTCTTACCAAGCGGGCTCGGCCTTGGCCAACGCAGGCGACGGCGACTTTGGCCTGGCACGGTTCTCACCGCTGCACGGCTGGCCCACACCCGTGCTGTTTGTGCCCGGCAACCACGAGTACGACGGGCTGGACTTTGACGCGGCCCACACCCGGCTGCGCCAAACCTGTGAGCGGCTGGGCATCACCTGGCTGGAGCGCGAAGTGCTGCAACTGGGCGGCGTGCGTTTTGTGGGCACCACGCTGTGGACCGACTTTGACGCCCTGGGGCCGCTGGCCGGGCAGCCCATCCCCGACCCGCTGACCGACAAAATCCCGGCGCACTTCAGCCACCCCAACAGCCAGTTCACGCGCCAACTCAAAGCCCGCGACAAGGCCTTTCGGGCCGCCAACTATTACCTGCGCAAAACCCTGACCACGCGCAACGGTGAGCCCTGGCTGGCCGAGGGCCTGCGCGAGCAGGCCCTGCAATGCCAGGACTGGCTGAGCGCTGCGCTGAGCGTGCCTTTTGCAGGCCCCACCGTGGTCGTCACCCACTTTGCCCCCAGCTTGGGCAGCGCCGACCCGCGCTACGGCCGGGTGCCGGGCACAGCGGGTTTTTGCAACGCACTCGACCACCTGCTGCCCCACGCCCAGTTGTGGCTGCACGGCCATTTGCATTGCCCCAGCAACTACACCCAAAACGGCTGCCGCGTGGTGGCCAACCCGCTCGGTTATGCGCGCAAAAACGAGCAAGTGCTGTTCAAGCCGCAATGCGTGCTGGAAGTTCGGGGCACCGGAACCCACTGATTTCATGACTTAGGTCAAGACTTCACGGCCCTGCACGGCTTAGAGTGAAGGCTTGTTTGATCCGCAACAGGAGACCCTCATGAAAATCTTATTGGCCGTTGATGGCAGTGAATACACCAAAAAAATGCTGGCCTACCTGACCACGCACGACGAGCTGTTCAGCACCAACAACAGCTACACCCTGCTGACGGTGAACCCCCAACTGCCCCCCCGTGCACGCGCTGCCGTGGGCAAAGACATGGTCGAGGCCTACCACCGCGATGAAGCCGAAAAAGTGCTCAGCCCAGTCACCAAGTTTTTGCTGCGCCACGGCATCGACGCCAAGACTGTGGCCAAAGTGGGCCATGCGGGTGAGACCATTTCCAAAACCGCCGACAGCGGCAAGTTTGATTTGGTGGTGATGGGCTCGCACGGCCACGGCACCCTGGGCAATCTGGTCATGGGCTCGGTCGCCACCCAGGTGTTGGCGAACTGCAAGGTGCCCGTGCTGCTGGTGCGCTGAAACTGCGGTTTCAGCGGGCGTTCAGCCCCTCAAAGCAGGTGCTCATCACCAGATCGAGGATCTGCTCGTCGGTGTGCTGCTCGCCCATTTTCAAAAATTCCAACACCGGATCGCAGGCCCGGGCAAACAAGGTGTAGAGCACCGCGACAGCGGGCAAGGCCTTGTTGATCTGGCCTTGGGCCTGGGCCTCTTCGATCCAGCCGCCCAAAGCATCGCTCACTTCCATCAGGCCGTCCATGTAGTCCTTGCTGGCCATCAAGGTGGCGCGCAAGGTGGAGTTCTGGCTGGGCAGTGAGGGCATCAGGCCTTGCAGCTTGAGCGTCATGGTCCAGCGCGTGACGGCTTTGATCTTGTCCAGCGGGGCCTGCTGGGGGTCGGTGCTCTGGATCACCTCTTGCGCCCGGCGCATGGCGGTGACCATGGCGGCGCAGGCCAGCTCTTCCTTGCTGGTGAAGTGCTTGTACAGGCTGGCTTTGGCAATCCCCACCTCGGCGGCTACCTCGTCCACCGTCATCGCGTCAAAGCCTTTTTCGGCCAACAGCCGGTTGACCGACTGGATGATGGCCGTCTCGCGGGCGGCGAGCATCTGGACTTTGAAGGATTTCTTGGGCGCGGTCACGTTGGTGGTGTTCATGCGGCGATTCTAGCCGGGCAGCCCAAAAAAAGACCGCATGGTAACCCTTGGATACGGCTGGGTCTTTTCAAGACCCCGGCACCACGCCTGCCACACCCTGCTGCACGGTCCAGCGCCCCTGCAGCGCCAGTCGGGCGTTGGGCTGGGCCGGGTGCGGGGTGGTGAGGAACTGCGCTTCCAGGCGCTCGGGTCGGATGTCAATCAGGGTGTAGCCGCGCTCGTCCGAGCGGGCGTGGCGGATGTCCGGGTTGTCGCGTTGGATGTGCACCATGACTTTGGGCGACATGCCCCGGGTGGACACCGAGGTGGTGACCAGCTCACTGGCCACCACGGGCGAGCGCTCGTCGCCCGGCTGCACACGCAGCTGCGCGGCCACGTTGGCGTGCACATCGCCGCCGAGCAAGACCACGTCGCTCAGACGCGCATCGGCCACCGTCTGCAAGAGCCGTGCACGTGCTTGCGGGTAACCGTCCCAGCCGTCGGTGAAGGCGCTGCGCCCCAAGGGGGTCTGAATACCGCTGCTGGCCATCAAGGTGGATTGCGCGAGCAGCTTCCAGCGCCGCTGGCTTTGTGTGAGGCCTGCCGTCAGCCATTGCTCTTGCGCTTGGCCCAGCATGCTGCGCGCCGGGTCTGCCAGCGCATCGCAGCCCATGACCACACGCCCGCCGCCGCGCATCAGGTCGGGGCAGGCCTGGTGGTCACGGTGCTGGCGGCAGTCCAGGGTCCACAAGTCGGCGAGTGTTCCCCAGGCCATGCGGTCGTGGATGCGCATCTGGCTGGGCTGCTGCGGGTCAGGACCCAGGCGCAGCGGCATGTGCTCAAAGTAAGCCTGGTACGCCGCCGCCCGGCGCTGCAAGAAAACCGCCGGGTCAGTGAAATTCCGGTCCAGGTCGTTGGCGTAGTCGTTCACCACCTCATGGTCGTCCCAGGTCATGAGCCAGGGGTGGGCGGCGTGGCAGGCTTGCAGGTCGGGGTCTGACTTGTAATGCGCGTGGCGGGCGCGGTAGGCGTCCAGCGTGAAAGGCATGCCGCTTTCGTGGGCACGGATTTTGAATTGCTTGTTGCTGCTCTCGTAGATGTAATCGCCCACAAAGAGCACCAGGTCCAGGTCTTGCGCAGCCATGTCGCGGTGCGCGGCAAAGTGGCCTTGTTCGTAATGCTGGCAAGACGCGAGGCCCAGGCGAAGGCGGCGCACAGCCTCACTCAAAGCAGGGCTGGTGCGGGTGCGGCCCACCGGGCTGACGGCATTGCCACTGGCAAAGCGGTACCAATAATGCCGCCCCGGCTGCAAGCCATCGGCCAGCACATGCAGGCTGTGGCCCCGGCGGGCGTCGGTGTTCAGGCGCCATTGGCGCAGAGGCTGGCGCAAGGCCTCGTCGGCGAACAGCTCGCAGACCACGGGCGCGCCCGATGTCTGGCGGGCTGCATCGGCTTCGTCGATGTGCAAGCGCGTCCACAGCACCACGCTGCCCGGCTGCGGCTGGCCACTGGCCACGCCCAGGCTGAAGGGGTTGACTTGCCAACGCGGCGGCGCGCTTTGCGCCTGCACGCCAAGCGTGACCCACGGCGCCAATGCCGCAGCCAGGGCCGCGCGGTGCAGATCGCGGCGCGACCACAGTGCATCTGGGCGGTTGGGGGTCAGCAATGTTTTCACAGGACTTGGGGCATGGTTGGAGATGGATTGTCCCTGTTTATCAACGAGCGCCGGGCGCAGCGCAGGGGACAGCAGCTGCGGGCAGGTGGCGGCACAATCGGTGGCATGAGCGCATCAACCCGACCCCGCAAAGACAACCTGGATGCCCTGGCCGTGGGCATCTTGCTGGTGTGCTGCATGTTCTGGGGATTTCAACAGGTGCTGGTCAAAGCCACCGTGGCCGAATTGCCGCCCGTGTTCCAGTCGGCGGTGCGCGGCGTGGGGGCCACGCTGCTGTTGTGGCTGTGGTGCCAATGGCGCGGGGTGCGCCTGTTTGAGCGCGATGGCAGCTTGTGGGCGGGTTTGCTGGTGGGCTGCTTGTTTGCGGCGGAATTTGCTTTCATCTACATCGGCCTGCAGCACACCTCGGCCTCGCGGCTGACGGTGTTTTTGTACACCTCGCCGTTCTGGGTGGCGGCTCTGCTGCCTTGGTTCATCCGTACCGAGCGGCTGCGGCCCGCGCAATGGGTGGGCATGGCCTGCGCATTTGCTGCCGTGGTGTTTGCGCTGCGCGAAGGTTTTGGCAGCGGTGGTGCCACGGGTGACCTGATGGGCCTGGCGGCCGGGGCCTTGTGGGGCCTGACGACGGTGGCCATCCGCGCGGCCAACCTCACGCGCCTGGCCGCCGAGAAACTGCTGTTTTACCAACTGGCTGTGAGCACCGTGGTCTTGTTGTTGCTGTCGCGCAGCATGGGCGAGCCTTGGGACGGCCACTGGAGCGGCTTTGCCATGGGCTCGGTGGCCGTACAAACCGTGGTCGGTGCCTTCGCCAGCTATTTGGCCTGGATGTGGATGCTGGGCCACTACCCCGCCACCAAAATTTCGGCCTTTGTGTTCCTCACACCCCTGTTCGCCCTGCTGTTTGGCATGCTCTGGCTGGGCGAAGCCCTGACCCTGACGCTGGCCTTGTCATTGGCATTGGTGGCTGTGGGCATTGTGCTGGTCAACCGCAAATGAAGCCGGCCCTGCAACGGTGGCGCTGCCTCTGCCTTTGTAGGCGCGGTCTCTGACCGCGCCTACAAAAGACCGTTCACCCCTTTGATAGAAAGACCTCCATGACTTACCAAGCCCTGCAAATTGAAAAAGACGAAGCCGGTTACCGCTGCACCCTGAAGACGCTCGATGACAGCGCCCTGCCCGAAGGCGATGTGACGGTGCAGGTGGACTACTCCACCCTCAACTACAAAGACGGCCTGGCCATCACCGGCAAATCGCCCGTGGTGCGCAAATTTCCACTCACGCCTGGCATCGACCTGGCGGGCACCGTGACCGACAGCCAACACCCGCTGTTCAAGGCGGGCGACCAAGTGGTGCTCAACGGCTGGGGCGTGGGCGAAAGCCACAGCGGCGGTTTGGCACAAAAGGCGCGCCTGAAGGGCGACTGGCTGGTCAAGTTGCCTGCCGCTTTCACACCCCGCCAAGCCATGTCCATCGGCACGGCCGGTTACACCGCCATGCTGTGCGTGATGGCGCTGCAAAAGCACGGCGTCACGCCAGGCAATGGCGACATTTTGGTCACGGGTGCTGGCGGCGGCGTGGGCAGCGTGGCCATTGCGCTGCTCGCCAAGCTGGGTTACCGCGTGGTGGCCAGCACCGGCCGCATGCAAGAAGCCGACTACCTGCGCCAGCTGGGCGCGGCCGACGTGATGGACCGGGCCGAACTGTCGGCCCCAGGCAAACCGCTGGCCAAAGAGCGCTGGGCCGGCGTGGTCGACACCGTGGGCAGCCACACCCTGGCCAACGCCTGCGCCAGCACGAAATACGGCGGCGTGGTCACCGCCTGCGGTTTGGCGCAAGGCATGGACTTTCCATCGAGCGTGGCGCCCTTCATCTTGCGCGGCGTGACCTTGGCCGGCATAGACAGTGTGATGGCCCCGCGTGCCGTGCGCGAAGCCGCTTGGGCGCGTTTGGCGCAAGACTTGGACACTGCGCAGCTGGAGCGCATGACGCGCGAAGTGGGTCTGGCCGATGCTGTGGCGCTGGGCAGCGAGATTTTGGCGGGGCAGGTGCGTGGACGCGTGGTGGTGAACGTCAACCGCTGAAAAGCAGGCAGTTCGCTGACTCGACAACATGTCGCCACAGCGCTTGGCCCGAACAGGCCAGGCGCAGCGCCTCTTTCACCCGCTTCAAGGCAATGACATGCTGGGCGTTGACAGGGGTCTCGCCTGCTCCAGCAGCCAGCGCCGCGCCAGCCGGTCCCAAAAACGCGCGCCCAGGGACAGGTTGGCGTCGTTGAAATCGTAGGCGGGGTTGTGCAGTGCAATGCCGGGCTGACCCGCTGCGCCATTGCCAATCCAGCCATACGCGCCGGGCACCTCTTCGAGCATGAAGCCGAAATCTTCAGCGGTCATGGCTGGCAACACATCCGTGTGCGCATTCGCCTCGCCCACCATCTCGCGCATGACTTCGCCCATCAAAAGCGCCTCTTGGCGGTGGTTGACCGTGCTGGGGTAGCCGGTGGAATTGATGATGAGTTCGGCCGTGGCCCCATGGGCCTGCGCGATGTGGCCCGCTATCCGCTCGATGCCCTCGATCAGGAATTGCTGTGTGGCTTTGGTCAGCGTCCGGCAAGTGCCCAGGATGCGGGCTTCGTCGGGGATGATGTTGGCCGAAGTCCCCGCCTCGATCTTGCCGATCGTCAGCACGGCCGAGTCCAGCGGGTCGGTTCCGCGCGACACCAAGGTCTGCAACTGCCCCACGATGGCGCAGGCGACATGGATCGGATCGATGGTGGTGTGGGGCATCGCGGCATGCCCGCCCTTGCCGCGCACCACCAACTCGAACATCATGCCCGACGCCATGATGGGGCCCACACGCACCCCCATCTGGCCTTGCGGCAGTGAGGGCCAGTTGTGCAAGGCAAAAACAGCCTGACACGGGAACCGCTCGAACAGACCCTCGTCCATCATGGCTTTTGCGCCCGCGCCACCTTCTTCGGCAGGCTGAAAAATCAGGTGCACCGTGCCGTCGAATTGGCGTTCGCTGGCCAGCAGCTGGGCCGCCCCCAGCAGCATGGCGGTGTGACCGTCGTGCCCACAGGCATGCATGCGCCCTTCGTTCTGGCTGGCATGTTCAAAGCGGTTGACCTCCTGAAGCGGCAAGGCATCCATGTCGGCACGCAAGCCAATCGCCGGTCCGGGATTTTCAGCACTTCGGCCCTGGCCGTGGATGCTGGCCACAAGGCCGGTTTGACCCAGGCCACGCACCGGGGTGATGCCCAAGGCCTCCAAGAAAGCGGCGATTTTGTCGGCCGTGCGGCTTTCCTGGTACTTGAGTTCGGGATACCTGTGCAGATCGCGGCGAAAGGCGGTCAGCTGGTTGATGTGGAGTGCCGAGTCTTGATCGAGGTACATGGTCCATTCCAAAATCGTGCAGATCCGGGCGGGTCACGCGCCCACACGGCGTTGCGCTGAAGACGTGAATGCCCGGAACGCCCGGGGCCAAGACCATGATACGGGCAAGGGTGCGCTTGTGTCCCTCGTGGCCTGTCACTTGCGGGTAAGCAAACAGCCGCCTTGTGCACACCAACGCCGCCCGGGGCGCTCAAGCCCCCAAATCCGGCCACTGGCTGCGCATGAGTGCCGCCAGCTCGGCCGCCCGGCCCAGCGGCAGGCGGGCGCGCGAAGCGCCAATCGACAGGGCCGCAATCGCCGCCTGGCCGAGCTGCCAGTGCAGACCCACGGCGGCAATGCCTGCTGTGCTGCGGTAAGCGTGGCCGCGCTGTCGGGTGGCCAGCACCCAGCGCAGCAACTGCGCCAACGTGACGCCCTCCAGCGCGTATTGCGCCGCGTGGCGGGCATGGTGCGCCTGCACGTCGGCATCGTCCAGCACCGCCAGCATGGCGATGCTGGCCACACCCAGGCCCAGCAAGCGGGTTTCACCCACGGTCTGGCGAAAAGCCGGTACGGCGTAAGCGCCCTGCTCCAAGTGCAGGCAGTGGCTGTAGTCGCCCAAGCGCAGCACCAAAAACACGTTGTCGCCGCTCAGGCGCGCCAGGGTTTTCATGGTGGGTTGGCACTGGCGGACCAAGGCCGCCTGCCCCAAGCTTGCCGCGCCCCAGGCCGTCGCCTGCACACCCATGCGGTACAGGCCGCTGCCCTCCTCGCGCTCGACCAGGCCCGCGTGCTGCAGGCTGCCCAGCATGCGCCAGGCGGTGGTGCGGTCCAGGCCGCTGGCTTGCACCAAGGCCTGCAAGCTGATGCCCTGATCGTGGTGGCAGGCCACGAGGTTGACCAGGCCCATGGCGCGCTCGATGCTCTGCGCGCCTGGCCGGGGCGCAGCTTTGGCAGGCTCGTTCATGGGAGACACATCAGGGAAAACACCATGTGCACATTATGCACAGCCTGCCCTGACACGCTGGCTTCTGCCCAGCTGCTGCGGTGCAATAGGCCATGCCCACACGGGGCGCTGACACTTTTTCCAAATGACATGACAACTTTTCAAACCCGCATTGACCCCACGTCAGACGCCTTTTCCGCGCAACGACAAGGCATGCTCGAACTGATCGCCGACTGGCATGCGCTGGAGCAACGCGCCAGCGACGCGTCGGCGAAATCGGCTGAGCGCTTTGCCAAACGCGGCGCTTTGCTGCCGCGTGAGCGGCTGGCGCAGCTGCTCGACCCTGGCGCGCCGTTTTTGCCTTTGGCCACGCTTGCCGGTTACGGCATGGACGACCCCGACCTCTCGCGTTGTGTGCCCGGCGGTTCGCAGCTGGCGGGCATTGGCCAGGTCAGCGGCGTGCGCTGCATGGTGGTGGTGACCGACTCGGGCATCGACGCTGGAGCCCTCACCGAAGCGGGCAACCAAAAGCTCATGCGCTGCCAGGAGATCGCGCTGCAAAACAAGCTGCCCTTTGTGCACTTGGTCGAGTCGGCAGGCTCCAACCTGCGCAAATACCGGGTCGAGAAATTCATCCGGGGCGGCGGCATGTTCTACAACCTGGCGCGCCTGTCAGCGGCCGGCCTGCCGGTGCTCACGGTGGTGCACGGCTCGTCCACCGCTGGCGGGGCGTACATGCCGGGTCTGTCGGACTACGTGATCATGGTGCGCGGCCAAGCCAAGGCCTTTTTGGCAGGGCCGCCTTTGCTCAAGGCCGCCACGGGCGAGATTGCGACCGACGAAGCGCTGGGCGGCACCGACATGCACGCCACCGTCAGCGGCCTGGCCGAATACGTGGCGCAAGACGACGCCCACGCGATTGCCCTGGCCCGTGAGGTGCTGGCCGCCATCGATTGGCCGCGTGCTGCAGTGGCCGCGCCCACACAAGCCCCGCGCCCACCCCGGCTGTCGCCCGACGAACTGGCCGGCGTGATGGTGCTGGAGCACCGCCAGCCCATCGACATGCGCGAAATCATTGCCCGCTTGGTGGACGACTCGGCCTGGCTCGACTTCAAGCCCGACTACGGCAGCGCCACCGTGTGTGGCCATGCCCGCATCGACGGGTATGCGGTGGCTTTCATCAGCAACAACGGCCCCATCGACCCGGCGGGTGCGACCAAGGCAGCGCAGTTCATCCACCTGTGCAACCAGTCGGGCACCCCCATCGTGTTTTTGCAAAACACCACTGGCTTCATCGTGGGCCGCGCCTCCGAAGAGGCCGGCATGATCAAGCACGGCGCCAAGATGATCCAGGCGCTGAGCAACTCGCAGGTGCCGCACATCACGCTGCACTGTGGCGCTTCGTTTGGCGCAGGCAACTACGGCATGTGCGGGCGAGCGTTTCACCCGCGCTTTTGTTTTTCATGGCCCAACGCCCGCTCGGCCGTGATGGGCGGCGAGCAGGCCGCCACCACGCTCGACATCGTGGCGCGCCAACAGGCCGAGCGCAGCGGCAAGCCGGTCGACGAGGCGCGGCTGCAAGCGCAAAAGACCGAGATCGTGGGTCTGTTCGACAGCCAGGCCAGCGCCTTCTACACCAGCGGCCATTTGCTCGACGACGGCATCATCGACCCGCGCCAGACCCGCGAGGTGCTGTCGCTCTTGCTGGCCACCGTGCGCGAAGCCGCCGCACGCACCCCGCACGCGATGCAGTTCGCCGTGCCCCGTTTCTGAATTTCTGAGGAAAGTCCCCACACATGATCTACACACCCGAACACCACGAACTGATGGCAAGCATCCGCCGCTTCATCAGCGCCGAAATCGACCCCTTTGTGGACGAATGGGAAGCCGCCGAAATCTTTCCCGCCCACGAGGTGTTTCGCAAAATGGGGCAGCTTGGCTTTTTAGGCATCACCAAACCCGAGGCCTACGGCGGCATGGGTCTGGACTTCAGCTACGCACTGGCTGCGGCCGAGGCCATTGGCTACGTCAAGGCGCAGGGCGTGGGCATGGGCATTGGCGTGCAAGCCAACATGGCCACCCCGGCGCTGGCCAGTTTTGGCTCGGACGAACTCAAGCGCGAATTTTTGGCCCCGGCCATTGCGGGCGAAGTGGTGTGCAGCATCGGCGTGAGCGAGCAAGGCGCGGGCTCGGACGTGTCTTCGCTCAAGACCCGGGCGCGGCGCGATGGCGACGACTACGTGATCAGCGGCTCCAAAATGTGGATCACCAACGGCACCCAGGCCGACTGGATCTGCCTGCTGTGCAACACCTCGGACGGGCCATCGCACAAAAACAAATCGCTCATCATCGTGCCGCTCAAAGATTCAGCAGGTCGCCGCGCCAAGGGCATCGAGGTGCAAAAGATCAAGAAGTTCGGCATGTGGAGCTCGGACACTGCGCAGATCTTTTTTGACGAAGTGCGCGTGCCGGTGCGCCACCGCATTGGCGAAGAGGGCATGGGGTTTATTTACCAGATGAAGCAGTTTCAGGAGGAGCGCCTGGACGGCGCGGCGCGGCGCCTGGCCAGCATCGAGCTGATTGAGGAAACTGCCGACTACCTGCGCCAGCGCGTGGCCTTTGGCAAACCACTGCTCGACAACCAGTTCATCCAGTACAAGCTGGCCGAGCTCAAGACCGAAATCGAAGCCCTGCGCGGCCTGATTTACATGACCACCCACGCCTATGTGCAAGGGCAAGACGTGACCGAGTTGGCGTCGATGGCCAAACTCAAGGCCGGGCGCTTGGGGCGCGACGTGGCCGACTGGTGCATGCAGTTCCAGGGCGGCATGGGCTACACCTGGGACAACCGCGTCTCGCGTGCCTACCGCGACTACCGGCTCGGTTCGATTGGCGGCGGCGCCGACGAAGTGATGCTGATGGTGATTGCCCGCAAGATGGGCCTGATGGACCCGGCGGCTTGAAGGCGACCGACATGAACTACCAACACTTGCTGGTGCAGCACACGCACGACATTTTTTGGATCACGCTGCACCAACCCGAAACACGCAACGCCCTGTCGCCCGACATGGTGGCCGAGCTGGCCCATGTGTTCATCCAGGCCGCACAGAACGATGCCGTGCGCGCCTTGGTGCTGCGCGGCAGCGCAGGCTTTTTCTGTGCGGGCGGCAACGTGGGCAACTTCCAGTCGCGCTTGCAAGCCAATGCGGAAGAAGGCGAAGACCCCGTGGTCAGCCGCAACCGCGCCTTTGGCCATGTGCTGCAGGCCCTCACCGCGCTGCCCATGCCGGTGCTGGCGGTGGTTGAAGGTGCGGCCATGGGCGGCGGTATGGGTCTGGCCTGCTGCGCCGACATCGTGCTGGCCACCGATGACGCCCGCTTTGCCCTGAGCGAAACTGGCCTGGGCCTGATCCCGGCGCAGATCGCGCCCTTTGTGCAGGCCCGTGTGGGCCGCCGTGTGGCGCTGCGCCTGGGCCTGAGCGGCGAGCGCGTGAGCGGAACGCTGGCACAGCAGCTGGGCTTGGTGGACGCACTGGCCGCTGACAGCACTGCACTCGACGCGCTGCAGGCGCAATGGCTCAACCGCATTTTGGGTTGTGGCCCGCAGGCCAACCGCTCGCTCAAGGCTTTGCTGTCGCGTGACGTGACCGGTGACCCATCACTGGGTGCCTGGCTCGACGACGCGGCGCAACGCTTTGCGCAATGCATGCGCAGCGAAGGCGCTGAAGGCATTGCCGCTTTCCGCGAACGCCGCGCCCCAAGCTGGTCCACCACGCTGCAAGCGGCCGACGTGGCGCGCCTGCATGGCCGCGACACGGCCTCTTCTTCATCTGCCCCAGCCTGAGTTGCCAATGACCGTGAGCAAAAACATCCGTCCCTTCCACACCGTGCTGGTGGCCAACCGGGGAGAGATCGCGCTGCGCGTGCTGCGCACCGTGCGTCGCCTGGGCTATGGCACCGTGGCCGTGTATTCCGAAGCCGACCGTGACAGCCCGCATGTGCAAGCGGCTGACCGCGCGGTGTGCATCGGCCCGGCCGCACCTGCACAGTCTTACCTGAACATCGAGGCCATCCTGCAAGCGGCCCAACTCGCCGGGGCCGACGCGGTGCACCCGGGTTATGGTTTTTTGTCTGAGAACGATGCCTTTGCCGACGCGGTGGACACGGCTGGCCTGGTGTTCATTGGCCCATCCGGCGCGAACATCCGCGCCATGGGCAACAAGGCCGGGGCCAAGCGGCTGATGCAAGGCTGGGGCATGCCCTGCATTCCCGGCTACGAAGGTCAGGATCAAAGCGACGAAGCGTTTGTGCGTGAAGCCGCACGCATCGGCTTTCCAATCATGTGCAAGGCGGCTGCCGGTGGCGGCGGGCGCGGCATGCGGCGGGTGGACACGCCCGATTTGCTGCCTGCGGCGCTGGCCTCGGCCCGCTCGGAAGCGCGCACGGCTTTTGGGTCGGACGAGCTGATTCTGGAGCGCGCCCTCATCAACCCGCGCCATGTCGAGATCCAGCTGCTGGCCGACAGCCACGGGCATGTGGTGCACCTGAGCGAGCGCGACTGCTCAGTGCAGCGGCGTCACCAAAAGCTGATCGAAGAAGCGCCCTCGCCCGCCGTGAACGCCGAGCTGCGTGCACACATGGGCCAGGTGGCGGTGGACAGCGCCCGCGCCATGGGCTATGTCGGCGCGGGCACCATGGAGTTTTTGCTCGACGCCGATGGGCACTTCTATTTCATGGAGATGAACACCCGGCTGCAGGTCGAACACGCGGTCACCGAAGCCATCACCGGCTTGGACCTGGTGGAGTGGCAGCTGCGTGTGGCCAGCGGCCAGGCCCTGCCTTGGCAGCAGGCCGACATCCAACTCAAAGGCCACGCCATCGAAGTGCGGCTCACGGCCGAAGACGTGCCCGCAGGCTTTTTGCCGCAGACCGGCCCGGTGCTGCGCTGGCGGCCGCCCACACCACAGAGCACCGGCAACGATGTGCGCATCGACAGCGCACTGCGCGAAGGCGGGCAGGTCAGCCCGCATTACGACTCCATGGTGGCCAAGATCGTGGCGCACGGCAGCGACCGCGAAGAAGCGCGGCGCAAGCTGCTGTTGGCCGTGCGCCAGTGCGTCTTGCTGGGCCTGCCCAGCAACCAAGGCTTTTTGGCCGACTGCCTGGCCGACGCGGTGTTTGTGCAGGGCACACGCGTGCACACCGGCTTTGTGGCAGAACGCATGGGCCTGCCACCGGCCGCGCCCGTGCCCAGTGCGCACACCGTGGCGCTGGCGGCCATGGCCGCCCAAGTGCACAGCTTGCCCACCACCGCCGATGGCCATGTGCATGCCGGTGCGCTGGGGCAAGGCCTAGCGCAAGGCCTGCTGCAATGGGGCGAGCAGCGCTGGCGCTACCGCATCAACGCCCAGGGCATGGGCTGGCAGGTGCAGTGCACGGCTCTGAGTGCTGCCAGCAGTGCCCAAGCCGACACCGTTACCACAAGCCTGGCCCATGTGCAATGGCAAGACGCCGCGCGCACCGAACTGGCGTTGGTGTGCCAAGGTCTGCGCGAGCAAATTTGCAGCGCCCGCACCGACCACGGGGTGCAGATTTTTCATGCAGGCCGCGCTTGGTTTTTTGATTGCCCCGCCACCCACGGCCAGGCCGAGGCAAGCGCTGGCAGCGGCGCTGTGCTGGCCCCCCTCACCGCCCGCGTGCTGCAAGTAATGGTGTCGCCGGGCCAAAGCGTGCAGGCGGGCGAACGCCTGCTGGTGCTCGAAGCCATGAAGATGGAACACACGCTGACCGCGCCTTTCACCGGCGTGGTGCGCGAGCTGCGCGTGCAGTCGGGGGGGCAGGCCCTCAAAGGCACGCTGCTGCTGCAGATCGAGGCGGCCGCATGAACGCCACAGACAAGCGCGTGCGCATCGGCGGGGCCTGCGGCTTTTGGGGCGACTCGGCCATGGCCACGCCGCAGCTGTTGCAGGTGCCGGGCCTGCAGTACCTGGTCTACGACTACCTGGCCGAAACCACCATGGCTATTTTGGCCAAGGCGCGGGCCAAAGACCCGACGCTGGGTTACGCGACCGACTTCGTGCAAGCCGTCATGACGCCGCACCTGTTGGCCATCCACGAGCGGGGCATCAAGGTCATTGCCAATGCGGGCGGCCTGAACCCCGAAGGCTGCCGCGGTGCGCTGCTGCAGGTCGCTGAAAAACAAGGCATCGCCTTGCGCGTGGCCGTGGTCACGGGCGACGACCTCATGCCGCAGATGGGCACGCTGCAAGCCCAAGGCCTGCACACCACCGCAGACCAGCCCCTGCCCGAGCGTCCCCTGTCGGTCAACGCCTATGTGGGCGCACGCGGCATTGCCCAAGCTCTGGACGCTGGGGCCGATGTGGTCATCACCGGTCGCTGCGTCGACAGCGCGGTGGTGCTGGGCGCGCTGGTGCACGAGTTCGGCTGGTCCTGGCAGGACTGGGACCGCCTGTCTGCTGGCACGCTCGCGGGCCATCTGATCGAGTGCGGCGCGCAGGCCACGGGCGGGCTGTTCACCGATTGGCAAGCCGTGCCCGACTGGGCGAACATCGGCTACCCGGTGATCGACGTGGCCCCAGATGGCAGCCTGGAACTGAGCAAACCCGAAGGCACGGGCGGCCTGATCCACCCCGGCGCGGTGGCTGAGCAAATCCTCTACGAAGTGGGCGATCCGGCGAACTACCTCATGCCCGACGTGGGGTGCGACTGGCGGCATGTGCAGGTGGAACGCACGGGTCACGACACCGTGAAAGTCAGCGGCGCACGCGGCCTGCCCGCCCCCACACACTACAAAGCCAACGCCACTTGGCAAGACGGCTATCAACTGCAGTTGATGCTGGCCATTCGCGGCATCGACGCGCCGCTCAAGGCCGAGCGCACGGCGCAAGCCCTGTTGACCCGCTCAAGCGCCATGATGGCCGCGCAGGGCTTTGGTGATTACAGCGAGACCTGTGTGGAGCTGCTGGGCGGCGAGTCGCATTACGGCCCGCACGCACAAGCCCACACCGCCCGTGAGGTGGTGCTGCGCATCGCCGTGCGACACGCACAAGCCAAGGCCCTGGCGGTGCTGCAACGCGAATGCGCGAGCAGCGGCACCTCCATGGGGCCGGGCACGCGGTCTTCGTTTTCGGGGCGGGCAGATATTCAGCCAGTCATCAAACTGTGTTCGTTCATGCTGCCCAAAACGCAGGTGCGTTTGCAGATGCGGCTGGACGATCAGCTCGTGGACGCCAGTGACCACGCGGCCAGCGCTGCGACGCAGACAACTCGCACCGAAGCCACGCCACCTGCCAACCCAAGCTTGCCTGAGAACGCGCACGACAACGAACCCCTGCACGACTGCCGCCTCATCGACCTGGCCTGGGCGCGCAGTGGCGACAAGGGCGATGACGAAAACATCGGCGTGATTGCACGGCACCCCAAGGCCTGGGCCTGGCTGCGCGCACAGCTGCAAGCAGCGCAGGTGCAGGCCTATTTCAGCCACCTCGTGCAAGGGCCGGTGTTGCGCTACGAAGTGCCGGGCCTGCAAGCCCTGAACTTTGTGTTGCACCAAGCGCTGGGCGGCGGCGGCGTGTGCAGCTTGCGCTCGGACCCGCTGGGCAAATCGTTTGCACAAATGCTGCTGGACATGCCGCTGCGCGTGCCTGCCTCGGTGCTGGCCAACTTCCAACACGACACCCCACAGAAAGCCAACACGCCATGAACCCCATTCTGGAAGGCATCAAGGTCCTGGACCTGACCCGCGTGATCGCCGGCCCCATGTGCACGCAGATCCTGGCCGACATGGGGGCCAAGGTTTACAAGATTGAAAAACCTGGTGAAGGTGACGACACGCGGCGCATGGGGCCTTTTTTGCAAGATCCCGCCACGGGCCAACCCAGCAACGACTCGGCCCTGTACCTGGCCTACAACCGGGGCAAGCAATCCATCACGGTGGACATTGCCAGCGAAGAAGGCGCACAAATCGTGCGCGACCTGGCGCTGCGCTGCGACGTGGTGGTGGAGAACTACAAAGTCGGGTCCCTGGCCAAATACGGTCTGGACGCCGACAGCCTGCGACGCCTGAAACCCGAGCTGATTTACTGCTCGGTCACCGGTTTTGGACAGACTGGGCCGTCTGCGCCCAAGCCCGCTTATGACTTCATCCTGCAAGGCATGGCCGGACCAATGAGCACCTGCGGCCTGCCCGACGATCAGCCCGGCGGCGGCCCCATGCGCACCGCCATCCCCATGACCGACATGGTGACGGGCCTCTACGCCACCATCGGCATCCTGGGCGCGCTCATGCACCGACAAAAAACTGGCGAAGGCCAGGCCATCGACGCGGCCATGCTGGACGCCACCGTCGCCTTCAACGGGCACTTGGCCGTGGGTTATTTGATGAGTGGCAAAGCACCCCAACGCGTGGGCAACACCAACCCGATTGCATCACCGTCCGAAGTGTTTGAATGCGCCGAAGGCCGACTCATCATCGCGGCGGGCAACAACACGCAATTTGGCCAACTGTGCACCGTGCTGGGCGCACCCGACATGCCCGCCGACCCCCGCTTTGCCACCAACATGCAGCGCATCGCCCACCGCAGCGAACTGCAGGGCGCCTTGCAGGCACTGGTGCGCACCCAACCCCGCGCCCAGTTGCTGGAACAATTGAGCGCTGCCAACGTCCCGGCCGGACCGATCAACAACATGGCCCAAGTCTTTGCGGACCCGCAAACCCAACACCGCCAGATGGTGGTGGAACTGCCCCACAGCTCAGGCCAAACCGTGCGCGTGGTGCGCAGCCCGCTGAACTTTTCTGCATCACCCGTGACACACAAAGCGCCGCCACGGTTGGGTGAACACAGCTTGCAAGCCTTGCGTGACGAGCTGGGGCTGAGTG